>JANLYQ010000005.1:0-49855 GCA_031365725.1 Sporichthyaceae bacterium | reverse complement strand
CAGGCCGCGCGCGGTGTCGACGACCCGCTTGGCATCCGGGTCGGACTCGTAGCGGGCCCGGAACTCACCCGCCTCGCTGTAGCGCTTGTGGGTGGGGTCGAAGATGCCCCCGAGCGGCAGGTCCTTGCCCATGATCGGCGGCGGCAGCAGCTTGGTGAGCTGGTCGCCGAGGGCGTAGGGGTAGCCGAGGACGCGGGCCGAGTCCTTCATGGCCTGCTTGGCCTTGATGGTGCCGTAGGTGACGATCTGGGCCACCCGCTCGGCGCCGTACGTGTCGGTGACGTAGCGGATCACCTCACCTCGGCGGCGCTCGTCGAAGTCGACGTCGAAGTCCGGCATCGACATCCGCTCGGGGTTGAGAAACCGCTCGAAGATCAGACCGTGGACCAAGGGGTCGAGATCGGTGATCCCCATCGCGTAAGCCGTCATGGCCCCCGCACCGGAACCGCGGCCGGGGCCGACCCGGATGCCCTGGGACTTGGCCCACCTGATGAAGTCGGCGACCACCAGGAAGTAGCCGGCGTAACCCTTGCTGCAGATGACCTCGGTCTCATACGTCGCGCGGCTCCGCACCTCGTCGGAGATGCCGGTGGGATAGCGACGGTGCAGCCCTGCCTCGACCTCCTGGACGAACAGCGACTGCTCGGACTCGCCCTCCGGGCACGGGAACCGCGGCATGTAGCGGCCCTCGCCCTCGGTGAACGACACGTCGCACCGCTGCGCGATGAGCAGCGTGTTGTCGCAGGCCTCCGGCAGCTCACGCCAGATGTGGCGCATCTCCGCCGCACTCTTGAGGTAGAAGTCGTCGGTGTCGAACTTGAAGCGGTTGGGATCTGCCAAGGTCGACCCGGACTGGACGCAGAGCAGCACCTCGTGGGCGGCGGCGTCCTCCTTGCGGGTGTAGTGCAGGTCGTTGGTGGCGACCAACGGCAGCGCGAGGTCTTTGGCCAGGCGCAGCAGGTCGGCCTTGACGCGGGACTGGATCTCGAGCCCGTGCTCCATCAGCTCGAGGTAGTAGTTGCCGGCCCCGAAGATGTCGCGAAAGTCGGCTGCTGCGGCCCGCGCCTCGTCGTACCGCCCGAGACGCAGGAAGGTCTGCACCTCACCGGACGGGCAGCCGGTGGTGGCGATCAGGCCGGCGGCGTAGGTCGAGAGCAGCTCGCGGTCCATGCGCGGCTTGTAGAAGAAGCCTTCGAGGCTGGCCCTGCTGTTGAGGCGGAAGAGGTTGTGCATGCCCGCGGTCGTCTCGGCGAGCAGCGTCATGTGGGTGAACGCGCCGCCTCCGGACACGTCGTCGCCGCCACCTTGGCCCCACTTGACCCGGGTCCGGTCGCTGCGGTGAGTGCGGGGGGTGACGTAGGCCTCGACGCCGATGATCGGCTTGATGCCCGCCTTTGTGGCCTTCTTCCAGAAGTCGTAGGCGCCGAAGACGTTGCCGTGGTCGGTCATCGCCAGGGCCGGCATGCCCATCTCGACCGCCGCGGCGAAGAGGTCGTCGAGGCGGGCGGCGCCGTCGAGCATGGAGTACTCGGTGTGCGTGTGCAAATGCACGAACGAGTCGCTGGATCCCATGCTGGGTGGTGCCTCGCCTCTGCCGGAGGTGGTCTGCGTGCGGCCCCACTCTAGGTCTGACCACCGACGCGCACCGGCCCGTCCGCAAGCGTCCCAGCACCCACGGCGTGTCGGCCCAGGACCACCCGCGGGCACCCGCCATGCCGTACGTCGGTCGCCCAGGGTCTCGGTATGACCAGCGCCCCGTGGCCCGGCGCCCGTGAGCCTCCCCCATGATCGAGAGCTCCCGGGGCGGGGGCGGGACGGGGGCGGGCGACGGGGGTCAGAGGCGCTTGGTCATCCAGCGGTGCGGGAGGCCCGCGTCGTCGAACTCCGGGCCGTGCGCGGCGTAGCCCAGCCGCTCGTAGAAGCCCAGCGCGTGAGTCTGGGCCGAGAGCGCGGCGATCGCCAGCCGCCGCTGGACGGCGCGTGCCTCCAAGGCCACCACCAACGCCACGCCGAGGCCTCGGCCGCGGTCCTGCGCGCGCACCGCGATGCGACCCAGGTGCCCGACCGGGCCGAGGGTCGGGTCGGCTCCCTCGAAGCCGGCGGCCTCCACGACCAGTCGGCCGGCGCCGACCGCCCGCTCACCGTCGTACGCCACCAGGTGGTCGGCGGTGGCGTCGAGGTTGTCGAGCTCGAGCTCCGGTGGCACCCCCTGCTCCACGACGAAGACGTCATGACGCACCGCGTACGCCGCCGCGAGCTCGTCGATGTCGGTCACGTGACGCACGATCACCGAGGGATCAGCCGTCACGCCTCGTCCCGCAGCCGGGCAAGGGCCACCGTGAGGTCCTCGGGATAGCCGCTGGTCAGCTCGAGCCGCTCTCCGGTGCCGGGGTGCTCGAAGCCGAGCCGGGCGGCGTGCAGCCACTGCCGCATCAGGCCGAGCCGGGCCGACAGGGTGGGGTCCGCGCCGTAGGTGAGGTCGCCGACGCACGGATGGCGCAGCGCCGCCATGTGCACCCGGATCTGGTGGGTGCGCCCGGTCTCGAGGGTGATCTCGAGCAGGCTGGCGGCCCGGTGCGCCTCGAGGGTCTCGTAGTGGGTGATGCTCGGCTTGCCGCTGGCGACCACCGCCCAGCGGTAGTCGTGGGTCGGGTGCCGGTCGATCGGGGCGTCGACGGTGCCGCGAAGCGGATCCGGGTGCCCCTGCACGAGCGCGTGGTAGATCTTGTCGACCGTGCGTTCCTTGAACGCACGCTTGAGACCGGTGTAGGCCCGCTCCGACTTGGCGACCGCCATCAGGCCGCTGGTGCCGACGTCGAGGCGGTGCACGATGCCCTGCCGCTCGGCCGCACCGCTGGTCGAGATGCGGTAGCCCGCGGCAGCCAGGCCGCCGACCACGGTCGTGCCGGTCCATCCGGGGCTCGGATGCGCAGCGACACCGACCGGCTTGTCGACCACCACGAGGTCCTCGTCGTCGTAGACGACGAGCATGCCCGGCACCGGCTCGGCGACGATCTGCGGCATCCCGGGCGGGGGCGGAACCGTGACGTCGAGCCACGACCCGGCCTGCACCCGGTCGGACTTCAGGCCGGGGGCGCCGTCGACCAGCACGTCGCCGGCGCCGACCATCTCGGCCGCCTTGGTGCGCGAGAAGCCGAAGAGCCGGGCCAGCGCGGCGTCGAGGCGTTCACCGGCAAGACCGTCCGGGACGGGGAGCGTACGGCGGTCGGTCACGGCTCCAGTATCGCGCTCCGGCGCGCGGCGCGGACCAGCACGGCAACCGACAGCACCACCGAGAGGATCGCGACCAGGTCGGCGGCGACGATGCCGTGCTTGTGCGACAGCCGCACCAGGTGCGGTCCCTCGAACCCCTTGTCGGCCACCATCCACGCTGCGGCCAGCACGAGCAGCAGCAGGGCGGCGACCACCGAGGTCCGGCGCGAGGGATGCGCGCTGGACGGGAGGGGCAGCCACCGGGGCTTCTGCCCGTGCCAGGCAACAAGTGCCGTGAGTGCTATCACCACGGCGAGGACGGCAGCTGTCGCCGGCCCGCCGTCGCGCAGCAGGTCGACCAACGCCGACAACAAGATCAGTAGGCCCCACGACCCTGGAAGACCGCAGACACCGTCTTCCAGAGTATGTGGATGTCGCCGGCGAACGACCAGTTCTCGACGTAGTACAGGTCCAGCCGCACGCTGTCCTCCCACGAGAGGTCTGAGCGACCGCTGACCTGCCAGAGCCCGGTGATGCCCGGCTTGACGAGCAAGCGTCGCGCCGTGGACCGGCCGTAGCGCTCGGCCTCGGTGGGCAGCGCAGGCCGCGGGCCGACCAGGCTCATCGTGCCGATCAGCACGTTCCACAGCTGGGGCAGCTCGTCGAGGCTGACCCGCCGCAGCCACCGGCCGATGCGCGTGACGCGCGGGTCGTCTTTGAGCTTGAAGAGCATTCCGTTGCCCTCGCTCAGGCTCCAGAGCGCCTCCAGGTGCTTCTCGGCGTCGACCACCATGGTGCGGAACTTGTAGACCGTGAACGTGCCGCCGTCACGGCCGACGCGCACCTGGCGGAAGATCACCGGACCGGGACCGCTCATGCGCACCGCGAGGGCGATCACGGCCATCACGGGGCTGAGCAGCGTCAGCGCGAGCGCGGCCAGCACCCGATCGAAGGCCTCCTTGATCGCCCAGGAGGGACCGGTGAACTCCGGCTGCTCGACGTACAGCAGAGGCAGGCCGGACACCGGGCGCACGTGCACCCGCGGACCGGCGATGTCGGTGAGGGCGGGCGCGACGATGAGGTCGACGCCGGCACCCTCGAGGTCCCAGCCGAGCCGCTTGAGCACGCCGCCGGTGAGGCCACGGGACGCGGTGACTGCCACGGTGTCGACGCCGAGCCGTGCGACGGCCTCGGGCACCGAGGACAGTGTGCCGACGACCGGCACGGACGGCGAGATCTCGGCGTGGTCCTGCTCGTCGGGCGGCATGCAGGCGCCGACGACCCGCAGGCCGGCGTAGGGGTCGCGTTCGAGCTCGGCCACCAGAGCGGCCACCTCGTCGCGACCGCCGACGGCGAGCACCCGGTGCGACCAGCCGGTCGAGCGTCGTCGGGCCCGGTGCAGCAGCTTGCGGGCCGACCAGCGACCGAGCACCAGCAGCAGGGTGCCCAGCGCGAAAGCCGCCCCCCACACCAGGCGGGACAGGGAGAAGTGGGTGAGATAGGCCGTCACCGCGACCAGCGCCCAGAAGTAGACGCTGGCCCGCACCACCCGGCGGTACTCATCGCCTCCGACGCCGAGGACCCGACCGTCGTAGGTGCGGGTGGTTACCATCATGCCGACCCACGAGGCCGCCAGCAGCGGACCGATGACGACGTACGACGTCAGGGTGAGGTCGTGCCAGGTGGCGGGCAGCGGGATCCGGCGGTCGGCGGGTCCGAAGCGCACCGCGAGAGTGGTGCCCACCGAGATGACCATGAGGATCGAGTCGAGCAGCAGCAGTCGACGACCCAGCACGCGTAGCCATCTGGTGTCGGCGGCGACCGGGCGGGAAGACAGCCGCGGCGAGTCGACGACCTGGAGCACACGCTCGGCGCGCTCGGGCACGACCGAGGTCATGCTCCCCCTCCCTGGTCGTTGCGGACGAGCTCAGGATACCTGCTCCGACTGCTCAGAGTCACCAGACCTCCCCGCAGAGCGACGATGGCGAGCGATATAACCGCTTTCGTGAGGATAGCGGCACCGCTCGACTCGCTCCGAGGATCACACCTTGTTACGACGCACGACGGGCCTCGCGGGTTACCACGACTTTCAGCGCGCGTCGGTCCTGTCGTTCCCGTCGTACGTCGACCCGCGCGCGGACAGCAGCACCATCAGCACGGCTGCCGTCACGATCGAGGAGTCGGCCAGGTTGAACACCGGCCAGTGCGGCAGCTCGAGGAAGTCGACCACGTGCCCCCGTCCCGGACCAGGAGCCCGGAACAACCGGTCGAGCAGGTTGCCGACCGCGCCACCGAGCACCAGCCCCAGCGCTACAGCCCACCGCGTGCTGCGCAGCCGACGAGACAGTCGCAGGATGGCCACGACTACGGCCACCGCCACGGCGGTGAAGACGAAGGTCAGGCCCTGGGCAAAGCCGAAGGCAGCACCCGGGTTGCGGATCAGCCGCAGGGTGAGCAGCCCGCCCAGCAGCTCGACCGGTGCACGGTCGCTGAGGTCCCGCACGGCAAGGTACTTGGTGACGGCATCGACGACCACGACGGTCGAGGCGACAGCGAGCACCAACGGCGCCAGCGCCCGACGCGTCAGCGGCGTTCCTCCCGCTGCTTGCACGTCATGCACAGCGTTGCCCGCGGGAAGACCTGCAACCGAGCCTTGCCGATGGGATTGCCACAGTTCTCACAGATGCCGTAGGTGCCGTTACCGATCCGAGCCAGTGCGCGTTCGGCCTGGACCAGCATGTCACGGGTGTTGTTGGCCAGGGACATCTCGTGCTCGCGCTCGAAGGTCTTACTGCCTGCGTCGGCGGCGTCGTCGCCGGCCCCGTCACCGGAGTCGCGCAGCATGTCATCGATCTCGTGCTCGGCCATGTCGAGCTCGTCGCGCAGCCGACGGACCTCGTCCTTGAGCTCGGCGCGAACCTCGCTGAGCTCGGCCTTGGTCCACGGGTCCTCGTCGGCCCGCACGACCAGGGCGCGTGGCTCGTCCGGGTCGACCGTCGGGCCGGGAGCCTTTCGCTCGGCGCTGATCGTCGACTGCGGGGTGTACAGGATCGGTTCGCGTCGGGCGCCGGCCGGAGCCTTCTTCGCCGTCGGTGCCTTGGCAGCCTTGACCGGTGCCGGTGCCGCCGCCTTCGTCGCGGGAGCGGGTGCACCTGCGCCCTTCGTGGCCGGTGCGGCTGTCTTCGTGGCCGGCGCAGCCGCCTTCGTGGCCGGAGCAGCCGCCTTCGTGGCCTTCGCAGCCGCCTTCGTGGCCGGCGCAGCCGCCTTCTTCACCGGGTCAGCAGCCTTCTTGGCCGGCGCCGCCTTCTTCACCGGTGCCGCCTTCTTCACCGGGGCAGCAGCCTTCTTGGCCGGCGCCGCCTTCTTCACCGGGTCAGCAGCTTTCCTGGCCGGCGCCGCCTTCTTGCCGGGCGCAACCTTCTTGGCCGGAGCCGCCTTCTTCGCCGCAGCCTTCTTCATCGGCGCAGCCTTCGTGGCCACGGCTGCCCGCACCGACTTCTTGGCCGGTGCCGCGGCAGCGACGACCGCCGGACGCAGCTGATCCACGGCCTCGCTGGACGTGCGGTGGTGCGCCATGCGGCCCCCTTGCCGACCTGCGGTGATCATCGTGGTCCTCGTGATCAAGGCCACGAAGGTGTGCCGCAGGATAGGTCGCCGTTGGCCCGGGGCCAAGGGGGCGCGCCGCATGACGCCTTCCGGAACTCTGCCGCGCCCGCCGGTAGAGTCACACGAGCACCTGCACAGGCGTCGACGGGGCCATCACCCTCGAGCCGCCGGAAGAACGTCCACCGCGAGCCAGCGGCGAGGCAACTAGACCCGGCAGCAGGCGCGAGAACGAGCGGGTCGGCGACGCGCCAGCAGCGGGTCGCCGGCCAAGAAGGGTGGTACCGCGGGGTCTCCGCCGGGCAGGACGCCGGGCGTCGACGTCGTCCCTTCGGCAGTGACGTGATCCCGCCGAAGGCCGAAGGAGCAGCACCCGTGAGCACTGGCTCCCGCCGCTACACCCCCGTCCCGCCCCAGGTCGACCTGCCGGCGATGGAACGCGACATCCTCGACCTCTGGTCCCGCGAGGGCACCTTCGCCGAGAGTCTCGCGCGCTCCGCGGGCGGCGAGCCGTGGACCTTCTACGAAGGGCCGCCGACCGCCAACGGGATGCCGGGCGTGCACCACATCGAGGCCCGGGTGTTCAAGGACGTGTTCCCGCGGTTCAAGACCATGCAGGGCCGCCACGTGGTCCGCAAGGCCGGCTGGGACTGTCACGGCCTGCCGGTCGAGATCGCAGTCGAGAAGGAGCTCGGCTTCGCCGGCAAGGGCGACATCGAGGCCTACGGCGTGGCTGCCTTCAACGACCGGTGTCGTGAGTCGGTGCAGCGCCACGTCGGGGAGTTCGAGGCGATGACGACGCGCATGGGCTACTGGGTCGACATGACCGACCCCTACCGCACGATGGATCCCGCCTACGTGCAAAGCGTGTGGTGGGCGCTGAAGACCATCTTCGACAAGGGACTGCTCAGCGAAGACCACCGGGTCGCGCCGTACTGCCCCCGCTGCGGCACCGGCCTGTCGGACCACGAGCTCGCCCAGGGCTACGAGACCGTGGTGGACCCGAGCGTCTACGTGCGCTTCCCCCTCACCACCGGCCCGTACGCCGACAGCAGCGCGACCCCAGCCGCCCTCCTGGTGTGGACCACCACACCCTGGACGCTGGTGTCCAACACCGCCGTGGCCGTGCGAGCTGACGTCACCTACGTGACGGCGACCGACGGCGCCGAGACCCTCGTGGTGGCCGAGCCCCTGGTGGGCGAGGCTCTCGGCGAGGGGTGGACGGTCGTCGACCGCTTCCTCGGCACGAGCATGGAGCACTGGGCCTACCGGCGACCGTTCGAGCTGGTCCCGTGGCCGCAAGGCCCCGACGGCCGGGCACCCGGGCACTTCGTCGCGCTCGCCGACTACGTCACCACCGAGGACGGCACCGGGCTGGTCCACCAGGCACCCGCGTTCGGCGCCGAGGACCTTGCAGTGAGCCGGGCCTACGGGCTGCCGGTGGTAAACCCGGTGCGTCCCGACGGCCGCTTCAGTGACGACGTGCCGCTGGTCGGCGGGGTCTTCTTCAAACAGGCCGACGCCGCACTGGTGCGCGACCTGAAGGACCGCGGCCTGATGTTCCGTCACCTGCCCTACGAGCACTCCTACCCGCACTGCTGGCGCTGCCACACCGCCCTGCTCTACTACGCCCAGCCGTCCTGGTACGTACGTACGACCCGCATCAAGGACCAGCTGCTGGCCGAGAACGCGCGCACCCAGTGGTTCCCCGACAACATCCAGTGGGGCCGCTACGGCGACTGGCTGCACAACAACATCGACTGGGCGCTGTCCCGGTCCCGTTACTGGGGCACCCCGCTGCCGGTGTGGCGCTGCGGCTACGACCCCACCCACCTGGTCTGCGTGGGCTCTCTGGCCGAGCTCGGTGAGCACGCCGGGCAGGACCTCGACGCCCTCGACCCGCACCGGCCCTACGTCGACGACGTCACCTTCGCCTGCCCCGAATGCGCGACCGCCGACCGGTCGGCGGCGATGCGCCGGGTTCCCGAGGTCATCGACGCATGGTTCGACTCGGGTTCGATGCCCTTTGCGCAATGGGGTTTTCCACACGCCGAAGGCTCGGGCGAAAGGTTCGCCAACGCCTTCCCGGCGCAGTTCATCTGCGAGGCGATCGACCAGACGCGTGGCTGGTTCTACACGCTGATGGCGGTCAACACCCTGGTGCACGACCGGTCGTCGTACGAGAACGTGCTCTGCCTCGGGCACATCGTCGCCGAGGACGGCCGCAAGATGAGCAAGCACCTCGGCAACATCCTCGAGCCGCTGCCGCTGATGGACCAGCACGGTGCCGACGCCCTGCGATGGTTCATGGCCGCGAGCGGGTCGCCGTGGCTGCAGCGGCGGGTCGGGCACGCGGTGCTGCAGGACATCGTGCGCAAGACCTTGCTGACCTACTGGAACACCGCGTCCTTCCTCACCCTCTACGCCGGCGCCAACGACTGGGCACCCAGCGAGGGTCCCTGGCCGGAGGTCGCGACCCGCCCGGCACTCGACCGATGGGCACTGTCCGAGGCGCACCGGCTGGTGACCGAGGTGACCGCGGCCTACGAGGCGTTCGACACCCCCCGGGTCGGCCGCCTGCTGTCGGCGTACGTCGACGACCTTTCGAACTGGTACGTACGACGGTCGCGGCGACGGTTCTGGGAAGGCGACCCGGCCGCACTGGCCACGCTGCACGAGTGCCTCTACCTGCTGACCCTGCTGATGGCGCCGATCGTGCCGTTCGTCACCGAGCGGGTATGGCAGGACGTCGTGCGCCCGTGGGGGCCGGACATCGCCACCTCCGTGCACCTGGCGAGCTGGCCCGTCGTCGACGGCTCGCTGGTCGACGAGGCGCTCGGTCGCGACATGGCCCTGGTCCGTCGGGTGGTCGAGCTCGGTCGGTCGGCCCGTACGACGTCCAAGGTGCGCAACCGGCAGCCGCTGGGCCGAGCTCTGGTCGGCGCGCCGGGCTGGGCGGGCTTGTCCGAGGAGCTGCGCCAGCAGGTGGCCGACGAGCTCAACGTGCACGGCTTCGAGGAGCTCGCCGGCGACCTGGTCGACCGAAGCGCGAAGGGCAACTTCCGGGCCCTGGGCAAGCGGTTCGGCCCGCGGACGCCGCTGGTCGCCGCGGCGGTCGCCGGCACCGACGCCGATGCGCTGGCCGAGTCGCTGCGCGGCACGGGTAGCGCCGTCGTCGTGGTCGAGGGCGAGGAGCTCACGGTCGACGCCGACGAGGTGCTGCTCACCGAGACCCCACGCGAAGGCTGGGCGGTGGCCAGCGACGGCGGCGAGACCCTGGCGCTGGACCTGACCCTCACCCCCGATCTGCGGCGCGCCGGGCTGGCCCGGGAAGCCGTGCGGCTGCTGCAGGAGGCTCGCAAGTCCGCCGGGCTGCAGGTGACCGACCGGGTGGCGGTGCGCTGGGCAGCCGAGGGCGAGCTTGCCGAGGCACTGCGTGAGCACGCTGCCTTGGTGGCCGCGGAGGTCCTCGCCACGTCGTACGACGAAGGTCTGGGGACCTCCGAGAGTGCCCCGGAGGACAACGTTCACACCAGCACCGACCTCGGACTGCGCTTCACCGTCACCCGGTCGGCCTAGCCGGTCGGTAAAGAGTTCGTCAGGACCGGGTCAGCGGATCGCTGGACCCCCGCCTAGGCGTGTGGCGAACCGGTGAAGCACCCGTTCGGCGTAGTGAAGGAGCGTGGGGGTGCGGGCCGATACTTCTCCCTGACGGCCGGAGGTGACGCCGGGGCGACCGCCCCGACGGACCGGCCACGAGCTCACGGAGGTCCCGGTGCCGCTGCACGTCGTACCGCTCGGTGGACCGTCCCAGGCCGGTGTCCGGCTCAAGGAAGGCGCCGTGGCGGTTCCTGCCCTGGCCAGCCATGTCCGACCCTCGCTGGTGCTCGCCGAGCGCGAGTCCCGCGAGCTGCTCGCGGCGGCCGCCCGTCAGGACGTCTCGATGGGTGGGCCGTTCTCGGCCGGCCCGGCCGGGATCCAGCTCTGGGACCGTCCCTTCGACGGCCCCAACGGCACGCACGGCGCGGCCGTGCACCTGGGCTCCGTCGACTGGAGCTATGACACCCCCGCCAAGCACTACGTGACGATCTACCGCGTGATGGTCACCCAGGCCGGCGTCGATGCCGGTGTGGACACCCTCACCGTGCTGGCCAGCGTGCTCGCCCTCGGCGGACTGTCGGCCGACGGCAACCGCGTGACCCTGCCGACCCCCCCGGCCCGTGACCCGTTCCGTCGCCTTGCGATGACCGGCAGCTGACCGAGTTCGCCACAGCACTACCCGCACATCCCCCCAGCTCGACGCCGGCCCACCCGTGAGGGAGTGCCGGCGTCGTGCTGTGCAGGGGTGCGTGCGCGGACCGGACCTCAGCCCTGCTGGCCACCGTCCCCGAAGGGCTGAGCCTGCTGCGGCGGGCCGCTGGGGCTCTCGCCGCTGACCGGGGCACCGGGAGCAAACGGGGAACGGGCCGGCTGCGCCTGGGTCGGCTGGGTCGGCTGGTTCGGCTGGGGCGCCTGCTGACCCTGCGGCTGCTGCCCGCCGGTCTGGCCGGCACCTGCCGCTGGTGCGGATCCACCGGCCGGCGCCTCGGTGCTGCGACCGTCGAGCTCGCGCAGCTGGGTCTCGAGGTACTGCTTGAGCCGGGTGCGGTACTCCCGCTCGAAGGACCGCAGCTTGTCGACCTCGCGCTCGAGGGTGGACCGCTCGGTCTCCAGCGAACCGATCATCGCGCGGTGCTTGTCCTCGGCCTCGCGCTTGAGGGCCTCGGACTTGGTGCGCGCCTCGCTGACGATGCGATCGGCCTGGGTGCGCGCCTCGGCGATGTGCTCGTCGGCGGTGCGCTGGGCCAGCGCCAGGATGCCGGTCGCCGTCTCGGAAGGAGCGGCGCCGCTGGGTGCGGCCGCCGGGACCGGTGCGGCCGCAGGGGGGGCCTGCTGCGGCGGACGGCTGGCCGCCTCGGCGAGCTGGCGTTGGGCCGCGGCGAGCTTCTGGCGGAGGTCGTCGTTCTCCCGGGCCAGGGCCGGGTCGGGCTCGGCGGCGGCCGGCGTGGCTGCGGCCGGCACCGGCACCTGCTCGCCGCGACCGGCGGCGGCGAGGGAGGAGCGCAGCTCGTCGTTCTCACGGTAGAGCCGGGTCAGCTCTGCCTCGACCTCGTCGAGGAACTCGTCGACCTCGGTCTCGTCATAGCCAGGCTTGAGCCGGGTGCTCGTGAACTGCTTGTTGGCCACGTCCTCGGGCGTCAACGGCATGGCGTCGAGTCTCCTCGCTAGTCGTCCATCGTCTGGTCGCCCGTGGGGCGGGCGTCGCTATCGCGCTCGAGGGTGAATCATCCACCCTCGAGAAGCGAACCTATCGAACCCGAGGGTCCGCGGGGGCCGCCGCCACGTCAGAACGGGATGAGTCCGGTGAGGCTGCGGGCGATCTGGGCGAGCACGATGACCACCAGGAAGGACAGGTCCAGGGTCAGGGACCCGATCCGCAGCGGCGGGATCAGCCGCCGCATCGCCCTCAGTGGCGGGTCGGTGATGCTGTAGACCACCTCGGCGAGCACGAGCACCACGCCGCTGGGCCGCCACGACCGGGCGAACATCTGGATGTAGTCGAGCACCAGCCTGATGATCAGCAGGATGATGAAGAACAGCAGGATGAGGTTGAGGACCGTGCCGACCGGTCCTGGGGTGCCTGACACAGGGGCAGAGCCTAGCTCTGGTTGAAGAAGCCGCTCTCGGCCATCCGTGCCTTGTCCTCCGCGGTGACGGTGACGTCGGCCGGAGAAAGCAGGAAGACCTTGTTGGTGACCCGCTCGATGGTCCCGCGCAGCCCGAAGACCAGGCCTGCGGCAAAGTCGACCAGGCGCTTGGCGTCCGAGTCGTCCATGTCGGAGAGGTTCATGATGACCGGCGTGCTCTCGCGGAAGCTCTCACCGATCTGCTTGGCCTCGTTGTAGGTGCGCGGGTGGATGGTCGTGATCCGGTCGAACGGCCGACTGCCCGCGGCGCCCGAGGACATCGAGGTCACTGACGATGCTGCGCGACGCGGCATCGTGGCGACGCCGCCGCGCTCGTGGCGATCGTGAGCGTCAGCGCGCTGGCGACCTTCGCGGCCGTTGCCGTGCTCGTCGAGCTCGCCCGAGGTGTCGTCGTACTCCTCGTCGTAGCCGTAGCCGTCCTCCTCGACGAGGCCGAGGTAGACCATCGCCTTACGCATCGCGCCGGCCATGACTGCTGCCCTCCGCTCGGGGTGGACGGACCGTGGTGGCGCCGCACGAACATGGCACCGGTCCGACCGTCTTCTGACTGCTGCGACGCTACCTGAGCGGAGGCCGCGAACCGAGCAACGCGGTGCCGACGCGCAGGTGTGTCGCACCATGTCGTAGCGCAGCCTCGAGATCACCGCTCATCCCCGCCGACACGAGGGTCGCGCTCGGGTGGGCTTGCCGCAGGTCGGCGGCGATCGCGGCCAGTTGCGCGAAGGCGACGTCCGGGTCGGCCCCCAGCGGCGCGACAGCCATCAGTCCGGCGAGCTGCAGGTGCTCGGCATCAGCCACTGCATCAGCGAGTGCGGGTACGTCGCCCGGTGCAGCTCCACCGCGACCCGGCTCGCCGGACAGGTCGACCTGCACCAGAGCCTGCAGGTGCCGGTGCTCATCAGCGCCGGCCGCCCGGTCCAGGGCATGGACGAGCCGAAGCCGGTCGACGGAGTGCACGATGTCGGCGCACCGAGCGATCACACCAGCCTTGTTGGTCTGCACCTGTCCCACGAAGTGCCAGCGCAGGTCGTTGATACCGCCGGCGTCACAGATCGCTCGCTTGTCCGCTGCTTCCGTGGCGCGGTTCTCGGCCACCTCGGTCACCCCGAGGGCCGCCAGGTGCCCGACGTCGTCCGCCGGGAAGGTCTTGGTCACGGCGACGAGGGTGATCTCCGTCGTCCTGCGGCCGATCGCACTGCACGCTGCCTCGATCCTGGCTCGTACGTCGGCCAGGTTGGCGGCCAGCTCGGCGCGGCGCTCCTCGGGTGTCACGACGGCTCACCCCTCGCCACCACGACCCCGCCGAAGCGGCCGGTCACACCGTTGCGACGGTGGGAGAAGAAGGCAGCGCTCTCGCGGGTGCAGAGGTTCTCCTGCACCACGGTGGCGACTCCGGCGGCGTGCAGCTGGGCGGTCACCCCGGCGCGCAGGTCCAGGGCCGCAGTGCCGGCTCTACTGATCGTGCGGCTGCCCGGCGCGGCCGCCCCGATCCGGTCTGCCAGCTCGTCGGGCACCTCGTAGCACGGTCCGCAGATGCACGGCCCGACCACCGCCCGGGCGGTGGTCGGGTCAGCACCAAGACCGGTCATCGCGGCCACGGCAGCTCCCACGACATCGAGCTCGACCCCGGCCCGGCCCGCGTGCACGGCGGCGAGGACCGGATGCCCGTCGTGGTCGGCGGCGGTGAGCAGCACGGGCACGCAGTCGGCCACCAGGACGACGAGAGCGAGCCCCCGCTCTCGCGTCACGAGAGCATCGGCCACCGGCGACGCGGCACCGGCCTGTCGCCGCCCCTCGACGACCGCCACGGCGCGACCGTGCACCTGGGTCATCAGCGCGAGCGCGTCGCTGGCCACCCCGACCGCCTCGGCCAGCGCCACCCTGTTGGCGGTCACCGCGGCCGCGTCGTCGCCGACGTGATCACCGAGGTTGAAGCCGGCGTACGGCGGTTTGCTGCACCCTCCGTGCCGGTCGGTCCAGTACCAGCGCACGTCTGCGGACTCCGAGACGCGCGCCAGCATGCCCCCAGCCTGCCCCACATCCGGGTGGGCGGCTGGCACCTCCCCGGCAGGACCTACTTGAGGAAGTCCGGCACGTCGAGGTCGTCGGCGTCGTCGAAGACGATGGTGCGGGTGGGCCGAGCCGCGTTGGCCGGCTCCCGGTCCTCGCGCGACAGGTCGATCGAACGGTCGCTGCCACCGGCTCCGACCAGCGCCGGCTCGCGGTCGCCGCGGGCGGCTTCGCTGTCCGAGCCGCCTGCCGAGCTGCGCTCGAACGACGTGCCGGTGGCGTCGACGCGGGAGGCCGGCAGCTCCGGCTCGGAACGCTTGGCGGGGCTGGAAACTGAGCGCCGCGGCGTACCGCCGTCGAAGCCGGCCGCGATCACCGTGACGCGCACCTCGTCACCGAGAGCGTCGTCGATGACGGCACCGAAGATGATGTTGGCCTCGGTGTGCGCGGCCTCGGCGACGAGCTGAGCCGCCTCATTGATCTCGAAGAGCCCCAGGTCGGAGCCACCGGCGATGGAGAGCAGGACACCGTGCGCGCCGTCGATGGAGGCCTCGAGCAGCGGCGAGGAGATCGCCATCTCGGCTGCCTCGACGGCGCGGTTGTCCCCGCGCGAGGAGCCGATGCCCATCAGGGCTGAACCGGCACCGGACATGACCGACTTGACGTCGGCGAAGTCGAGGTTGATCAGGCCCGGTGTGGTGATGAGGTCGGTGATGCCGGAGACACCTTGCAGCAGCACCTGGTCGGCGGACTTGAAGGCGTCGAGCATCGAGATGCCGCGGTCGGAGATGGACAGCAGGCGATCGTTGGGGATGACGATGAGGGTGTCGACCTCGTCGCGCAGCTCGTCGATGCCGGTCTCGGCGGAGTTGGCGCGGCGACGACCCTCGAAGCCGAACGGGCGGGTCACGACGCCGATGGTCAGCGCGCCGAGCGAGCGGGCGATGCGGGCCACGACCGGCGCGCCGCTGGTGCCGGTGCCGCCGCCCTCGCCGGCAGTGACGAAGACCATGTCGGCCCCCTTGAGGACCTCTTCGATCTCCTCGGCGTGGTCCTCGGCGGCCCGCTTGCCGACCTCCGGGTCAGCGCCGGCGCCGAGGCCACGGGTGAGCTCGCGACCGACGTCGAGCTTGACGTCGGCATCCGACATCAGCAGCGCCTGGGCGTCGGTGTTGATGGCGATGAACTCGACGCCCTTGAGGCCGACTTCGATCATCCGGTTGACGGCGTTGACGCCACCACCTCCGATGCCGACGACCTTGATGACCGCCAGGTAGTTCTGCGGTGCTGCCACGTCGGTGCCTCTCTCTTGACCGGGTTTTTCGCCCCGACTCGCGCGACGGTCCGGAGGTTTCCGAACCCTCACCCTCAAGTTGAGCCTTATAGTTATGTCAACCAGTGAGGATGAGACGGACGTTAGGTGGGCACCGGAGCTGATTCAACGACCGACACGCCGACTCGCTGGATCACCTTGGCTCCGGCCGCTCACGGGAGGTGTCAACCGGTCGTGGTGGGAGCATCCGGCGCGCTGACGTCGTAGATGCGCGCCTTGCGGGTCAGCAGCACCGAGAGCACGGCAGCCTTGCGCTCGCTGCGCTCACTGCTCCCCCACAGCACGGTGCGCCCGCGGGAGAGCAGCAGCTCGACCCGTTCGGGACCGGCCGCGCGCGCCTGGCGCACCTGCGCCCGCACCGCGGGCGGCAGCCGGCGCAGCACCTGCAGAGCCGCCCGCAGCGACCCCGGCCCGGCCTCGACCGGCGCGGTCACCAGCGGCAACCCGCGCGGTCGACGCGACACCTCGCCGAACGCGACACCCTCGAGGTCGACGAGGACGTACGTCGCATCCCCCTGCAGCAGCACTCCCGCGGGCACCCGCTCCTGGACCGTGATGCGCACGGTGCGCGGCCAGCTGCGGGTGACGACCACGTGCCGCACCTGCGGCAGGGCAGCGATGCGGGCCGCCACCGCCCCCGGGTCGATCCTGGCGAGCGGTTGGCCGCCCGGCAACGCAGCGGCGGCCCGGACCTCGGCCGCGGACAACCGGTGCACCCCGACCACGTCGACCTGACCGACGCCGAGCACCGAGGTGGCGAGCAGCAGCCATCCCGTCACCCCGAGGGCAGCCAGCGCCCCGACAGCGGTCAGCGTGACGAGCAGCCTGGTGCGGCGGCGGACCCGTCCTCGGGCGGCCAGCCGTGGAGCCAGAGTGGCCGGCGTCGAGGCCGACGGGGGCGTCGACCCTGGCGACCCTGGCGATGCTGACCGGGACGGCGGTGGCACCCGGATGGTGCTCACGAGGCCTGCGCCCCGAGCAGCGCAAGCACCTCGGGACCGATCATCGTCACATCACCGGCACCACAGGTGATGACGACGTCGCCGGGGCCCGCCCGGGCCGCGAGATGACCCGCGACGGCCGACCAGGACGGTTCGAAGACGACATGCTCGGCCGCAAGAGGTACGGCGGCGGCCACGAGTGCTCCGGTGACTCCGGGCACCGGGTCCTCGCGGGCGGCGTAGACGTCCATCACCACCACCTCGTCGGCAAGGCCCAGCGCGGCACCGAACTCGGCCGCGAAGAACTGGGTGCGGCTGAACAGGTGCGGCTGGAAGACCACGACCACCCGGGCCCGCCCGGCGACCTCACGTGCTGCTGACAGGTCGGCCGCGAGCTCGGTCGGGTGGTGGGCATAGCTGTCGAAGACCCGCACTCCCCCGACCGTCCCCTTGTGCTCGAAACGGCGACGGGTGCCGGTGAAGCCGGCTAGTCCCTCCCGCAGACGTTCGGCGGGAAAGCCGAGCCCGATGCCCGTGGCGAGGGCGGCAGCAGCATCGAGGGCGTTGTGCCGACCGGGGATACGCAGCTCGACCCGCCCGAGGCGACGACCGCCCAGCACCGCCTCGAACGTGCTGCCGAGCCCACGGATGGTGAGGTCGACGAGTCGCAGGTCTGCGCCCGGCTCCACACCGTAGGTGCGCACGTCGACGCCGTCGGCGCGGGCTGACTCGGCCATCGCCACCGCACCCGGGTCGTCGGCGCAGGTGACGAGAAACCCGCCCGGTTCGACCCGACGGGCAAAGGCATCGAAGGCAGCGGCGACGGCAGCGGGTGTGCCGTAGTGGTCGAGGTGGTCGGGCTCGACGTTGGTCACGATGGCCGCGGTGGGTGAGTAGAGCAGGAACGACCCGTCGCTCTCGTCGGCCTCGGCCACGAAGACGTCCCCGGTGCCGTTGTGCGCGTTGGCCCCGGACTCGTTGAGGTTGCCGCCGATCGCGAAGGACGGGTCGGCGCCGCAGCGCTGCAGCGCGACAGTCAGCAACGAGGTCGTCGTGGTCTTGCCGTGCGTGCCGGCCACCGCGACGGCCCGTCGCCCTGCCATGACCGAGGCCAGAGCGCCCGCCCGGTGCACGACACGCAGCCCACGCGCGTGCGCCTCGACGAGTTCGGGGTTGTCCTCGCGGATCGCGGTCGACACCACCACGGTGTCGACGTCTCCCACACCTCCGCTGCTGTGACCGACGTGCACCGTCGCGCCGAGTGCCCGCAGTGCCGCGAGGGTCACCGAGTCCTTGGCGTCGCTGCCGCTGACCGGCAGTCCACGGGCCAGCATGATGCGCGCGATGCCGGACATGCCGGCGCCGCCGATGCCGATGAAGTGCACGCGGCCCAGAGCCTCGGCCGGCAGCGGCTCGACATGCTCCACGGTGGTCACCACCGACTCCCGCCGGACCGGAACGATCGGCCGGAACACCTCGACCACCTGGACCACCCGGGGGCACCCGATGCCCCGACTGCCTCGAGCACCAGGTCGACGAGCCGATCGTCGGCATCGGGACGGCCGGTGGCGGCTGCGGCCCGTCCCATGGTGGCGAGTCGTGCTGGGTCGGTGAGCAGCGGGGTCAACGTCGCCGCCACCCAGTCCGGCGTGCACGACGGGTCGTCGACCATCAACCCGCCACCAGCGGTCACCACCGGTCGGGCGATGAGCTCCTGCTCGCCGTTTCCGATCGGCAGCGGGACGTAGGCGGCCGGCAGCCCGACCGCCGTCAGCTCGACCACCGTGTTGGCCCCGGCCCGGCACAGGACGAAGTCGGCCGCGGCATAGGCCAGGTCCATCCGGTCGAGGTAGGGCACCACGACGTACGGCGGTGCGCCCGGCCGGCCGGGGGGGACGGTGACGGTGTGAGCCGTTCCGGTGGCGTGCAGCACCTGGACACCGGCAGCGCGCAGGGCATCAGCAGCACCGGAGGCCGCGTCGTTGAGCCGCTTGGCGCCCTGCGAGCCACCGGTGACGAGCAAGGCCGGCAGGTCGGGGTGCAGGCCGAAGGTCGCTCGTGCCTCGGCCCGCATGGCCGCCCGGTCCAAAGTGGCGATGCTGCGCCGGATCGGCAGCCCCACCTGACGGGCGTGGGCGATCGGGGTGGCCGGGAAGGTCGTGGCGACGTAGGGCGTGAGGCGTGCGCCGAGCCGGTTGGCCCAGCCGGGCCGTGGGTTGGCCTCGTGCACCACGATCGGCACTCGCAGTCGACGCGCGGCGAGATAGGCAGGGGCCGCGACATAGCCACCGAATCCCACGAGCACGTCGGCCTGCCGGGCCCGGAGGGCGGCGGCTGCCACCGCGACGGCCGACTGCAGCAGGCGCGGCACCTCGAGCAGGCCGCGGGTCGGTCGGCGCGGGATCGGCACCGGCGGGATCAGGTCGAGCTCGTAGCCGCGGGCCGGGATGAGCCGGGTGTCGAGACCGCGCTCGGTGCCCAGGGCGGTGACGACCGCCTCGGGATCACGGCGCAGCACGGCGTCGGCGAAGGCGAGCGCCGGCTCGATGTGCCCGGCGGAGCCACCGCCGGCGACGACCACCCGCACGGTCAGGCCACCGCCCTGTCGGCTGGACCACGCGAGCGTCGTCGGCGGCGCAGTCGCCCGGTGCCGCGACCACGACGCGGCCGGCAGAACGAGAGCAGCATGCCGATGGCCAGCATGGTCGGCACCAGGGCCGAACCGCCGTAGGACACCAGGGGAAGCGGCACGCCGGTGATCGGCAGCAGACCGAGCACGGCGCCCATGTTGACCAGTGCCTGCACCATCAGCCACGTCGTTGCACCCGCGGCGGCATAGCGCACGAACGGGTCGACGGCGTCGACCGCGATGCGCAGGCCGGCGTAGCCCATCACCCCGATGAGCCCCACGACAGAGAGCGTGCCCAGCAGACCGAGCTCCTCGCCGATGATCGCGAAGATGAAGTCCGTGTGGGCCTCCGGCAGGGCACCCCACTTCTCCTTCGACCCGCCGAGGCCGACGCCCCACCAGCCGCCGGTGGCCAGGGCGAACTTGCCGTGCAGTGCTTGCAGACCCTCGTTGAGCGGGTCGGCCTGGTTGGGGTGCAGCCAGACCGTGATGCGCGACATGCGTGCCGAACGGGTGTTGACCATCCAGCTCACGACCAGCGAGGCGGGGACCGCAACCATGACGTAGAGCCGCAGCGGCGCACCGGCGAACCACAGCATCGAGGCCAGCAGCGCGGCGATGATGATCGCGGTGCCGAGGTCGCCGCCGAGCAGCACCAGGGCCAGCACCAGACCGCCGACCGGCAGCAGCGGCACGAGCAGGTGCTTCCACTGCCCGAGCAGCTTCTCTTTGCGGGCCAACAGGTCCGAGCACCACAGCACCAGAGCGAGCTTGGCCAGCTCCGAGGGCTGCATGGTGAAACCACCGAACTGCAACCAGTTCTTGTTTCCGTGGATGGAGGTTCCGGCGATGATCACCAGGACGAGCAGGGCCACCGACACCACGAGGCCGAGGTAGGCCGACAGCCGCCAGACCCGCACCGGCAGCCGCGACGCGCACCACATCGCGGGCAGCCCGATCACCACCCAGGTGGCCTGCTTGCTCACGATCGCCAGGGAGGAGCCGAAGTCGGCGAACGCCACGACACTGGAGGCTGAGAACACCATCACGAGCCCGAGCACGAGCAGCAGGGCCGAGGCGCCGAGGAGCAGGTAGTAGGGGGTGGTCGGTCGCTGCAGCAGCATCCCGACCCCGGGTGCCGGGGTGTGCACCACAGGAGCCGCCTGAACCGTCGCCTGCGCCGGCGGCGACGTACGCAGATCGAGGTCGGGGGCGATCGTGCTCACGACGTCGGCCGCACGCCGGTCAACCGCCGGGCGGCCGCGGCGAAGGCGTCACCACGCTGGGCGTAGTCGCGGAACATGTCCATCGAGGCACAGGCGGGCGCGAGCAGCACGGTGTCGCCGGGGGCTGCCAGCCCCGCGGCCGCCCGCACCACGTCGTCCATCACCGTCGCTCCTGCCCCCACCTCGTCGGCACCGTCGTGCCGACCCCCAGTCTCCGGTCCGGTGACCTCGAGGACCGGGATCTCCGGCGCGTGTCGCGCGAGTGCCTCGGCGACCAGCGCACGGTCCCGGCCGAGCAGGACCACCCCGCGCAGACGGTCGGCCGCCCCGATCACCAGCTCCTCGAAGCGGGCTCCCTTGGCGAGACCGCCGGCCACCCACACCACGGACGGGAAGGCCGCGAGCGAGGCGGCAGCGGCGTGCGGGTTGGTGGCTTTGGAGTCATCGACCCAGTCGACGCCGTCGACCGTGACGACGTGGGCGATGCGGTGCGGACCGGGTGCCAAGGCCCGCAGGCCGGCGGCGACCGCGTCCGGCGGGACGCTCAGCACCCCCCCGTGGTCGAGGCTGCGGGCCAGCGCGGCGGCCGCGAGCGCGTTGGCCACGTTGTGCGGAGCGGGCGGACGGATGTCGGAGACCTCGGCGAGCACCGCTCCCCCGGGCTGCTCGACCAGGCGGCTCGCGACGACACCGGCGCGACCCTCGACCACGCCGAGCAGGCCGTCCAGACGGGGGGCCGCGAGGCGGGACGCCACGTCGAGCTGGCGGATCGCCGTGTCGATGTCCGGGCGACCGCTGGTCACCGCGACCACGGCAGCCGGCTCGTCCGGGTCGGATGCCCGACCCAGCAGCGCCACGGTCGCCGGGTCGTCGAGGTTGAGAACGCGCACCGCCGCGCCGCGCCAGACCCGCGCCTTGTCCTCGCCGTAGGCCTCGAGCGAGCCGTGCCAGTCCAGGTGGTCGGGGGCGACGTTGAGCACCGCACCGGCGTACAGCCGCATGGTCGAGGTCCAGTGCAGCTGAAAGCTCGACAGCTCCAGGGCCAGCACGTCGTAGGGCGGGTCGGCCAGCGCGGCCTCGAGCACCGGCAGGCCGACATTGCCCGCTGCGACCGCGTGATGACCGGCGGCGCGCAGGATCGAGGCGAGCATCAGCACCGTGGTGGTCTTGCCGTTCGTGCCGGTGACCCCGAGCCACGGCTGGTCGGTCGGCCGCAGTCGGTAGGCCAGCTCGACATCGCCCCAGACCGGCACCTGCCGCGCGGCGGCGGCCAGCAGCAGCGGGTTGTCGGGTCGCCAGCCAGGTGAGGTGACGACGAGGTCGGCACCGTCGAGGACGCCTCCGGCACCGGACACCGCGTCCGCTCCCAGCAGCACCGTCACGCCGTCACCGCGCAGCTGGTCGGCCAAATCTACCTCCCGCGGTCCGGTGCGGCCGTCGACCGCGACGACGGTCGCGCCGCGCGCGTGAAGCGCCCGCACCACCGACGGCCCGGTGACACCGAGCCCGGCGACGACGACCCGGCTGCCCGCAAGCCTCACGCGCCGGCGACCCACTCGGCGTAGAACACGCCGAGCCCGAGCGCCACGAGCAACCCCGCGATGATCCAGAACCTGATGACGATCGTCACCTCGCCCCACCCGACGAGCTCGAAGTGGTGCTGCAGCGGCGCCATCCGGAACACTCGCTTTCGGGTGAGCTTGAAGAAGCCGACCTGGATGATCACCGACAGCGAGATGAGCACGAACAAACCGCCCAGCAGCACCAGCAGCAGCTCGGTGCGGTTGGTGATGGCGATGCCGGCGAGCGCGCCACCGAGAGCCAACGATCCGGTGTCACCCATGAAGATCTTGGCGGGCGACGCGTTCCACCACAGGAAGCCGAAGCACGCGCCCATGACCGCGGCCGCGACCACCGCGATGTCGAGCGGGTCCCGCACCTCGTAGCACTTGCTGACCGCCCCGAGGGCGCAGCCGTTGCCGAACTGCCAGATCCCGATCAGGACGTACGACGCGAACACCATCACCGACGCACCGGTCGCCAGACCGTCCAGGCCATCGGTGAGGTTCACCCCGTTGGAGGTGCCGGCGATCATCAGGTAGGCCCAGAGCACGAACACGATGGCACCCAGCCCGATGCCGGTGTCCCGGATAAAGGAGATGTTGGTCGAGGCCGGCGTCAGACCGTTGCTGTCCGGGAAGTGGTCGGCCGCGACAGCGAAGGACACCGCGACCAGCATCTGGCCGGTCAGCTTGGCCCAGGCGCGAAGCCCGAGACTGCGCTGCTTGGCGACCTTGATGTAGTCGTCGAGGAACCCGACGACCCCGAGGCCGGTCATGAGGTACAGCACCAGCAGCGCCGAGACGGTCGGCTCACTGAACGTCGCCAGGTGCGCGGCGGCGTAGCCGATGAGCGCGCCCACGATGATGACGGCACCACCCATGGTCGGGGTGCCGCGCTTGGTGTGGTGCGAGGTCGGCCCGTCGTCGCGGATCAGCTGTCCGTAGCCGCGCCCGGTCAGCAGCTTGATCGCCAGCGGGGTGCCGAACAGCGTCACGAGCAGCCCGCACGACGCGGCGACGAGCACCAGCCTCATCGGGCGCTGTCCGACGAGCGGCCGGGGGTGGAGCCCGCCGGCGCGAGCAGACCGCTGGCGACCCGCTCGAGACCAGCGCCGCGGGACGCCTTCACCAGCACGAGGTCGCCGGGGGCAAGGCTGCGGGCAAGCAGCTCGAGAGCGGCGGGCACGTCGGCCACGAGCACGCTCCCCTCTCCCTCGACAGCACCATGCGCGAGCGCCCCTTCGTGCACGCCACGAGCTCCGGCGCCGACCGCAAGCACGCGGGCGCCCGAGCCGTGGGCCAGTCTGCCCACTCGTACGTGCTCCACGGTGGATGCCGCGCCGAGCTCGAGCATCTCGCCGAGGACCGCCCAGCGGCGGCGACCCGCCCCCATCGCGCTCACCGCGTCCAACGCGACGCGCATCGAGTCCGGGTTGGCGTTGTAGGCGTCGTTGATCACGGTCACGCCGTCGGCCCGCTCGGTGACCTCCATCCGCCACGGACTGCGCGGCGTGGCCGCGGCGAGGGCAGCAGCCACCTGCCCCGGGGTGGCGCCGAGCTCGACGGCGACCGAGGCCGCCGCGAGGGCGTTGCTCACGTGATGGGCGCCGTGCAGCGGCAACGAGACCGGTTCAGGTGCGTGGTCGCCGACGTGCAGGAGGAACGACGGTCGTGCCGCGCCGTCCAGACGCACGTCGGTCGCGCGTACGTCGGCAGCCGCGTCGATCCCGAAGGTCACCACGCGGGCCGTGGTCACGGCGGACATGGCCACGACCCGGTGGTCGTCGGCGTTGAGCACGGCCACCCCACCCGCTGCGCGTGCGGGCAATGCCTGCACCAGCTCGCTCTTGGCCCGCGCCGTGTCATCGGGGGTACCGAACTCCGCCGCGTGCGCAGCGCCCACGTTGAGGACCGCCCCGATCCGGGGCGGCGCCAGACGGCACAGGGCGGCGATGTGGCCGGCACCGCGGGCCCCCATCTCCAGCACCAGGAACCGCGTCTCGATGTCGACCCGCAACACGGTCAACGGCACCCCAAGCTCGTTGTTGAACGACGCCTCGGTGGCGACCGTCGGTCCGAGGGTCTCGAGCACGGCAGCGAGCAGGTCCTTGGTGCTCGTCTTGCCCGACGATCCGGTCAGCCCGACCACCGTGAGACCACCGCGGTCGACCAGCCGGAGCAGCACGTCGTGCGCCAGCACCGCCAACGCCGCCATCACGTCGGGCACCAGCACGTGCGCAACCGCCACCGGCCGCGAGACCAGCGCCGCAGCAGCACCGGCGGTGGTCGCGTCGTCGGTGAAGTCATGACCGTCGCTGCGCGCCCCGACCACGGCGACGTACAACCCGCCCGGCGGCACGGCGCGCGAGTCGACGGTGGCCGGCCCGGTCACCTGGACCGAGCCCGCCTCGGGGTCACCACCGACGGTGCCGCCGACGAGCGCAGCGATCTCGGCCAACGTCATCGGGATCACCCGCGCACCGCCGCGGTCATCGGGCCACCGACCGGAGAGCTTCGGCCAGCACCAACCGGTCGTCGAAGGGATGCACGACGCCCGCGATCTCCTGTCCGGTCTCGTGGCCCTTGCCGGCGATCAGCACCACGTCGCCGTCCTGGGCCAGCGCACAGGCAAGGCCGATGGCAGCGCGCCGGTCGGTATCGACCTCGAGATGACCGCCGGCTCCGTCCGCGACCGCGTCGTCGGCTCCGACGCGCATGGCGGCGACGATGGCGGCCGGGTCCTCAGACCGCGGGTTGTCACTGGTGAGCACGGCGACATCGGCGTCGCGCACCGCGATGGCACCCATCACCGGCCGCTTGTGCGGATCACGGTCGCCGCCGCAGCCGATGACGACGAGCAGCCGACCGCCCTCGGCCACCAACGGCCGCACGGTGGCCAGCAGCCGGCGCAACGCGTCGGGCGTGTGCGCGAAGTCGACCAGGGCCAGAACGCCTTGCGCAGCAACCCGTTCCATCCGTCCGGGCACGCCGGGACAAGCGGCGACCCCGGCCGCCGCGACGACGGGCTCGACCCCTGCAGCGACGAGACCGACCACCGCAAGTGCGGCGTTGGCGAGGTTGAAGTCACCCGCCAGCTGGGTCGAGCACGTGAGCGACAGGCCCTCCGGACCGGTCAGGGTGAAGGTGCTCCCCGTCGGAGTGAGAACTGCGTCGTGGGTCTGCCAGTCGGCCGGTCCCCCGTTTGTCGACAACGTCCACACCGGCACCGTCGCGTGCCCGGCGAGCCGCTGCCCGTGCTCGCCATCGACATCGACGACGCCTCGCCGCGACCGCTCCGGGGTGAAGAGCCTTGCCTTGGTGGCCCAGTAGTCCTGGAGGTCAGCATGGAAGTCGAGGTGGTCCTCACTGAGGTTGGTGAACAACGCCACGTCGTACGTCGTCCCGTCGACCCGGCCGAGCGCCAGAGCGTGGCTGGACACCTCCATCGCAACCGTGTCGACGGAGCGTTCGCGCATCACCGCGAGCAGCGCCTGCAGGTCGGTCGCCTCGGGTGTGGTGCGCTCGCTCGGCAGCACCTCCCCCGCGACCCTGGTCTCGATCGTGCCGACCAGACCGGTCGTGCGCCCGGCGTGCTGCAGCCCCGCCTCGAGCAGGTAGGCCGTGGTCGTCTTGCCGTTGGTGCCGGTGACGCCGAGCATCGTCATCGCCGCGGCCGGCTCGTCGTAGACCCACGCCGCGAGCCGACCGAGCACCTCTCGGGGCAGCCCCACGACGTACGCTGGCAGACCGACGGCAGCCACCCGCTCGGCACCGGCCTCGTCGGTCACGCAGGCCACCGCACCGGCCGCGACCGCTGCGGCGGCGAAGTCAGCCCCGTGCGCTCGGGCACCGGACAGCGCGACGTAGAGGTCACCAGGCCGGACATCCCGCGAATCGAGAGTGACGCCGGTGATCGCGCGCTCGCCGGCCTCGGCCTGCCGTGACGGGGAGCCGGCGCCGTGACCGTCGCCGGAGCCCGCGCCCCGGCCGTGATCGGACGGCCGGCGCAGCTCGACACCCAGGTGCGCGGCCACCTCGGCGAGCGTGCGAGCGGGCAGACCGGTCGGTCGCGGGGTGGACGTCCCGGGCGGCTGCAGCACGGGCACACAGGCTAACGGTCGGCCCAAAGCCCGCCTCCCGCGCGCCACCCCGTCGAGTGGCGCCATCTGGCTGCCTGGCCCCATCCACTGGCGGAAGGTGGCAGTCGGCCGCCGCTCGGGACGACCAGGTGCCGCCACTCGATGCGGGCGCTCCTGCGCACGGCTGGGGACTGTCGATGGTCCGTGGCAGGGGCGGCCGAACGCGTGCGCGATCTGCAGTGGCGGCCGCCGGGCTCAGCGGGTGGTGAGCGGGATGCGCGGTGGGCGGGTGCCGGTGGGCGGCACGTGCAGGGCCTGCAGCGCGAACGACGCCACCTGGGCGAAGACAGGTCCGGCGTTGACACCGCCACCGAGGGCCGACTTGGGCGCCTGCAGCGTGACGGCCACGACCACCCCGGGCTTGTCGATCGGCGCCGTGCCGATGAACGACATCGTGTAGCCGCGGTAGCAGCCGCAGGTCGGGTCGAACCGGTTGGCGGTGCCGGTCTTGCCGCCGACGCGATAGCCCGGGATGCGTGCGAGCGGCGCGGTGCCGCCGTCCTCGGTGACGGTCTCCATCAGCAGCCGCACGGTGGCCGCGGTCGTCGGGCTCACGACCCGGGTGCGGGCTGAGGCCGCGGCCACCTGCACCTTGCCGTCGGGGCCGGTGAGCGCGTCGACCAGTCGCGGCGAGGCCCGCAGCCCGTTGTTGGCGATGGTGGCGAAGACCGAGGCCATCTGCACCGTGTTGACCGAGTAGCCCTGTCCGAACGCCATGGTGTAGGGCGTGGTGCCCGACCACTGCGACGGCTTGAGGACCTCGCCGGACGCCTCGCCCGGCAGGCCCAGCCCGGTCGGCTGACCGACGCCGAACTTGACGTAGTAGGGGTAGAGGCGGGAGAGGCTGCCGAGTCGCTCGGCGGCCCGGATGGTGCCGATGTTGCTGGACTTGGCGATGGTGCCGGCATAGGTGAGGTGCTCGGTGCCGTGGTCCTCGAAGTCCTTGAACGTCTCGGTCGAGCGGGTCAGGCGGTTCGGCACGGTGATCGGCGTGGTCGGGGTGATGACGCCTTCCTGCAGCAACGCGGCGGCCGTAATGATCTTGCCGGTGCTGCCGGGCTCGTAGGCCTCGGACATCGGCCGGTCGCCACGGTCAGCGGCCGGAGCCGCACCGGGCTTGTTCGGGTCGAAGGTGGGGGCGGTCGCCATCGCGAGCAGATCCCCGGTCCGCGGGTCGATGACGATGACCGTGCCGCTCTGCGACTGCGTCGTGGTGACGGCCTTGGCGATCGCCTGCTGCGCGACGTACTGGATGTCGCGGTCGATGGTGAGGCGGACATCGGTGCCGGGCACCGCAGCGCGCTCGGTGTCCACCCCACTGGGGATGCGGCGGCCGGCGGCGCTGAGCTCGTAGGTCGTGGTGCCCGCCCGGCCTGCAAGGATCGCGTTCAGGGCGTACTCGAGGCCGCCGAGGCCCTTGCCGTCGGCACCGACGAAACCGACGATGTTGGCTCCGATCACCCCGGCCGGATAGACCCGCTTGGAGGTGTCCTCCGCGTAGATGCCGGGCACGCCGTCGACCTTCGGGTCGGGCAGGTCGAGGCCCTGCACCTGACGCCACACCCCGGGGGTGACGCCCTTGGCCAGGTAGACGAAGCGCGCTGTGCCGGTCAACGCAGCCTGCAACACCTTGACCGGTCGGCCGAGGACGGGGGCGAGCACCGCGGCGGTTGCTGCCGGGTCCAGCACCATCGTCTGGTCGGTGGTCACGTTGACGGCTGCGACGGTCGTGGCAAGCGCAACACCATTGCGGTCGGTGATCGTGCCGCGTACGGCGGGCAGCGTGACCGTGCGCAGCCGACCACTCTCGGCGGCTGCGGCATAGCTCGGGGCGTCGAGGCCCTGCAGCTGGACCAGCCGGGCACCGAACAGCGACAGCACGAAAGCCAGCATCACCACGGCGCCCCGCAGCCGGCGGCCAGGATCGCCGAGCCGGACGAACCGCGGACTGCTGGGCGGGGGGCGTCGAGCGGCGGGCCGTCGCACCGGTGGTCGCCGGGTGGGTGGTCGTGGCGCTGTGGGTCGCCGCGGCGCCGGTCGCCGGGGTGGTGGGGTCACCGGCCGGTCACCGACCCGTGGACGGTGCGGTGGGGGTGGCGCCGCGCTTCGCGGGCCGGGTGCCGGCCTTCGTGCTGGCCTTCGTGCTGGTCCTCGGGCGGGCCGTCGTCGCCTTCGTGGTGGTGCCGCCTGCCTTCCCCTTGGCGTCCCCGGGCTTCGCTGAGGCGGCGGGCGCGACCGGGGCGACGGCAGGGGCGACGCCCGCCTTCGGGCGGCCGAGGACCTTGCCGTCGGAGAGGCGGATGAACGCAGGGTTCTCGCTGCGCACCATGCCCATCGCCTCCGCTCGTGCCGCCAGCCGCCTCGGTGCCGCCTCAGCCGCGACCTGCTGCTCGAGCGCCTGCCCGCGGTCGGTGAGCAGGGCCGAACGGACCTTCAGGTCGTGCAGGCGGAAGGAGTCCTCCGCCAGGGCGGTGTGGAGGACCAGCAGACCAACCAGTCCCCCGACCAGAAGTGTGCCGAGCAGCAGCACGAACGGTGCGCGCGGCGCGCCGGTGCGCAGCGGCGGAACCAGTCGCAGCCGACCCGGCCGCGAACGCGTGACGGGGGCAGTGACGGGGGCAGTGACGGGTGGCGTCGCCCGCAGCGGGGGCGCAAGCAAGGGCGTGCTCATGCGGTCTCCCGAAGGCCGGTGTCGCGGACCCGCTCGGCAGCCCGTAGACGCACCGATGCAGCGCGCGGGTTGGCGGCGACCTCATCCGCCGACGCCGTCTCGGCGCCACGGGTCAGCAGCCGCAGCACCGGCTCGTGCTCGGGCGGCACCACCGGCAGGTCGTGCGGCGCGGTGCTGGTAGCCCCGGCCACGAGCGTCCGCTTGACCATGCGGTCCTCCAGCGAGTGGTAGGAGAGGACGACGACCCGGCCCCCGACGGCGAGTGCGGAGAGAGCGGCAGGCAGCGCCCGGGCCAGGGCGTCGAGCTCGCGGTTGACCTCGATGCGCAGCGCCTGGAACGTGCGCTTCGCGGGGTGCCCACCGGTCCGGCGGGTCGCGGCCGGGATCGAGCTGCGCACCAGCTCGGCCAGCCGGGCGGTGCCGGTGAACGGCTCGCGGACCCGGTCGCGCACCAGCGAGTCGGCGATGCGCTTGGCGAAGCGCTCCTCGCCGTACTCCCGCAGCACCCGGGCGATCTCGGCAGCGGAGTAGGTGTTGACGATCTCGGCAGCAGTCAGGCCCGTGCTCTGGTCCATCCGCATGTCCAGGGGTGCGTCCTGCGCATAGGCGAACCCGCGCTCGGCCTCGTCGAGCTGCATCGACGAGACCCCGAGGTCGAACAGCACGCCCTGCACCCGGGCGATGCCCAACCGAGCCAGGACCGCTCTCAGCTCGTCGTACACGGCGTGCACGAGGGTGGCCCGATCGCCGTACGGCGCGAGGCGAGCACCTGCGATCTCCAGCGCGCGGGGGTCACGGTCGAGCCCGACCACGCGCAGCGAGCCAAAGGCATCCAGCAGCGCTGCGCTGTGCCCACCGAGCCCCAGGGTCGTGTCGACCACGACAGCACCCGGGGCGGCCACCGCCGGGGCCAGCAGCTCGAGCGTGCGCGCCAGCAGCACCGGCACGTGCTGGGGACCTGTCGTCATTCCTCAGCCGCCCACACCGGTGAGCATCAGCAGCACGACGGCGAAGGACCCCATCAGGCCGAGGGCCCCCCCGAGCAGCAGCACGCTGTGCTTGATCTCGGCGGCGAGCAGGCTGTCGGACACCGGGATGACGTGGCGGCGCTGCGAAGCGGAGAGTCCTGGCGTGTCCATCTCGACCCTTCATGGAACGTCCGGTTCGGGTGGTGCTGTCCTCTGGTGCTCGTCCGTGCGGTCAGGTCTCCAACCGCTGCCGCTGCCGAGCTACGGGTCCTGGCACCGGGGAAGTGGCGTCAGGACGGGTGGCTGCAGGAGCGGGTGGAGACCTCGCCGTACGGCGCGGGTGGTGCTGCCTCTCGGTGCTGCTCGTCGGTCAGGAGAAGAAGTCGATGACACCTCCCTCGGACAGCGCGGCGAACTCGGCCGCCTCGGCCTCGGTCTGGTTGCGCCAGGCCTGGGCGTCCCAGATCTCCAACCGGCTGCCGGCGCCGGCAACCACGCAGTCCTTGGAGAGCCGGCCCCAGGCGCGTAGCTGCGTGGTGATGGTCACGCGGCCCTGCTTGTCCGGCACCTGGTCGAAGGCCTGGGAGAGGAACCAGCGCTGCATGAGGCGGGCCTCGCGGTTGAGCAGCGGGGCCCGCTGGAGCTTGGCGAAGATCCGCTGGAAGTCCGGCCGGGTGAACACGTAGACGCAGTGGTCCTGGCCGGGCGTGAGGACGAGCCCGGACGCGAGCCGGTCGCGGAACCGGGCCGGCAGGAACAGCCGCCCCTTGTCGTCGAGACGGGGCTCATAGCTGCCAAGAAAGGGATCGGCAGGCAGGTCAGCGAGGTCAGCGAGGTCGCCGTCGAGGACATCAACAACGCCACCGACGTCGCGGAGAGATCCCGCAGGCTGCTCGGCTGATCTGCCCGGCTCGACTGATCTGCCTGACCCGCCTGACTCGCCTGACCCGCCTGACCCGTCCATGGGACTGTCCCCCACATCGACCCCCCTCTCCACCCTGACGCTCCGATGCTCCCCACTTCGCTCCACCATACTCCCATCGGCTCCACAATCAACCACCTTGAGCAGACGTGATCCCGCGCCCGGTGACACCATCGCGGCCGTGCGGAGCGGGACTGGTTGGCCGATCACGGCTCACCAGCGCAGCGGACGTCGTACCCTCGGTGCCACTCGTCCTCGCCGGGCTCACCGCGACGGTCGTCACCTCCGTCGTCGGCACGGGTGTGCGCCGACGCACCTCCCGGGGACCACGAGCGGCCGCAGGACGAGGGAGGACGCTTTGAGCGTGGGCGAGACGACCGACAGCCCGATCAGCCCGATGGACGGCTCGACCGTGGGGACAGCTGCACCGCGGCCGGACAAGGCGGGCCTGGCCGCGCTGGCCGACACCACCACCCGCATCCGCCGTGCGGTGGAGAGCGTGATCGAGGGCAAGCGCGACACCGTGCGGCTCGCGATCACCGTCATGCTCGCTGAGGGTCACCTGCTGATCGAGGACGTCCCCGGCGTCGGAAAGACCATGCTGGCCAAGGCATTGGCGAAGTCGGTCGACTGCTCGGTACGCCGGGTCCAGTTCACCCCCGACCTGCTGCCCTCCGACATCACCGGCGTCGCGATCTTCAACCAGGAACGACGGGACTTCGAGTTCAAGCCCGGCGCGATCTTCGCCAACATCGTGGTCGGCGACGAGATCAACCGTGCATCGCCCAAGACCCAGTCAGCGCTGCTGGAATGCATGGAAGAGCGCCAGGTCACTGTCGACGGCGAGACCTACGGGCTCGCGGTGCCCTTCATGGTGCTGGCCACTCAGAACCCGATCGAGATGGAAGGCACCTACCCGCTGCCCGAGGCGCAGCGCGACCGGTTCATGGTGCGGCTGTCGATGGGCTACCCCAGCGAGGCAGCCGAGCTGGCGATGCTCGAGTCGCACGGTGGTGCCTCACCGCTCGATGCGTTGCGCGCCGTGTCCGACGCCTCCGAGATCGCCACCCTGATCGAGGTCGTGCGCAGCATCCACGTCTCCGACCAGGTGCGCCGTTATGCGGTGACGCTGGTGCTGGCCACCCGCAACTCCCCCGAGCTCCGACTGGGCGCGTCACCGCGCGCCACCCTGCACCTGATCCGCGCCGCCCGGGCCGCTGCCGCCCTCGACGACCGCGACTACGTGCTGCCCGACGATGTGCAGGACCTCGCCGTCGCCGTGCTCTCCCACCGACTGCTGCCCACGGCAGAGGCGCAGATCGGACGACGTACGACCGAGGACATCGTCGCCGACATCGTTGCGTCGGTGCCGATCCCGGGCGACGACCGCGGACGGCACAGCGGTGCCGGCGGCGCAAACGGCGCGGACGGCGCTCGCGGTTCGGGCGATGCAGCGGGCGGCCACCGCCGGTGAGGGACGCGATGCGGGGGCTCACGACGCGAGGGCGCTCGTTCCTCGCGGCGGGCCTCGCGGTCGTCGTCGCCGCCATGATGACCTCCGAGTCGGACCTGCTCCGGGTCGGCGTGCTGCTCGTCGCCCTGCCGCTGTTGAGTGCGCTCGTCGTGGCCCGGACCCGCTACCGGCTCTCGTCCCGGCGACGACTCGGCGCGGCCCGCACCGCGGCCGGCCAGGAGGCGTCGGTGACGTTGCGGCTGGAGAACATCTCCCGGCTGCCGACCGGGCTGCTGCTGGTCGAGGACAAGGTTCCCTACGTGCTCGGATCGCGCCCGCGGTTCGTGCTCGACCGGGTCGAGCCGCGCGGTCGCCGAGAGGTGTCGTACGTCGTCCGCTCCGACGTACGCGGCCGCTACGCCTTGGGCCCGTTGTCGATCCGGCTGACCGATCCGTTCGGCATGTGCGAGCTGCAACGGTCCTTCGCCGCCCGCGACACTCTGGTGGTCACCCCGCCGGTCGCGGCGCTGCCGTCGATCGCGCTGTCCGGGGAGTGGACCGGCAGCGGGGAGAGCAGATCACGGTCGCTGGCCAGTGCGGGAGACGACGACGCCGGCATCCGCGACTACCGTCAGGGCGACGACTTGCGTCGGGTGCACTGGCGCTCGACCGCACGGCTGGACAAGGTGATGGTGCGTCGGGAGGAGCAGCCGTGGCAGGCGAGGGCCTCCATGCTGCTCGACTCGCGCTCCAGCGCCCACGGTGGTGAGGGGCCGGGATCGTCGTTCGAGTGGGCAATCACCGCCAGCGCCGCGATCGGCGTGCACCTGCTGAAGCACGGCTACCACGTGCGCCTCACCACCGACACCGGCGCCACCCTCGCCGGCACCGACGCCGGCCTTGACGGGGCAGGCGACGTCGAGGGCAGCATGCTCGACGCACTGGCCGTCGTGACGACCTCGAACCACACGTCGCTGGCTGATGCAGGTGCCACGCTGCGCCGCACTGGCGGCGACGGACTGCTCGTCGCCGTGCTCGGTGACCTCGACCCGGAGGAGACCCGGCTGCTCTCCCGCCTGCGCCACGGCTCGACCGCCGCCATCGCGGTGATGCTCGACACCGATACGTGGAGCGTCGGTGGCTCGCGCCCGAGAGCGCGGACCTCGGGCCACGTCGGGGCGGCCGCCCTGTTGCAGGCCGCCGGCTGGCGGGTGGTCACGGCGTCGGCCGGTGACTCCATCGCCGACCTCTGGCCGCGGGTCGGTCGGCACGGGCCCGGCGCCACCCGCAGCCTCGCGGCCTCGGGACGGGCGTGATGGCGAGCAGCGCCAGCGCCGCCGTCCCCCGCGCAGCGCCCACCAAGCCCCGGTCCACGGCAAGCACACCGCTCGCCCGGCGGGCCATGACCGGCTCGGTACGGATGCCGCTGGCGGCCGCCTTCGCCACCGCGGCCTCGGCAGTGTGCCTCGGCCCGGTCTTCCTCACCGGCGCGTGGTTCCTGCCGACTATCGGGGCGGTCCTCGCCGTGGGGATCGGTGCCGAGCTCGCTCGACGACTGTCCGGCAGCCGGCTCACTGCCCCCGTCGGCGGACTCGCCGCACTGGTCCTCTACCTCCTGCTGCACTACGCCCACGACCAAGCTCTGTTCGGGTTGGTCCCCACCACCGGCTCGCTGGAGCGGCTCGTCACCCTCGTACGGCACGGTCGCACCGACATCAACCGCTACGCCGCACCGGTCGGGGTCTCCCCCGGCATCGAGGTGCTCACCGTCGGCGGGGTCGGACTGGTGGCTCTGCTGGTGGATACCTTCGCCGTCACGTGGCGTCGCGCCGCGCTCGCCGGTCTGCCGCTGCTCGTGCTCTACACGGTGCCGACCGCGGTGGCGCCGACGGGTGTGGGGTGGGTCGCCTTCCTCATTGCCGGCGCTGCCTTCCTCACCCTGCTGTTGACCGAAGCCCGCGAGCGGGTCAGTCGCTGGGGCCGGTCGATGCGGGGCAACGCGGCCCGCCCGGCCACCCTGAGCGCAGACACTGCCCCGCTGGCCCAGGTCGGTCGTCGGGTGGGAGCAGCAGCCCTGGGGCTCGCGCTCGCGGTGCCGACTGTCCTGCCAGGTCTGTCGGCGCACACCTTCGGGCTCGGCGGTGGCGGCTTCGGCCGAGGCGGTGGCTCCGGCACCGTCACCGTGGTCAACCCGATCCTGCAGCTCGGCCGCAACCTACGTCAGGGCCAGAACACCGTGGTGCTGACCTACACGGGCAAGGCGACGTACCTGCGTTCGGTCGGGCTCGACGAGTTCACCGGCGCGTCCTGGCGGCCCTCGGACCTGAAGGTGTCGCGCAGCCGCAACGATGTCGAGAAGGGCTTGGTGCGGGCTCCTGGTCTGGGTCTCTCGGTGCCCAGCAAGCGCTCGGCGCGAGAGATCAAGATCTTCGACCTCGAGCAGCAGTGGTTGCCGCTGCCCTATCCGACGACCCGGGTGCGCGACATCCCGGGCACCTGGCTCTACGACAAGTCGACCTTCAACGTGTTCGGGGACAACAGCTCGACCCGGCGCATCGGCTACCGCGCCGTGTCGCTGGACGTGGACTTCACACCCGACCTGCTGCGTACCGCAGGCCCTGCGCCGGCGTCGATGCGCCGCTACCTCGCGCTCCCCACCGATCTGGACGAGGTCATCGCGACTACCGCCCGGGAGATCACCAGGCGCACCAGCTCGGGATACGACGCCGCGCTGGCCCTGCAAGCCTGGCTCCGGTCCCCCGCCTTCACCTACTCGCTGACCCTGGATCCGGCGGTCGCCGACGGCGACGGTGCCGCCGCGATCACGGGGTTCCTCGCCACCAAGCGGGGCTACTGCGTGCAGTTCGCCTCGGCGATGGCGGTGATGGCCCGCACCCTGGGCATCCCGGCCCGGGTCGCAGTCGGTTTCGCGGCCGGCACCTCGGACCGCAAGGGCAACCACATCGTCCGCACCCACGACCTGCACGCATGGCCGGAGCTGTACTTCGAGGGTGCCGGCTGGGTGCCCTTCGAGCCGACCCCCGGCGGCCCGACGTCGGCTCCCCCGCCCTGGACCAACCCGGCGCCCGGGTCGGTCGTGCCCAGCTCGTCGGCCAGCGCCAATGCGTCCCCCAGCGCCAGCTCCAGCGCCGGACTGTTCCCCAACCAGCGCCCCCCGCGGGACTCGCTGAACGACCCGGCGGCGGGCGGCGGTGGCGGCTCCCGCAGCCCGCTGCACCTGCCACTGGTGCCGACCCTTGCGGTGCTCGGCGTGCTCCTGCTGCTGTCGATGCCGGCACTCACCCGGATCGCCGTACGACGACTGCGGTGGCGCGACGCCCGGTCACCGGCCGAGCAGGCTCGCACCGCGTGGGTGGAGCTGCAGGACACCTTGGTCGACCACGGCTATGACTGGGATCCGAGCCTGACTCCTCGGCGGGGAGGAGCGGTTCTGGTCGAGTCGCGCCGGCTGGGCGGACCGGCCGCGAAGGCAATCGGCCGGTTGACCACTGCCGTCGAACGCACCCGCTATGCCCCCGACACGGGTGCGATCGGCGACCTGCGCGGCGATGTCGAGCTGGTGCGCTCGGCTCTGGCCGCCGGGGCGAGCCGGTGGGGCCGGGCCCGGGCTCGGCTGCTGCCACGGTCGACCCGCTCGGTGTCGGCCCGGATCTCCGAGCGGTTCGCCGACGGCCTCGACGGGGTGGACCGGGCGGCAGCGCGGGTCACCCGGGTGCGGGTGCGCCGGACCTGAGGCCGACGTGCCGGACCTCGCGGGCCGAGGTGACGTACCTCGCGGGCACCGGACCGGCTGGTCTAGCGGCCGTTCTCGTCGCGACGACGGTTCCAGCGCTCTTCCATCCGCTCCATGAACCCAGCTCGGGCGGGCCGGCCGGCACTGCGGCGACCATTGCCGGGGCGCGGGGCCGGGCGACGGACGCCGTTGCCGTCGACGACGCCGAGGGCACCGGCCGTGGTGACGGCGCGGTAGCCGGTCACGGCAAAGAAGGTGCTGGCCAGCATGAGCACGAAGCCTAGGACGCTGACCAGGATGTGCACGAACAGACCCCACACCAGCAGAACCACGCCGACCGTCACGCCCAGGGCGCAAAGGACCATCCGGCGGCGGAAGTTGCTGCGCGGGTCCTTGCCGCGCAACGACGTGGCGAACTTGGGATCCTCGGCGTAGAGCGCGCGCTCCATCTGCTCGAGCAGTCGTTGCTCGTTCTCGGAGAGCGGCACAGTTCCTCCTCGCCATGTCCCGACGTCACGCCTCGACGTCATGCGCGGCCGGAAAGACACCGTGCGCCTGGCCAGGATATGCGCCCGAACCGCCAGAAGAAACCCGGTCGGCAAACCCGCTGCCCGCAGATCTCGACAAAGTGCCCGATCGGGTGTGCTCGCCGGGCTCCGCGGTCCGGTCCGCGGTGGCTTCTGCGGTCAGGACGGAGAGCCAGAACCGGGACGTCGTGGGCCGGACCGGCGGCCGTCGCCGACCAGGGTCGCCGGGCCGACGACGCCGGTGCCGAACCGTCGCGCCGCACGGTCGGCCGCCTGCTCGGCCTCGCGGCGACCCTGTTCGCGCTCGCCCAGCAGCAGCTGCATCGGCGCCTGCGCCGACTCGACCAGGCCTTCGACGCGGACTCCCACCAGGCGGAGCCGGGCCCGGTCCAGACCGAGGGCGTCGTAGAGCTGACGAGCGGTGGCGTAGACGACCGCGGCCACGTCGGTCGCCTCGGTCAACGTCCGGGAGCGGGTGATGGTCGTGAAGTCGGCGAACCGGATCTTGATGCTGATGGTGCGCCCGGCCAGCCCCGCGGTGCGCATGCGCCCGGCGGTGCGTTCGGCCAGGCGCAGCAGCTCCCGGCGGACGACCTCGGGATCGTCGACGTCCCGGGCGAACGTCTCTTCGGCGCCGACGCTCTTGTCCGGCTCGTGGGGGACGACGCGTCGCTCGTCGCGCCCCCAGGACAAAGCGTGCAGGTGGGCGCCGCTGGCGTTGCCGAGCGCGCGGACCAACGTCTTGACGGGGGTGTTGGCGATGTCGCCGACGGTGTGCAGCCCGAGCCGGATGAGCTCCTTCTCGGTCTTCTCCCCCACCCCCCACAGCGCTCCGACCGGCAGCGGGTGCAGGAACGCGACGACGCCCGAGGCGGGCACCACCAGCAGACCATCGGGCTTGCTGCGGGTCGAGGCGAGCTTGGCCACGAACTTGGTGGTGGCCACCCCGACCGAGCAGGTGATGCCCTGCTCGTCGGCGACCCGGTCCCGGATCAGCTGGCCGATCTGGGCCGGGCGACCCAGGCGCCGCACCGCACCGGCGACGTCGAGGAACGCCACGTCCAGGCTGAGCGGCTCGACCAGCGGGGTGATGGAGCGGAAGATCTCCATCACCCCGGCGGAGACCTCGGAGTAGCGGGCGTGGCTGGGCGTCACCACGGTGGCCTGCGGGCAGAGTCGGCGGGCCCGGCTCATCGGCATCGCGGAGTGCACCCCGAACCGTCGGGCTTCATACGTCGCGGACAGCACGACCGAGCGCGAGCCGCCGCCGACGATGACCGGGGAGCCGCGCAGCTCGGGGCGTTCGATCAGCTCGACGGAGGCGTAGAAAGCGTCCATGTCGACGTGCAGCACGGTGGCACCGCTGTCGTCGCCTTGGGGGCCGGTCGGTGGGCCGGGTCGATGGAGCTGCTGGCTGCGGCTCATCAGCGCTCAGCGCCGGGTGGCCCGGACGTGCAGCTGGGTGGCGAGGGCGCGGAACTCCGGCAGGTGCGCAGTCGCCACCTCGAGCGCGACCAGGGCCTCGGCCGATCCGGGCTCGCTGTCGAGCAGCACCCCCGGCACCAGGTCGGCGACCGTGCGGATGCCGTGCACGTCCTCGACCTGCAGGCCGGCCTGGTCGAGCAGCCCCACCAGCTGAGGCTCGGTGAACCGGCGCGGCAACGGGTCACCCGCACCCCAGCGGCCGTGGGGGTCGTCGAGGACGTGCTGCGCCTCGGCGAAGCGACCGGCGACGGCACGGGCGACGACCGCCGCGTGCCGCGAGGTGACGACCAGGCTGAGGGTGCCACCGGGACGCAGCACAGCCACCAGCGCGGCCAGCGCCGGAGCGACCTCGGCATCGTGGTCGAGGTGCTCCAGGACGCCGTGGCAGAGCACGAGGTCGGCCGAGCCGGCGTCGACGACGTCGAGCAGGCCGACGGCGTCACCCTGGACTGCCTGCAAGTGGAGGGCCCCGCCGGCCGTCTCAGTCGGACCGGCCGGTTCCGCCTGCCCCGAGGATGCCTCGGCGAGCTCCCCGGCCCGGCGTTGCAGTGAGGCCAGTGCATCGGGGCTCGGGTCGACCACGGTGACGCGGTGTCCCAGGGCGGCCAGCGGGACCGCGAAGCCGCCGGTGCCGCCGCCGACGTCGACCACGTCCCAGCCACCGGAGGCGGCGGCGTTGGTCGCGTTGCTGCTGCTCGGTGCACCGCTCCCACCTGGTGCGCCGGTGTTGCGCGGCGCGTCCACGACTGCGCGCAGCAGGTCCCACACCACCGCGGTCCGGACCGATCGCTGCGGGGCGGCGGCAGCCGGTGTGGAGAGGGGAGGTGTGGACACCTGGTCAGGCTACTGAGGCGAGGCCGTCGAGGGCTGGTCGTCCGGCAGCCGGGCGAGTCAGTCAGCGGCGCACCGCGGACACACCGGTCAGCCACCTGAGCTCCCGGGGCTGGAGTGCCAGAGCTTGCGCGGAGCCGCGGCGGCCGCGCGAGCCGCTGTCTTGGCGTCGTCTCCCGGAGGTTTGATGTCGGCATAGGGCGACTGCCGGAACCCGGTGGGGTGCACCAGGACCCGCTGGCGCTGCGGCCCGTCCTGCGCCACCTGTCGGTCGTTGCGGTCGTTGCGGTCGTTGCGGTCGTTGCGGTCGCGACGATCTGCCCCGGCCCCGCCGGTCTTGTTACCCATCCCACCCGCTGGTCGCCCGCCTGCCTCGCGCGGCTCGTAGACCGCGACGCTGCTGCCGGCCGGTGGCCGGGTCATCACCGGTCGGCTGGAGCGACTCTCGGCCGCCCCGGTAACCGAACGGTCGGTGACCGGACCGGTGGCGGCCATCACCTCGGCCACCGCGTCGAGGCCCCCGCCGAGCCACGCCTCGTGCAGCACCGGCAGCTCCCAGCAGCCGGTGGCCCGCATCGACACCCCACGCGGGCCGGTGCGCCGCACATGGCCGCGGATCACCAGCAGCCACGAGTGGAACAACGTGGCGGCGTAGGGGCCCTGGGCGTCCTCGAAGAAAGTGGCATCGACCGGGCCGCGGGCGTCGTCGAGGGTCACGAACACGACCCGCTTGCCGGACCGGATCGGCGGGGTCTGGGTGGCCACCTTGACCCCGGCCACGAGCACCTCGGCCTGGCTGCGGCAGCGGACCAGATCGGGTGCGCGGGTCACCCGCAGCGCGGCCAGGAACGGCTCGTAGAAGTCGACCACGTGCCGGGTCGCGTCGAGACCGAGCACCTCCAGCTCGGCCCGGACCAGCTCGGCACCGGACATCTCCGGCAGTCCGCTGGGCTCGATCGAGCCCGGGGCGTCGTCGAGGTCCAGCGCCATCTGCACCGGGCCGGCCACCACCGGCCGGGCGGCCTGGGACTGCCGGGCCGCGAGGGTGCGGACGTCCGGGTGCTCGACGGTGGTGAGATCGGCTCCGGGTGCTGCTGCCAACGTCAGCGGGGTGCTGCCCCTGTCGTGCGCACGACCTCTGCCGACCCCTCGGGCCGTCCCGCGACCGGCTCCTCGGCCGCTGCCGCGGCTCGCTCCTCGCGACACCGACCTGCTCCACCGGTCCAGCTCACCGACCTGCAGCAGGAGGTCACGCCGGGTCAGCCGCCCCAGGTGGCGGCCCTCGGCGTGACCTGCTGACGGTGCCGAGACGACCACCGAGCCGAGGGCGTAGAGCGAGTCGAAGGCGCCGGTCAGCACCAGCCGTTCGACTACCGGTCGGGACACTCCTGCGCGGTGGTGGAAGTCGGCCAGCGAGCCGTAGGGCCGGTTGGCCACGACGCGGGCCACCTCGGCCTCGGCGATGCCCTTGACCTCCGAGAGCGCGAGCCGGATGCCGTGGCCGGCCGGGTCGTCGAGCTTTTCCACCCGGTAGGTCGCGTCGGATCGGTTGACGTCCAACGGGAGCACGGCGATGCCGAACTGCCGGGCGTCGTCGAGGATCAGCCGCTTGGGATACATGCCCGGGTCGTGGGTCAGGACCCCGGCCAGGAAGGCGGCGGTGTGGTGGGTCTTGAGCCAGGCCGACTGGAAGGTCGGCAGGGCGAAGGCAGCCGCATGGGCCTTGCAGAACCCGAACGAGCCGAAGGCCTTGAGCACCTCCCACACCTTGTCGACGGTGGCGACGTCGTAACCCCGGGCGTAGGCCCGCGGGCGCAGCCACACCTCGACCTCGGGCTGGCCGTCCTTGGTGCCCAGGGCACGGCGTACCTCGTCGGCCTCGGCAAGGCCGACCCCGGTGATGGTGGACACGATCTGCAGCACCTGCTCGTGGAACACCACCACCCCGCAGGTCTGCTCGAGGGCGTAGCGCAGGTCCTCGTGCAGGTAGACCGGCTCGGCCCAGCCCTGCCGCGCCCGCAGGAACGGGGTGACCATGTCGCTCTTGACCGGTCCCGGACGGAACAGCGAGATGTCGGTGATGAGGTCACCGAAGGTCTCGGGGGCGAACTTGCCGATCAGCTCGCGCTGACCTGGTGACTCGATCTGGAACATGCCCAGGGTGCGGGTCGACTGGATGAGGGCGAAGGTGGCGGGGTCGTCCAGCGGCACCACGGTCTGGTCGTCGAGGTCGATGCGGACCCCGCCGTCCTCACCGAGCCGGGCAACCTCCTCGACGGCGTAGGACATCGCCGACTGCATCCGGATGCCGAGCACGTCGAGCTTGAGCAGGCCGAGCTCCTCGACGTCGTCCTTGTCGAACTGGCTCATCGGGAAGCCCAGCCAGCTGGCCTCGACCGGGGTGCGGTCGAGCAGGGTGGTGTCGGAGAGCAGCACGCCGCACGGGTGCAGCGCGACGTGCCGCGGCAGCCCGTCGAGCCGTTCGACCAGCCGGAACAGCAACGCGAGCTGTCCCTCGCCCAGCCGGGACGCACGCAGCTCGGGCAGCTCGGCGAGGGCGTGGTGCACGTCGCGGGCCCGGATGTGCGGGAACGCCTTGGCGATCTGGTCGATCTCACCCATCGGCATGCCGAGCGCTGCCCCGACGTCGCGGATGGCGTGCCGGACCCGGTAGGTGTCCATCATCGAGACGCAGGCCACCCGTTCACCACCGAAGCGGGTGAGGATCTGCTCGTAGACCTCGGTGCGCCGGGCCGACTCGACGTCGACGTCCACGTCGGGCAGCGCCAGCCGTAGCGGCGAGAGGAACCGCTCCATCAGCAGCCCGTGCCGCATCGGGTCGACCCCCGAGATGCCGAGCAGGTAGTTGACCAGGCTGCCGGCCCCCGACCCCCGAGCCGCGACCCGGACATTCATGTCCCGGATGAGGTCGACCACGTCGGCGACCGTCAGGAAGTACGACGGGTAGCCGAGCTGCTCGATGACCCCCAGCTCGGCGTCGAGGCGCTCACGGACCACCGGGGTGGCTGTCATCGCCCGCCGCCCGAGCCCGGCCTCGCACCGGTCGCGCAGCACCCGTTGGGCCACCTGGACCGGGCTCTCCCCCACGAACCTGGCGGCGCCCTCGGCGCCCAGGACGTCGAGGTCGGGGAAGTGGACCTCGCCGATGCCCAGGTCGGTCCGCGGGTCGACCGCACACCGGTCGGCCACCTGCCGGGTGGCGGCGAGCAGCCGTCGGGCGATGCCTCGACCACCGGTGTCGAGGCCTGCGGCGGTCACGACCTCCTCGGCCACCTCCGCCATCTCCTTGCCGGACTTGAGATAGCCCTCGGCGTTGACCCGGTCGAGGTGACGAGGGTCCAGCGGCACCAGCCGGCGGGAGGCGTCGAGCACGTCGACGGTCGGGGCGTCGGCGCGGTCGGCGTAACGGACCGCGTTGGTGAGGACAGCGGTCAGCCGTTCCTCGACGGCCAGGCCGAGCATGCGGGCCGCGCGCGGGCGGTCGTCGGGTCCGCGGTGGGAGACCACCTCCAGCAGCAGGTCGGTGGGGTCGACCACCTCGCGCCAACGGGCCAGCACCGCCCGCGCCAGGTCGGGCCGGCGGGCAGTCAGGGCCCGCCCGACCTCCGAGCCCGGGCCGAGCAGCACCAGCAGACCACCCAGACCACCCAGACCACCGTCACCGGCGGGGCCGGCCGTTGCGGCCAGCCGGACGTGCTCGGCCACCAGGTCCAGCGTGGTCACCGGCTTGCCCCGCTCCCCGCGCAGGTGGGTCGCCGACACCAGCCGGCACAGCGCCGCCCAGCCGGCCTTGTTGCGGGCCAGCAGGGTCACCCGAGGATGTCGAGGGTCGACCGAGGCCCCACCCCGAGCCGGCTGAGCCCGCAGGGACGGGTGGACCATCGGGTGTGGGGACAGCAGACCACTGGGCTCGAGGGCGAGGTCGACACCGAGGATCGGCCGGATGCCCGCCGACCGGCAGGCCTGAGCGAACTTCACCGCGCCATAGACCCCGTCCCGGTCGGTGAGGGCCAAGGTGTCCATGCCGTGTTCGACCGCTCGCTCGACCAGGACGTGCGGGTGCGAGGCGCCGTAGCGCAGCGAGTAGCCGGACGCGACGTGCAGATGAACGAAAGGGTCGGTGGACACAGGAGTTCTGCCAGCTCTTCAGAGGACGGACACGGGCGAGGGACCGGACGAACCGCGACTGTGCGGTCAGCCGGCCCGGTCGCTCACCTGCGGAAGGACCGGCTGGTGGTCCAGCCCGAGGGTGGTCTCCACCAGGGCCAGGAAGGTCTGCGCGTCCCGAAGCAGGTCGTCGGCCTCCCGGGCGGTGACCGACCGGGACAGCCCGGCCTCGGCAGCGGCCCGCTTGCCGGCACCTGCGGCGAAGAACGCGGCCCACTCGGTGAGTTCGGGGGCCACCTGCGGCAGCATCGACCAGACGTTGCGCGGCCGGGTGGCCGCAGTCGGCCGGGTGCGCACGGCGAGCACAGCAGCCGCGGTGCGCAGCGCGGCGAGGTGCGCGGCGGCATAGCGCTCGGTGGCGACGGCGGCGCCCATCGAGAGCACCAGGTCGTGTCGGGCTGCGGCCAACAGGTCGAATGCTGCCGGCACCATCGGCGGTCGCCGCTGCAGCGTCGTCATGGTCGTCATGGTCGTCGTGGTCGTCTTCGTCATCGTGGTGGTCATGTCTCCCCCTCAGTCCTGTGTGCCCAGCAGCGTCCAGCCGCCGGCCGTCCAGTCGAAGCTCAGGTCGTAGATCCCGCTGCCCTGGGCGCGGCCGGCGCTGGCCTCCACCCGCCACACCTCGCGCTCGCCACCGAGTCCAGAAGCATCAGCAGCCCCGGCAGCACCGACAGCACCGGCAGCCCCGACAGCACCGGCAGCACCGGTAACTCCTTGCTGCCACCACGCGCCGGTCTCCACCCACCGAGCGAGCACCTCACGCACGGCATAGAACCGGCCCCGCCAGAGGAACTCAGCCGGGTCCTCGTCGCGACGGCGGACCTCCACCGGATCGTCGTACCGACGACTCATCGTGCCTCCCCGAAGTGATGGACCGAGCGGGGGGGAATCCGCCCGGCACCGCGGGGGTCGAGTCCACGGCACCGAGCGGTCCCCCTGTCGAACATGTGTTCGAACAAGACCCACAGTAGCCCCACCCACCGACCGGACGTCAAGCCCTTCGTCCACATCCGTGTCACCCGCCGCACGAACCGGCCGGGACGCCCCCCGAAAGGGCCAGACCTGCGCGCCCAGCTGCCACTAACGTCGCCCACATGGACACTCACCCGGCGGTCGCCCGCGTCTCGGCCCGACTCGCCGAGCTGGCGGCCACCGGCACCGTCCGGACCCTCGACGGCAGCGCCCGCACCGCCACGCAGGCCGCCGCCGAGCTCGGGGTCGAGGTCGCCCAGATCGCCAACTCCCTGATTTTCGACGCAGACGGCGAACCGCTGCTGGTGCTGTCCTCCGGCGGTCACCGGGTAGACACCGACAAGATCGCCACTCTGGTCGGAGCATCCGCTGTCGGGCGGGCCACCCCCGACTTCGTCCGTGCCCACACCGGTTTCGCGATCGGTGGCGTCTCCCCCGTGGGTCACCCCGCACCGTTGCGCACCCTGGTCGACACCACCCTCGAGCAGTACGACGAGGTATGGGCCGCTGCCGGGCACCCGCACAGCGTCTTCCCGACCACCTACGCCGAGCTGCTGCGCCTCACCGGCGGCACGCCCGCCGACGTCGCCCTCGAGGACTGAGGACCGGAATGCGCATCCTCATCACCTCCACGTGGGGAACCGGCCACGTCTTCCCGATGCTGCCGCTGGCCCACGCCCTGCTCACCGCCGGCCACCAGGTGCGATGGGCGGCGCACGGACCGGCCGGCGCGCTGGTCACGGCCGCCGGCATCGACGCCATCCCCGCCGGTCTGAGCAGCAGCGAGATCGCCGCGATGCGAGAACCGATCAGTGACCACCTCGCCACGCTGCCACCCCCGGAGTGGGCCGGGTACGCCTTCCCGACGATGTTCGGCGAGCACGCGACCCCCGCCATGGTGCGCGACCTGCTGCCGCTCGCGCAGGACTGGCGCCCGGACCTGATGGTGCACGAACAGGCCGAGCTCGGGTCGGCGTTGGTCGGCGCGCTCATCGACGTCCCCAGTGTCACGCACTCCTTCGGCGGCGCCGTGCCACCTGCGCACCTGGTTGCTGCGACCGAGGTCCTGCGCCCGCTCTGGGCCGATCACGGCCGCGACATCCCGCCCCATGCCGGGTCCTTCGAGTCCCTCTACCTCGACATCTGCCCGACCTCGATGCAGACCGTGCCGATGGACCACATCGGCGCCCGGCAGCCGCTGCGCCCGGTGCAGGACAACGGCCCGAGCAGTGCGCCGCTGCCCGACGCCGTGACGACCGAAGATGACCGCCCGCTGGTGTACCTGACGCTCGGCACCGTCTCCAACCATGCCCCGGCCCTGGTGACGGCGGCTGCCGGCCTGGCGCGGCTCGACGCCCGGGTGCTGATCGCCGTCGGCAAAGACGGCGACCCGGAGCTGCTCGGCTCGATGCCGGGAAACGTCACCGTGGCGACGTGGGTGGACCAGGCGGCCGTCCTGCCGCACTGCTCGGTCGTGGCGTCCCACGCCGGGTCGGGGACGTTCTTCGGTGCCCTCGCTCGCGGCCTGCCCCAGCTGTGCCTGCCTCAAGCCGCCGACCAGTTCCGCAACAGTGCCGCTGCCGTGCGCAGCGGCGTGGGTCTTGTCCTCGCCGGTGAGGAGGTCACAGCAGACGCCGTGCACGACGCCGTACGACGCCTGCTCACAGAGGATGGGTTCCGTTCTGCGGCGCAGGGTGTCGCCGCTGAGATCGCCGCCATGCCCTCGCCGGATGATGCAGTGCCCGTGCTCGAGCGGTTGGTCACGGGCTGATTTTGCGTTACCGGGCAACGGTCAAGCTCATCAGCGGTCGTCGACGAGCTCGGCCGGTGCACGCATCGCCCAAGCGTCGGTGACCAGCTCGCGGAGGCGTGTGACGTTGACCTTGTCCAGACGCAACATCACCAGCGGCCAGTCGTCGTAACCGCCCGTGGTGAAGAACACCTCCGGCTCGCCGCGGACAAGAGCCTGCTTCTCGGCCTCGTCACCCACGTACAGCACGGCGATGTCGGTGCGGATCACGCGCTTCTTGCCCGGCTCCCGCTCGGGGTAGGACCAGACAAAACCCTTGCCACCCACCCGGAAGTCGAAGCCCACACTCTCGACCTCCTCGACGTGCGGGAGGGCACGAGCCAGTCGGCGTACGTCGTCAGCGTCGGCCATCACGGGTCCTCTCCTCGGCATCGGGTGTCAGTGTCGCTCCACTGTCGCGCGCGTGCATCACCCGATGCGTCGCGCCGCGGTCAGCTCGCTGGTGGTGTCACCGGTGCGTAGCGCAGGACCGGCATGCTGAGGGCATGACAGAGGGCGACACGGGCGGGTTGCAGATCGACATCGACGACCCGCGCGCGGACGACGTACGCGCACTGCTCGAGCGGCACCTGACCTTCTCCCACGAGCAGACGCCGATCGAGGCGAGCTTTGCTCTTGCCGCCGACGGGCTGGTCGACCCCAGCATCATGTTCGTGAGCGCGCGTCGGTACGGCCAGCTGCTGGCAGTGGGCGCACTCAAGCGGCTCGACCCGACGCACGCGGAGCTGAAGTCGATGCACACGACCGTCGAGGCGCGTGGCCGCGGCATCGGCCGCGCCGTCGTCGCGCACCTGGTGGCCCTGGCACGCAGCTCCGGGGTCGAGCGGGTGAGTCTCGAGACCGGGACGACGCCGGCCTTCGCTGCCGCGCGCTCGCTCTATGCCCGCTCCGGCTTCGTGCCGTGCGGGCCGTTCGCCGACTACGTCGACGGTCCGTGGAACACGTTCATGACCCTGTCGCTAGCGTCACCCTGACCTCGTTGTGACATCACGAGGTCGCGAGGTCGCGAGGCCAGCCGTCACGCAGTCACGCGGTGCCGCAGGCGCACCACGCCGAGGCAGAGAGCTCGAACGCGCCTGCTGGCAGCAGTCCCTGGCACTGGGTGCGCAGCGCGGCTCGACCGGACTCATCCAGGGACGCCACGTGCGCTCCCGCCGGGCCGACCCCGAGGGTGAACGTCTCCCACCAGTCATCGAACGACGTGAAGGGCACCGCGACCGTGAGCAGCGAGGCCACCACGTCCTGCAGCCCGGCCGTGCCGAACAGCGCCGCGAGGTGGCCCTCGCGAGTGCCTGGCTGCAGCGACTCGTCCGGGGCGTCGCCGTCGAGGTCGTGCGCGGCCTGCCAGAACACAGCGAGGGGTCCGGACCCACCGACGGCGTGGTCCCACACGCAGGCAGCAACCCGGCCCCCGGGGCGCGTGACACGCGCCATCTCGCGCAGGCCCAGCACCGGGTCGGCCATGAACGACACCACGAGCTCGGCGACAGCCACGTCCACGGCGTCGTCGGCCCACGGCAGGGCCTCAGCAGAACCGAGCCGTACATCGGCAGCAGGGAAGCGGGTGCGAGCAGCCTGCACGAACGACGGTGACGGATCGATGGCCAGGACCGCCTGCTCACCCAGTCGCTGGACGAGTACCGCGCTGGCAGCACCTGGACCGCAGCCGACATCGAGGCCGCGCTCTCCTGGCCGTGGGTCGACCTGGTCGACGAGCTGAGCAGCCAAGGGCTCGGAGAAGCGGCCCATGAAGCGCTCGTACGACTGCGCGGACACGTCGAAGCTCACGTCAGCACCCTAGACGCGGGCGGGCTGTGCAGGGTCAGGTGGCGAGGTCGGACTCGGCGACGACGCGCAACGCCTGGGCGGCGATCGTCAGCGCCGGGTTGACGGCCGCGGAGGAGGGGAAGAAGCCGCCGTCGACGACCCAGAGGTTCTCGACGTCCCAGGTGCGACACCACGGGTCGAGGACGCTGGTCGCCGGGTCCGAGCCGCTGACCACGGTGCCGCACTGGTGGCTGTTCATGCTGATGTCGAACCACTGCGTCGCCACCAGGTCGTAGCCGACTCCGCGCAGCAACGCCTTGGCCCGCTTGTGCAACCGCTTGTGCGTGGAGGTGCCGACCGCCGTCCGGGCCGTGGTGATCGCGCCCGTCGACGACAGGGTCACCCGGTTGTCCGGCGACGGGAGGTCCTCGGACATCACCAGCCACTCCACGCTGCGGGCAGCGACCTGGTCCAGCACCGCCAGCGGGACCTTGGTCGCCCAGCTCTTCATCATCACGCCCTGCACCTTGCCGATCAGCTGCAGCGAGCCGAGGGGGAAGCCGTCGCCCCCGTCGGTGTACCAGTCGTTGACCGACAACGTCTTCTGGAAGACGACATCGTTGCGGCCTCCGTGGCCAGGCCGCCCGAGCAGGTCGATGGCAGCCACGTGCGCGTTGTTGTGCATCAGGAAGTTGCGCCCGACCTGGTCCGAGGAGTTGGCCAGCCCTCGCGGATGTCTGTCGTCGGCCGAGGCGAGCAGCAGGGCCGCCGAGCTGACCGACCCGGCTGACAGCACGAACCTGGCGCCGCGCACCTCGACCCGACCCTCCGGCCCGTCGCACACCAGGTGGTCGACCCGTCGACCGGTCCGGTCGGTGACGATCCGCTGCACTCGTACCCCGGTCAGCAGTCGCACGTGACCGGTCGCCAACGCCGGGTCGACCGCGCAGGTCTCGGCGTCACTCTTGGCCCCGAGCCGGCACGGGAAGCCGTCGCAGGTGGCGCACCGGATGCAGCTGCCGCCTTCGCGACGGTCGACACCCATCGCGTTGGGGCTCGGGTGCACACCGGCTGCCCGCAGCCGGTCAGCCAGCCCAGCGACGTACGGCTCGTTCGTCAACGCCGGAAACGGAAACGGGCCGCTGCGCCAGGGTTCGGACGGGTCGTCACCGGTGGCTCCGTGCACGCGGTAGATGCGTTCGGCATCGGCGTAGAACGGCTCCAGGTCCGCATAGCTGAACGGCCACGCCGGCGAGGTCCCCTCGAGATGTTCCACCGCGCCGAGGTCGCCTTCACGCATCCGGGGCAAGCTCGCGCCGTAGACCTTCGTCGAACCGCCGACGACGTGGTGCACACCGGGGGCGAACGGGCGACCCGCACCGTCGAACCACGTCTCGGTCGGCTTGTAGCGCCGGTCGATGAACACCGCCCGCGGCGACCAGTTCTCGGGCTCTCGGGGAAGGCGTTGGCCGCGTTCGAGCAGCAGCACGTCGACGCCGCGCCGGGCCAGCGCCAGAGCAGTCGTCGCGCCGCCCATGCCCGAGCCGATCACCACCACGGAGGCGTGCACGGGTCCACCTTGCCCCATCGCCCTGGGCAACTCGTCGATGTCAGAGCGGTCCGCCGGACGCGATCTCTAGGGTGGGCGGGTGCCTGTTGTCGACGACGTCCCCGAGCTGGTGACCCTGCACCTCTGGGGCGTCACCGGTGCACGGGTGCCGTCGGCGTTGCTGCGGATGGCGCGTGACCGACGGCCGTTGCGTCGCACCCCGGGGCTGCGCTTCGCCAAGCTGCTCGGCACCGGGGACGGCCGCACTTTCACCGCCCGCGACGCGGACCCCCACCACTGGGGTGTGCTGGCGACCTGGGGGCAGGCAGCAGATGCCGAGGCCTTCGAGCGCAGCCCGGTGGTGCAGGGCTGGGACGGCATCGCCCGTGAACGGCTGCGGGTGACGTTGCGCCCGATGACCAGCCGGGGCTCGTGGTCCGGTCGCGCGCCGTTCGGGGATCCGGTGCCGTCATCGTCCTACGACGGTCCGGTGGCGGCGGTCACGCGCGCGCGGATCGTCACCAAGCAGATGCTGACGTTCTGGCGGTCGGTGCC
>JANLYQ010000027.1:0-3595 GCA_031365725.1 Sporichthyaceae bacterium | reverse complement strand
CTTGTCGGTCTGGAACCGCGAGAGTGCGGCCACCTTGACGGGGAAGCTTGCGTAGCGCTCGGCGAACGTCGACAGGTGCTGGTTGACGAGCAACGTGGTCGGCACGAGCACCGCGACCTGCTTGCCGTCCTGCACCGCCTTGAACGCAGCCCGCACCGCGATCTCGGTCTTGCCGTAGCCCACGTCGCCACAGATGATGCGGTCCATCGGGACCGTCTTCTCCATGTCGGCCTTGACCTCGTCGATGGCACCGAGCTGATCCGGAGTCTCGTGGTAGGGGAAGGCGTCCTCGAGCTCGCGCTGCCAAGGCGTGTCCGGACTGAAGGCGAAGCCCGGCGCAGACGTGCGGGCGGCGTACAGCCTGATGAGCTCGGCAGCGATCTCCTTGACGGCCTTGCGGGCGCGACCCTTGGCCTTCTGCCAGTCAGCACCGCCGAGGCGGTGCAACGAGGGCGACTCGCCGCCGACGTACCGCGTGACCTGGTCGAGCTGGTCGGTAGGGACGAACAACCGGTCCCCCGGTTGACCCCTCTTGGAGGCGGCGTACTCCAGCACGAGGTACTCACGGGTGGCGCCTGCCACGGTGCGCTGCACCATCTCGACGTAGCGACCGACGCCGTGCTGCTCGTGCACGATGAAGTCACCGGCGTGCAAAGACAACGGATCCACGGTGTTGCGACGTCGGCTCGGCATGCGACGCATGCCCTTGGTGGACGGACCGACCTGGCCCATCAGGTCGGTCTCGGTCAGCACGACCAGCTGTTGGTCAGGACTGACGAAGCCGCGCGGCAGGCAGGCGCACGCGACGTGCACGATGCCGGTCTCGGGTGGAGTGTCGATGGACTCGTCGAGTCGCGCAGCGATGTCCTCGCCGGCAAGGACCTCGACCATGCGTTGCGCCGAGCCGTGTCCCTCGGTCAGCAGCACGACCCGGAAGCCGTCACCGAGCCAGCCCTTGACGTCAGCCAGCGCACGGGCCGTGTCGCCGCGGTAGCCCTCGACCGGACGCGCCTGCACGACGGTCGGATCGTTGTCGTCGGTGTCCTCGTCAGCGGCGAACGGGCTGATCGTCCACCAGGGCAGGTCCAGCTGTCCGGCACGGGTGCGCACGTCCTCGAGGCTGCGGTAGGCCGCCGCTCCGAGGTCGATCGGGGTCGAGGCGCCAGCGGCCGCGTTGGCCCACGACGCCTCGAGGAACTCCTTGCTGGTGGCGAACAGGTCATGGGCACGGGTGCGGACGCGTTCGGGGTCCTGCACGACGACGTGGGTCCCGGGCGCCATGGCTTCGAGCAGCAGCACCATGTCGTCGACGAGCACCGGGGCGAGTGACTCCATGCCCTCGACCGCGATGCCTTCCGCCAGCTTGTCGAGCACGTCAGCGAGGCCGGGGTGCAGCGTCGCGAGAGCCGAGGCACGTTCGCGGACTGCCGGGGTCAGCAGCAGCTCGCGGCACGGCGGCGCCCACAGTCCGTCCTCGGCGATCTCGAGGGAGCGCTGGTCGGCGACCCGGAACCACCGGACCTCCTCGACCTGGTCGCCCCACAGCTCGACCCGCAGCGGGTGCTCGTCGGTGGGCGGGAAGATGTCGATGATGCCGCCGCGCACCGCGAACTCACCACGCTTCTCGACCAGGTCCACCCGGCTGTAAGCCGCCGCCGCAAGGCGTTCGACGAGGTCGTCGAGGTCGACCTCGTCGCCCGCGCGCAGAGCCACCGGCACCAGGTCGCCGAGGCCCGCCACCATCGGCTGGAGGACGGCGCGCACCGGCGCCACGACGACCTGCACCGGACCGTGCTGCAGGTCCGGTGATCCGCCGTCAGCGGCGGTGGCCGGGTGGGCAAGCCGGCGCAGCACCGCGAGGCGACGGCCGACCGTGTCGCTGCGCGGGCTGAGGCGTTCGTGCGGCAAGGTCTCCCAGGCCGGGAAGTCGACCACGGCCTCGGCCGGCAGCAGGTCCCGCAGGGCGGTGGCGAGCTCCTCGGCGTCGCGACCGGTGGCCGTGACCGCGAGCAGCGGACGCCCGGCCCGGGCGGCAAGGGCGGCCAGCACGAGCGGCCGCAGCCCCGGCGGTGCCGTCAGGTCGAGGTCGGCGCGGCCGGGGGCGCTCGCTGCCGTCACCGCGGCGCGCAGAGCCGGGTCGCCGTGGCGGTCGTCGAGCAGGACGTCGAGCAGGCCGGTCAGGCTCACAGGTAGGTGCTCCGGTGCGGGTAGGGCGAGGTCCCGCCCACCCTACGACGGTCACTTTCCAGCGGCGGAGGGGCGGTGACAGCGTGTCACGACGGCGATTCGGACTTTCGGCGATTCAACCTCCTCCGATCACGCTCCGGCGTCGGCTGTGACGCTACGAAGTGTGACTGATCGATACAGGTAACTCAGCGGGCGCGGGACCTGACGGCGACGTACCGTCATCGCAGCGACAGGTGGGGGATCGTCAGCCGAGGGCTGCGGGCACCGATCGCGACAGAGGGGGAACAGATGAGTCTCGTCATGCGCACACGCCGCCGGGGGATGGTGGCCGTCGTCGGCGCCGTCAGCGCGGTGGCTCTGCTCGGTGCCGGGCTCGCGCCCGCACAGGCGGTCAACACCGCCCAGCCCGGCGTCGTCTCGACCAACCCGGCCGACTGGACGCCGCAGGTCATGAACGGGTCGGTCAACGCGATCGTGCAGATCGGCAACACCGTCGTCGCCGCCGGCACCTTCACCACGGTGCGCCAGACGCTGACCGGCACCGACGTCGCCCGCAACCGGGTCTTCGCGTTCGACGCGACCACGGGCGCCATCGACCCGAGCTTCAACCCGAACTTCGGTGGCTCGGTCAACTCCCTCACCACTGACGGCACCTTCGTCTACGCCGGTGGCTCGTTCACCTCGGTAAGCGGCAACACCGCCGTCAAGCGGGTCGCCAAGCTGACGGCCGCCGGCACCCTGGTGCCCGGCCTCAAGGCGCCCAACGGCCCGGTCTCCGAGGTCGTCGTCAGGGGCAACCGGCTCTACGTCGGCGGGGCGTTCACCAGCTTCGCCGCCCCGACCGTCGCCCGCGCCAACTTTGCCGCGCTGGACACCGCGACCGGCGCAGTCGTCGCCGACGTCAACGTGCCCTTCACCGGCGTCTACGACCCGGCGATCGGCGGCACCACCTCGATCAAGCGCTTCGACGTCTCGCCCGACGGCAGCCGGCTCGTGGCAGTCGGCAACTTCGGTGCGGTCGGCGGCCAGCCGCACGGCCAGGTGGCGATGCTCGACCTGCCCACCGCTGGACCTGCGGCTGTCGCGGCCTGGAACACGACCCGCTTCGACGCCGACCACAACGACTGCGCCGCGGTGTTCGACACCTTCACCCGGGACATCGACTTCTCCCCCGACGGCAGCTACTTCGTTATCTCGACGACCGGTGCGTTCGCGGGCGGCGTCTACAGCAACACGATGTGCGACTCGACCTCCCGCTGGGAGTCCGCCTCGGCCGGCGGCGACCCGTCGTGGATCGCCTACACCGGCGGTGACACGACGTACGGCGTCGCCATCACTGGCTCCGCGGTCTACGTCGGCGGCCACATGCGCTGGCAGAACAACCCCTACCAGGGAGACCAGGCCGGAC
>JANLYQ010000016.1:0-18546 GCA_031365725.1 Sporichthyaceae bacterium | reverse complement strand
GGTCGCTGTTTCCGTCACCTGTGTCACATCTGCCTATCGGCACCGACCTAGACGCCATTGAACCGAAGGGCGGGGGAGCGGGATTGGTCTATGCCACTTCCGAGGTGATCTCCCCGATCAAAAATCGGAAGGTCGGCGGATCGACCCCGCCCCCGGCCACCACAAACCCTCTTGGAGTCCGGTGGTGAACCATGGCGGTCACACGGAGGGGGTGACCGCCTCCTTGCGTCGCCAGATGGTGATGAGGGTGACACGCCGACGAGGTTGGCGATCATGGGATCCCGAAGGACAGCAGACGCGCCACGGAGCCGTCGATGGTGTGGACGCTGTAGGCGGACGAGGGCATGTCCCACAGGCCGTAGATGATCATGCCGAAGATGGAAGTCCTCGGGCCCGCCGCGAACGGGGGACTCGTGTTAACTACCTATCAGGCCGTCGTGTTGGTATCTTTAGGTAGTTCCTTTGGAGGTTCTGTGCGGTCGTTCGCGGACGTGGACCGAAGCCTCGGCGCGGTGCCCGGTTCGGTCGTCATGCGGTTGAGCCGCGTTGACACAGGGCGTGGTCGTCAGGAGCTCTACCGAAAGCAGTTGCCGGCGTTGCTCACCGAGTTGACCCTGCGGGCGCGCACCGAGAGCATCACCGCGTCCTCTGCCCTGGAAGGAATCGTCGTTGCGGATGCCGCCCGCGCAGCGAAGATCATCGGCGACAAGGCGCCGGTGCTGCGGAGCAGGAGCGAGCAGGAGCTCGCCGGTTACCGCTCGGCCTTGGACTACCTGTTCACCGGCGAGTGGCGACCACTCAACGTCGGTCTTCTTCTGCACCTGCATCGAGAGCTCTTCGCGTACACCGAGCTGGCCGGGGGGCAGTTCAAGAGCGATGACAACCTCGTCGTAGATCGGTCTCCGGACGGATCCGTAGAGGTGCGATTCGTCCCCGTCCCCGCCGCCGAGACCGAGTCCTACACAACCGAGCTCATCGAGCGATATCACGCAGCCGTCGCACAGGATCGCCACCATCCTGTGCTGCTGATCGGTCTGTTGATCCTCGACCTCCTCACCATCCACCCGTTCGCTGACGGCAACGGTCGCGTCGCCCGAGTGCTGACCAGTGCGCTCCTGGACGATGCCGGTTACCAGGTCGGCCGTCTCGTCTCACTCGAGCAGCTCATCGCCGAATCCGCGGACGCCTACTACGGCGCGCTCCTGACCTCCACCCGCGGATGGCACGACGAGACGAACGACCCGTGGCCCTGGTTGAGCTACTTCGTCGACCAGCTCGCCCAGGCGTATGCGAGATTCGAGCAACGGACGGCGGACAGCCGGTCCGCAGGCACCAAGCAGGAAAGAGTCCGCGGCTACGTGCTCGACGAGGCCGCCACCGTCTTCCGCATCTCCGACGTCCGCCTCGCATTGCCCGGCGTCAGCGACCAGACGATCCGTCTCGCACTAGAGACTCTGAAGAAGGACGGACTCCTCGTCGCGGACGGCACCGGACGCGGAGCAACCTGGCGACGGACTGGCCCCCACCGACCAAGCTGAAGTTCGACCCCGCCCCTGGCCACCACATCCGCTCGTACAAACACCGCGCCGGGTTCGCGCAGCTGCCGCTGCGTCTCGACGCGTGATCAGCTCGAGGCCGCGGCGCCCCGCCCGTCCCCTTGCCGCCGATCGGCGTCCGGCACGTGCACGAACTCACCCGTGTCGGCGGCGATCCGGTGCGGGGCGCGGCCGTGCTCGGGGTCCCGGGACACGGCGACCCGCAGTGCGCCCGGCTCGTGGCCGAGCCGGCGCGCATGCGCCTGGGCACCTGCGACCGCCGCAGCCTCGGTGACCTCAGCTGCCCCCTCGTGCACCAACACGTGGTGCAGGTGGCGGATCCGGCCCGAGGCCGGGTCGTACAGGGCCACCACCCACGTGCGCGTGACCTCCGCGGCGACCCCCGCCGAGACGACGTCGGGGTGCTGCCCGCCGGGCGTCATCGGACCGACGGCCAGAAGTAGATGTTTAGCAGCCCCGCGGAGTCCACTTCGAAGATCCGCAGGTACCACTCGACCCGGGTCATCCGGTCATGGCCCACGTTCGCTAGCCGGGCCGCCCAGTCCAGGTCGACCTGGCGCGGCCTGCCGTCCGGATCGACGTACGTATACGACGTAAAGCCCAGGTTAGTGCCCGCCTGGTCGGCCCACTCGTTCACCGACGTCAGGCTCAACTCGCAGATCGCTGCGTGCGGCGCGAACTCGTGATGGAAGCTGTGCGACACCGCGAGGTCGGAGTCGGTGTATCCGGAGAACCGGTGCGTCAACATGCCGTCCACACCGGCACTGTAGGCGCAGACCACCCAGGAGCCGGACCGCATCCCATTCGGTGGTCCACGGCGTTCGGACATACCGGATTCCCGCGGCGCGCGGTAGGAAGCGGCCAAGATCCCTGCAAGTCTGGGCGCGTGACGCACGCCTCGACCGAGCCGGTGACATTCCTGTTCACCGGCATCGAGGGCGCCACGACGCTGTGGGAAGAGCACGCAGACGTCATCGGCACCGCCTTGGCACGCCACGACGAGCTGCTTCGCGCGGCCTTCGCCAGTCACGGGGGACGGGTGTTCGCCGTCGATGGCGACGGCTTCGCCGTGGTGTTCACTGATCCTCATGACGCGGTCGATGCCGCGGTGGCTGCGCAACGCGTCCTCGTCGCTGAGCCCTGGCCGGGGGACATGCGACTGCGGGCCAGGATGGGCCTGGAGACCGGGATCGCGAGCACCCGAGACGGCACGTACCTCGGCCCGGTGGTGAACCGGGCGGCACGCATCATGGCCGCGGCGCACGGCGGACAGGTGCTCGTCGGAGCCCGGACGGCGTCGCTGCTCGACGGTTACGACCTCGTCGACCTCGGCGATCACCGCCTGCCCGACCTGCCGAGGGCGGAGCGCCTCTTCCAGGTGTCCGTCGACGGCGCCCCTTCACACTTCCCGGCACCTCGCGCCCATGACGCGCACCGGGGCAACCTTCCGATGCCGACGACGAGTCTCATCGGCCGCGAGCAGACAGTCCCGAACCTCATCGAGCTGGTGCGGGCCGACCGGCTGGTGACCTTGACCGGGGTGGGTGGTGTCGGCAAGACACGTCTCGCGATCGAGGTGGGCGCGGCCCTTGCCGCCGACTATCCCGACGGCGTCTGGATGGTCGAGCTCGCAGCACTCACCGACCCCGATGCGGTACCCGATGCGATCGCGACCACATTGGGGATCACTCCGCAAGCGGGGACACCGGTGGTCCAGACGCTCGCGGAGGCGTTGACCGGGGGGCGGGCGCTGGTCGTCCTCGACAACTGCGAGCACGTGGTCGACGCGGTCGCCAGCACGGTCCGCGAACTGATCGGACGGACGACGACACTGCGTATCCTCGCGACCTCTCGAGAAGCCCTCGACGTCCCGGGGGAGCAACGACGGCTTGTGCTTCCTCTCACTCTTGATGGAGGTGCCGGCTCACCGGCGGCCACGTTGTTCGTCGAGCGAGCCCAGATGCTGGGGTCCCGCATCGACTTCGCAGAGCTAACCACTGCGGCCGCAGTCGTCGAGATCTGCCGGAGCCTCGACGGGCTTCCGCTCGGAATCGAGCTTGCGGCAGCACGGACCATCTCGATGAGCCCGGTCGACATCCGCGACCGGCTCGGCGACCGGTTCCGCATCCTCACGGCATCGCCGCGCGCACCTCGCCGTCAGCAGACACTGCGAGACGTGGTCGCGTGGTCCTACGATCTGCTCGATGACGACGAGCGCGCGATGCTGTGCAGCACCGCGGTGTTCGCCGGTGGATTCGACCTCGCCGCGATCACCGAGGTGCTCGGTGCCGAGGACGACCTCGTGGTGCTCGACCTGATCGACTCACTCGTGCGCAAGTCGCTGATGGTCGCCGACAACACCGTGGGGTCGGCCCGTTACGTTGTGCTTGAGACAATCCGGCAGTTCGCGCAGGACGAGCTCGCCGCCGCTGACCGGCTCGAGCAGCTGCGTGACCGCCACGCGGTCCACTTCGGCCGGCAGGCGACCGCGCGCTGGGGGCGCTGGAACGGCCCGGCGTGGCGCGACTGCGTCGACTGGCTGGAGGTCGAGCTCGCCAATCTTCGTGCCGCCTTCCGGTGGAGCTGGTCTCGAGGCGACCTCGAGACCGCGGCCGACATCGCTGCGCACTCCGCTCTCATGGGGGCGTCGATCCAGCTGTTCGAAACGGTCGGCTGGGCCCAAGAGCTCCTCGCCGACGCGACCCGAGCCGATGTACGACGCCTCCCGCGGCTCTACACCGGTGCGGCCTGGGCATGCTTCACCGGGCGCCCGGCCGAGGCCGTCGCGGCGGCACAACGTGCGGGCCGGCTCGAGGCCGACCCGCGCTACGAACCGTGCGAGCCCGGGATGGCCGGCCTGATCGAAGCGCTCGCTCACGTCTACGACGGCCACCTCGACCGGTACGTCGACACGGCCGAGCGCGTCGCTTCACTCCCCGGGAACGCCCGCGGTTGGGCCCTGTCCTTGCTCCTCGACGGCCTGCAGGCGTCCGGGCGAGTCGACGAGGCACTGGCCATCACCGACGACGCGATGGCCGCTGCCCGCGCGCTCGGCAACCCGTACTTCATCGCGTACGCGTACTGGACCGCTGGAGGTGCGCACACTCACCGCGACCCCGACCGCGCCCTCGCCGTGTGGCGCGAGGGCCTGGACTACGTACGCCAGCACCGCGTCGACTTCTTCGTCGGATTCATCGCGCGCGACGCGGCGAGGCTGCGACTCGTCGACGCCGACCCCGACGACGCGCTCGCCATGTTTGACGCGGCGATCGACGCCTTCCACCAGGCGGGAAACGTGGCTCAGCTGACGATCACCCTGGCCAGTGCGACCGCCCTGTTCGAACGCATCGACCGGCTCGACAGCGCGGCCACCCTGCATGCGGCGATCGTCCGGCAGCCGGGCAGCGAACACCACGTTCCCGATCTGCCCGAGCTCGCCGACCGTCTGCTGGCGAAGCTGGGCAGGCCGGCGGCCGGCGACCTTGCCGCTACCGGTGCGGAGATGGATCTCGGCGACGCGGCGCACTTCGCCCGCGGGCAGATCCAGCGAGCGCGGGCCGAGCTCCGCGCCAGGGCGACGAGCCGCACCACACGACCCGGTGGACTCAGCGTGCGAGAGGTCGACGTACTCCGCCTCGCGGCACAGGGCCACACCACCCGCGAGATCGCGGGGCAGCTCTACATCTCAGCGAAGACCGCGGACCGCCACATCCAGAACCTCTACTCGAAGATCGGCGCGACCAACCGAGCGGCGGCGACGCGTTGGGCTGTGGAACACGGCCTCGTCGACTGAGGCCGTGGAAATGGGGAGAACTCCGGATGCCGCGGTGGCAGCGCCGGGCGCACGATCGGTTGCGTCAAGCCACCCCGATCGCAAAGGAGCACCCCATGATCCTCGCCACCACTCAGTTCGCAGACTGGGACAAGTTCTGGTCCGTCTTCAGCACCGGCGGCGCCGAGAAGCGCGCCGAACACGGCTGCAAGGGCGCGCTGGTGTTCCGCGACGACTCGGCCCCTGACCACGCGTGGGTCGTCTTCGACTGGGACGACGCCGGTTGGGAGAGCTTCGTGACCGACCCGACGGTCCCGCCGGTCATGAAGGACGCAGGCCACCTGATCAAGCCCTACACCCTGCGCTTCCACGGCGCGGTCGAGGCCTGAGGCGTCACGATGACTACATCAGACGCCATCAACGTGGGAGTCATCACCGATCTCACGGGCGCACTGTCGTTCATGGGCATCGCGAACGCGAACGTCGCTGACATGGTCGTGCACGACCTCAACGCGGGTGGCGGCCTCCTCGGCCGGCAGCTCCACCTGATCGTCGAGGACAGCGCGACCGACGACGACGTGGCTACGGCCGCGGCCGAAAGGATGGTGGACGAGCACGACGTCGACGTCGTGCTCGGGGGCATCTACAGCTCCACGCGGCAGGCCATCAAAGGCCCGGTCGTCGACCGCGGGCAGAAGCTCTACATCTACCCCGAGCAGTACGAGGGCCAGGAGTCCGATCCGCTCATCTTCTGCACCGGCCCGGTGCCGGCGCAGCAGGTCGAGCCGCTCGTCCCGTGGCTGATGAAGCACACCGGCGCGCAGACGTTCTACCTCCCGTCAGCCGACTACATCTGGCCGCGCGTGCTGAATGCGAAGGTCCGCGAGGTCGTGACCAGCCACGGCGGCACGATCGTGGGCGAGGAATATCACCCGCTCGACCACGTCGGGTACGACGCGACGGTGGAGCGCATCATGGGAAGCGGTGCGGACGTCGTGTTCAACACGATCGTGCCCCCGGGGCTCACACCGTTCCTCGCGCGCCTGCACGAGGCGGGGTTCAGCCGCAAGGGCGGACAGATCGTCTGCACCTACTTCGACGAGAACTTCCTCAACCTCGTGCCTGCCGAGCACGCGGAAGGGCTCTACAGCTGCCTCGACTACTACCAACAGGTTGTGGACCCCTTCAGCCTCGGACTTCTCCGGGAGTACCAACGGCGCTACCCGGGCAGTGCCCAGTTCACGGCCGGCAGTGCGTGCACGGGTATGTACCGCGGCCTCAAGCTGTGGGCCGCAGCCGTCACCGCAGCAGGCTCCGTGGACCCCGACCCGGTCGCGAAGGCGCTGGACACTGCCAGCCTCGTCGAGGGGCCAGGCGGCCCCGCCGAGATGATCCCCGGACAGCACCACCTGCGGCTGAACATGTACATCGCTCGAGCCCACCACGGCATGTTCGAAGTCGTCGAGAATCTCGGCCGCGTCGACCCCAAGGAAGCCACTGTCGGGTCTCACTGAGCGCACGGGTGGCCGCCTCCCGAACACAGTGGGAGGCGGCCTCCGCCGTTCGCATCCCTACCGGGGCTCTGCCTTGATAACGTGCCGGCCAACCTTAGGGAGCCGGCCGTGAATCGCCTGCACACACTTGATTACGCACTGGGCCAGCTGGGACAGGTCGTCGGCACCCTCGAGGACTCCGTCATGGACGGTCCGACGAACTGCGCACCCTGGTCGGTACGGCGCCTGGCCAGCCATGCGTTGAACAATCAGCTGCTCTGGGCCGGGCTGGTCACCGGCCACCAGCTCGTCGCACGCGCAGACGCCATGGAAGCCGCACCCATTCCAGGCGACCTCGAGCCCGTTGCCAGCGACGTCACCGGCCGCGTCATGGCCTTATGGCGCAGCGAAGGGGTCCTCGATGCGACACACGAGACGCCGTTCGGCACCCTGCCCGGCTCCGTGGTGATCGACTTCGCCATCATCGACGCGGCCGCCCACGCCTGGGACCTTTCGGCGAGCCTTGGTCAGCCGGTCGAGTTCGATCCGTCCGAGATCCCGGTGCTCGCCGAAGTCGTCGCTGCTACCTGCACCGATGCAGCCAGAGAGCACGATCTGATCAAGGCGGCCACCCAGCCCCCGACCGACGCGACCGACACCGAACGCCTGATGGCGGCCGCCGGTCGAACCATCCCTCGCTAGCCGCAGCTGGTTCAGGCGCCGGTCCCCACGAGCGGCAGACCCGGCAGCGCCCCCTGATCGGTCTGTACGACGAGCTCGCCCGGCGAGACGCCCTGGGTGCTGGGGCGGAACCACACCCAGAAGTACTTGTCGCCGTTGGGGGGGATGGTGGGGAACGTTGCTGCCAGGTCCTGCACCAGGTAGTCGCCGGTGACGCCGACCGAGGTGACGAGCACGGTGGCGTTCCCGGCGTTGTGCAGCGTGACCTCCTGGCGCTGGGAGGTCTGACCGACCAACCAGGTGGAGAAGTCGAGGCTCGGCAGCGACCACTGCGGGCGGACCTCGAGACCGTTGGCGTGCAGGGGCACCGGGTCGCAGGCCACATCGGCGGAGACCAACAGCTCGGCGTCGCGCGCACCCAGCACGCTGGGCGAGCACGCGAGGGTGATGGCGCACCGCGCGCCGGGCGCCAGTGGCCGCTTCGTCGCATCTTCGGACACGATGCGGAAGTCGCCGGGATCGAGCCCGGCGAGATCGACGGACGTCACGGTCACCGGCTCGGCTGCATAGTTGGTCAACGTGACCCGACGGCGACCCGACGAGGAGCCGACAGCGACATCGCCGAAGTCGACCGTCGTCACGCTCGGCGCGAGCCCGAGCGGGGTCGTCGCCGACCCCTCGACCAGGATCCGAAGCGGGCTTGGTGCGCCGTCATGGGCGACCTCGAGGGTGGCGGCCTTCGGACCGGGCGCTGTCGGCACGAGCTGCAGCCTGATAGTGCACGTCAGCTCGGGGCGCAGCACGTCGCCGCTCTTGCGATCGTTTGCTGTGATCACGAACTCCCCGGCGTCCGGCCCCGTCAACGCAAAGCCGCTCAGGGTGACAGCGAGAACACCGGCGTTGGTCACCACCACGGTCTGCTCCCCGCTGGTGCTGCCGACGTTCAACATCCCGAACGCGACCGACACGGGCGCAGCAGTGAGATAGGGCTGCAGCACGCCGATGCCGGTGAGGACGACCGGTGCGGGCGGTCGGGCGCTGTTGGAACCTACCGTGTAGGAGGACGTCACCAACCCATCAGCGGCCGGTCGGAAGCGGACCTCGAGTGCCGCGGCCTGACCGGGCGCGAGGCTCGACGGCGGCTGGCCCAGCGACAGGAACCCGTTGCCGGCGAGCGTGCTCGCGACGGTCAACGGCTCCGTCCCGACGTTGCGCAGCGTGATGACCTGAGCCAGGCCCACTGCTCCCACCGTCAACGTCCCGAAGTCGAGCGTGGGCGGCTCCAGCGTCGCCTGCGGACCGACGACCGACGCAACGACCGGCAGCGTGACCAGCTGGTCGGGCTGAGCAAGGCCACCACCCACGAAGCGGAGGCGGAGCTCGGTGGCAAAGGCCCCGATCGTGTCGGGTGTCAGCGACACCCAATAGGTCTTGGTGTCGCCGGGCGCCAACGAACCAACGCCGAGGGTCGCCACGGCGAGCTGCCGGCCGGCATCAGCATCGGCGCACTCGTACGAGTCGAGGACGGCCGTCACGGTGCTGTGACTCTGGACCACGACCCCGACCGTCTTGGTGTCGCCGGCGCGCACGGTGCCGAGGTCGAGCGATGCCGGTGGTGCCGGGTCGATCAGAGAAACGTCGAGCGATTCGACCAGGGCGTGCAGCTGCACGCGGATCAGGCGGATGCTGTCCGGCGCGTCAGCGTGAGTCACGAGAGTGAGTACGCCGGTGTGCAGGCCCGGCTCACGGGCGGTGAACGCGATCGGAAGCTCAAAGATGTCGCCGACCGGGGTCGCAGCAGCAGGGATCGGGCCGACCTCGAGATTCGGCTGCTGACCGGGGAGACCCGGCAGCTCGCGGAGACGGAAGTCGCCCGACGCCCACGCACCGACGATCCGCATCGGCGCGTGACCGGTGTTGCGCAGCCCGAGCGTGCTCGCCTTGCGTGAGCCGCGAACGACCGTCTGGAAGCTCCACGGGTCGTCGTCCGCCACCCCGGCATCGAGCCACAACCGGCTGGTGAACGAGTTGTCGAAGGGGCGGACCGTTGCTGGTGAGTCGACCCCGATCAACGCCCGCACAGCCTTGAACGTGTCGAGCTTGCTGATGTTCGCACTTGCCGGCCGGCGGAGGCCAAGGACCTTCCGCAGATGGCCGCCGTTGATGCGGTCGTTCTCGAGGCCCCAGTGCAACATCGCATCGAGCCCGCCAGTGATCTTGTCCGCGGTCCGCTGCTGGAGGTCGCGCATGAACGCGAGACTGTTCGACGAGGCGAAGGCCACCACCTCGATCATCACGGAGAACGGCTGAGCCGGGTCGCCGAACTGCTGCATGCCGACCAGGGTCCGGGTCTGGCTGCACACACGGATCGAGACGTAGCCGAAGAACGGCCGGGCCGCGTCCATCCGGTCGAGGATGTCGGTCATCAGGAAGCCGAACGCGTCCGCCGGGCCGAGTGCGATCTCCAGCGCAGTGCCCATGACGCCGCTGGCCGGGAAGCCGAGCGCGCCGACACTCACCCCGGTCTTGTCGGAGCGTCGACGGGCGTTCGCTGTGCCCAGCAGCCCGGACAGCAACCCGGTGAGGAATGCCTGCGCCACCTCCGGCCCGTCCGGGTGACCGATCATCGGGGTCAGGAAGGCATCGAGCGCAACTTCTGGACGAGGTCGGGGGTCATCGACCGCGAGATCCCGCCGAGCATCTCGCCCAGCTCCCCTGACGGTGGAGGTTGGGCATCGACCGGGACCGCGTCCGTCGCGGCGCGGTTGCCGATCCAGCAGTCGAAGTCGCCGTCCGGGCGGCGATTGGGGTTGATCGCCAGGTCGGCGTAGCGGTTGGCGATGAGGGAGATGCCGGTGCCGTTCATCGCACCGTCGAGGACGAAGTTGAGCATCGCCCGGCTGCCTGCTCTGGTGGTCTGCGGCAGTCGGAGCTTGCTGTCGAAGTCGAGTCCTTGCAGCGCGGGCACCCCGATCGGCACGGCACCGAGCGCGGTGCCCATGGCCCGCCACGTTGTCTGGACAACGATCTCGTGCACGCCGAACTGGGGGACGACCTCCAGGGCGACGGAGTAGATGACGCCCATCGACCCCATCGACACGATGGCTGCGTTGAGCCAGTCCTGGGGCGAGATGCCGGCGACGGGTTGCGTGCCGCGGATGATCCGCTCCGGCGCGATCTGGGGATAGCGCCGGCGCAGCGAGTCCGGATCAGCGACCGGGTCGTCCCCCTCGATCCACCAGTGCTGACCGCCCGGTCCGATCAGGTGGACCGCCTTGACCATGTCGACGAGCAGAGGCCACTGGAACTCGGCGCCATGGGTGGCGCTGGACAGCGCGCCGGCCAGGGTGGCGCCCGGTGATCCGCTGATCGCCTGCAGCGACATCTTCGGCGACTGGTGCGCGAGCAGCTCACCGAGCTCGGCGATCGTGATGCCGGCCTCGACGTGGAAGAGGTAGCGGGGGGAGGTCGTTCCCGCTGACGCGGCATACCGATCCAGTGCCTCCTGCGACAGCAGGGCTGGCAGCTCCTGCTGCAGGCTGGACGACAGCTGGCGCGTGTCGATGACGTACGCCGGCGACGGCTGCTTGGGCCCACCTGACCGCAGGGAAAGCAGCAGACCCAAGGCCTCGCCGGGACCGGCGACTCGCGGCGACAGGGCTGTCGTCCCCCCGAGGGCACCCGATCCCTGCAGATGGGCAAGGTCCCCGTGGGCGTAAGCGCTGTGCCCGGCGATGCCGACCGACCAGACACCGCCACCGTGGTAGAACCAGTCCGCGCTGGCCACAGCCGGTGTCGTCGCCATGTCGAACATCACCAGCGAACCGGCGACATCGGTGTCCTCGACTGATGCCGCGCCGGGGCTGCGGATGGGACGGACGCCCTTCTGGGCGAAGTAGGTGAGGTTCTGTGGATCGTTGGCCGGATAGCTCCACGACCCGTACGTCCATGCGCCCGCACCTGCGTAGGCCCAGGTGCTGATGGACGTCTCGGCGCTGACAGGCTCAGCGATCATCGTCATCGACCCCGGCGCGTCGGGGTCGCGAACCGGGGTGGGCACCGAAGCGATCGACGGGACAGCTGTCGAGGCGGGGAAGGTCACCGTGCGAGGTAGGGCCGCGGCCAGCGCATCGACGACGTGCACGTCCGGTCGTGCTGTGGTGACCGAGCCGGGGAGTGAGGCGTCGGAGAAGGACCACCCACCACCCACCGCTCGTACCGGTCGCTGGTCCTGCTCGGCGGCACGGATCGCCTCCGCGATGTCATCAGGGTGGCGCGGGAAGAACATCCGCTCAGCAAGGTAGGCATGGGTCTTCGACCAGTTCTGCCACCAGTGGTTCGCACCTGAGATCGACGCCATGCCGGCCACCACCTCCCGACCACCCCTGGGCGGTCAACGGTCTGCCTCAAGTTAGTGGGGCCGTCAACACCGACACTCAACCGACGGGGGTCGGTAGTTCAGCGTCCAGGTGAAAGGCCGCACCCCGAATCATGACGCTGTCGATGCCTGCAGCCGCGACATCACCCCGTCGCCACCGACCTGACGGATGACAGCCAGATCTCGGCACACCACGGGCAGGTCTCCGGCCCGGCTGAGACCGACGTAACGCTGCTCGCCCCGGTCGACCCGTCCGTGCTCACTCGACGATTGACCTCGTCAGCAACACTACGGTGACAAAGGTGCGGTAGAGCCCGATCGGATCGCCGTCGGTGACTCTCACCGTTCGCGCGTCGACCCTTTCGACGCCGTTGATCCGGGTGGCCATCTCAGCCAGGTCGCCGTTGTGGAAAAGCACCTCCAGCGTTGCAGGTAGCTCGATCTGAGGCAGTTGCGCCGAGCCCAGTCCCGCGATCGCCGCAGCCGCTCGCTCACGGATCAGCTCGCACGCCTCCGTCGGGTGCAGGCTGTCGGCGGCGAAACGCGTCACCGAGGACTTGACCACGGCCGAATGGATCCCGGGGCAGACGCGCTCGGCCTCCACGGCGGTTGTGTCGTCGCCGGTGACCAGCACTATGGGGACTCCGTGGCCGAGGGCCACGAGCGCGTTGATGCCGGACTCGCCAACCTCGATCCCGTTCAGCAGCACACGACCGATGGCCCGCGGGTTGTACGTGTGCGAAAGCGTTGACGCCTCGCTTGCCATCGAGCCGTGGTAGCTGACGAAGAACACGGCGTCATAGGACGGGTCGAGTCCCTGCATCATGTACATCGGCTTGTGCCGCCCCGAGAGATAGCGGGCCCTGCCGAGCAGAGCGTCGGGCCGCAGGTTCTGCATGCTCGAGTGCGAATCGTTGACCAGGAAGGTCGTGGCGCCGGCCGACATGGCCCCGTCGATCGCCGCGTTGACCTCGGCCTGAAGCAGCCCGCGGTAGTACTCGTACTCGGGCTCTGGCGCGAGGCATTGCGACCAGTCGACGACCCCCGCCGTGCCCTCCATGTCGGATGAGACGTAGACCTTCACAGCACGCTCCTGGGGTAGATCCGGGGAACGGAATCCGTCGGGGACATCATCGAGTAGGTGGCCCCAGGGCTTCCGGCGGCGCCGCCGTGGCGGCCGTCCGGCGTCAGCGCGAGCACCCGCAGCTCGGCGCGGTAGGGGTCGGGAAGCTCGGCTGCGTCGGCCAGCGCCGCGAGGCATGCTTTCTCGATGTTCTCACCGCGGGCGAGCGCGTCGACGACGCTGCGGGCGGTGCCGGATCGCATGCTCAGCTCACCGCGGCCCGTGCACGCGGCACCGCCACCGCGCAGGTCGCACCAGTTGCCCGCTCCAGGCAGCGCCGAGTCGCCGATGCGCCCGGGGTACTTCCATGGGTAGCCGCTGGTCGACACGCCGACCACCATCTCGCCGTGCGTGTCGAGGGCGATCACGTTGATGGTGCCCCAGGGCCCGTCGTGCCGAGCGAACCGATCGACAAGGTCGATCGCCGCCAGGCGGTAAGCCTCGTCACCCGCCTGAGTCGCGGTGTGCTCACCCTCGACCGACTCGTCGGAGGGAGCCAGGGCCTCGCGGAACAGACGCTTGGAGTCCGCCGTCAGCAGCTCAGCCGTCTCGAAACCGCACTCGTCGGCGAACATGGCCGCCCCCACACCGACGAGCAGGCAGTGCTGGGGCAGGCGCTCGAGCACCGCGCGCGCCACCGACACGGGGTGTGGATAGCCCTGCAGGGCACCGACGGCGCCGAAGCCGCGCGACGACCCGACCATCAGTGACGCGTCGAGCTCGACGACCCCCTGAGCGTTCGGCAACCCACCCGTGCCGACGTAGTGGTCGGCAAGGTTGTCCTCGCAGGCGCGAAGCGCGGCCTCGACCGCATCGAGCGCCGAGCCGCCCGCCCGCAGGATGTCCATGCCGAGTGGCAGCCCGACTTCGCTGCGCTCGCTGCCGATCACCAGCGGCTTGTTCACGCGCGGTCCACCTCGGCCGAAACGGCGGGATGCGTGGCCAGCCGCGGCACGGAGGCAAGCAGCAGCTGGGTGTAGGCGTCCTGCGGGTGCTCGAACACCTGCGCCGTAGACCCGTGCTCGACGATCAGCCCGTCGTGCATGACCGCGATCCGGTCGCTGATCTGCCGCACCACGGCCATGTTGTGTGAGACGAACAGCATGGACAACCCGAGCGTGGACTTCAGGTCGAGCAGCAGATTGATGATGTTGGCCTGCACCGAGACGTCCAGGGCCGACACCGGCTCGTCCGCGATCAGCACCCGAGGCTCGAGGGCCAGGGCTCGGGCGATGCCGATCCGTTGGCGTTGGCCCCCCGAGAACGCCCGCGGCAGCTGGTCGATCGCCCGCGCCGGCAGGCCGACCAGGTCCATCAGCTCCAAAATCCTTTGCCGCACGTGGGTCCTGGGCACGATGCGGTGGTATCGCAGAACCTCGGACAGCGTCTGCCCGACGCTCATCCTCGGGTTCAGCGAGCTGTAGGGATCCTGGAAGACCATCTGGACGATCCGGCGCTGGGTGCGCGACGGCGCACCGTGCAGGACTTCGCCCGCATAGGTGACCGTGCCGGCGGTGGGCGTGTACAGCCCTGCCGCGCAACGACTCAGCGTCGACTTGCCACAGCCCGACTCGCCGACCAGACCGAGCGTCTCACCGCGGTGCAGCACGAGGTCGACGCCGTCGACGGCACGGACGACGGACTCCTCACGCCGCAGCAGACGATCCAGGACGCCCACGCCGGCGCCGAAGTGCTGCACCAGGCCATCGATGCGCAGCAGCTCTTCCGTCATGCGCGCACCTCGTCCGTCGTCTCGTCGACCAGGGCGCGCGGCCAGTGCTCGGGTTCGTGCGCGCGCCAGCACGCGCTGGATCTGCCGTGGTGGATCGGCTGCAAGGGCGGCAGATCGGTGGCGCAGCGGTCGACGGCTGCCAGGCAGCGGGGTGCGAACGAACAGCCCACGATGGGCTGCATCAGGTCGGGAGGTTGACCGGCGATGGTGAGCAGTCGATGCACCGGCTGGTCGGGGTCGGGCACCGAGCGCAACAGGGCTGCGGTGTAGGGGTGACGCGGTGAGCCGAGCAGCTCCGACGTCAGGCCGTGCTCGACGATTCGCCCGCCGTACATGACATTCAGCTGCTCGCACGTGCCGCTGACCACGGCGAGGTCATGGGTCACCAGCACCAGCCCGACGCCCCGGTCGCGGCGCAACGCGTCCAGGACGCCCAGCACCTGCGCCTGGATCGTGACGTCAAGCGCCGTCGTCGGCTCGTCGGCGAGGATCAAACCGGGCTCGGCCGACAGGGCGATGGCGATGCAGACCCGCTGACGCATGCCGCCGGACAGCTGGTGGGGGTAGGCCCGGTAGCGACCCTCGGGGTCCTTGATGCCGACCTGGTCGAGCAGCTCGACGGCCCGGGCACGTGCGGTGGACCGCGCCATCCCGAGCCGGCGCAGCGGCACCTCGGCCACCTGGTCGCCGATGCGCATGGTCGGGTTCAGCGCTGTCAGGGAGTCCTGAAAGATGATCGCCATCATCGACGACAGGTACTCGCGGCGCCGCCCCGGCGCCATACCGGTGACCTCGACGCCGTCGACGACGATGCTGCCGCCGCTGATCCGCGCCGGTACCGGCAACAGGTCCATTGCCGCGCGCAGCGTCAGGCTCTTGCCCGAGCCGGATTCGCCCACCAGCCCGACGGACTGGCCAGCCGACGCCGTCAGCGACACCCCGCGCACGGCGTGCAGGTTGCCGTCGGGCAGGGGGATGTCGACGTCGAGGTCGTGCAGCTCGAGCAGGGCGCTCATCGTCGCGCGCTGCGGTGCACGAAACCATCGGCGATCAGGGCGAGGGCGAGGCCGGTGATGACGACGGCCAGGCCCGGCACTGCGGCCAGGTACCACTTGGTGAAGATGAAGGCCTGCCCCTCCTGGATCATCGAGCCCCAGTCCGGCGTCGGTTGCGGCACACCCAGACCGAGGTACCCCAGCGTGACGATCGCCAGGATCGACAGCACGATGTCGCTCATCGAGAAGACGAACGCTTGCAGCACCACGTTGGGCAGCAGGTGTCGCAACAAGATCCGGTAGGTCGGTAGCCCACTCGCCCGCGCCGCGAGGGCGTACTCCTGCTCCTTCGCCACGAGCACCTCACCCCGCACGATGCGCGCGTAGGCAACCCACCCGACAAGCGTGATGGCGATGTAGATGCTGCGCGTGCCCGACCCGAGGGCGAAGACCAGCGCGATCACCAGGACGAAGAACGGGATGGCCACGACGATGTCGACAACCCTCATCAACACCAGGTCGAACCAGCCGCCGCGCCAGCCCGCCACCAGGCCGAGCGCGCCCCCGATCAGGAACGGAAAAAACACCGCGAGTGCACCCACGCGAAGGTCGGTTCGCGCACCGTAGAGAAGCCGTGCGAACACGTCGCGGCCGAGCTGGTCGGTGCCGAGCAGGTGCCCGTTGCCCGGGTCCTGCAGGGAGCGGGAGAGGTCCTGCTTGATCGGGTCCCAGCCGGTCAGCAGGGGCGCGAAGATGGCGGCCAGGACGAGGGCGCCGAGGAGGGCCAGACCGGCCGCCAGGGTGACGTTCATCCGCAGCGGACGCCGCGCCGCCAGCCTCCTGCGCCGGGCTACGGGCGCGACCTCGGTGGTCATCCGAGCTCCACCCGGGGATCGAGGGCCGCGTGCGCCAGGTCGGTCAGCAGGTTGATGGTGACCACCATCACCGCGAAAACCAGCGTGACGGCCTGCACCACCGCGAAGTCCCGGTTGAAGATCGAGTCGAGCATCAGGGTGCCGATGCCGGGCAACGCGAACACCCTTTCGACCACCAGGGTGCTGCCCACCAGGTAGGCGACGTTGACCCCGAGCACCGTGACGGACGACACCGCCGCGTTACGCAGCGTGTGGCCCAAGATGATCCGGCGGTGTGTCAACCCCTTGGCCCGGGCCGTCACTATGTAGTCGCTGTCGAGGACGGCGATCATCGAGGTGCGAAGACTGCGGATCAGGATCGGTGCGAGAGCGAGAGCGACGGTGAGCGCGGGCAGCACGATCGAGCGAAGGTGCCCGACCACGTCGTCACCGAAACCCGACACCGGGAACAGCCGCAGCTTGAGGCCGAACACCAGCACCAGCATGATGCCGACCCAGAAAGCCGGCATTCCCAGACCCACGAGCGGCACTGCGCGGATCGCCTGGTCGAGCGCGCCACCCCGGCGGCTGGCGGCCAGGACAGCCAGAGGCACGCTGATCAGCAGGGCGAGCACCGTCGCCGAAACCACCAGCAACAGCGTCGCCGGCAGCCGACCCGACACCAGCTCGCTCGCGTCGACGTTGTAGAAGAACGACCGCCCCAGGTCACCGTGGGCCAGGCGCCCCATGAAGTCCAGGTACTGCTGCCACAGCGGCTTGTCGAGGCCGAACGACTTGTGCAGCGCGGCGACGGCTTGGTCAGTGGCCCGGATGCCCAGCAGCGTCTTCGCCGGGTCGCCCGGCACCAGGTGGATCATGAAGAAGACGATCACGGAGATGCCGAAGAGCACGGGCACCGTGGCCACCAGACGTCGCAGGACGTACGCCAGGTACCGCATGATGCCCGTGCCCTTCGTCAGTCTCGATGTCGAGAGTCGCAGGAGGCTACTTGCTCAGGGTGACGTCCTCGAGGTGGTAGTTGCCGGTCGGCAGGGCGACGAAGCCCTTGACCTTGGTGCTGGTGGCGTAACTGAACGGCGAGTAGTACAGGAACGCGAGGAACGCGTCGTCCGCCGCCTGCTTTTGGATCCTGCTGTAGAGCCGCTGCCGCTCGGCCGCGTCGAAGCTCTTCTGCGCCGCCTTGACGTCGGCAATGACCGTCGCGTTCTTGTACCCCGTGAAGAACGACTTGCTGCCGGCGTCCGGGTCGACCGCGAAGGTGACGAGCTCGTCGGGGTCGGCGATGTCCATCGTCCAGTACGAGTGCGTGATCTGATACTTCTGGTTGTTCTGCAGGTCGTGCGCGGCGCTGGGGTCGACGTTCTGGATCTTTACGGTGATCCCGAGCTGCTTGAGCGATGCCTGCAGCACCTGGGCGATGGCCTGGTCGGTGTTATCACCGGAGGACGCCAGGAACGTCGTCGTGAACCCCTTCGGCACCGACGACTGCGTCATCTCCGCCTTGGCCTTGGCCATGTCGTACTGGATCCCGGGCGTGGCCTTGTCGTAGTAAGGGACCCCCGGCATGAGGAACGAGTTGGCCTCGGCGCCGTTGCCGAACAGCAGGGTCTTGACCAGTGCCTGACGGTCGATCGCGTAGGAGATCGCCCGACGTACGTGGACATCGGCGTACGGCTTCTCGTTCTGGTTCATCAAGATGTAGTCGGTCTTGGTCGAGGGGAAAAGGTCGACCTTCACGCCGGGCTGCCCCTTGAGCTGCTCGACGCTGGAGAACGGCGGGCTCTCGTTGATCTGTGCCTGGCCACCCTGGATCTGCACGTTGCGCGAGTTGTCGTCAGGGACCACCCGCCAGGTGACACTGTCGAGTGAGGGCTTGCCGCTGTCCCAGTACTTGGGGTTCTTGACCAGCTTGAGGTCGCTGCCCTTGGTCCAGTGGTCCCA
>JANLYQ010000015.1:0-26119 GCA_031365725.1 Sporichthyaceae bacterium | reverse complement strand
TGACCATCATCCGTGCCGTGGACGCGCGGGTAGTGCCGAAAGGTTGCCTCGTCATACTGGTGTCGTGCGGCTGACGGACTTCTGGGAGCGGATGCGGGCAGTTTTCGGCCCGCACGCCGAGTCGCTGGCGGAGATGCATGTGCTTGCCGAGCTCGACGGCCGCACCCCGCTGCAGGCGTTGGCGGCCGGGGTGCCCACGGTCGCGGTGTGGCGGGCGGTGTGCGAGGGCCTCGAAGTGCCTCGCGCGCACCGATGACGGTCACCGATCTCGCGCCGGCGACAGCAGCCCAGCGGCGCACCATGCGGGTGCTCGGGCTTGCCCAGGTCCTGGGCGGCATCGGGGTGGGCAGCGGCATCGCGGTCAGCGGTCTGATCGCCGAGGACGTGTCCGGGTCGACGGCTCTGTCAGGGCTGTCCCAGACCGCGGCCGTGCTGGGTGCGGCGGTCGTCGCGCTGCCCCTGGCTCGGGTCATGGCAGCGCACGGTCGCCGCCCGGGGTTGGTGCTGGGCTACCTCCTTGCCCTGACCGGTGCGGCGGTGGTGGTGACCGGTGCGGTGATCGAGGTCTTTGCCGTCGTGCTCTGCGGGTCGGTGCTCTTCGGCTCGGGGTCGGCCACGACCTTGCAGTCGCGCTATGCCGCTGCTGATCTCGCGACCCCGGCGCACCGGGCGCGTGCGCTCTCGACGGTCGTCTGGGCGACCACCGTCGGGGTCGTGCTCGGACCCAACCTGACCGGCCCGGGGCGGACCGTCGCGCGGGTTCTGGGGCTGCCATCGCTGACCGGTCCGTTGCTCTTCTCGTTGCTGGCCTTCGCGGCGGCAGCAGCATTGATCGCGGTGAAGCTGCGGCCCGACCCGTTGGTGCTCGCGCGGTCCTTGGTCGAGGTCGACCCGGACGCGGCGGTCGCGCCCCGGGTCACCATCGGTGCCGCACTGACCGCCGTACGCGCGTCGAGTCCGGCCCTGCTCGCTCTACTGGCCGTGTCGGTGGCGCACACCGTGATGGTGTCGGTGATGGTGATGACGCCGGTGCACATGCGCCACCACGGGGCCTCGTTGTCGGTCGTCGGTCTGGTGATCAGTGCCCACGTCGCCGGCATGTACGCGGCCTCGCCGCTGGCGGGGCTGCTCGCCGACCGGTGGGGTCGGGTGCCGGTGATGCTGGTGGGTCAGGGGCTCCTGGTGGCGGCGGTCGTCGTCTCCGGTGGTGCGCCCGGTGACGCCCCCGCCGGGCTCGGTGTCGGGCTGGCACTGCTCGGGCTGGGGTGGTCCTGCTGCCTGGTGGCCGGGTCCACGCTGCTGTCCGAGTCGGTGAGCGAGCAGGTGCGCCCGGCTGCTCAAGGGGTCACCGACGCCCTGATGGGCGCGTGCGGCGCGGTCGGTGGAGCCCTAGCCGGTGTAGTCGTCGCAGGACCCGGCTACGGCGTGCTGAACGGACTCGCCGGGCTCCTCGTCGTGCCCGTGGTGGTCGTTGCGGTGCTGAGCTTCCGGCGTGTCGCGCCCCGGCTCACCTAGATCGAACAGGTGTTCGGATACGTTCGTCCACAGGTCGGCAACGACCCCCGTTCATCCACAGATCTGCTGCGACCTCCGGTTGTGTCCGGGGGCGGCCCTAGGTTCGGACGCGTGATGAAGAAGACGACTCGACCCTCCTCAACCGGGACGGCAACCATGGCCCCTTCCACTGACCGCGACAAGGCACTCGACACCGCCTTGGCCAACATCGACCGACAGTTCGGCAAGGGCTCGGTGATGCGTCTCGGCGACGACGTCCGGGCCCCCATCGAGGTGATCCCGACGGGATCCATCGCCCTCGACATCGCTCTGGGCATCGGCGGCCTGCCGCGTGGCCGGGTCGTCGAGATCTACGGCCCGGAGAGCTCCGGCAAGACCACCGTGGCGCTGCACGCGATCGCCAACGCGCAGAAGGCGGGCGGCATCGCGGCGTTCATCGACGCCGAGCACGCGCTCGACCCTGACTATGCGCAAAAGCTGGGCGTCGACACCGACGGCCTGCTGGTCTCCCAGCCCGACACGGGGGAGCAGGCGCTGGAGATCGCGGACATGCTCATCCGCTCGGGCGCTCTCGACATCATCGTCATCGACTCGGTGGCGGCGCTGGTGCCGCGGGCCGAGCTCGAGGGCGAGATGGGCGACAGTCACGTCGGTCTGCAGGCCCGGTTGATGAGCCAGGCCCTGCGCAAGCTCACCGGTGCACTGAGCACGTCCAAGACGACGGCCATTTTCATCAACCAGCTGCGCGAGAAGATCGGTGTCATGTTCGGCAGTCCCGAGACGACCGCTGGTGGCAAGGCACTGAAGTTCTACGCCTCGATCCGGCTGGACGTGCGACGCATCGAGACCTTGAAGGACGGCCAGGAGGCCGTCGGCAACCGGGTCCGGGTCAAGGTCGTCAAGAACAAGGTGTCCCCGCCGTTCCGGCAGGCCGAGATGGACCTCATGTTCGGCACCGGCATCAGCCGCGAGGGCGGCTTGATCGACACCGGGGTGGAGCAGGGCTTCGTCCGCAAGGCCGGCGCCTGGTACACCTACGAGGGCGACCAGCTGGGCCAGGGCAAGGAAAACGCTCGCGCCTTCCTGCGGGACAACCCGGACCTGGCCGACGAGCTCGAGAAGCGGATCAAGGAAAAGCTCGGCATCGGACCCAAGGTCGATGCGCCGGCCGACGTGCCGGTTGTTGTGTCAGCTGACGTGCCGGAGCCGGCAGGTGCTGGTGGCGGTGCGCGTGGGCTGGCAGCGCCGGCAGTCTCCCCGTCGGACATCTAGGTGCTGGCCCGCGGTGGGGCTCGTCGCGGCAGGCGTGACCTGCCCGACGGACCGACCCCGGGCAGTGGGGCCGACTCGGGTCCAACGGCTGACCCCGAGTCGGTGGCGCGCTCGATCGTGCTCCGCAAGCTGACGGCGTCCCCGCGCACGCGGGCCCAGCTGTCGGCCGATCTCGCCGCGCGTGACGTCCCGGGTGACGTGGCGGTGCGGGTGCTCGACCGGTTCACCGAGGTCGGGCTGGTCGACGATGCCGCGTTCGCGGACCTCTGGGTGCGCAGCAGACTGGCCAGCAAGGGCTTGTCCCGACAGGTGCTGCGTCGTGAACTGCGCGCCAAGGGCGTCGACGACGAGCTCATCGCCGAGGCGGTGGAGCAGGTCAGCCCCGACGACGAGCTCTCAGCCGCGCGCACGCTGGTGGCCAAGCGGCTGCCCTCGACGAGGCGCCTGACCCCCGAGGCGCGTCAACGGCGTCTTGTCGGTCTGCTGGCCCGCAAGGGTTACCCAGGCGGGCTTGCCCTGTCGGTGGTGCGGGCCGCTCTCGCAGCCGACGGTGACCCGGAGCCGGCTGCGGGCACCGGGAGCGCGGCCGACGGTTGACGGTTGACGGTTGACGGTTGACGGAGCGTCCTTCAGGCGGTCGCGGCGATTGCCGACATACCGAACATGAGTTCGGACCTGGGGACCCCGGCGAGGGTCGGCGTCGACCCTCCCGCCGCTGATCGCGATGCCTTGGACCTGTTGTGCTTCCGGAATCTCATGGCGTCCCTGACCGACATCATCTATTTCAAGGACGCCGAGTCACGCTATCTGCGCATGAGCCGCGGCGCCGCCCTTTCCTACGGGCTCGACGACCCTCAGGCGTTGGAAGGTCAGAGTGACGCCGACTACTACGAGGCCGGTCACGCGGCAAACACCTACGCGGACGAGCGCCAGATCGTCGAGACCGGGTTGCCGATGATCGACGCCGAGGAGCGACAGGTCTGGACCGACCGCGAGGACTCCTGGGTGTCGTCGACCAAGATCGCGCTGCGGGACGACTCGGGGGCCACGGTAGGAACCTTTGGCGTCTCCCGTGACATCAGTGACCGGGTGCGGGCGGAAGCCCGCTCCCAGCGCATCTCGGAAGCGCTCGCGGACTCCCTGCACGAGCTACGGCGAGTGGAGGCCGACCTACGTCGGGTGCTGGAAGTGTCGCCGGACGCCATCGTCCGGGTCGACGCCGAGCTGCGCTGGACCTACCTGAATCCCGCCGCTCTGGCCCTGGTCGGGCTGCCGGAGTCGGCCGTGCTGCACCGTAGGACCAGCGAGATCGTCGGCCTCGACGAGGGGCTCGCACGCAGCTGGGGGGAGGCGATGCAGCACGTGATCGAGAGCCGCGGCAGCGCCGAGATCGAGCTGGCCACAGCAGCTCCCCGGAATGCCGACGGCGACGGTGGGACCGAACGCTGGTTGCATTCGCGCCTGGTGTCGGAGATCGGTCCGGACGGCGCCGTGGGCGGCGTGCTCACAGTGACCCGCGACCTGTCGGTGCAGAAGCAGGCCGAGCGCCAGCTTGAGCACCACGCGACCCACGACCCGCTCACCGGCCTGCTCAACCGCCGGATGCTGCTGGACAGCCTCGAGGCAGCGTTGGGGCGGGCCGACCGGGCCTCGACCTCGATCGCCTTGCTCTTCATCGACCTCGATGGGTTCAAAGAGGTCAACGACGCTCTGGGTCACGCCGAGGGTGACCTCGTCCTGCGCACCGTCGCCGACCGGCTCCGGGGGGCCTGCCGAGCCCACGACATCGTCGCCAGGCTCGGGGGGGACGAGTTCATCGTCGTCTGCGAGGGGCTGACCAGCGCCGAGGACGTCGACACAGTGGCCCGCCGCATCGTCGGGGAGCTCTCGCTCCCGCTGACGGGTGCGGCGACGGGCCTACGGGTCCCGGCTTCCGTGGGGGTGGTCACGTCCGTCGGCGCCGACGCGTCGGCCGAGACGCTGCTCAGGCGCGCCGACGAGGCCATGTACCAGGCGAAGTCGGCGGGTGGGAGCAGGTGGCAGCGCTCCAAGCTGACCCTGGATCCGGCACAGATCCACGCAGCATCCGCTCCGCAGCTCGCGGGCCCTTAGTCTTCCCAGGTGCCCAGCCCCTGGCAGAACCTCACCCAACAGCTCCTGCGCGTCGCCGTCCGCGAGGGGCCGCGGCTGCTCCGGGCAGCCCAGGCCAACCTTCGTACGTCGGGAAGCTCGTCGGGGTCCAGCAGCCGGGGATCTGGCTCGAGGGGGTCCGACCGAAACCCCACCGGCACCGCACCTGGGTCGGCGACCGACCACGCGGGTGCCGCGCGCACCGCGTCCACCGTCCACACCACTGCTCCCAGCGGGCGACACCTGGACTACGCCCCCCACCCTGACGGCCAGGCCGACCCGGGAGAGGTCGTCTGGACCTGGGTGCAGTACGAGGAGGACGCGGGGCAGGGCAAGGACCGGCCGGTCCTGGTCGTCGGGCGGGACGGCGACCACCTCTATGGCCTGATGTTGTCCAGCCAGCACACCCGTGACGGCCAGCACGGGTGGCTGGCGCTGGGCTCCGGGCCGTGGGACCGCGAGGGGCGGCCGAGCTGGCTGCGCCTCGACCGGGTCCTCGAGGTGCCCGAGAGCGGCATCCGACGCGAGGGTGCTGTGCTCGACCGGCAACGCTTCGACCGGGTCGCGGCCGCTCTGCGACAGGACCATGGCTGGGCCTGATGCGCACCTACGAGATCCGCAGCTACGGCTGCCAGATGAACACCCATGACTCCGAGCGGCTGGCCGGTCTCCTCGAGGATGGCGGCTACCGCCGGCTCGAACCGGTCGGCGACCGGTCGGCCGATGTCGTGGTCTTCAACACCTGCGCGGTGCGGGAGAACGCCGACAACCGCCTCTACGGCAACCTCGGCCGGCTGGCCGAGGTCAAGCGCCAGCACCCCGAGATGCAGATCGCTGTCGGCGGCTGCCTCGCGCAGAAGGACCGCGGTGAGATCACCCGGCGCGCACCGTGGGTCGACGTCGTGTTCGGCACCCACAACATCGGCTCGCTGCCCGCGCTGCTCGACCGCGCCCGGCACAATGGCGAGGCCCAGGTCGAGATCGCCGAGTCGCTCGAGGTCTTTCCCTCGACGCTGCCCACCCGGCGGCAGTCCGCCTACGCCGCGTGGGTGTCGATCAGTGTCGGGTGCAACAACACCTGCACGTTCTGCATCGTGCCGTCGCTGCGGGGCACCGAGAAGGACCGCCGGCCCGGCGACGTGCTTGCCGAGATCGAGGCCCTCGTGGCTGACGGCGTGCTCGAGGTCACGCTGCTCGGGCAGAACGTCAACTCCTACGGCGCGGAGTTCGGTGACCGGCTCGCGTTCGGCAAGCTGCTGCGCGCCTGCGGCGACATCGACGGCCTCGAACGGGTGCGGTTCACCTCGCCGCACCCGAAGGACTTCACCGACGACGTGATCGCTGCGATGGCCGAGACCCCGAACGTCATGCCCTCGTTGCACATGCCGTTGCAGTCCGGGTCGGACCGGGTGCTGCGCGCGATGCGCCGGTCCTACCGGCAGGAGCGCTACCTCGGCATCATCGACCGGGTCCGCGCCGCCATGCCGGAAGCGGCGATCACCACCGACATCATCGTCGGCTTCCCCGGCGAGACCGGGGCCGACTTCGAGGCGACCCTCGACGTCGTGCGGGCCGCCCGCTTCGCCGGCGCGTTCACCTTCCAGTACAGCAAGAGGCCCGGCACACCGGCGGCCGACCTGCCCGACCAGCTGCCCAAGGCCGTGGTTCAGGAACGCTATCTGCGCCTCGCCGCCGCCCAGGAGGAGATCTCCTGGGCCGAGAACTCCCGCCAGCTCGGTCGGTCGGTGCAGGTCCTCATCGCCCCGGGCGAGGGGCGCAAGGACGCAGTCACCCACCGCAGCTCCGGGCGCGCGGCGGACAACCGTCTGGTGCATGTCGAAGGTCTCGACGCAGATCCGCAGGCGGTGGGCCATGACCGTCGGGCAGGCGCCGGTGCCGCTCGGCCCGGCGACGTGGTGTCAGCGACGGTCACCTATGCCGCGCCCTACCACCTCGTCGCCCGCGCCGAGCCCGCCGACCTACGCCGTACCCGTGGCGGTGATGCCTGGGAGGCCGCCCAGGACCTCGGGCCACGCGTCCCACGCGGTACGCCGGTCAGCAGAGGTGTCCTGCTCGGGATGCCGGGCATCGGCGCACCGCCCGTCGTCGTCGGAGGCTGAGCATGCTGGTCGCTGCGGCGATCTGCCCGCACCCGCCACTGCTGGTGCCGGGGCTCGCTGCGGGGGCCAGCGAGGAGCTCGACGACCTGCGGGTGGCCTGCGACGCGGCGGTGGCGCTGCTGCTGGGCTCATCGCCGTCGCTGGTCGTGGTGGTCGGCGGTGCCGAGTCGCTCGGGCCGGCAACCGGACCGGTGGCCATCCCCGGCAGGTCCGGGCGACCGACCCCGTCCCTTGCGTTGGCTCTGGGGCAGTGGCTGCTGGACCGGGCTGAGGGAGCCGTTGTGGCACCGGTGCTGCTGTTCGGGGTGCCGGCCGACACCGCACCCGCGCGGTGCGCCGCGATCGGGGAGGCACTGGCTGGCCGCGCGGCACGGGTGGCGCTGCTGGTGATGGGCGACGGCAGCGCGCGGCGCAGCGCCAAGGGCCCGGGTGGTCTGAGCCCGGAAGCGGCCGCGTACGACGACCGGCTCGAAGCGGCACTGCGTGCGGGCGACCCGGTTGCCCTCACCGCGTTGGACGCCGATCAGGGCGCGCGCGTGCTGGCTGCCGGCCGGGCACCCGTGCAGGTCCTCGCCGGAGCAGCACGGGGTGAGTCGTGGCAGGCCGACCTGACCTGGTCGGGCGCGCCGTACGGCGTGACCTACCTGGTGGCGACGTGGCAACCCAGCAGGATGACGACGCAGACGCAGCCAGCGACGATGACCCGGTCACGGCCGAGGCCGTGACCGGAGGAGACAAGCAGCCGAACTAGGCCCCTGCGGGCTTGTTCGGGATGTCGTCGTCCTTGCCGTCGAGACCGTCCAGCGCGTCCTTCGCCTTGGCGATGCCGCCATCGATCTGACCGGTGTGCTTGCCGCCGGTCTTCTCATCGATGAGGTCACCTGCCTTGTCGAGTCCGCCGCTGACCTGACCGCCGTGGCCGTCAACTGCGTCGGTGACCTTCTTCTTCAGACTGTCGAACATTCCCATGAGGCCCACCGTAGGCGGTCTGAGTGCCTCGGTAGACCAGACTGGCCTCTCGTGGGACGTGACTCGGCCGGGAACCTGTGCGCGGATCGGACAGCGCCGGACAACCCGGCCGGGTGCGCCGGGGCTCCGGTCGACCCGCATCGACCGGTGATCGCCGTGGTCGGCGCAACGGCGGTCGGCAAGAGCGACCTGGCCATCGGGCTGGCGCTCCGCCTAGGCGCCGAGGTCGTCAATGCCGACTCGATGCAGCTCTACCGCGGCATGGACATCGGCACCGCCAAGCTGCCGCTCGCCGAGCGCCAGGGCGTGGCCCACCACCTGCTCGACGTGTGGGACCTCGACCGGGAGGCCGAGGTGTCGACGTACCAGCAGATGGCCCGGGAGCTGTTCGCTGAGCTGACCGGTCGCAGCGTCCGGGCGGTGCTCGTCGGCGGGTCGGGCCTCTATGTCCGGGCCGCGCTGGACGACCTCGACTTTCCTGGGACCGATGCGGTGGTGCGTGCCCGGCTCGAGGCGGAGCTCGCCGAGCACGGCGCGGGTGCGTTGCACGCCCGGCTGGCGAGACTCGACCCGGCCTCCGCCTCGACGATGCACCCGGCCAACGGCCGCCGGACCGTGCGCGCCCTGGAGGTCGTCGAGCTGACGGGCGGCCCCTACACCGCGACCCTGCCGGAGTACGTCTATGCCGTGCCAGCAGTGCAGGTGGGGCTGGCCCTGCCCCGGGACCTGCTCTATGCGCGGATCGAGGCGCGGGTCGATGTGATGTGGGAACAGGGGCTGGTCGAGGAGGTACGCCGCCTGCGCGCCGCCGGTCTGGCGCAGGCCCGCACGGCGTCCCGGGCGCTGGGCTATGCCCAGGTGCTGCGTCACCTCGCGGGGGAGTACAGCGAGGACCAGGCGCGCGACGAGACCGTGCGGGCGACCCGGCGCTTCGCCCGGCGCCAGGAGTCATGGTTCCGCCGGGACCCGCGCATCGTCTGGCTCGACGCGACAGCCCCGGCGGCCGATCTGCTGACGCAGGCCTGGGCGGTCGTCGCGCCGGCATAGGTCCTGACCGCCGCGCAACATCCAGGGACGTTGGCCGCTCGTTAGGCTCGGGCCTGTGATCGCCTTCGTGAAAGGGCACGGCACCGAGAACGACTTCGTGCTGCTGCCCGACGCCGACGGCGAGATGGACCTGGACCCCGCGAGCGTCCGGGCGCTCTGCGACCGGCGGGCCGGGATCGGCGGGGACGGGGTGCTGCGGGTGGTGCGGGTCGCTGCTGATGCCGAGGCGCAGGCTGTGGCGGCGACCCAGGGACTGTCAGCGACCCACTTCCAAGAGGCCCCAAGGGCCGGCGACTCCGGTCTGCCGGATGTCCGGTGGTTCATGGACCACCGCAACGCCGATGGCACGTCGGCGGCTATGTGTGGCAATGGGATCCGCGTGTTCGGCCGGTTTCTGGTCGACGCAGGTTGGGAGCAGCCCGGGAACCTGCCGGTGCTCACTCGCAGCGGGGTCAAGGTGCTGGCGATCCCGGCAGCCGGCGACGTCACGGTCGACATGGGCCCGGCCCGGCTGCCCGCAGCGGCGGCGGTAGCCGTCCCCGGTGCCGACGGGGCGGTCGCTCGCGTCGCTGCCACCCGCCAGGTGACCTTCCCCGGCGGCGCCCACGCCCTGCCCGCGGTCGAGGTCGACATGGGCAACCCGCATGTGGTCGTGTTCCTCGACGACGGTCCCGAGGCCGACTGGTGGGACCTGGACGCCGTGGACCTCAGCAGCGCGCCCGTCGTCGAGCCGCCGTTCCCGGACGGGGTCAACGTCGAGCTCGTCGTACGCCGCGGGGCGCGCCACGTCGCGATGCGGGTGCATGAGCGCGGCGTAGGGGAGACCCGGTCCTGCGGGACGGGCGCCTGCGCGGTCATGGTGGCCAGCGCGCGACGGGACGCAGCCGCCCTCGGGCGGACGACGTACGTCGTGGACGTGCCTGGGGGCCGGCTCGCCGTCACGGAGAGCCCGGACGGGGGAGTCGAGCTGACCGGTCCGGCGGTGCTGGTCGCCACGGGCGAGGTGGACCTGGCGGCTCTGGTGCTGCTGCCGGCACCGAGTCCGACCCGCGCGCAGTAACCCGGGAGACACCCCACCGCGCCTCGTGACACTCTGGTCGGGATGACATCTGCCTACGAGACCGACCCGCGCGACCACGACGGGGAGCAGCTCGACCTCGCCGACCGGCAAGCCCTGCGCCGCGTCGCGGGGCTGTCGACCGAGCTCGAGGACGTCACGGAGGTCGAGTACCGCCAGCTGCGCCTCGAGCGGGTGGTGCTCGTCGGCGTCTGGACCGAGGGCTCGTCGCAGGAGGCCGAGAACTCCTTGGCCGAGCTGGCCGCCCTCGCCGAGACCGCTGGCTCGCAGGTGCTCGAGGGGCTGATGCAACGGCGGGACAAACCTGACGCAGCGACGTTCATCGGCTCGGGCAAGGCCAAGGAGCTGCGCGACATCGTGGTCGCCACCGGTGCCGACACGGTCATCGCCGACGGTGAGCTCACGCCCGGTCAGCTCAGCCAGCTCGAGGCGGTCGTCAAGGTCAAGGTCGTCGATCGCACGGCGTTGATCCTCGACATCTTTGCCCAGCACGCGAGCAGCCGTGAGGGCAAGGCGCAGGTGTCACTGGCGCAGATGGAGTACATGCTGCCGCGGCTGCGTGGCTGGGGTCAGTCGATGTCACGGCAGGCCGGTGGCGCCGGTGGGTCCTCCGGCGGTGTCGGCACCCGCGGCCCTGGCGAGACGAAGATCGAGACCGACCGTCGGCGCATCCGCACCAAGATGGCCAAGCTCCGCAAGGACATCCGGGAGATGAAGACCGCTCGTGACACCAAGCGCCAGGAGCGGCGCCGGCACGAGATCCCCTCGGTGGCGATCGCGGGCTACACCAACGCCGGCAAGTCCTCGCTGCTCAACCGGCTGACCGGCGCCGGGGTCCTGGTCGAGAACGCACTCTTCGCCACCTTGGACCCGACGGTGCGCCGGGCCGAGACCGCCGACGGCCGGGTCTTCACTCTCGTCGACACCGTGGGCTTCGTCCGGCACCTGCCGCATCAGCTGGTCGAGGCCTTCCGCTCGACCCTGGAGGAGGTGGCCGAGGCCGACCTGATCCTGCACGTGGTCGACGGTTCGGACGCCGACCCGGAGGCCCAGCTCGCTGCCGTGCGCGCGGTGCTCGCCGATGTCGACGCCCACGACGTGCCGGAGGTCGTGGTCATCAACAAGGCCGACCTGGCCGACCCGCTGGTGATCGACCGGCTTCGTCGCCGGGAGAAGCACAGCATCGTCGTCTCGGCGCGCACCGGCGAGGGTTTCGAGGAGCTCGAGACGCTGATCGCCCGCGAGCTGCCGAGGCCGGGGGTGTTGGTCGAGGTGCTGCTGCCCTACGACCGCGGCGACCTCGTCTCGCGGCTGCACCAGGACGGCGAGCTGCTGGCCCAGGAGCACCGCGGCGACGGCACCTGGGTGCGGGCGCTGGTCATGCCGTCGCTGGCGGGCGAGCTCGCGGCCTACGCCGTGGGGCCCGCTCTCGCTGTCCATGCCGCGGTCACGTCGTCTGCCGACCCGTCTACTGCATCCACACCGCCGACCACGGCGAGCTGACCAGGGCACCTCCGCTGTCGGTGGCCTGTGCGGCGAGCTCGACATAGCCGTTCGCGGCGTACGCCGACAGGTCGACCTGGCCGCCCCACCCGTCGCCGGGCACCGTGTCCGTGGCGAGGGTGACCGGGGCCGCGCCGTTGACCTGCAGCAGCAGGGAGACCGCGCCGATGCCGCGGCCGCCGGCCGCGGTGGGTGCAGCCGCCCAGGTGAGCACGAAGGGCGTAGCCAGCGGGCTGCCGTCGACCGGCGCGGTCAGGGTGACGGTCGGGTTGGCGACGGTGGCCGAGACAGCCGCGCTGAGCGTCGTACGCCCGATCGCGTCGGCGGCGCCGGCGGTCAAGGACAGGACGGTGCCGCTGGGATAGCCGGCGCCGAACATGTCCGGGCTGGTCGGCAGCGTGGCGACGAAGTCCACACCACCGTCGGGCAGGACCGCACCCTTGGTGGCCGGGCCGACATCTGTGCCGTTGGCGTAGAGCTCGACCTTCGCGGTGCTCGGGTCGGCGCGCACGTGCACCGACTGGCTGCCGGCGAGCAGACCGTCGGCGGTCGGGACGACCGACACCTGCGGGCGGGCCAGGACGTCCCACCGGGTAGGCGCGGCGCTCGACAGCCACGAGCTGGTGGCGATGTTCCAGTGCGTGGCGAGATAGCTGCGTCTGGCCGGCTTGGGGTTGAAGTAGGTGTCGAGGTTGCAGTCCAGCAGTCGGTCCAGTGGATTGCCCTGGCCGGCGGCTTTCGCGCCGCACCGGTAGATGAGCTTGCGGTGCGAGCCGTCGTCGTAACACATGACGTCCCACTCGTCGACGCAGTGCCCGTTGTGGTTGGAGTGCGGTGCGTCAGGTTGCACAGCACCGAGGGTGTGCCCGAGCTCGTGCGCCGCGACCTGGCCGCCACCCTCCTGGCTGAACGACACCGATGAGGTGCAGCCCCGGTCGACCGCGGCGATCATCGTCGCGCTGTTGTTGCGGTTGCGGGTCGACGCGCGGTTGTCGGGCTGGAGCTCACCGATGCCGAAGCAGCCGAAGGACCGGCCGCCGTCGACGAACACGAGACCCTTCTCCCGGCGGCCGATGCGGTGCTGGGCCTGCAGCTGGGCACGGATCTGGCTGAGTGCGAAGGTCGGGAAGCGAGTGGCGAACGGCGTCACCACCAGGTGACAGTCCTTGGTGAGCCACCGGACGTGTCGGGTCGCCCCGACCCGGGCGGCCGAGGTCTGGTAGATCAGGTCGGCCATCGCCACGGCCTCGCGGATATAGGGAGCCCGCGCGAGGATGTGGTTGGCCGAGCCCTGGCGGTAGGCGTAGTAGACGTGCACGAACGGCCCTCGGGTGTAGCACGGGATGCCGGGCGGGGTCGTGACCTCGCCGAACCCGGGACGCGACACCGAGTAGGCAGCGTGGGCAGCGTCGCCGGCCGGCAGCCGGTCCACGCCGTGGGTGCAGGCGGCCGCGCCGGCGCCCGGCAGCCGCTGCAAACCGGCGCACGGTCCCTCCGGGCGTCCCGATGAAGTCATCCCTGATGCAGCGCGCGAGCCCGCGCCGACCAGCGCGACCAGCAGCAGCAGCGCCGCCACCACTGCGGTCGCGCCTCGAGCACCGAGCCTTGTCCTCGCCATGCGTCCCCCCTCGTTGTCGGCAGCCTGCCACGGACCCCGGACACAGCGGAGGCTTGTGGACAAACTGCCTGACCTCGGGTCGCGATGACTAACCTCATCAGGTGCCTACCGACCCGCCCGTGTCGGTGGCGGACCTGCTCGCGGCCGCCGTCACCGCGGTCGGTGGCAGTGACCGGCCAGGGCAGCTGGCGATGGCCGAGGCGGTGGCCACCGCGATGAAGGACGGCTGCCACCTGCTCGTGCAGGCCGGCACCGGCACCGGCAAGTCGCTGGCCTACCTCGTGCCCGCGCTGCTGCACGGTGACCGGGTGGTGGTCGCCACCGCGACGATCGCGCTGCAGTCCCAGGTCGTCGACCGCGACCTGCCCGCTCTGGTCGACGCCGCGGAGCCGCTGCTGGGCCGCCGACCGACCTACGCGATCCTCAAGGGCCGATCGCACTACCTGTGCCGCAACAAGGTCTTCGGCGGCATGCCCGACGATGACGGCGACGCATCGGACGCACTGTTCGACCCGACCCCGAGCACGACCCTGGGCCGTGACGTCGTGCGGCTGCGCGAATGGGCCGACGAGACCGGGACCGGGGACCGCGACGAGCTCGACCCCGGCGTCAGCGACCGCGCGTGGCGCCAGGTCAGCGTCACCGCCCGCGAGTGCCTCGGCGCGGCCAAGTGCCCGTCGGGCACCGAGTGCTTCGCCGAGCTGGCCCGCGGCCGTGCGGCGGAGTCCGACATCGTCGTTACCAACCATGCGCTGCTCGCGATCGACGCGCTCGAAAGCTTCTCAGTGCTGCCCGAGCACGACGTCGTCGTGGTTGACGAGGCGCACGAGCTGGTCGACCGGGTGACCGGAGTCGCCACCGACGAGCTGACGGGGCCGATGGTCGAGCGCGCGGCGGCGCGGGCCCGCCGGCTCGTCGACGACCCGGAGAAGGCGCTCGCCCTGACCGACGCGGGTGCTGCCCTGGAAGCCGCGTTGGATGAGGCACCCGAGGGGCGGCTGGTCGCGCTGCCGGAATCCGTTGCTGCCGCGGTCGCGCTGGTGCGTGATGCCGCCCGCGACGTGCTGTCCGGGCTGTCCCGCCGCGCCGGTCCGCAGGCCGACGATGGACCCAAGAAGGTGGCCGTGGCCGCGGTCGATGCCGTCCACTCGACGGCCGAACGACTCGCCGGCCACTCGCCGTACGACGTCAGCTGGCTCACCCGCGACCCTCGGCGTGGGGCGGCGCTCAAGGTCGCGCCGCTGACCGTCAACGGCCTGCTGCGCGAGGCCCTCTTCGGGACCCGGGCGGTCGTGCTGACCAGTGCGACGCTGGAGGTCGGCGGGTCCTTCGAGCCGGTCGCGCGCCAGGTCGGCCTCAGCGGCGAGGACGCACCGGAGTGGACCGGGCTCGACGTCGGCTCACCCTTCGACTATCCCCGTCAGGGCATCCTGTACGTCGCCCGCCGGCTGCCACCGCCCGGCCGCGACGGCACCTCCCCGGAGGCCCTCGACGAGCTGGCTGCCCTAGTCGAGGCCGCCGGTGGTCGCACCCTCGGGTTGTTCTCCTCGATGCGCGCGGCCGAGGCGGCAGCGGTCGCGATGCGCGAGCGGCTCGACGTGCCGGTCCTGTGCCAGGGGGAGGAACGCACCGCGTCGTTGATCGCCGCGTTCGCCGCAGACGGACCGACCTGCCTGTTCGGCACGCTGTCGCTCTGGCAGGGCGTCGACGTGCCAGGCGACGCGTGCCGGCTCGTGGTCATCGACCGCATCCCGTTCCCGCGGCCCGACGACCCGCTGATGTCGGCCCGGGCGCAGGCCGTCAGTGACGCGGGCGGTAACGGCTTCATGACGGTCGCGGCTGCGCACGCTGCGTTGCGGCTGGCGCAGGGAGCAGGTCGCCTGGTGCGAGGGACCAGCGACAAGGGTGTGGTGGCGGTGCTCGACTCGCGACTGGCGACCGCGCGCTATGCCGGTTTCCTGCGCGCATCGCTGCCGCCGTTCTGGTTTACCACCGATCACGAGGTGGCGTCGGGTGCTCTGCGACGACTGGGGGAGTCGTGACCGGGACGTCCCTGCTGCGCCCGATGCTGGCGACGGCCGGGCCGTTGCCGGGTGCCGACGTCGAGCACCGATGGGCGTTCGAGATGAAGTGGGACGGCGTCCGCGCGGTGGTCTACCTCGACGCCGCGGGTGGCCCCACCCGGGTGCTGACCCGCAACGACCGCGAGGTCCAGGCGACCTACCCGGAGCTCGGCGGGCCTGCGGCTGTCTTCGCCGGGCGCGACATCGTCCTCGACGGGGAGGTCGTCGCGTTCGACGGAGCTGGTCGGCCGAGCTTCGGTGAGCTGCAGGCCCGCATGCACGTCCGGGCGCCCAGTCGCACACTGCTGGCGAAGGTCCCGGTCAGCCTGCTCGTCTTCGACCTGCTGCGCCTCGACGGTGAGCTGCTGGTGACGCGGTCCTACGACGAGCGCCGTGAGCTGCTGCTCGGTCTGGGGCTGGGCACGTCGGCCGACGGTTGCTGGGCGGTGCCACCAGCCTTCGAGGGTGACGGTGCCGAGGCCCTGGCGGTGTCTGCGGCGCAGGGACTGGAGGGGGTCGTGGCCAAGCGCCGCGACTCGACGTACACCCCGGGTCGTCGGTCTCCGTCGTGGATCAAGGTCAAGCACCAGCGCATGCAGGTGGTCGTGGTCGGCGGGTGGTCCCCGGGTCAGGGCCGGCGGGCCGGCGGCATCGGGTCGCTGCTGGTGGGGGTGCCCGACGAGTCCGGCGCGCTGATCTATGCCGGCCACGTGGGCACCGGCTTCAGCGCCGCCGCACTCGATGACCTCGCGGGTCGGCTGCGCGCATCGACCCGGGCCACCTCGCCGTTCGACGACGAGGTGCCGCGGCTGCACGCCCGCGACGCGCAATGGGTCACGCCGCGACTCGTCGGCGAGGTGGTGTTCGCCGAGTGGACCCGTGACGGTCGGCTGCGGCACCCGTCCTGGCGCGGCCTGCGCCCGGACAAGACGCTTGAAGACGTACGCCGAGAGAGCTGAGCCAGTCTGGTTGCGGGACGATGGGACGCGTGAGGCAGACGGTCGAGGTGCTGGGCATCCAGGTGCCGGACGAGCTGGTGGCGCGCTGGGTGAGGTGGTTCGCGCCGGATCCGCAGCCGTTCGTGGTCCCCCGGGACAGCGACCTTGCACTGCTGGGTGTACCCCTCGCCGCCGGCCCCGGTGGTCCTGAGTGGCGTGACACGTTCTGCATCTACGGCCTCGATGACGACGTCGTCTGTCGGGCCATCACCCACGGCGACTTCATCAGTCTCCCGCGGGAGATGCGGGCCGCGCTGGTTCGCCAGCAGCGCACGCTCGGTCGCGAGATCGTGCCGAGCGTGCGGGCGTGGCCGCAGCTGCGACCCCTCGGCATTGCCGACCAGGGTGACGGGCACCGTTTCGTGTGGTGGCCGTCGCTGCTGGCGGACCGCGACCAGGACGTACTGGTGCCCTACGTCGAAGAGGGCCGCCACCGCAGTCGCCATGCCGAGCTGTCAGCGGCAGGGTGGCGTTCGGTTGCCGACTTGCTGCCGGGGGCGCGTGGGCTCGCCGGGACCTTCCCCGACGGCAGCGGCCCCAACTGTTTCGGGACTGTGATGGCCGCTGCCGGCGTCGACGGCGCGGCGGAACAGTGGATGCAGCGAGAGCCGTTCGAGGCGTGGCTTGCCGACGCCACCGGGGCTGGCGGCCGTGACGACCAACCGGGCACCGTCCTGGTCTGGCGCTCGGGGTCCGGTCTCGTACAGCACGCCGCGGTCACCTTGGGTGACGGCTGGGTGTTGCACAAGCCGTCCCAGGGCTGGATGAGTCCGAGGAAGGTGCTGACTGTGGCCGAGGTGCTGCTCAGTGCCCGTCGCCGCGACCGGCGGCTGTCACGACGGAGCCTGCTCAGGTGCCGGTGAGCTCGAAGGCAGTGAGGTCGATCAGCCCGGGCCGGCCGAGCAGGAACCCCTGGCCGTAGGAACAGCCGAGGCGGGACAGGGCCTTGCGCTGTCCCTCGTCCTCGATGCCCTCGGCGACGACGTCGATGCCTAGTGCCCGGCACAGCGTCACGACCGCCTCGACGATCGCCCTGCTGGCCGTCGAGCTGGCCATCCGCTCGACGAAGGAGCGGTCGATCTTCACGTAGGCAGCAGGTACGTCGACGAGATAGGTGAGCGAGGAGTAGCCGGTGCCGAAGTCGTCGATCGCCAGCCGCACGCCCAAGGCCACCACCGTGTCGAGCTCGGCGATCGCGGTCGGTGTGACGCCGAGGAAAGCGGTCTCGGTGAGCTCGAGGGTCAGCCGGCTCGGCTCCAGCCCGCTGCGTCCGAGAGCGCGGGCGACCAGACCGGGCAGCAGGCCGCGGCCGACGTGGCGGGCCGAGATGTTGACGCTGACCGAGGGTGCGTCGCCGCCGCCCCCCCAGCTGACCGCGTCCTCGCAGGACCGCAGCAACACATAGCGGTCGAGCTCAAGGACCAGGTCGCTGGCCTCGGCGAACGGCAGGAACATGTCGGGGGGCAGGATGCCGCGGGTCGGGTGGTCCCAGCGGACGAGCGCCTCGTACGCCGCAACCGACCCGTCGTGCAGGCGGCGTACGGGCTGGTAGTGCAGGAACAGCGACTCGGTGCGCATGGCCTCACGGAGCTCGTGCTCGATGCCGAGACGCCGAGCGGCCAGCTCGATCAGCTCTGGGGCGAAGAGCGCGTGCCGGTCCCGGCCGTCCTCCTTGGCGCGGTACAGCGCGGCGTCGGCGTTGCGCAGCAGGTCCGCGGCCGAGATGCCTGGCTCGGACAGCGCGATGCCGACGCTGACCGTCATCGACACTGCCTCGGTGCGCAGCATCGGCCGGGTGATCTCGTCGATGAGTCGCTGGGCAACCTGCTGGGCGTGCTCACGGTCGGGCAGCGCCTCGCACAGGATGACGAACTCGTCACCGCCGAGCCGGAGGGCTGCGTCGCCATCGCGGATGCATTCGACGAGTCGTTCCGCGGTCTCGACCAGCACCGCGTCGCCGGCCGCGTGACCGCGGCTGTCGTTGAGCAGCTTGAAGTGGTCGAGGTCGCACAGCAGCAGAGCCATCGGCCGGCCGCTCACTGCGGCCCGGTTGAGGGCTTCGGTGGTGCGGGTCAACAGGGTGGCCCGGTTGGGCAGCCCGGTCAGCTCGTCGTGCGCAGCCTGGTGAGCCAGCGCCTCGGTGGCAGCGAGGGCGACGCCTTGCTCGACAGCAAGCAGGGCGCGGGTGGCCTCGTGCTCGCGGGAGACATCGACCAGGCTGACCGCGACGTGCGGCGTACCGGCGACGTCAACGGGGGAGGTGCAGACGCGCAGCCACCGGGTGGGCGCGCTGTCGAGGCCGTCGGTGCTCGAGACGCTGATGAGGCCGACCACGACGTTGTTGCCGGGTTCGCCGGTGCGTGCGGTGATCAACCACGGCAGATCGTCCGCGGGCAGCGGGCTCCCGTTGCCGTCTCTCGCGGTGGTCAGCGCAAGGGTCAGGCCGGCGAGGCTCGACAGCCCCGTCACCGAGGTCAGTGCTGCGTTGCCATCGAGGACCTGGCCGCTGACGTCGAGCAGCGCAAGGCCTTCGTGCAGGACAGCGTCCTGCCAAGCGTCGTTCGTCCCCACCACTAGCCCTGTGCCCCCCGCCGGTCGTGTCCCCCGACCAGATCGATGCGTGACAGGTGTCACGGCCCTCTGATCGACCGGACTGGGGTCGGACTTGATCGATGTGACCAAGTGTTGACCTCAGCGGGCTTCAGACGCGCCGCAGGACCGCCGTTACGCGACCTAGCACGGTCGCCTGGTCACCGTCGATCGGCGAGAACGCGGAGTTGTGCGGCATGAGCCATACGTGCCCGTCGCGCTTCTTGAACGTCTTGACCGTCGCCTCACCGTCGATCATGGCGGCCACGATGTCGCCGTTGTCGGCCACCGGCTGCTGTCGCACGACGACCCAGTCCCCGTCGCAGATCGCGGCGTCGACCATGGATTCGCCCTGGACCTGCAGCAGGAACAAGGTGCCCTCACCCACGACCTGCCGGGGGAGCGGGAACACGTCCTCGATCGCCTGCTCGGCGAGGATCGGTCCACCGGCCGCGATGCGACCGACCACCGGGATGTACGCCGCGGCAGGACGCGCGTCCCCACTGCCGGTCTCGAGGTCCTGGTCGGAGCCGAGATCGGCGGCGGCGAACGAAGCCAAGGTCAGCGGAGTCGTGCTGCCGGCCCGGGCCGCCTTCGCGCTCTTCGCGTCGGGGGTCGCTGCGACGCTCGGGTGGCGGACCTCGATGGCCCGCGGCCGGTTCGGGTCCCGGCGCAGGAAGCCCTTGCGTTCGAGCGCGGCGAGCTGGTGGGAGACGCTGGAGGAACTGGTGAGCCCGACCGCCTCGCCGATCTCGCGCATGCTCGGCGGGTAGCCCTTGCGCTCGACGGCATCACGGATCACCTCGAGCACCTTGCGCTGACGCGGGGTCAGGCCCGACTCGTCCGGCGGCCCGTCCGGGATCTCGGTCACCTCTGCCACGACTTCCTCCTCATCGACGGGTTGTGTCCGACCCCTGCCAGAGGCTGCGCGGCATGACCTTCGACCGCGCAACCGACCTGACCGGTGTACGAGACGTTACCGCTCTCGATCACATGTTTCAAACACCTGTTCGACGTGTCGGTGGATTTTCCGGTGCCGATGGGGTAGACATTCGCTCAGGTGTTCGATCGAACAGAGGTTCGAGACTCGTTGCCCGCTCCACCCGGTCCACCCGCTCCACCCGTCCCACTCGCTCCAGCCGCCCGGCCCGATCCCAGGAGGACCTCATGAGCACGATGACTCTCAACCCCGTCTGCTCTCCTCGCCGGGTTGCAGAGTCCCGCCGTCCGGCGGTGCGCTCCAGCGCGTCGGGGCCCGTCGGATCTCCGGTTCGGGTGACGGCTCGCGGTCGCGCCCTGCTCCTAGGCCTCGTGCTCCTGGTGCTCGTGACCAGTGCCGTCTTGCTCACCGGCACCGGCACCGCCCGCGCCGGTTTCGACCGCCCCCCCGGCTCGCACGCAGGTGCTCCGGCGCTGACCAGCGGTGCCCGGGTCACCGTGCGGCCGGGAGAGACCGTGTGGCAGATCGCCCAGCGCATCGCCCCGGGTGCCGACCCGCGAGAGACCGTTGCCGACCTGCTGCGGGTCAACGCCCTGCAGACCGCGGACGTGCGCCCCGGCATGGCCCTGCTGCTTCCCTGAGCTCCGCTCGCCCGCTGGCCCGCTCTTCGGCCGTCCGACACGCCGCGCAGTGGCTGTCCGAACGACTGATTTTTCGCTCGTCACAGGCCTCTGACCTGCGCAGATACGAGCCGTTGACTCGGTTGACACGGTCTTGACCTATCGATCGACAGAAGCCCTTGCACATGTGGGGGTCGCGGTCCATGCTTACCCCCACATCTTGTGAATCACAGCGGTGTAGTTATCCACACCAAGTCCACACCGGGTCCACACGATGTGCCCAGGGTCGGGTCACTTGTGCACAACCTTGTGCACATCCCCGGTCCCGGAACGACTGCCCGGTCGCTCCGTCGCCGTCCGCTGAGGGGGTCGCCATGCACTGTCCGTTCTGCCGTCACGGCGACAGCCGCGTGGTCGACAGCCGCGCTTCCGACGATGGCATGTCGATCCGCCGCCGCCGACAGTGCCTGAGCGAGTCCTGCGGCCGCCGCTTTACCACGGTGGAGACCGCCAGCCTCTCGGTCACCAAGCGCTCCGGCACCAGCGAGCCCTTCAGCCGGGACAAGGTCCTGGTCGGTGTCCGCAAGGCCTGCCAGGGCCGGCCGGTCAGCGAGGACGACCTGGCCCGACTGGCTCAGCGGGTCGAGGAGTCCGTCCGCGGCAGCGGCGTCGCCGAGGTCGAGGCGCACGAGGTCGGCATGGCGGTGCTGCCTCCGTTGCGCGAGCTCGACGAGGTGGCCTACCTGCGTTTCGCCTCGGTCTACCGCGCTTTCGACGACCTCGAGGCGTTCGAGGCCGAGATCGCGCTGCTGCGCGCCGAGCACGACCTCGCTGCTACCACCGGCCGAGGTCCCGAGGACCTCGCCGGCGCCGCCCCGGACGACGGACGCCGGGCCACCTGAGAACGACGCCGACGACCCGCACGAGCGGAGTTTCTGTCGGTGCAGACGTGTTGAATCCAATGGAAAGTTCGGGAGGAGCAAGCATGACGGAGACGTCGCAGGACAAGCCCCAGGTGATCCGGCAGGGCCGCATGAGCGGCAAGGCGGGCCTGACGATCGAGCGCATCTACACCACCCCGGGGGTGCACCCCTATGACGAGGTGACCTGGGAGCGACGCGACGTCGTCCAGCAGAACTGGAAGACCAACGAGACGGTGTTCGAGCAGCGTGGTGTGGAGTTCCCTGACTCCTGGTCGGTCAACGCCTCCACGATCGTCACCACCAAGTACTTCCGGGGTGCTGTCGGCACTGCGGCCCGCGAGACCTCGCTCCGCCAGCTGATCGACCGGGTGGTGCTGACCTACGCCCGGGCCGGCACCGAGCACGGCTACTTCGCGACCCCGGCCGACGCCGAGGTCTTCGAGCACGAGCTCACCTGGGCGTTGCTGCACCAGGTCTTCTCGTTCAACTCCCCGGTCTGGTTCAACGTCGGCACCTCGAGCCCGCAGCAGGTGTCGGCTTGCTTCATCCTCGCCGTCGACGACACGATGGACTCGATCCTCAACTGGTACCGCGAGGAGGGTCTGATCTTCAAGGGCGGCTCCGGTGCCGGCCTCAACCTCTCCCGCATCCGCTCCGCCAAGGAGCTGCTGTCCTCCGGTGGCACCGCCTCCGGCCCGGTCTCCTTCATGCGTGGCGCCGACGCCTCCGCCGGCACCATCAAGTCCGGTGGCGCCACCCGCCGCGCGGCCAAGATGGTCGTCCTCGACGTCGACCACCCCGACATCGAGGAGTTCGTCGAGACCAAGGCGCGGGAGGAGAACAAGATCCGAGCCCTGCGCGACGCCGGCTTCGACATGGACCTCGGCGGCCGCGACATCACCTCCGTGCAGTACCAGAACGCCAACAACTCGGTGCGCGTCACCGACGAGTTCATGCGCGCCGTCGAGCAGGGCACCGAGTTCGGCCTCAAGGCCCGCGCCACCGGCGAGGTCATCGACACCGTCGACGCCCGCACGCTGTGGCGCAAGATGGCTGTCGCGGCCTGGGAGTGCGCCGACCCCGGCATCCAGTACGACGACACGATCAACGACTGGCACACCAACCCGGAGACGGGCCGCATCACCGCCAGCAACCCGTGCAGCGAGTACATGTCGCTGGACAACTCGTCCTGCAACTTGGCGTCGCTGAACCTGCTGAAGTTCCTGCGCGAGGATGACTCCTTCGATGCCGTCACCTTCGCAAAGGTCGTCGAGCTCGTCATCACTGCGATGGACATCTCGATCTGCTTCGCCGACTTCCCGACCGAGCCGATCGCGGACACCACCCGCAAGTACCGCCAGCTCGGCATCGGCTATGCCAACCTCGGCGCCTTGCTGATGGCGACCGGCAAGGGCTACGACACCGCAGGCGGCCGGGCCTTGGCCGCCTCGATCACGTCACTGCTCACCGGCACGTCGTACAAGCGGTCGGCGGAGCTCGCCGGCATCGTCGGGGCGTACGAGGGCTATGCCCGCAACGCCGACGCGCACAAGCGGGTCATGCGCAAGCACACCGCTGCCAACGACGCGGTGCGCACCGTCGAGACGATCGACAAGGACGTGCACCGCGAGGCCACCAAGGCCTGGGACGCCGTGCTCAAGCTCGGCGACAAGCACGGCTACCGCAACGCGCAGGCCTCGGTGCTCGCACCGACCGGCACCATCGGCTTCATGATGGACTGCGACACCACCGGTGTGGAGCCCGACTTCTCCCTGGTGAAGTTCAAGAAGCTCGTCGGTGGCGGCTCGATGCAGATCGTCAACCAGACGATCCCGCGGGCGCTACGCCGACTCGGCTACACCGAGGAGACCGTCGAGGCGATCATCGAGTACATCGCCGACAAGGGTCACGTCATCGACGCGCCCGGTCTCAAGCCCGAGCACTACGAGGTCTTCGACTGCGCGATGGGTGAGCGGTCCATCGCCGCCATGGGCCACGTCCGGATGATGGCCGCGGTGCAGCCGTTCCTGTCCGGCGCGATCAGCAAGACCGTCAACCTGCCGGAGGACGCCACGGTCGAGGAGATCGAGGATGTTCACTTCCAGGGGTGGAAGCTCGGCCTCAAGGCGCTCGCGGTCTACCGCGACAACTGCAAGGTCGGCCAGCCGCTGTCCGACGCCAAGGCCAAGGTCGCGCCCGTCGCCGCTGAGGTTGATGCCGCGAAGGTCGTCGAGTACCGCCCGATCCGCAAGCGCCTGCCCAAGAAGCGTCCGGCGCAGATGACGTCATTCGCGGTCGGTGGGGCCGAGGGCTACATGACCGCGTCGTCCTACCCTGACGACGGTCTGGGCGAGATCTTCCTCAAGATGTCGAAGCAGGGCTCGACCCTGGCCGGAGTCATGGACGCGTTCTCGATCGCCATCTCGATCGGCCTGCAGTACGGCGTGCCGTTGGAGACCTTCGTCTCGAAGTTCGTCAACATGCGCTTCGAGCCGGCCGGTCTCACCGACGACCCGGACGTCCGCATGGCCCAGTCGATCATGGACTACGTCTTCCGTCGCTTGGCGCTGGACCACCTGGACTTCGACACCCGGGCGGCCTACGGCATCCACACCGCCGAGGAGCGCTCGCGACAGCTGGAGACCGGGTCCTACCTCGCGGACGAGTCCGACGACGAGGTCGAGGAAGAGCTCGAGGCGATGGCGCAGTCCGCGCCGGTCAACCGCCCCGCGTTGTCCACAGGAGACGTCTCCGCGGAAACGCTTCCTGCCCCGAAGGCGGCTGCAGCCCCGGCTGCGTCCGGGACAACAGGGTCAACCGCCTCGGCCGCGGTCAAGGAAGCACCCGCTGGTGCGCACTCCTCCGCCGAGCTGCTCGAAGCGATCACGGGCAAGGCCTCCGACGCCCCGTTGTGCATGACCTGCGGGATCAAGATGCGCCCCGCCGGCTCCTGCTACGTCTGTGAAGGTTGCGGCAGCACCAGCGGCTGCAGCTGAGGACATACCCGCAGCACAAGCCGCCCCGGTCCTCGCTGTGAGGGCCGGGGCGGTGTGCTGTGGGTGGATCAGTCGGGGATGTAGTCGAACACGTCCGGGTTCGGGCCGGTGCGACCGGACTCGCCCTTGTCCAACGCGGTGATCGCAGTCATGTCGGCGTCGTCGAGCGTGAAGTCGAAGATGGCGAAGTTCTCGGCCATCCGCTCCGGGTTCATCGACTTGGGGAAGATGATGTCGCCCCGCTGCACGTGCCAGCGCAACGTCACCTGTGCGGTGGTGCGGCCGGCCTTGTCCGCGATGCCGACGATGGTGTCGTCCGTGAGCACTCCGCCTTGCGCGATCGGCGACCACGCCTCGGTAACGACGCCGTGCTCGGCTCCGTACGCGCGCACGTCCTCGTTGGTGAGGTAGGGGTGGACCTCGATCTGGTTGACCGATGGGACGGTGCCGGTCTCGGTAGCGAGCCGCTGGAGATGCGCGACCTGGAAGTTGGATACCCCGATCGAGCGGGCGCGGCCGTCCTTGGCGAACTCCTCGAGCACCTGCCACGTCGAGACGTAGTCACCGTCGTACAGCGTCGGTAGCGGCCAGTGGATGAGAAAGAGGTCCACGTGGTCGAGACCGAGCGCCGAGAGCGTGCCGTCGAACGCCTTGCGTGCGTCGTCGGGGCGGTGGAACCCGTTGTTCAGCTTGCTGGTGATGAACAGCTCGTCGCGCGCGATGCCGGCGGCGGCGACCGCCCGGCCCACTCCCTCCTCGTTCTGGTACATCTGCGCGGTGTCGATGTGGCGGTAGCCGGCCTCGAACGCCGCCAGCACCGTCTTCTCGGTCTCCTCCGGCGGCACCTGGAACACGCCGAAGCCGAGCTGCGGGATCTGCACACCGTCGTTGAGAGTGATGTTGGGCACGGAGGTCACTGCGTGTCGTCCTTCGCTGTCGAGGTGCGGCGCCGTTCATGACGGCACCGCGGTACGACGACAGCCTGCCCCGCCGTACGCCGCCTACCCCAGCGGGTCCCATCTGTCGGGCGGCAACCTTTGCGGCGGCTGCGGCGTCGTGGTGCGTCCCGGGTGACATAGAGGGACGAGCACGGGCGCGCTGGCCGCCGGGGCGATCCGAGTGACCGCGACTCCCTTGGCGGGCTCGACGAAGTGATGGCCGAGCCGTCTCTCCCAGCTCGTGCGGCTTCCCGCAGGCGCGCATACGGCGGAGTATCGATGGTGACGATCAGTCGACGCGACCTCCTACGATTTGGCACGGTGCTGGTGACAGGGGAGTTTCTTCTCGCCTGCTCGTCGGCGTCGGGCGCGGTAGGCGGTTCGTTGACGCGATCCCGCGCGGCGACCGGTCTGGCTCCGCTGGCTACCCGGACGTTCCGGTCCGCGGCCATGCGGGGGCGCCGGGTGGGTTGGGGAGTCCAGGCGCCATCCGGGGCCACGTCGCTAGACGGCCTGCCAGTGTGTCTGGTCCTGCACGGGCGCGGCGGGACGTGGCGCTCCGGCTTCGACGACCTCGGCCTGAGCGAGGCCCTCGATGCTGCCGCCGTACACCGTCAGTTCGTCGTTGCCACCGTCGATGGCGGGGACCACAGCTACCACCACCCGCGGCACGACGGGACCGATGCGCAGGCGATGCTGGTGCACGAGTACCTGCCGCTGCTGGCCGCGCGCGGGCTCGACGTGCGGCGGTTCGGGGTGCTCGGTTGGTCGATGGGTGGCTACGGCGCCTTCCTGTTGGC
>JANLYQ010000127.1:0-11305 GCA_031365725.1 Sporichthyaceae bacterium | reverse complement strand
CCGCCGATCATGGGCAAGGACCTGCCGCTCGGGGGCATCTTCGACCCCACCCACAAGCGCTACAGCGAGGCGGGTGAGTTCCGGGCCCGCTACGAGTCCGACCCGGATGCCAAGCGGGTCGTCGACACCGCGCGCGGCCTGGAGAACCTCAAGCGCCAGTGGGGGGTGCACGCGGCCGGGGTCATCATGTCCAGCGAGCCGTTGCTCGACGTGCTGCCCATCATGAAGCGCGAGCAGGACGGGCAGGTGATCACGCAGTTCGACTACCCCAGCTGTGAGGCCCTCGGCCTGGTCAAGATGGACTTCCTCGGCCTGCGCAACCTCACGATCCTCGACGACGCGCTGCACAACATCGAGGCCAACCGCGGCCAGGTGATCGACCTCGACGCGCTGAGCAAGACCCTCGACGATGGTCCGACGTTCGCCATGCTCTCCCGCGGAGACACCCTCGGTGTCTTCCAGTTCGACGGGGCGCCGATGCGGGCGCTGCTGCGGCTGATGAAACCCGACAGCTTCGAGCACATCTCGGCCGTCGGTGCGCTCTACCGCCCCGGCCCGATGGGCGTGGACTCGCACACGAAGTACGCCCTGCGCAAGAACGGCCAGCAGGAGATCACCCCGATCCACCCCGAGCTCGCGGACGCCCTCGAGGAGATCCTCGGCGGCACCTACGGCCTGATCGTCTACCAGGAGCAGGTGCTGCTGATCGCCCAGCAGCTTGCTGGCTACTCCCTCGGCAAGGCCGACCTGTTGCGCAAGGCGATGGGCAAGAAGAAGCGCGAGGTGCTCGACGCCGAGTACGTCGGCTTCGAGGCGGGCATGCGGGCCAACGGGTTTTCACCCGGTGCGGTCAAGACGCTGTGGGACGTCTTGGTCCCGTTCTCCGACTACGCCTTCAACAAGGCGCACTCCGCGGCGTACGGCCTGGTGTCCTACTGGACCGCCTACCTCAAGGCCAACTTCCCGTCGGAGTACATGGCGGCGGTGCTGACCTCGGTGCGTGACGACAAGGACAAGTCGGCGCTGTACCTCAGCGAGTGCCGCCGGATGGGCATCAAGGTGCTGCCGCCGGACGTCAACGAGTCCGACGCCGACTACACCCCACGCGGCACCGACATCCGTTTCGGTCTGTCCGCGATCCGCAACGTCGGCGAGAACGTCGTCGCCAGCCTGGCCGCCACCCGGACGAGCAAGGGACGCTTCACCGACTTCTACGACTTCCTGCGCAAGGTCGATCCGGTGGCGTGCAACAAGAAGACCGTCGAGTCGCTGATCAAGGCCGGTGCGTTCGACTCCCTCGGCGACCCACGGCGCGGCCTCCTCAACATCCACGCCGATGCCATCGACTCGTTCATGTCCACCAAGCGCAACGAGGCGCACGGCCAGTTCGACTTGTTCGGAGATTCAGGTGGGGACGACGAGGGTGGACCTGGCGACGACGCGTTCGGTGTGACACCACCCATCCCGATCGGTGAGTGGGACAAGAGCGTTCTGCTGGCCTACGAGCGCGAGATGCTCGGGCTCTACGTCTCCGACCACCCGCTGTTCGGCATCGAGCATGTGCTCACCGCTGCCACCGACTGCTCGATCGCGACGCTGACGGGGTCCGACGACCGGCCCGACGGCACATTCGTCACCATCGGCGGCCTGGTCGCCGGCCTGCAGCGCAAGGTCACCAAGAAGGGTGACGTGTGGGCGATCGCCACCATCGAGGATCTCGAGGGCGCGATCGAGGTGATGTTCTTCCCGCAGACCTACCAGCTGTTCGCGACCTCGCTGGCCGAGGACGCGGTGGTCGTCGTCAAGGGCCGGCTGGACCGGCGCGACGAGGTCCCCAAGCTGGTTGCCACCGAGCTCTCGCTGCCGGACCTGTCGGAGGGGCCGCGTGGTCCGGTGGTCATCTCGCTGCCGGTTGCCCGGTGCACGCCGCCGGTGGTCGAGCGGCTCAAGGAGGTGCTCGGCACCCACCCCGGTGCCACCGAGGTGCACCTGCGTCTGCACGCGGCCAGCCGCACCACGGTCCTGCGCATCGACGACGGTCTGCGGGTCAACCCCAGCCCGGCCCTCATGGGTGACCTCAAGGCACTTCTGGGTCCTGCCTGCCTCACCTGACGCAGCCGACGGACGAGGCTGTCTGCGGGGCGCGACGTCATCCGTCCGGCCGTGGGCCGTTCGGCGACGGGGGTTCGTCCGACCGGGTGGATCTGACGGCGCAGCACGGACTTTCAGGCGTAAGTCGGGCTCTCGGGCGACGGCGATCGTCGAAGACCCCTTTTCACCACGGTCAGGTCATGAGACGGTCACGTCCTCATCACGGATGGTGATGATGCGATCACAGACAGATCGCCTAGGGGGAGGGGTTACATCATGCGAGGACACCTGTTCAGGGTGGCATCGGCACTGGCGAGCATCGGTTCGCTGGTGGCCGTCGTGGGTGCCGGCACCAAGTGGGGCTGACGATGAAGACGATCGTCGCGCTGGGAGATGACCGGTCCGACAACGCCGGGGGACGTGCTGACGTCGAGCCCGGTCGCAAGTGGGGATGCTGAACAACGCCGCTCCCGAGCCCGTGGCCACGCCGTCAAAGGTGGCTACGGGCTTGCGGCGTTCCCCCCTGCTCTACCCCGCCGTGGCCACGATCCTGCTGGGCGGCCTGGTCTGCCTGCTCGTGACCCTGGTCGTGCAGGTGCCGCAGAGCTGGGCGGGCGTCGGGTTGCAGTGCTATCTCCTGGGCCTGTTGTTGTTCGTTGGCGAGCTGCGACCCATCCCGGTGCCGCGCGGGGACGACACCACCGACCACCTCACCGTGAGCTCGACCTTTGCGACGGCCCTGGTGCTGGTCGGCCCGCTGGGGCTGGCCCTGATCGTGCAGTCCGTCGCCGTCTATCTCAGCGACCGGATCAGTGGGATGCCGCGCCGGGTGCTCCTGTTCAACACCGGGCAGTACCTCCTGACCCTGTGCGCGACCCGGGCCGTCTACTGCCTGCTCTCCGGCCACGACCTGCTCGCGCTCACGACACCGTTCGCCCCGCGCGATGTCCCCGCCGCTCTGGTGGCAAGCGCCGCCTACTTCGCTGTGAACAACGGCCTCGTCGCGACCGTCGTGGCCCTCGACGCCGGCGTCCCGATCTTGCGCGTGCTCGCCGACGATGTCCGGTTCCAGCTCGCGACCTCGAGCATCCTGCTCGGTCTCGCGCCGGTCGCCGCGCACGTGGGGGCCTTCTCGGTGGTGATGCTGCCGTTGCTGATGCTGCCGATCCTCGGGGTGCACCGCAACGCCAAGACTTCGCTGCGGCGCCAGCACGAGGCTCTGCACGACGCGCTCACCGGCCTGCCCAACCGTGAGCTGCTGCGCACTCGCGCCGAGCAGGCTCTTGTCTCTGTGGACGGGTCCCGGCCGGTAGCGGTCATGCTCATCGACCTGGACCACTTCAAGGAGATCAACGACACGATGGGTCACCAGGTCGGTGACCGGGTGCTCGGCGAGGTCGCCAGGCGGTTGAAGGCGATCGCCGCCCCGGACGTGACGGTGGCCCGGCTCGGCGGGGACGAGTTCGCCGTGCTGCTCACCGATCTGCGCGGACCCGGCCATGCCGCCGAGGTCGGGGCCGAGCTCTCCGCCCGTCTGCGAGAGCCCGTGATGGTGGACAACGTGCGGCTGGGCGTGCAGGCGAGCATCGGCATCGCCCTGGCGCCCCAGGACGCGGACACGTTCGAGACCCTACTCAAGCGCGCTGACATCGCCCTCTACCGCGCCAAGGGGAACAGGGGCGAGATCCAGAGCTACCGCTCGGAGATCGACGGCTACACGATAGAGCGGCTGGCTCTGCTGGGTGACCTGCACGGGGCTGTGGAGAACGAGGAGTTCCGCCTCGCGTTCCAGCCCCAGATCTGTGTGCGCACCGGCGACGTCCTCTCGGTCGAGGCGCTCACCCGCTGGCTGCACCCGCGGCACGGACTCGTCAGCCCGGACGTCTTCATCCCGTTGGCGGAGAACAGTGGTCTGATCGGTCGCCTCAGCCGCTGGGTCATCGACGAGTCGGTCCTCACGTTGAGCCGCTGGCGCGAGCTGGGGCACGACGTGTCGATGTCGGTGAACGTCTCGGCTCGGCTTCTCACCGACCTCGACTTCCCGGTGTTCTTCGCGGAGACCCTCCGGCGCCACGACGTGCCGGCCAGCCGACTCACCGTCGAGGTGACCGAGAGCACGATCATGGCCGACCCGGGGCGTGCCTTGGAGGTCCTTGGTGGGCTGCGAAAGCTCGGCGTGATGCTGGCGATCGACGACTACGGCACGGGCTACTCCTCGTTGTCCTACCTCTGCCGCATCGCCGCCGACGAGCTGAAGATCGACAAGTCGTTCGTGCTGCAGATGGGCCTGGACGAGAACAGCGCCATCATCGTGCGATCGACCATCGAGCTGGGTCACAACCTGGGCCTGACCGTGACGGCCGAGGGGGTCGAGGATCGCGACACCTACGAGACGTTGCGCGAGCTGGGCTGCGACCGGGTCCAGGGCTTCTTCCACAGCCGGCCCCTGGCCGCACCGGCCATGGAGGCCTGGCTGAACCAGCGTCGGCTGGGCAGCGACGACCGACTCATCCAGATCATGGATCAACGATGATCATCCCCGTCCTCGGTCTGCTTGCCGCGCTCACGCCGCTGGTGTGCGGCGGGTCGCTGCGCCGGTTGTCCCTGCTGCACTTCCGCGGCACCTGGGTGGTCGTGCTTGCCTTGGTCGCGCAGGTTGTCGTGATCGAGGTGGTCCCCGAGGGGAACCGGGCGGTCCTGTCCGCGGTGCACATCGCGACCTACCTCGCCGCGGGCGGCTTCGTCGTGCTCAACCGGAAGATCCCGGGGCTCGTGCTCATCGCGGTGGGGGGCCTCAGCAACGGGCTGACCATCGCACTGAACGGAGGCACCCTCCCGGCCTCTCGCGGAGCGCTCCACCGCGCCGGCGTCCACCTGACGCCCGGGCAGTTCATCAACTCCGGCGTCCTCGACCACCCGCGCCTCGGCTACCTCGGTGACGTCTTCGCTATCCCGGTCGGCTTCCCGCTGGCCAACGTGTTCTCCATCGGCGACGTCCTCGTCATCGCCGGGGTGGTGTGGGGAGCTCACCGCGTCTGTGCGTCCCGGTTGGTGCCTGCGTGGCAGCCGCGCCCACCGGGTCGACATGCTGCCTCCGGCCCTCGCGCCCTGCCGCTCAAGACCTCGGCCGCCGGCGCCGATACCCTGCGCAGACGCCGGCGCCAGTCCCGGCCCGGGTGGGGGAGCGGAAAGCATGTCCAACGACGAGATCGGCAACCTTCCCTCTCTTGATCCGCCCGCAGACCAGCACCGCGACCCGGCGACGCCGTGGCGCGCGGTGCCCGACATCCTGCCCGCTGGTCAGCCGGCGGAGGGGCTCCTCGACGTACGACGGCAGGGACGAGAGACGCGCGCCCGGCGGTGGGCCGTGGCCGGTGGTGCAGGAGCGCTTGTCCTCGCCCTCGTCGGTGGGGTGACCTACGCAGTCGGCGCGCTGTCCGGCGGCGGCGCCCAGCCGGCCGACGCGCTGCCTTCGGGCGCCTTCGGCTATGTGTCGATCGACCTCGACCCCACGGCCGGTCAGAAGGTTGACGGCTTCCGCTTCCTCCGCTCCTTCCCCTCGCTGCGTGATTCGGTCCCCGTCAACGGTGACGTGCGCAAGGTGTTCTTCACCGCCGTGGCCGACCAGGCCGGCTGGTCGGGCATCGACTACGACAGCGACGTGGCGCCGTGGCTCGGTCAGCGCGTCGCCCTCGCGGCCTACCCCGCAACAGGCGCAGCAGCCGCTACGACCGGGGCTACCGGCGTGACCGCCACGGGCGCGCCCTCGGCCGTCGTCGCCCTGCAGGTCAGCGACACCACCAAGGCCGAGCAGGGGCTGCGCCGGCTGGTGCGCGCCAGCAGCGGCCGTGGCTCCCACGTCGGTTGGGCCTTCTCCGGGGGCTATGCGCTCCTCTCGGACTCGACCGCCACGGCTCGCCGGATGGCCGACCGGGTGAGCGAGGGGACGCTGGCGGCCGACCCGCACTTCGCCGCCGACCTTGCCGCGGCGCCGGACGGCGTGGCCACCGCGTGGATCGACGGCGACAAGGCCACGAGCTCCCTCGGCCGAGGTGCCGCGATGCTGTCCGGGGCCGGCGTCCTCGGTGGCCTTGCCGGCACGGCCGGCCTGGTCGGCGGCGCCAGCAGTGCCGGTGCTCCTGCCGTCGGACGCACCACCGTCGTCGCGCACTTCGACGGCTCCCACGTCTTCGAGATCACCGGGCGGGTCACCGGTGCCGCCACGTCCGGGTGGTCCACGCACGCCGTGCACGGCGTGGACACGCTGCCGGGCGACTCGGCAGTCGCCGTCGGCATCTCCGACCCCGACCTGCTCGTCGGCCAGACCTACACGGCGTTGAGCGCCAGCCTCAGGGCGCAGGGCCTCGACATGGCCGGCCTCGAGTCCTCGGTCGCCGCCAGCACGGGCCTCGCGCTGCCCCGGGACCTCCAGGTGCTGCTCGGGCACAACCTGACCCTCGCGGTGTCGCCGGGCGGTGCCGGCGGCCCGGCCGTGGGCGCCCGCATGACCACCGATGCCGCGGCCGCAGCCGCCGTCCTCGACAAGGTCCGCGCCGCGTTGGGTGTCAGCGGCGCAGCCGTCCCGCTGGTCGACCGTACGGCGGGCACTGACTACGTGGTGGCCACGACGACCGCCCAAGGTGACGCGCTCGCCGGGGTGGGTTCGTCGGGCGCCGGCGGACCCAGCACACTGGGGGACGTGACCGCGTTCCACGACGCCCTGCCCGACCTGGCTGCTACCGACGTCGCCGTGTGGATCGACCCGCGTGCTGTGCTCGCACTGGCCGGATCGGGGTCGAATGCTGACAAGGACATCGACCAGCTGGCCGGGCTCGGCATCACCGCCACCAGCCGCGCGGGCGGCGACTCCACCTTCCGGCTGCGGCTGGTGACCCGCTGAGCCACAGCGTCCTGCCTGAGGTGCGCGACGGCGCCCTTGCCGTCGTGGTCTCCGGGCTCGTCGGGCTACCGGCGGGACTGGTGTGGTGGCTGGTTGCCCCGTTGTCCCCGGTGGAGAAGCGCGCCGACGGGCTCTACCGGGCGGGCGGCGAAGGCGATGAGTCGCTGATCGCCGCCGACGTGCGGTTCGGCGTGGTCACCGTGGTGGCCGCCATCGCCGTCACGATCGTGCTCTACCTGCGCACCCGGCCCGCCCGGCTCGGTCCGCTGATCGGGATCGCCATCGGTGGGGTGGTGGGCGCGGTGGTGGCATGGCAGACCGGCGCCTTCCTCGGGCCGGACGCGGTCCGGACCACGGCACGCAGTGTGCGGGTCGGCGGCAGCTTCGACGGGCCGTTGACGGTCTCGGCAACCGGCATGCTGCTGGTGTGGCCGCTGGCCGCGGTGATCACCTACTTCGCCGCCACCGCCGCGGCCGAGCACAGCGAGACGGCACCGGTCGACGACCGTGCCAGTGAGCCGGGCCTGCCCACCCCCGGAGTCAGTCCGTTCGACCCAGCGCCGCCGGCTGCCCCCCACTGACCGCCAGCAGGTCGGCCGGGGCGAGCCGCACCTGCAGGCCGCGTCGCCCTGCGGAGACGAGAACCGCGTCCAGGGCCATCGCCGAGGAGTCCAGCAGCACCGGCAGCCGGGTGCGCTGCCCGAGCGGGCTGATCCCGCCCACGACGTAGCCGGTGGCGCGCTCAGCGTCCGCCGGCTCGGCCAGCACCGCGCGCTTTCCGCCCGCCGCGGCAGCCAGCGCCTTCAGGTCGAGGGTGCCCGACACCGGGACGACCGCGGTCACCAGCCGTCCGTCGACCCGGGCCACCAGCGTCTTGAAGATCTCCCGCGGCGAGACGTTGAGTGCGGCCGCTGCCTCCTCGCCGTACGACGATGTGCCTGCGGCGTGCTCGTAGGGGTGCAGGGTGAACGCGACACCGGCGGCCGTCAGGGCCACCGTCGCCGGCGTGCCCACCGCAGATCGCCGGCTCAGTTGGGGCTCGACGGGAGGTGGGTCAGCTCCACCGCCGGCAGCGACGGCAGGATCTCGAGGAGCCCGGTCTCCCGCCGCAGCAGCACCAGCTCGGCCTGCAGCCGCGCCAGGGTGTGCGGGGCCTCGAGCAGCCGCTGCTTGTCGCTGAGCTCGAGCACCGTCCCGGCCGCCACGACGTACGACGTGCGGGCGGGATCGACGACCTGCTGGTCCAGGGACCCGTCGTCGCCCAGGGCGGCGCGGTACTCGTCGTAGGCCAGGGTCACCCGGGCCGCGGCCACCTCGAGCTCGGCCGGCTCGGCACCCGGCGGGTCGTCGAGGAGCTCCACCTGGCCCTGCAGATAGGGCTTGCCGTCCACCAGGCCGTGCAGCCGGAACCGCTGCACCGCGGTGGTGACGATGTCGAAACGACCGTCGGTGTAGGGCTCGACTCGGCGCAACCTGGCCACCGTGCCCACCGGGTGCAGCGCCTGCACCCCGTCCGAGCCGACCTCGCGCCCCTCGCGGATCGCGATGATGCCGAGCTCGCGGGCGTCCTCCGGCGCGAGCAGGAGGTCCCTGACCAGGAGGCGATAGCGTTCCTCGAAGACGTGCAGCGGCAGCAGGACACCGGGGAACAACGCCGTCCCCAACGGGAACAGCGGCAGCCGCACGGTCCGCGGGACGCTCACAGCGGGTGAGCCTACGGCCCTCGTAGACTCCTGCGGTGATCTCCCGAGTCGATCTACGCGGCGCCGCTCGTGCGTCCTACCGCGACGTGCTGCCTCGTGCGGCCATGGACGTCGAGCTCGCTCTCGACGTCGTACGACCGATCTGCGAGGACGTGCGCCTGCGCGGGGCAGCGGCCGTGCGGGAGTGGACCCACCGGCTCGACGGCGTCGACGCGGCCACGACCCGAGTGCCGGCCCAGGCACTCGCCGACGCGCTCGAGGCCCTGGACCCCCGCGTGCGGGCGGCGCTGGAGGAGGCCGCCCGGCGGGCCCGGCTGGTGCACGAGGCTCAGCGCCGGCACGACGCGCACGTCCAGGTCAGCCCGGGCGGGACGGTCACCGAGAGGTGGGTGCCGGTGCGCCGGGTCGGGTTGTACGTGCCCGGCGGCCTGGTGGCCTACCCCAGCTCGGTGGTGATGGATGTCGTGCCCGCCCAGGTGGCCGGCGTGCGGTCGCTGGCCGTGGCGAGCCCGGCGCAGAAGGACAACGACGGCCTGCCGCACCCTGCAGTGCTCGCCGCCTGCGCCCTGCTCGGAGTCCAGGAGGTGCACGCCGTCGGTGGCGCGCAAGCCGTGGCGATGTTCGCCTACGGCACCGACGACTGCGCGCCCACCGACCTGGTGATGGGTCCCGGCAACGTCTATGTCGCCTCCGCCAAGCGGTTGCTGCGGGGCGTGGTCGGGATCGACTCCGAGGCCGGCCCGACCGAGATCGGCATCCTCGCTGACGACACGGCCGACCCCTGCTTCCTCGCTGCCGACCTGATCGCCCAGGCCGAGCACGACGCCAACGCCTCCTGCCTGCTGGTGACTCCTGACGCCGCCCTGCTCGATGCGGTCGACGCCGAGCTCGCCCGGCAGGTGCCAGCGACCCGGCACCGCGAGCGGGTCGAGGTGGCGCTGACCCACCAGAGCGCCTATGTGCTGGTCGACGACCTCGACCAGGGGCTCGCGGTCGTCGACGAGTGGGCCGCGGAGCACCTCGAGGTCGTCACCCGCGATGCCCGCGCCTGGGCGGAGCGGGTCACCAACGCCGGAGCGGTCTTCGTCGGGCCGTGGTCACCGGTCTCCCTCGGTGACTATCTCGCCGGGTCCAACCACGTCCTGCCCACCGGCGGCACCGCCCGGCACACCGGTGGCCTCTCGGTGCAGTCCTTCCTGCGCAGCGTGCACGTCGTCGAGTACACCCGCGACGCCCTGGCCGAGGTCGCTGTGCACGTCGATGCCCTCGGTGGTGCGGAGGACCTGCTTGCTCACGTCGACGCGGTCCGGGCCCGGGTGCCCCGGTGACCGGCGTACGACGGTGAGCGAGGTCGCCCGCCTGCTGCGCGCCGACCTGCAGGGCGCCACGCCGTACGGCGCCCCGCAGCTGGACGTGCCGGTGCGGCTGAACACCAACGAGAACCCGCACCCGCCCTCGGCCGCGCTGGTCGCCGACCTGGCGGCGTCGGTGGCCGAGGCGGCGGCCGGCATGAACCGCTATCCCGACCGGGACGCGATCGCCCTGCGCGCCGACCTCGCGGCCTACCTCACCCGCAGCACCGGCCACCCGCTGACCCCGGCGCAGGTCTGGGCGGCCAACGGGTCCAACGAGGTGCTCCAGCAGCTGCTGCAGGCCTTCGGCGGTCCAGGGCGCACGGCGCTGGGCTTCGACCCGACCTACTCGATGCACCGGTTGATCAGCGAGGGCACCAGCACCCGGTGGCTGTCCGCGCCGCGGGCCGAGGGCTTCGTGGTCGATCCGATCCAGGCGGTCGAGACGGTCCGCACGCAGGCGCCCGACGTCGTGTTCCTGTGCTCGCCCAACAACCCCACCGGCACCGCCCTGGACCTCGGGGTGATCGAGGCAGTGCACGATGCGGCCGCCGGGTTGGTGGTCGTCGACGAGGCCTACGCCGAGTTCTCGACCCGGCCGTCCGCCGTAGCGCTGCTGCCCGGACGCCCGCGGCTGGTGGTGACCCGCACGATGTCCAAGGCGTTCGCTTTCGCCGCGGCCCGGCTCGGTTATCTTGCCGCCGACGAAGCGGTGGTCGAGGCGGTGCAGCTGGTGCGGCTGCCCTACCACCTCTCGGTGCTCACCCAGGCCGCGGCGCGGGCCGCCCTCGCCCGGGCCGACGAGCTGCTCGCCTCCGTCGACGCGGTGCGCGGCCAGCGGGACCGGATCGTGGACGAGCTGACCGCGCTCGGCTTGCGGGTGGTTTCCTCCGACGCCAACTTCGTGCTGTTCGCGGTCGGGGGTGACCAGCGTCCCGTCTGGCAGGCGCTGCTCGACCGCGGTGTCCTGGTCCGTGACGTGGGCCTGGCCGGTTGGCTTCGGGTGACGGCCGGCACCACCGATGAGACGACCGCCTTCCTGGACGCGATGCGCGAGATCGTGGCGGCAGCACCGGGCAGCGGTAGCACCGAGGGCTCCCACGAGAGGGCACGAGCATGAGCAGGTCGGCACGCGTCGAGCGCGAGACCAAGGAGTCGCACGTGCTCGTCGAGCTCCAGCTCGACGGGTCGGGCAGCGCCGAGGTCGACACCGGCGTCCCGTTCTTCGACCACATGCTTGCCCAGCTGGGCAAGCACGG
>JANLYQ010000129.1:0-31563 GCA_031365725.1 Sporichthyaceae bacterium | reverse complement strand
GCGATCACCGTGGTGCTGCGCGGTCGGTTCGTGGCGCAGGTCGACCCCGCGCACGTCACCCCCAAGGACCTCGGCTCCGCGATGACCGGTGCGGGAGAGGTGGCCTGATGCGCATCGACCCACGCCGAGTCTTGTTGGCTGTGGCAGCCCCGACCATCGCCATCGTCTTCGCCCTGCTCGTCACGGCGCTGGTGCTGACCTCCACCGGTGACCCGGTGCTGAGCACGGCCACTGCCGTGTTCGACTACGCTCGAAAACCTGCCGTCGAGGCGCAGATCCTCAACCAGGGCACCATCTACTACCTGTCGGCTCTCGCCGTCGCCGTCGGTTTCCGGATGAATCTGTTCAACATCGGCGTGGACGGTCAGTACCGACTCGCTGCCTTCGCCGCCGCGGTTGTCGGCAGCTCGTTCACGCTGCCCAAGCCGTTGCACATCCTGGTGATCCTGCTGGTCGCGATGGCTGTGGGGGCGATGTGGGCCGGCATAGCCGCGCTGTTGAAGACGAGCCGCGGGGTCAGCGAGGTCATCTCGACCATCATGCTCAACGCGATCGCCACCACCCTCGTCGCCTACCTGCTGCGCCGCTTCAAGGTCGACACCCCTGGCAGCAACAACGTCGCCACCAAGTCGATCGCGGAGTCGGGTGCATTTCCTGGTCTCGGTCTGATCCCCGGCACCAGCGTGAAAGTCTTCGGCTTCATCATCATCGCTGCCGTGGCGGGGGCGGCCTACGCCGTCGTGCTCAGTCGCACCCGCTTCGGTTTCGACCTGCGCGCCACCGGACGATCCCGCACCGCGGCGATCGCCAGCGGTGTCGACGTACGCCGCATGATCGTGACGTCGCTGTTGATCTCCGGGGCGATCGCCGGGCTGGTCGGCATGCCTCAGCTGCTCGGCGGGAGCACCCGCAGCTACAGCCTCGACTTCCCAGCCGGGCTGGGCTTCACCGGCATCGCGATCGCCCTGCTCGGGCGCAACAACGCGGTGGGCATGGCGTTGGCGGCCCTGCTGTTCTCGTTCCTCGACTCGTCCTCGCTGATTCTCGACTTCAATGGCATCGCGAAAGAGATCGTGCTCATCATCCAGGGCACGATCGTGCTGTCCGTGGTGGTCATCTACGAGCTGGTACGCCGCTATGGCGTAGCCGCCGAGCAACGCCGGGTGAGCCGGCAGCTGGACGGGGCGACGGCGTGAGCACCACAAGCCGGGTCGACGGTGCGCCGGGTGCTGCCGGCGCTCCCCGCGATCGGCGTCGCCGCCTCCCGGTGAGCGGGCGGCCTCTGGTGTTGTTGTCGGTGGCCGTGGGCCTGCTGCTGCTGAGCATCGTGCGGGTCGCCACCGGCGCCGACGACCTCACCAGCGGCGGCACCGTGAGTGCGGCCCTCGCGCTCGCTGTGCCGATCGGGTTGGCCGGTCTCGGTGGTCTGTGGTCCGAGCGCTCCGGCGTCGCCAACATCGGGCTCGAGGGCATGATGATCCTTGGCACTTGGGGCGCGGGGTGGGCCGGCTACCAGTGGGGGCCGTGGACCGGCGTGCTGGTCGGCACCCTGATGGGCGCGGTAGGCGGTCTGCTGCATGCGATAGCGACGGTGTCCTTCGGCGTCGACCACATCGTCTCCGGTGTGGCTGTCAACATCCTCGGTCTCGGTGCCACCCAGTTCCTCTCCGTGATCGCGTTCGACGGGGTCAAGGGGGCCGGCCAGTCGCAGTCGCCGCCCCTGCCCGACATCGTCACCGTCGGCGTCCCCGGGCTCGGTGAGCCGTTGCGCAGCCTCGAGAAGCACCACTGGCTACTCGTCTCCGACCTGGCCGGAGTGCTGCGCGGACTGCTGACCGGGGTGTCGCTGCTCACCGTGCTCGCGGTGCTGCTTGTCGTCGGTTCCTACGTGGTGCTGTGGCGCACCGCCTTCGGCCTGCGGTTGCGCTCGTGCGGCGAGAACCCTGTTGCGGCTGAGTCGCTGGGTGTCAACGTCTACCTGATGAAGTACGCCGCGGTCATCGCCTCCGGCGCCTTCGCCGGTGTCGGTGGCGCATTCCTTGCGATCGTCGCCGGCAACGGCTACCGCGAGGGGCAGGTGGCCGGCCGTGGCTACATCGGGCTGGCGGCCATGATCTTCGGCAACTGGCGCCCCGGTGGGTTGGTCGCCGGGGCAGGCCTGTTCGGATACACCGACGCGCTGCAGCTGCGCCGTGGTGGAGAGTCGGTGCATGCCTTGCTGCTGCTCGTCGGCCTCCTGCTGCTCGTCGGGGCGGTGCTGCTCGCGCTGCGCTCGCGGCTGGTGGCCGGGACGATCGCCGCTGCGGTCGGTGCTGCCGCGTTGGCGTTCTACCTGCGCACCGACGTCGTGCCCGAGGACTTCACCACCATGACGCCGTACGTCGCCACTCTGCTGGTGCTGGCCCTCGCCTCGCAGCGGCTGCGGATGCCGGCCGCCGACGGACTTCCGTACCGGCGCGGTCAGGGTGGCTGAGGTGGCTGCGCCGGTGTCCGGTGCGGGTGACGTCTCCGAGGACACCTGGGCGATGTTGCGCGCCGAGGCGACGGCGGTGATGGACCGAGCCTATGCGCCGTACAGCAAGTTCAAGGTGGGCGTCGCCGGACTGGTCGACGACGGTCGCGTGGTCGTCGGCTGCAACGTCGAGAACGCGTCCTATGGCGTGGGCCTCTGCGCCGAGTGCGGCATGGTGTCGGCGCTGCACGCGAGTGGCGGCGGTCGACTCGTGGCCGTCGTGTGCGTCGACGGCCACGGCAACACGCTGATGGCCTGCGGCCGCTGTCGGCAGCTGCTCTACGAGCACGGCGGCCCTGACCTGCTGGTCGAGACCGTCAGCGGCATCCGGCCGATGCACGAGATCCTGCCCGACGCGTTCGGCCCCGAGGACCTGGAGACCCGCGCGTGAGCAGCTTCGACGCCGTCGAGGTCATCACCACCAAACGCGACGGCGGTGCGCTCTCCGACGGCCAGATCGACTGGGTGATCGCGGCCTACACCGCCGGCGAGGTGGCCGACGAGCAGATGTCGGCCCTCGCGATGGCCGTGCTGCTCAACGGCATGGACCGTCGCGAGATCTCCCGGTGGACCGACGCGATGATCGCCTCCGGGGTGCGCATGTCGTTCCCCGCCGAAGCGTTGCGGGGCCGGCCTACCACCGACAAGCACTCCACCGGCGGCGTGGGCGACAAGATCACGCTGCCGCTCGCCCCTCTGGTCGCGGCCTGCGGTGCGGCAGTGCCGCAGCTGTCCGGGCGCGGGCTGGGTCACACCGGCGGCACCCTTGACAAGCTCGAGGCGGTGCCGGGCTGGCGCGCGTCACTCTCCCGGGACGAGATGCTGGCTCAGCTCGGGTCGGTCGGTGCCGTCATCTGCGCTGCCGGCGATGACCTGGCGCCGGCCGACAAGAAGCTCTACGCCCTGCGCGACGTGACCGGCACGGTCGAGGCGATCCCGCTGATCGCCAGCTCGATCATGAGCAAGAAGATCGCTGAAGGCACCGGTGCCCTGGTGCTGGACGTCAAGGTCGGGTCCGGCGCCTTCATGAAGGACCTCGCGCGGGCCCGTGAGCTTGCCGAGACGATGGTGGCGCTGGGCGCGGACCACGACGTACGCACGGTCGCCCTGCTGACGGACATGTCGACCCCGCTGGGGCTCACGGCCGGCAACGCGCTCGAGGTGCGTGAGTCGGTCGAGGTGCTCGCCGGCGGTGGCCCTGCCGACGTCGTCGAGCTGACGCTGACCCTGGCCCGCGAGATGCTCGCGGCCGCCGGTCTGGACGGTGTCGACCCCGCCGACCGGCTTTCGGACGGGTCGGCGATGGACACGTGGAAGGCCATGCTTCGCGCGCAAGGTGGCGACCCGGACGCCGCGCTGCCGACCGCCCGGGAGAACCAGACCGTGCTGGCCCCGGCCGACGGCGTGCTGGTCTCGATGGATGCCTACGCGGTCGGGGTGGCGGCGTGGCGCCTCGGTGCCGGGCGGGCCCGTAAGGAGGACCCGGTGCAGGCCGGCGCGGGCATCGAGATGCACGCCAAGCCTGGTGCCGAGGTGCGCGGCGGGGAGCCGCTGTTCACGATGCACACCGACGAGCCGGAGCGGTTCGCCCGGGCGGTCGAGCTGCTGGAGACGGCGGTGACCATCGCGCCGGCCGGGTCAGGGTGGTCCGTGCCCGACGTGCCACCGCTGGTGCTGGGCCGGGTGGGGTGACCGGGCCGATCCGACGTCAGAGGGTGCGGCGGGTGTCACGGTCCTTGAACGGGTCTGCAATCGGCGGGGTGCCGAGCTCGGCGCGCGGGCAGGTGGCGATGGTGAGACCGGCCCAGATCAGGGCGTCGTCGGTCAGTCCCTCGACGGTCCAGCCCTGGTCGAGGCCGTGCTCGCTGACGGTGACCTTGTAGATGGTGATCTCGTGCCGGTGCGGGCTGTCGTACATGACCGCGATCGAGCCGAGCAGCTTGGCCTCGCCCCGGGTGCCGCCGATGCCGTCCCAGGGTGCGTCGTAGCGCTGCCAGAGCGAGGAGGTGGCGTTCCACACGCCACCGGCAGCGACATCCAGGCGGCGCAGCTGCTGCAACACCTGCGCAGCGGCGCGCTCGTCCAGGATGGCCGCGGGCCGGATGATCCGGACGTCCTCGCGTGCACCCACCGTCATGTCCCTTTCATCGTGCTTCTGGAGCTCGAAGTTGAGAGTCTTTCAGACGGTAGCGTCCTCGTGTGACCAACTCCTTGTCTCCTGATCACCTTCTTCGCGCGCCCAAGGTCCTGCTGCACGATCATCTGGACGGCGGGGTGCGCCCCTCGACCGTGATCGAGCTGGCCCAGCGGCACGGCTACGCCGGGCTGCCGACCAGCGACGTCGAGGGCCTGTCACAGTGGTTCGTGGCCGCGGCCGGGTCGGGTTCGCTGGAGCGCTACCTCGAGACCTTCGTCCACACGGTAGGGGTCATGCAGACCGCGGACGCCCTGGTGCAGGTCGCGGCCGAGTGCGTCGAGGACCTCGCTGCCGACGGGGTGGCCTATGCCGAGGTGCGTTACGCCCCCGAGCTGCACGTGGAGGGCGACCTCGAGCTGCCTGCGGTGGTCGAGGCAGTCAACGAGGGCTTCCGCGAGGGGGAACGGCGGGCCGCGGCGGACGGGCGGCCGATCCGGGTCGGTGCGCTGCTGACAGCCATGCGGCACGCCGCGCGGTCGATGGAGATCGCCGAGCTGATGGTGCGCTACCGCGACGAGGGCGTCGTCGGCTTCGACATCGCCGGGGCCGAGGCCGGTCATCCGCCCACCCGGCACCTGGACGCGTTCGAGTACCTCCAGCGCGAGAACGCGCACTTCACGATCCACGCCGGGGAGGCCTTCGGCCTGCCGTCGATCTGGCAGGCGATCCAGTGGTGCGGGGCGGACCGGCTCGGCCACGGGGTGCGGATCATCGATGACATCACGGTCGCCGATGACGGGACGGCGCAGCTGGGTCGGCTGGCGTCGTACGTCCGGGACACGAGGATCCCGCTGGAGATGGCCCCGACGTCCAATGTCATGACCGGGGCGGCGGCCTCGATCGCCGAGCACCCGATCGGTCTGCTGCGCCGGCTCGGGTTCCGGGTGACGATCAACACCGACAACAGGTTGATGAGCGGCACGTCGATGACGCAGGAGTTCGCCCAGCTGGCCGATGCCTTCGGCTACGACCTCGAGGACTTCCGGTGGTTCACGGTCAACGCGATGAAGTCGGCGTTCATCCCCTTCGACCAGCGGCTGGCGCTGATCGAGGACGTGATCAAGCCGGGTTACGCGGCGTTGGCGACTGCGGGTGCTGACATGGCTGAGGTGCCCGCCGTGCGCTGACCGGTCGCCTTGACCGTGTTGACGGCGTTCACCGTGGCGCAGCGGGTGCAGCGGTAGACGAGGTTGACGCCGGCACCCTTGTGGTCGGCGGGGACGAGCAGCTCGATGGAGCGGGGGCCGCGCAGCTCGCGCAGGCCGCACGCCTGGCAGTCGGTGAGAAACATGTGTTCATCATCGGTGCGGGATAGTATTAGGACAATCTCAACCCGGGGGTGAAAGCATCAGTTTTACTGATAGTCACAGGGCTGAAAGTCACAGTGCTGGCAGTCACAGTGTCTCGGCGGCTGGTGCCGTGGTGCCCCCGGGCTGGGACACCCGGCAGCTGGTCGCGTTGCTCGCGGTCGTGGACACGGGCACCTTCAGCGCGGCCGCCTTGCGCCTCGGCTACACCCAGTCGGCCATCAGCCAGCAGGTGGCGAGCCTCGAGCGCTCGGTCGGCGCCCCGCTGCTCATCCGCCCGGGCGGCCCGCGTCGGGTCCGGCTGACCGCCGTCGGGGAGGCCTTGGTCGTGCACGCGCGGGCCGTAGTGGCCCGGCTGCATGCCGCTCGGGCTGACATCGCGATGCTGCTCGCCGGTGAACGCGGGACGTTGCATGTCGCCACCATGCAGAGCATCGGCACCAAGGTCCTGCCGCTGCTGATGCGCCGGTTCCGTGAGGAGTTCCCTGGAGTCGAGCTGGCCGCTGAGGAGTCGGAGTCCTTCGCCGCGCTCACCGCCGGGGTAGAGGAAGGGCGCTTCGAGCTGTCGTTCGTGCCGCTGCCGGTGGTCGAGGGCCCCTTCGCCGTACGACGGGTGCTCGAGGATCCCTACGTCGTCATCGCTCCGGCCGAGGCCCCGGAGGCCGCGACGGGGTCGATCAGCCTTCGCCAGGCAGCCCGGCTGCCGCTCATCGGCTTCAGCGACCCCTATGAGCACGAGGAGCTGCTGCGCCGGCTCCGCCGTACGGGCTATGACCCGTCGTTCGTCTTCCGCTCCAACGACAACCCGACCGTGCAGGGGTTTGTCGCCGCCGGCCTCGGCTACGCGGTCATGCCGCGGCTGACCGTCGACGAGGACGACCCCCAGGTGGCGATGCTGACGCTGTCCAGCACGGTGCCCGCCCGCCAGCTCGGGATCCTGTGGCACGTCGACCGGCAGCTGCCGCCCACCGCGACCCGATTCGTCGAGCTCGCCGCGGAGGTGTGCGCCGCGATCAGCGCCAGGTGGTAGCCACGGACTGCGGTGAGTGCGTTCGAGCCGATTCTCGGCAACGCGGCGCCCTGAGTGCCCGGCACGTCACAGAGGTCAACGCCGGGGCGACCGTCCGCGTAGGTTTTGGGCTGTTCACCACTCAGCGGAGGCAACCACTCCAGAGGCCAACCCGCCGGCGATTGCCGGTGAGCCGGTAGTGAGCCAGGCGGCCCCGCGTCGGACGGCGAGCGCTGACTCGCCCGTGCTTCCGCTGAGGCCACGCGTGTCAGGCCCCGGTGCTTCAGCGCCGCCTACTGCCTTGCCTCCGTGGATGTGGGCAGCGCGCGCCTTGCCTCCGTGGATGTGGGCAGCGCGCGCCTTGCCTCCGTGGATGTGGGCAGCACCCGCCCTGCCTCCGTGGATGTGGGCAGCGCGCGCCCTGCCTCCGTGGATGTGGGCAGCGCAGTAGGCGGCCCGGGGAGGGCGCAGGCGAGGGCGCCCCCCCGCTGGCGAAGGTCAGACGCCGAGCGGGTGCCAGACGGTCTTGATCTCCAGGTGAGCGAGGAGTCGGGTGAGGTCCGGGACCTGGACCCAGTCCGCGCCCGCACCACCTCCGGTCGGACGCAGCACCCGCTTGAGGTTGTCCGCCGCCGCGACCTCGAGGTCGGTGGCAGCTGGTCCCGCGTCGACCCCGGCGAGATCGATCGCGTTGACGTCCATGTGGGAGGCGAGCCATGGCGCGACCTCGGCGGTGCGGCCGGTCAGCACGTTGACCACCCCGCCGGGCACGTCGGAGGTGGCCAGCACCTCCGCCAAGGTCACCGCCGGCAGCGGCGCGGCCTCGCTGGCCAGCACCACGACGGTGCTGCCGGTCGCGATAGCGGGAGCGACCACCGACACGAGACCGAGCAGCGACGACGACTGCGGAGCCAGCACCGCCACGACACCGGTCGGCTCGGGCACCGAGAAGTTGAAGTACGGCCCCGCGACCTGGTTGGCCGACCCCGCGACCTGGGACACCTTGTCGGTCCACCCGGCATACCAGACCCAGCGGTCGATGGCGGCATCGACCACCGCCCCGGCGGCGGCGCGATCCAGACCCTCGCCGGCAGCGACCTCGTCGACGAACTGGGCGCCACGGCCTTCCATCAGCTCGGCCACCCGATAGAGCACCTGACCCCGGTTGTACGCCGTGGCGCCGGACCAGCCGGCGAAGGCCGCCCGGGCCGCAACGACCGCGTCGCGCGCGTCCTTGCGCGAGGCCATCGCCGCGTTGGCCGTCGCCCCACCCGGAGCACTCACGGGGTAGGACCGGCCGCTCTCCGACCGCGGGAACTTCCCGCCGATGAACAGCTTGTAGGTCTTTCGGACGTCCAGCCGCGTTGTTTCGTCAGACACTGTTCCGTCCGACATCGTTTCGTCAGACATCGTTTCGTCAGACATCGAGGTAGGCCTCCAGTCCGTGCCGGCCGCCCTCGCGGCCGAACCCCGACTCCTTGTAGCCACCGAACGGCGACGCCGGGTCGAAGCGGTTGAACGTGTTGGCCCACACCACACCGGCGCGGAGCCGGTCGGCCATCCAGAGGATGCGGGACCCCTTGTCGGTCCAGACCCCCGCCGACAGCCCGTACGGCGTGTTGTTGGCCTTCTCGACCGCCTCGGTCGGGGTGCGGAACGTGAGCACCGAGAGCACGGGCCCGAAGATCTCCTCGCGCGCGATGCGGTGCGCCTGGGTGACGCCGGTAAACAGTGTCGGCGGGAACCAGTAACCCTTGTCCGGCAGCTTGCACGGTGGCGACCAGCGTTCGGCGCCTTCTGCGTCGCCGATGTCCGCCAGCTCGCGGACGCGGGCGAGCTGCTCGGCGGAGTTGATGGCCCCGATGTCGGTGTTCTTGTCCATCGGGTCACCGAGCCGCAGCGTGCCCAACCGGCGCTTGAGCGAGTCGAGCACCTCGTCGTAGACGTTCTCCTGCACGAGCAACCTCGACCCGGCGCAGCACACGTGGCCCTGGTTGAAGAAGATGCCGTTGACGATGCCTTCGACAGCCTGGTCGACCGGCGCGTCGTCGAAGACGATGTTGGCCGCCTTGCCGCCGAGCTCGAGAGTGACCTTCTTGTTCGTGCCCGCCGTCGAGCGAGCGATCATCTTCCCGACCTCGGTCGAGCCGGTGAACGCGACCTTGTCGACGCCGGGGTGCTCCACGAGGACGCGACCGGTCTCGCCCGCCCCGGTGACGATGTTGACCACTCCGGGCGGCAGGTCGGCCTGCTGGCAGATCTCGGCAAACAGCAACGCCGTCAACGGTGTCGTCTCGGCCGGCTTGAGCACGACGGTGTTGCCGCACGCCAGGGCCGGTGCGACCTTCCACGCGAGCATCAGCAACGGGAAGTTCCAGGGGATCACCTGCGCGGCGACTCCGAGCGGCCGCGGTGAGGGTCCGTGACCGGCGTGGTCGAGCTTGTCGGCCCACCCCGCGTAGTGAAAGAACCAGGCCGCCACCAACGGGATGTCGACGTCGCGGGACTCCCTGATCGGCTTGCCGTTGTCGAGCGTCTCGAGCACCGCGAGCTCGCGGCCGCGCTCCTGCAGGATGCGGGCGACGCGGAAGAGGTACTTGCCGCGCTCCCGGGGGGCCATCCGGCCCCAGCTGCCGGCGTACGCCGCCCTGGCCGCAGCAACGGCGCGGTCGATGTCTGCCGCCCCGGCCTCGGTGACCTCGGCGAGAACCTCCTCGGTGGCCGGGCTGATCGTCTTGAACGTGCGCCCGTCGATGGTGTCGACGAAGGCGCCGTCGATGAAGAGTCCGTAGGACGACTTGATGGCGACGACCGCACGCGACTCGGGAGCCGGGGCGTAGTCGAAGGCGTTGCTGGGCTGGGTCACAGGTCTCTTCGCCGCTCAGTCGAGGGTGACGTAGTCGGGTCCGCCGTAGCGGCCGGTGGTCATCTTGGTGCGCTGCATGAGCAGGTCGTTGAGGACGCTCGACGCCCCGAGGCGGAACCAGTCCGGGCTGAGCCAGTCGGGCCCGACGGTCTCGTTGACCAGGACGAGGTACTTGATGGCGTCTTTGGTGGTGCGGATGCCGCCGGCCGGCTTGACCCCGACCTGCCGGCCGGTGGCAGCCCGAAAGTCGCGGACCGCCTCGAGCATGACCAGGGTGACGGGGAGCGTTGCGGCGGGTGCGATCTTCCCGGTGGAGGTTTTGATGAAGTCCGCGCCGGCGAGCATCGCCAACCAGGAGGCACGGCGCACGTTGTCGTAGGTCGCCAGCTCGCCGGTCTCGAGGATGACCTTGAGGTGCGCACTGCCGCAGGCCGCCTTGACCGCGACGATCTCGTCGTGCACCCGCATCAGGTTGCCGGCGAGGAAGGCACCGCGGTCGATCACCATGTCGATCTCGTCGGCCCCGGCAGCCACCGCGTCCCGGGTGTCGGTGAGCTTGACGGGCAGGCTCGCGCGGCCGCTGGGGAACGCCGTCGCGACACTCGCCAGGTGCACCCCTCTGCCCTTCAGCTCGGCAGCCGCGGTCGCCACCATGTCCGAGTAGACGCAGATCGCCGCGACCTGGGGCGTGCTGGAGTCGGTCGGGTCGGGGCGCATCGCCTTGGCGCACAGGGCGCGCACCTTGCCCGGAGTGTCCTGTCCCTCGAGGGTGGTGAGGTCGATCATCGAGATGGCCAGGTCGATGGCGTAGGCCTTCGCGCTCGTCTTGATCGAGCGGGTCGAGAGCATGGCGGCGCGCGCGTCGGCACCGACCTGGTCGACGCCCGCGAGCCCGTGCAGGAATCGTCGCAGCGAGGCCTCGGAGCGGGTGACGTCGGCGAGATCGTGGCGCGTGGTCACGTCCGGATCGACGGGTGGGGAAGCGGTCGCCGTCACCGCGCGAGTCTACGCCGGGCATCAGCGAAGGCTCTCGGAGCCGGCCGGACTGTCGGTGGGGTTCGCTAGCGTCGAGATATGGCTGACTTTCACCAGCAAGACCTTGCCGACTCCCGATTCGAGCAGGTCCGCCTGCAGCGGACCAGGTTCCACCAGGTCCGGCTCAACGATGCGGAGTTCGACGACGTCGACCTGTCCGGCGCCCGATTCCGAGAGGCCTGGTTCAAGGACGTCGTCATGCGCGGTGTCGGCTTCGACAACGTGCGCATCGACGGGGAGGTCGACGGCCTCATCGTCAACGGGGTGGACGTGGGTCCGTTGGTGCAGGCGGAGCTGGAGCGCCGCGAGCCGGACTTCGCGAAGATGCGCCCGACCGACCCGGCCGGGTTCCGCGCGGCCTGGGACATCCTGGACCAGCTCTGGACCGGGACCGTGACTCGCGCGAGGGAGCTGCCCGCAGGCGCCCTTCACGAGTCGGTCGACGGGGAGTGGTCCTTCATCCAGACGCTGCGGCACCTCGCGTTCGCGACCGAGTGCTGGCTGCACCGGGCGATCCTGGGCGACCCGGCCCCGTGGGCTGCCCTGTCGTTGCCGTGGGACCAGATGCCCGACACCGAGGGGGTGCCGCGCGACCGGTCGGCTCAGCCGTCGCTCGACGACGCCCTCGCGTTGCGGCGCGACCGGCAGGCGGCGGTCCGCCGCTACCTCGAGACCCTTGACGAGACAACGCTCGCGTCGGACACCGTGGCTGTCGACGCGCCGGGCTGGCCGGAGCACCGCAGCTATCCGGTCCGCGAGTGCCTGCTCACGATCCTTAACGAGGAGTGGTGGCACCGCCAGTTCGCGCTGCGCGATCTAGCTGCACTGAAGGAGCCGGAGATGCAGCGCGACCTAGAATCGTCCCATGGGGCAGAGTGAGCAGATGGACTGGAAGCTGCAGCTGATCGTCGTCCCCGTGTCGGACGTGGACCGGGCCAAGGCGTTCTACGTCGATCGCGCCGGCTTCCGGCTCGACGTGGACCACAGTGCCGGTGAGGACTTCCGCATCGTGCAGCTGACCCCGCCCGGGTCGGCCTGCTCGGTCACGCTGATGCGCAACGAGGTCTCCGCCGGGTCTCTGCAGGGGCTGCACCTGGTGGTCACCGACATCGAGGCCGCTCGCGCCGAGCTGGTCGGGCGCGGGGCCGAGCCCAGCGAGGTGTTCCACTTCGAGGACGGGTCGCAGGTGCCGGGGCCGGACCCTTCCCACGGTGACTACAACTCGTTCTTCTCCCTCACCGACCCGGACGGCACCGGGTGGATGGTGCAGGAGGTCAGCAGCCCGCCTGCTCCGTGACCGAGCTGGGCTAGATCAGCCGAGGTCGAGAACGGCAGCCAGGTCCGCCGAGATCGCGGCAAGGGCAGCCGTTGCCGTTGTCCGAGCATCGCCCACCCCGCCGGCAACCGGGACGACGACCTCGAGGTAGGCCTTCAGCTTGGGCTCGGTCCCCGACGGGCGTACGACGATGCGCGCAGCCTCAACAGCGCCGTCACCGGCGAGGCGGTAGCGCAAGCCGTCGGTCGGGGGCAGGTCCTCGGTGCCGGCCAGTAGGTCCTCGGCCGAGACAACCACACGGCCCCCGAGGGAGGTCGGCGGTGTCGCCCGAAGTCTCGCCATCGCGTCGGTGATCAACGCGAGGTCGTCGACCCGCACCGCGAGCTGGTCGGTGGCGTGCAGCCCGTGCTCGCGGGCCAGGTCGTCGAGCAGGTCGGTGAGGGAGCGGCCCTCAGCCTTCAGGCCGGCCGCCAGCTCGGCGACCAGCAGGGCAGCGGAGATGCCGTCCTTGTCGCGCACAGCAGTGGGGTCGACGCAGTAGCCCAGCGCCTCCTCGTAGCCGAACAGCAAGCCCTCCACGCGCGAGATCCACTTGAAGCCGGTGAGGGTCTCGCGGTGCTGCAGCCCGTGCGCCTCAGCGAGGCGCCCCAGCAGCGACGACGACACGATCGAGCAGGCCAGCGTGCCGGTGACGGGGGGGCCGGCCGCCTCCGCGCGGCGTACGACGTGGGCGGCGAGCAGCGCTCCGACCTCGTCGCCGTGCAGCATCCGCCAACCGTCGGCACTGCCCCCGTCCGGCACGGCGACCGCGCAACGGTCAGCGTCCGGGTCGTTGGCGAGCACGAGGTCGGCGCTGTGCTCGCGGGCAGCAGCAACAGCAAGGTCGATGGCGCCGGGCTCCTCGGGGTTGGGGAATGCAACCGTCGGGAAGTCGGCGTCGGGCTCGGCCTGCCGCGCGACGACCGTCGGTGCGGCGAAGCCGGCCCGGTCGAACGCCGCCAGCACCACGTCGCGGCCGACACCGTGCAGCGGGGTGTAGACGATGGCGAGGTCGCGGGACGAGTCGGCGGCGACGAGCCCGGCCACCCGGTCGAGGTAGGCCTCGAGGACCTGCTCGCCGAGGATCTCCCAGCGGTCGGAGCGCGGGACGCCGGAGAGCAGTCCGACAGCCCCGATCTCGGCGGCGATCTCGGCGTCCGCCGGCGGCACGATCTGCGACCCGTCACCGAGATAGACCTTGTACCCGTTGTCCTGCGGCGGGTTGTGCGACGCGGTCACCATCACGCCGGCATGCGCGCCGAGGTGCCTGATCGCGAACGCCAACACCGGGGTCGGCAGCGGTCGGGGCAGCATCAGTGCGCGCAGCCCGGCGCCGGCCATCACCTCCGCGGTGTCGCGGGCGAACACCTCCGACTTGTGCCGCGCGTCGTAGCCGATGACCACCGTCGTGCCTCCGTGCGCCACGACGTACGACGACAGGCCGGCGGCTGCGCGACTGACGACGACGCGGTTCATCCGGTTGGGTCCGGCACCCATCTCCCCGCGCAGCCCGGCGGTGCCGAACTCGAGGCTGCCGGCGAACCGGTCGGTGAGACCCGCAGTGTCACCGCTGTCGAGCACGGCGCGCAGCTCGGCCCTGGTGTCAGGGTCGGGATCCTCGAGCAGCCAGGCCTTCGCGATCGTCACGGCATCGACGGTGTCGGCGCTCGTCCGGTGCTCGTGGCTCTGGCCGGGCGCGGGCATGCCGCTCACAGCCGACCGACGACCTGGGACAGCAGCGCGCCCATCCGGGTCGCTGCGGCGCGACCGGCCTCGAGCACCTCGGCGTGGTCCAGCGGCTGCCCGGTCATGCCGGCGGCGAGGTTGGTCACCAGTGAGATGCCGAGCACCTCGGCGCCTGCCTCACGGGCAGCGATCGCCTCCAGCGTCGTCGACATGCCGACGAGGTCTCCGCCGATGGCGCGCACCATGGCGATCTCGGCCGGCGTCTCGTAGTGCGGGCCGGGGAACTGCACGTACACGCCCTCCTCCAGCGACGGCTCCGCAGCACGGCACAGCTGGCGCAGCCGTGGGGAGTAGAGGTCGGTGAGGTCGACGAAGTTCGGCCCGACGATCGGCGAGGTGGCGGTCAGGTTGATGTGGTCGCTGATGAGCACCGGCTGCCCGGGGGAGAACGTCTCGCGCAGCCCGCCGCACCCGTTGGTGAGCACCACGACGCGGGCACCTGCGGCGACCGCCGTACGCACCCCGTGCACGACGGCTGCGACGCCGAGCCCTTCGTAGAGATGGGTGCGGCCCAGCAGCACGAGCACCCGCCGGTCGCCGACGGTGACCGATCGGACGGTGCCGGCGTGGCCGGCGACTGCGGCCGAGTGGAAGCCGGGCAGGTCGGTCACCGGGGCCTCGAGCACGGTCTCGCCGAGCATGTCAGCGGCCGGCACCCAGCCCGACCCGAGCACGAGCGCGACCTCGTGGGTCTCGACGCCGGTGAGCGCGCGGAGGCTCTCAGCGGCGTCGCGGGCCAGGGCGTACGGGTCGGTGCGCGTGTCGTCGGTCACCCGCTGGACCCTAGCGAGACCCATCCACGATGCGGGAGGGCCTTGCAGCTCTCTCCGGATGAGCGTGAGGTGGACACATACATCCATCAGTGAGGGGTTAGCTGCGATGAACGACGCCTGGAGCTTCGAGACCAAGCAGATCCACGCCGGTCAGGTGGCGGACGAGGCCACGAGGGCCCGCGCCCTGCCGATCTACCAGACGACGTCGTACACGTTCCGCGACACCGACCACGCCGCAGCGCTCTTCGGCCTCGCCGAGACCGGCAACATCTACACCCGGATCATGAACCCCACCACTGCTGTCGTCGAGGAGCGCATCGCGGCGCTCGAGGGCGGCATCGGTGCCTTGATGGTCGGCAGCGGGCAGGCGGCCGAGTCGCTGGCGATCCTCAACATCGCCGGCTCGGGGGATCACCTCGTCTCGAGCCCGCGGCTATACGGCGGCACCTACAACCTCTTCCACTACACGCTGCCCAAGCTCGGCATCGAGGTCTCCTTCGTCGAGGACCCGGACGACATCGAGTCGTGGCGCGCGGCGGTCAAGCCCAACACCAAGCTGTTCTTCGGCGAGACCATCTCGAACCCGAAGAACGACATCTTCGACATCGAGGCGGTCGCCGCGGTGGCGCACGAGGTGGGGGTGCCGCTGATGGTCGACAACACCGTCGCCACGCCTTTCCTCATCCGCCCGATCGAGCACGGCGCCGACATCGTCATCCACTCCGCGACCAAGTACCTCGGCGGTCACGGCACTGCCATCGCCGGTGTCATCGTCGACGGCGGCAAGTTCGACTGGGCGGCGCACGCCGATACGTTCCCCGGTCTCACCACACCGGACCCGAGCTACCACGGCGTGGTCTACACCGACGCCCTCGGCGCGGCTGCCTTCATCGCGAAGGCTCGGGTGCAGGGGTTGCGCGACCTCGGCCCCGCCGTCGCGCCGTTCAATGCGTTCTTGATCGCGCAGGGGGTGGAGACGCTGTCGCTGCGCATGGAGCGCCACGTCGCCAACGCGAGCCGCGTCGCGGAGTGGCTCGAGGCTCGCGACGAGGTCGAGTCCGTCGCCTACGCCGGTCTCGCCTCCTCGCCCTGGCACGAGAAGGCCAAGAAGTACGCCCCGCGCGGTGCAGGTGCTGTGCTCGCCTTCGAGATCGTCGGCGGCCTCGAGGCCGGTAAGAAGTTCGTGGATGCGCTCGAGCTGCACAGCCATGTCGCCAACATCGGTGACGTGCGCTCGCTGGTCATCCACCCGGCGTCGACGACGCACTCCCAGCTCAACCCCGAGGAGCAGCTCTCGTCCGGCGTGACGCCCGGACTGGTGCGTCTGGCTGTCGGGCTCGAGGGCATCGACGACATCCTGGCTGACCTGGACGCGGGCTTCCGCGCCGCCAAGACGGCGTGACGCAGGGGTCAGCAGCGGCTGTCCCCGGCGTCATCCCCGCATCCGGGGCCTGGCGGACCGGCGACCCCGTGGCGGGTCGCCGGTTCGCCGACATCGGGGCGCTCAAGCTCGAGCTCGGTGGCGAGCTGCCCGCGGCCCGTCTCGCCTACGAGACGTGGGGCACACCGGCGTTCGACGGCAGCGGCGCAGGCCCCGTCAACGCCGTGCTCGTGCTGCATGCTCTGACCGGGGACGCGCATGTCGCCGGCCCAGCGGCGCCCGGACAACCGACCCCCGGCTGGTGGGAGGGGCTCGTCCGCCCCGGCGGCGCACTCAACCCGGAGCGATGGTTCGTCGTCGCCGCCAACGTGCTCGGCGGCTGCCAGGGCAGCACCGGCCCGTCCTCGGCTGCGCCGGACGGGTCACCGTGGGGATCGCGGTTCCCCCGGGTCACGGTCGGCGACCAGGTGCGCGCCGAGGTGGCACTGTCCGACGCGCTGGGCATCAGCCGGTGGGCCGCAGTGCTCGGTGGGTCGATGGGCGGCATGCGGGCTCTGGAGTGGCTGGTGGCCGAGCCCGCCCGGGTCGGTGGGGCGCTGGTGCTTGCGGTCGGCGCGGCGAGCAGCGCGGACCAGATCGGCACGCAGAGCCTGCAGATCGACGCGGTGACCAGCGATCCTGGCTGGCGGGGCGGCGACTATCACTCGGCTGCTGCGGGGACCGGTCCGCACCGGGGTCTCGGACTGGCCCGGCGCATCGCGCACCTGACCTACCGGTCGGCCTTCGAGCTGGAGGAGCGCTTCGGCCGTACGCCGCAGGCTGACGAGCTGCCGCTCGCGGCGTCCGGGGCCGGCCGGTTCGCGGTGCAGTCCTACCTTGACCACCACGGCAGCAAGCTGGCGAAGCGCTTCGACGCCGGTAGCTATGTCGCGCTGACTGATGCGATGAACACCTGGGACGTCGGCCGCGGCCGCGGTGGGGTGGCAGCTGCGTTGGCCGGCGTCGCTGCTCCGGTGGTGGTCGCCGGCATCGACAGCGACCGGCTCTATCCGCTGTCGCAGCAGGCCGAGCTCGCTGCGCTGGTGCCCAGCGCCGCCGGTGGCCTGCGCGTCGTCGCCTCGCCGTACGGCCATGACGGGTTCTTGCTCGAGATCGACCAGGTGTCTGCGCTCGTGCGTGAGGTGCTCGAGCTCTCCGCCGGATGACGTCTGCGAGCGGGTGACGATCAGGCGGCGGCGAGCTCGGCGCGACCGTGGCACCGGGCCAAGGTCGGTGCGCTCGAGGCCAGGAACATGGCCACGTCCTCGACCGTGCCGCTGACGATCCCGTCGATCCATCGCACAGCCACCCCGCGAGTCTCCGCGAGCGCGATGCGACAGTGCGCCTCGAGGGCATCCGAGCGCAAGGTTTCGAGCAGCGACGGACGACCACGGCTGCTGCTGGCGCTGAGCACCAGGCTGATGACCTGCTCCGGCGGGCGCGCCCGCAGGACAGCCATGACCAGCCCGCAGGTGTCCTGCGCCGGGGGTCGGGTGTCTCGCATCAGCCACACATGCCCACTATCGGCGCCCGATCTTGGGGACTGGAGGACATCACCTGGATGTCGCATGTGAAGACGACCCGATCTGGGCGTACGGCGACCAGCGGGTCGGCCGTTCAGCTGATGCTGCTCAGCTGCTGCCCGGTCCCACGCTCACGCAGGGCCGGGACCGCAGCTCGGCGACGTAGTCGTCCGGTGCCCCCGCTGCCTCGACGGCATCCGCTATCAGCCCGAGATAGCGCGCCGAGGGCAGACCGCCCTCGTAGTCGTCGAGCACGTAGAGCCAGGCAAGCACCTCGCCATCGAGCGTAGCGACCCGCACCCGGACCTTGCGGAACAGCGCCAGGTCGGCAGCCTCCCAGCGGTCCATGCTGACCTCGTCCTGCGCCGTGACGTCGTACAGAGCGACGAAGACGTGGTGCCCGACGTCCTCGACCAGCGTCGCCAGCGGGCCTTCCCAGCCGCGGTCCTCGCCGCCGAAGGTCAGCCGCCACCCCTCCAGCCAGCCGGTGCCCCGCAGGGGGGAGTGGGGAGCCCGCAACGCCATCTGGGTCGGATCCATGTTGCTGCCGTAGGCGGCGTAGACGGCCATGGCGCCCAAGGGTAGGGGGTGTGCGCGAGTGCGCCACAATGTCGCGCGTGACGCGCATCGGGATCATCGGCGGCGGCCCCGGCGGCTACGAAGCGGCCCTGGTCGCAGCCCAGCTCGGCGCCGAGGTGACCGTCGTCGACCGCGACGGGCTCGGCGGATCGGCCGTGCTCACCGACTGCGTGCCGTCCAAGACACTCATCGCGACTGCCGAGGTGATGACCGACACGGCCGACTCCGGCGAGCTGGGTGTGCGCCTCGGTGGCCGGGGCGACAGCGGCGGCGCCGACCCGGCCGACCGGGTCGGTGTCGACCTCGGCCGCGTCAACGCCCGCGTGACCGCCCTGGCCCTGGCGCAGTCGGCGGACATCGCCGCCCGGCTCGAGCGCGAAGGGGTGCGGGTCGTGCGCGGCACGGGTCGCCTCGACGCCCGCGATCGGCTGGTGGTCAGTCCGGGCGACGGCGGCACCGAGGAGACCCTCGAGGTCGACGCCGTCCTCCTCTCGACCGGCGCACACCCGCGAGTGCTGCCCGACGCCGCGCCCGACGGCGAGCGGATCCTCACCTGGGAGCAGCTCTACGACCTCGCCGCGCTCCCGGAGCACCTTGTGGTGGTGGGGTCGGGCGTCACCGGCGCCGAGTTCGCGTCGGCCTACACCGCCCTCGGGTCCAAGGTGACGCTGGTGTCCAGTCGCGACCGCGTCCTGCCCGGTGAGGACGCCGACGCGGCGGCGGTGCTCGAGGACGTGTTCGTCCGCCGCGGCATGACCGTGCTCTCGAGATCACGAGCAGGTGCCGTACGCCGACAGGGCGAGCGGGTCGTCGTCTCCCTCGACGACGGGCGCACGATCGAGGGCAGCCACTGCTTGATGGCCGTCGGCTCGATCCCCAACACGGCGGGCCTGGGGTGCGAGTCGGCCGGCGTGCGGCTGGACAAGGGCGGCTACGTGGAGGTTGATCGGGTGTCGCGGACCTCGGCCACCGGCGTCTACGCAGCCGGCGACTGCACCGGCGTGCTGATGCTCGCCTCGGTCGCGGCCATGCAGGGACGCATAGCGATGTGGCACCTGCTCGGTGACGCCGTCGGGCCGCTGAACCTGCGCGCGGTGTCGTCGAACGTGTTCACCGACCCTGAGATCGCGACCGTCGGCTGGACCGAGTCCGACATGGACGACTCCGGGAGCACGGTGACGGTCAAGCTGCCGCTCGCGACCAACGCCCGCGCCAAGATGCAGGGCGTGCACGAGGGTTTCGTCAAGCTGTTCGCGCGGTCCGGCTCAGGGACCATCGTCGGTGGCGTGGTCGTCGCGCCGCGGGCCAGCGAGCTGATCTATCCGATCGCGTTGGCGGTCGACGGGCGGCTGACCGTCGACCAGCTGGCGCACTCGTTCACCATCTATCCCTCGATCAGCGGCTCGGTCGCCGAGGCCGCGCGGCAGCTGCACACGAAGGTATGGAGAGGCTAGAAGCCGCCACCGAAGTCGCCGCCGCCACCGAAGTCGCCACCACCACCACCGAAGTCGCCGAACCCGCCTCCGCTGTCGCCGCCGCCTCCGTCGTAGCCGCCGTAGTCACCACCACCATCACCGCTGCCGCCGTCGCCCCCGTCGTAGGACCCGCCGTCACCGTTGCCGTCGTACCCGCCGCCGTTGTCCCCACCGTCGGCGTTCTGACCGTCCTGGTAGCCGTCGGAGTAGGACCCGTTACCGTCCCCGCCGATGCCACCGAAGCCGCCGGAGAGCATCGAGCCGAGGAACAACCCGGGCAGCAAGCCGCTCATCGCGAACGGCGAGAAGTAGCCCTGCGCATAGGGCGCATAGCCCCGACCGCCCTGCCAGTACGGCGCCCTCCCGGCGCCGACGGCGACCTTGCGCACGTCGGGCTCGGCTCCGGCCCGCACCCGCTCCGCGTCGGCGGCGCAGGACGGCACCGACCGCGGTACGCCGCCGGGAGGCGCCCAGTCGACGTTCTCGGCTGACGGACCATGCTGGGGGTTGAAGAAGCACGGTGGCAGCCGGGCCGGAACCGGCTTGCCTGCGAGCCGCGCCTGCACGCAGGCCACGGCATAGCGACCGTCCTCGAGGATGCCGGTGATGCCACGGATGTCGTCGGGTTTCGTGACCCGGTCCAGGGCCGACTTGGCGGAGTCGTAGGAGTCCAGCGCGCGTCGATAGTCCTGACGGGTGGCGTCGTCGAGCTCTCGCCCGGTCGTGTCGGTGTCGAGCAGGGCGACGTCCTCGCCGAGGCGGGTGACGTCTTCCTCCGCGGCGCGCTTGACGGTGGTCAGGGCCTCGAGCTCGCGGGCCCGTTCGCGCTGGCGGGACCGGTTGACCACCACGAAGGCGACGACGGCGAGCACGACGATGAGCAGCAAGAGCTTCATGGCCACGCAACGTACCTGGCACCCCGGACGTGCCGCGACGTCGCCAGCGCCCCGCACTGTGTTGCGCATGAGGCAACCTGATGCGCGATGCGCGACGGGCCACTAGCATCGGGGGCCAGTGCACGGGGCGACCCCTAGGAGCGCGCACGATGGCGACGGGTTCCGAACGCGACGACAGCCACGACAGCCACGACAGCCACGACAGCTACGACAGCTACGACTTCGTCGTGGTCGGTGGCGGGTCGGCTGGCAGCGCGGTCGCGTCCCGGCTCTCCCAGGATCCGAGCACGTCCGTGCTGGTCCTCGAAGCCGGTCGCTCGGACTTCCCGTGGGACGTCTTCGTGCACATGCCGGCGGCGTTGGCGTTCCCGATCGGCAGCCGGTTCTACGACTGGCGTTACACCTCCGAGCCGGAGCCCTTCATGCACGACCGGCGCATCTACCACGCCCGCGGCAAGCTGCTCGGCGGCTCGTCGAGCATCAACGGCATGATCTTCCAGCGCGGCAACCCGTTGGACTACGAGCGCTGGGCCGCCGACCCGGGCATGGCCGACTGGGACTACGCGCACTGCCTGCCCTACTTCAACCGCATGGAGAGCACGCTCGCCGCACGCGAGGACGACCCGCTGCGCGGTCACGACGGTCCCCTCGTGCTCGAGCGCGGTCCCGCGAGCAGCCCGTTGTTCGCAGCGTTCTTCGAGGCCGTGCAGCAGGCGGGCTATCCGCTCACCGATGACGTCAACGGCTTCCGCCAGGAGGGCTTCGCCGCCTTCGACCGCAACGTCCACCATGGCCGCCGGCTGTCCGCCGCCCGCGCCTACCTGCATCCGGTCAAGCATCGCCGCAACCTCACGATCCGCACCCGCGCGCTGGTGACCAGGGTCGTCGTCGAGGGTGGTCGCGCGGTCGGCGTGGAGTACTCCGCTGGGCTCGGCGTCGGACGCGGGCGTGGCGCCGTACGGCGGGTGCGGGCGGGTCGGATCGTCCTCTGCGGGGGAGCGATCAACACCCCGCAGGTGCTGCAGCTCTCGGGCATCGGCAACGCCGCCGAGCTCGGCGCCCTCGGCATCGACGTGGTTGCCGACCTGCCCGGCGTCGGGGAGAACCTGCAGGACCACCTCGAGGTCTACGTGCAGCACGCCAGCAGCAAGCCGGTGTCGATGCAGCCCTACCTCAAGTGGCGGCACCGGCCGTGGATCGGGGCCAAATGGCTGTTCCTGCGCAGCGGTCCCGGTGCCACCAACCACTTCGAGGCCGGTGGCTTCACGCGCAGCAACGACGACGTCGCCTACCCCAACCTGATGTTCCATTTCCTGCCGCTGGCCGTGCGCTACGACGGCAGCTCGCCGGCGGGGGAGCACGGCTACCAGGTGCATGTCGGACCGATGTACTCCGACGCCCGCGGCTCGGTGAAGATCACCAGTACTGACCCGCGGACCCATCCGGCCCTGCGCTTCAACTACCTGTCCACCGACCAGGATCGGCGCGAGTGGGTCGAGGCGATCCGGGTGTCGCGCGAGATCCTCGGCGCCCCGGCGCTTAAGGAGTTCGACGACGGTGAGACCTCGCCCGGTCCGGGTGTGCAGACCGATGAGGAGATCCTCGACTGGGTGGCCCGCGAGGGCGAGACCGCGCTGCACCCGTCGTGCACTGCGCGCATGGGTGTCGACCCGATGTCGGTCGTCGACCCGACCACGATGGGCGTGCACGGTGTCGAGGGCCTGTACGTCGTCGACGCGTCGGTGATGCCCTATGTCACCAACGGCAACATCTACGCCCCGGTGATGATGGTGGCCGAGAAGGCGGCCGACCTCATCGCGGGAAACACGCCACTGCCGGCCGCTCCGGTCGAGTTCTACCGCCACGGAGCCGGCGCATGAGCCGGGTCGCGCTGCGGCTGCCCCGCAGCGGTAGGGCTGGCGGCGGGCCGGCTGTCGAGCAGCTGCTGCGCTCGGTGCGCTACGAGGTGATCCCCACCGCGAGCATCGAGGACAAGGTGCTCGCGTCCGTGCCGGTTGATGTGCCGGTCACCGTCACCGCGTCACCCAGCAAGGGCTTGTCCGCCACCCTCGATCTGGCCGAAAGCCTTGCCGGGCACGGCTATTCCGTGGTCCCGCACATCAGCGCCCGGCTGGTGCGTGACCGGGTCGAGCTCGCCGAGATCGTCGAACGCATGCGCGGTGCCGGTGTCGAGGACGTCTTCGTCCCGGCCGGCGATGCCGACCCGCACGTCGGCGCCTATGACGCTGCCCTGCCCTTGCTCACCGACCTGTCGCTGCTCGGGCGGCCCTTCCCGCACGTCGGCATCACCGGCTATCCCGAGACCCACCCCTCGATCGACGACGACGTCACCGTGCAGGCGATGTGGGACAAGCGCGAGCATGCCACCTACGTCGTGAGCAACCTGTGCTTCGACCCCAGGCTGCTCACGGCGTGGGTGTCGCGACTGCGTCGACGTGGCGTCACCCTGCCGGTGCGCATCGGCATGGCCGGCCCGGTCGAGACCACCAAGCTGCTGTCGATGGCCGGCAAGATCGGGGTGGGGGAGTCGGCGCGGTTCCTGACTGGGCACGCCTCGTGGTTCATGCGGCTGGCGGCTCCGGGGGGCTACTCACCGGAGAAGTTCCTCGCGCAGGTGGCGCCCGCGCTGACGGCACCGGTCGCCGCGGTCACCGGGCTGCACGTGTTCACCTTCAACCAGGTGGCCGAGACCGAGCGGTGGCGCCAGCAGTTGTTGTCGTCGTACACCTGACTCGGGTTCACATGTCGTCCGATGCCTTGGCCCGGTCGGGGCTGGCAGTCTGACCGTCGTGACGTCCTCGCTCATCCTCGTCAGGCACGCGATGCCTGTTCGGGACCCTGCCGTCGACGCGGACCGTGGGAAGCTCGACGGTGAGGCGAACGAGCGGACCCGACGCCTTGCGCGGCTTCTGGTGGACTCTGACGTTCCCGACGCCTGGGAGCTGACGCGCGGCCCGGGCGGCTCCTGGTGCGACCTTCGTCACCGCGGTGCCGGACCACTCGGCTGCTGAGCATCGCCGGCCCCTTTCTGCATGATCGGAGGGCCTTCTAGCGCGGGCCCACACCCCCAGACACTCCGATCGTGAGAAATCCGCACCCGGAGCCGGCGCGTCTCAAGGGCTGAGAGTGGGACGTTTCCGCGGAACGTCCCTTTGTGGATGAGGGTGCTGTGGCGGAGACTCAGGCCGGCGCGACCAGCGCAGCGAGCTCGCGCTCGAGTCCCTCATCGCCCACCTGGCGCACCTTCAGCGGTAGTCCGAGCACGGCAGCAGCGTCCTCGGCGGCGTGCTGCAGCTCGGCGGTCGGGCGCTGGGCGAGCCAGACGACGCGGGTGTAGTGCCGGAAGTAGTCCTCGCGCAGCTCGGGGTGCCGGTCGAGGCCGAGCTCGACGACCACGCTGCGCTGGAACGAGCGGACGAGGAAGTCGGTGAGCCAGTAGGTGCCCGGCTCGGCCTCCGACATGGCCGCGAGCTCGGCCCGGCCGGCGAAGATGTCGTAGCAGTGCGACCCGGCCAGTCGCGCGACACCGAGGTCGCGGCAGACCTCGTCGAGGGCGCCGTAGGTCCCGCAGTCGGCGTAGCCGACGGCGACGCGGGCATAGCGGCCGCGCAGCCCGGTGACGGTGGCTGCGACGGCCGGCGCGATCAGCTGCGGCTGGTTGTGCAGCAGCGGTGGCAGCGGGTGCACGTCGACCGGCCAGCCGCGGCGGGCGGCGATGTCGGCCACGTGCGTGGCCAACGCACCGCAGGCGACCACGGCGGTGCGGTAGCCCGTCGGCACGCCCTCAGACGGGGAAGGAGAGCTGGTCGATGAATCGGTCGTTGAAGTCGGGACGGTCCGAGAGCTCGACATAGGCCACCTCCTCGAGCAGCGTCTGCGCACCGGCGCGTTCGCGCACCGACAGCAGGGTCATCTTCGCGCCCTCGCCGGCGACGTTGCCGGCGCTGATGATGCGCAGCAGAGGGATGTCGGGCACCAGGCCGATGCGCACCGCACTGGCGGGGGAGAGATAGGAGCCGAATGATCCGGCCAGCAGCACCTGCATGATGTCGCCGACCTCGCGACCGTACTCCTCGAGCAGCAGCCGCCAGCCCGTGGCGATCGCAGCCTTGGCGAACTGCAGCTCACGGACATCACGTTGGGAGAGGTAGACCGCGTCGGTGACGTCGCCGATCTCACCCTTCCAGGCCAGGACGAAGATGCGCTCGCCGGCGATCTCGCAGAGCCGGTCGGCCAGCGCCGGCAGCTGCTCACGGGCCAGGTCGGCGGCCATCAGCCGGCCGGTGCCGTCAAGCAGTCCGACCGACACCAGCGCGGCGACCGCGTCTACCAGACCCGAGCCGCACAGCCCCATCGGCTCGGTGTCACCGATGACCTGCAGGTCGACGGTGCCGTCGGCGCTGACCTTGACGACCTCGACGGCACCCTCGGCGGCGCGCATGCCGCAGCGGATCGCAGCGCCCTCGAAGGCAGGACCCGCGGGTGCTGCGGTGGAGAGCAGGCGACTGCTGTCGCCGAGGACGATCTCGCAGTTGGTACCGACGTCGATGAACAGCCGCAGCCGCTTGTCTCGGTCCATGCCGGAGGCGAGCATGCCGGCCACGATGTCGCCGCCGACATAGGCACCGAGAGAAGGGAAGAGATAGGCGCGGGCGCGCGGGTGCACGGCGATGCCGAGGTCGGCAGCGAGCACGTCAGGGAACGACGCGGCCGCCATGACGAACGGCGCCACCCCTAGCGGCTCCGGGTCGATGCCGAGCGCGATCTGGGTCATGGTGGCGTTGCCCGCCATGGCGATCTCATAGACCTCGGCCGGGTCGACCTCGCCCTCGGCGCAGACCTCGGCGACCAGCTCGCGCATCGTGTCGTGCGCTGCAGTGGTGAGCCGGCCCAGGGCGAGCGGGTCCATCATCGTGGCGCTGATGCGGGTGATCACGTCGCCACCGAAAGGTTGCTGCTTGTTGAGCATCGAGGAGACCGCGACCGGGGTGCCGGTCGCGAGGTCGAGCAGCGAGGCCACCACGGTCGTGGTGCCGAGATCGATGGCCACGGCAAAGCGGCGCTCGCTAGTGTCGCCCGGCTCGACGTCGATCAGGACGTCGTCGACGACCACCGCGGTGACGGTGAAGTCGCCCGCACGCAGCACCGTGGGCAACCGGCGTACGGCATGGAGATCGACCCGCAGCTCGAGGTCGTCCATCGCGGCGAGCAGCCGGGCGAGGTCGGTTGCCTGGTCGGACAGGGTCGGCTCTACGAGGGTGACACAGCGCTTCTGCACGGCGGGTCGCAGGATGACCTGACGTCCGACGCCGACGGTCGCGGCCTTGGGTCGAGTGGTCATCGGCGGCACGTCGACGACGACGTCGCGCTCAGCCGGAGCAAGGCAGGCGAGTCGCCAGCCTGCTCTCAGCTCCTCGGCCGTGAAGGCGCGCGAGTCGAGGCGGGCCACCGGCATCGTGCCGTCGACAACCTGCACCTTGCACTTCTTGCAGGTGCCGTGGCCGCCGCAGGTGGAGTCGATGGCGATGCCGTTCCAGCTCGCTGCGTCGAACACCGTGACACCGGAGGGCACCCGCACCTCACGGCCGCTGGGGGTGAACGAGATGCGCACTCGTCCGGTTTCGTCGGGAGCACCGCGCCGGGCCGAGGGCACCGCGCCGCCTGAGGGCGGGTGCTCACCGAGCAGACCCTCGCGCAGGTAGGTGTCGCGGTCCGGTGGACCGTCCTCACCGGGCGTCGAGGTCACGCCTTCTGCTGCGCCAGCTTGGCGCGGTGCGCGGCGATCCACTTCGCGCCCCACTCGTCGTTGCCCAGCATCAGGTCGGCGGCACGCACGTGCTCGACCATCTCCGGGGTGCGGCAGTCCATGATCGCGCTGGTCAGGCCCATCGCCATCGCCATCGGCAGGAACGTCGAGCCGAGCACGTGGCGCCCGGGCATGCCGAAGCTCACGTTGGACGCGCCGAGGGTCATGTTGACGCCGAACTCCTCGCGGATGAGCCAGATCGCCTCGAGTGTCTTCATCACCAGCGTCGAGTCAGCACCGACGGGCATCGCCAGCGGGTCGATGAGGATGTCCTCGATCGGGATCTCGTAGGTCCCCACAGCGATGTCGATGATCTTGCGGGTGATCTCGAGCCGCTTCCGCGGGTCCTCGGGGATCTCGTCCTCCTCGTTCGGCAGCGCGATGACCGCGGCACCGTGGGCCTTGACCAGCGGGAGGATCTCGTCGAGCCGCTGCTTCTCCCCGGTGACGGAGTTCACGAGCGCCTTTCCCTCGTACGCCGAGAGGCCTGCCTCTAACGCCTCCACGACCGAGGAGTCGAGACACAGCGGCAGGTCGGTGTGCTGCTGCACCAGTTTGACGGTGCGCGACAACAGGTCGGCCTCGTCGGTCAGCGGCACGCCCATGTTGATGTCGAGCATCGTCGCGCCGCCGGCGACCTGCTCGGCCACGTCGACGAGCACCCGCGACAGGTCGTCGGCGCGCAGCTCGAGCTGGAACTTCGGTCGCCCCGTCGGGTTGAGCCGCTCGCCGATGATGCAGAACGGCTGGTCCGGTCCGATCACGATTTCCTTGGTCGCGGACCGCAGGACGGTGTGCATGGTGCTCCTCGAGTGGCGGTGCAGGGATGGTGCGCTGGTCGGGCGGAAGGTCAGGTCAGGTCAGGTCAGGTCAGGTCAGGCGGGGACGGGGGCGTCGGCCTTGCGGCGTCGGCTGATGAGCTCCTTGGCGAGACGCACCGTCATCGACGCGTCGGAGGCATAGCCGTCGGCGCCCACCGCGTCGGCGTACTCCTGGGTAACAGGGGCACCGCCGACCATGACGATCACCGTGTTGCGCAGGCCGGCCTTCTCGAGAGCGTTCATGTTGGCCTTGAACATCGGCATCGTGGTGGTGAGAAAGGCCGAGAAACCGACGATGTCGGGCTTGTGCTCGACGATGGCGTCGATGAACTTCTCCGGTGACACCTGCACGCCGAGGTCGATCACCTCGAAGCCCGCACCCTCGAGCATGATGTTGACGAGGTTCTTGCCGATGTCGTGCACGTCGCCTTTGACGGTGCCCATCAGGAACTTGCCCACCGTCTCGGCGCCCGTCTCGGCGAGCAGCGGGCGCAACAGGTTGAGCGCGCCACTCATCGCACGACCCGCGATCAGCATCTCGGGCACGAAGAAGTCGCCACGCTCGAACCGTGCACCGACCTCCTCCAGCGAGGGGATCAAGGCGTCGAACAGCAACGACTCCGGGCCGATGCCGGCGTCCAGGCCTTCCTGGGTGAGCTCGAGGACCCGGGGCGCGTTGCCCACGAGCGTCTCGTCGTACAGCGTCTTGAGGAGTTCCTCGTGCGTCATGCTGCGCCTTCCTTCGTGGACATGCGCGGGACTCGCGCGGGGGCCTTCGGTGTGGAGCGAACAGCGGGGGGCGTGCGAGGAAAGTTGGTTCGCGCATGCAGCAACTGGGAGAGCGCGTCGGCTTCGGTGACGAGCAGCTTGCCGATCGCGGTGACCCGGGAGCGGGTGAGTCGCGCGGTGGGCCCGGAGACCGAGAGTGCGGCGACCGCTGGCCCCTGTTCCCGGACGGCGGCGGCGACCGCGACGAGGCCCGGCTCCAGCTCCTCCCACGCCACGGCATAGCCACGACGACGTACGTCGGTGAGCTCGCGGTCGAGGGCAGCACGGGTCGTGATCGAGGCGTCGGTGCGCGACTCGAGGGGTCCCGAGGGCAACGCCATGCCGTCGGCGGCAAGCAGGGCCTTTCCCAGCGCCGAGCAGTGCGACGGTACGTCGACACCGACCCAGTTGGTCGCCCCAAGCAGGAACTGGCTGTCGACCTGGGCGATCTGCACGATCGTGTCGCCACGGGCGACGGCGAGGTTCACCGTCTCCCCGGTCAGTTCCCCGAGACGTTCGAGGGTCGGCGCGGCCAGGGCGGCGAGGTCCGCCGTCGCGTCGGGGCCGGCGGCGTACAGGGCGAAGAGGGCGCCGGGGCGGAAGTGTCCCGCCGCATCGCGATGGACGAGCCGGGCGCGCTCTAGCGCCAGCAGCAGGCGCGAGGTGGTGGACCGCGGGAGGCCGAGCTCGTCGACGAGGGAGGTGAAGGTGCGTGGTCCGTCGGACTCGACGACGAGCGCAACCAGCGCCGCGGCGCGGTCGACGGCCTGGCTGCCGGCGGTCGACGAGGTCGTTGCGGGCGCCACGATCAGAGTTCCACGATGTGGGAGCGGTGTCTCACGGAGTAAGCGTAGGATCGCGGCCGCGACAGCGTCAAGGTGTCGATGCACGGACGAGGCAGCAACCCCCGCCCTGGAGGCCCGATGTTCCGCAACGCCATGCCGCGCTACGAGATCCTCTCGGCCGAGGCGATGGAGACCCTTGACCGTGGCTGGAAGCGCCTCGTCAGCGAGATCGGCGTGGAGTTCATGTCCGATCGCGCGCTCGACCTGTTTCGCGCGGCTGGGCAGACGGTCGAGGAGAACAACGTGAAGTTCGACCCGGACTTCATCCTCGAACAGGTCGCGAAGGCGCCCCGCGAGTTCGACGTACAGGCGCGGAATCCCGCCAACACGATCCACGTCGGCGGCGACTCGATGTCCTTCGGCGGTGTCTACGGTCCCCCGTTCGTCCGTGAGGGCGACGTGCGCCGCGACGCGACGATGGACGACTTTCGCAACTTCACCAAGCTGGCGCAGAGTTTTGCGGTGCTCGACTCAGCCGGGGGAGTGATCTGTGAGCCCAACGATGCGCCCCTGGACTCGCGGCACCTCGACATGACCTACGCGCTTCAGACGCTGACCGACAAGGTCTACATGGGCAACGTGGTGTCCGGCGTCAATGCTGCTGACACGTTGCGGATGACCGAGATCCTGTTCGGTGGGCGGGAGTCGATCGAGGCAACGCCGGCCACGCTGTCGCTGATCAACTGCAACTCGCCGCTTCGCTGGGACGACCGGATGCTCGACGCGCAGTTCGAGTACTGCGCCGCCAACCAGGCCGTCGTGCTCACACCGTTCCTGCTGATGGGCGCCATGTCGCCGGTCTCGATCCCGGCCGCTCTTGCCCAGCAGATGGCTGAGGCGCTGACCGGCATCGCGCTGGCGCAGCTGATCCGCCCGGGATGTCCCGTTGTCTTCGGCTCGTTCCTGTCCAACATCGACATGCAGTCCGGCTCGCCCCAGTTCGGCACCCCGGAGTCAGCGATCGGCCTGCTGTGCACCGGCCAGATCGCGCGTCACTTCGGCCTGCCGGTGCGTTCGGGAGGTGGCCTGACGTCGAGCCAGATGCCCGACGCGCAGGCCGGCTACGAGGGTCTGATGACGATGCTGCCGACGTTCCTCGCCGGCATCAACTGGGTCATGCACACCGCTGGCTGGCTCGATGGTGGTCTCGTCGCGTGCTACGAGAAGTTCATCGTCGACGTGCAGATCCTGGAGATGCTGCAGGTGGAGTTCACTCCGCTGGAGATCACCGAGGAGTCGCTGGCGTTCGGCGCCCACGAGGAGGTCGGCCACGGCGGCCATTTCCTCGGTGCCGCGCATACCATGGAGCGTTTCCGCACCTGCTTCTACCGGCCCTTCCTGTCCAACTCCGACAACTACGAGAAGTGGATGCGGACCGGGGCCAAGGACGCCGCCGCCCGCGCCACCGACGTGTGGAAGAAGCGGCTCGACGAGTACCAGCAGCCGGCCCTGGACGACGCGATCCGTCAAGAGCTCGAGGAGTATGTCGTCCGGCGGCGGGCCGAGCTCGGCGACTGACAGACGACCTCGCCCGGTGAGGCGGCACTACCCTCGGAAGATCATGATTGAGAGCGTCGACCGTTCCTGGCGAGGCTGGACCCGCACAGGGGAGGGACACAAGCCCGACTCCTTGACAGAACCAACGTGCCGCATCGGGATGACGGAGGTCCTCTCCGCATCAATGCCGAAGCCACTTGTCGCCGTGCAACGGCATCGTGGTCTTTAGCGAGTCCATCCCTGACGCGGAGGACAGGCCGAAGGCCGCAGTCGTCGAGCGCCTCCGGCGAGCCTTTGAGTGTCGCGGCGGGAATCTCGTCTGGACCAGGGCGGGCCATCAGCGCCCGACCCGTCGCCCCTCGCCGCTGAGAAAGTACGGCGCCGCGACGTTGGGCGAACCGGTCCGAGGCACCGAGCATCGATGGCTCCCCACAACCGGTGCGGGCGTCGCCACGGGTGTCCCGCCAGGTCGACCGCGTTGCAGACCTTTGTCCACAGATTGTGTGGAGTGTTGTCTGCTGGCGCCCACAGGCGTAGAATCGAACACATGTTCGACAATATGGTGACGCCAGTAGGTGACACCGCTATGCCTGTCGCGACCGCCGCGCTTACCGTCGGCGCGGCTTCAACCCCTGCTCACTCCCGCACAGAATCCGCTGCGGCCCCTGCCACGGGGGCCTCCGCGTGCACCGCACGGTCCTTCGCGGCAGCTCCCTCCGCGGCCCCAGCGCTGACCACGGGATCGGTGGCCTCCTGGATCGCGGCGTTGGCCGGGTTGGAGCGGGCGGTGGGGGATGCGGAGCGGGTCACCCAGCTCGAGCTGGTGGAGCGGCTGAAGTCCGCCGCCGCCGCGGCGCAGGCGGTGGTGACTGCGGACTTCGCGGTGTCCCAACGGGCGGAGCAGCGGGCAGGCCGGGTGCCGGCGGACCGGGTCGGGCAAGGGATCGGCGCCCAGGTCGCGCTGGCCCGGCGGGACTCCCCGTTCCGCGGCGGCCGGCACCTGGGCCTGGCCCACGCGTTGACCGCCGAGCTGCCCCGCACGATGGCCGCGCTCCAGGCCGGGGACATCAGTGAGTGGCGGGCCACGATCATCGCCCGGGAGACCGCCTGCCTCACCACCGCCGACCGGGCGCGCGCTGACGCGGAGCTGGC
>JANLYQ010000106.1:0-55120 GCA_031365725.1 Sporichthyaceae bacterium | reverse complement strand
ATCTCGCTGCTGCTGCGCGTCGTCGACGCCGACCAGCGCGGCCGCGCCACCGGCATGTGGCAGTCCGGCTTCCTCTTCGGCGGCATCGCCGGGCCTGCGATCGGCGGTCCGCTGACGGCGATCTCGTTGCGGGCGCCGTTCTTCGTCTACGCCGTCACCCTCGGCGCTGCGGGCGCCATCGGTCTGGCCTTCCTCAGCCGCACCGCGCTGCACGACATCGAAGCCAAGGCCGCGCCCGTCACGACCGTCACGCTCCCCCAGGCCCTGCGGGTGTCGGGCTATCGCGCCGCCCTGATGACCAACCTGGGCAACGGCTGGGCGCTGTTCGGCGTACGCAGCTCGTTGATCCCGCTCTTCGTCACCGAAGGCATCGGTGCCTCGGCCACCTGGACCGGCATCGGGTTGCTCGTCTCCGCCGCCGCACAAGGCGCTCTGCTGCTGGTGGCCGGCAACTTCGCCGACCGCGTCGGGCGCCGTCCCGCGATGCTCATCGGCTCGAGCGTGGCGACGGTGGCCATGACACTGATCGCGTCGTCGGCAACCCTTCCGCTGTACGTCGTGGCGATGGCGTTGTTCGGCGCCAGCGCGGCGTTCCTGTCCGTTGCGCCGAGCGCGGTCGTCGGTGACGTCGCTGCGGGTCGCGGTGGCACGGTCGTGGCGGCGTTCCAGATGTCCTCCGACCTCGGCGCTGTCGTCGGCCCGCTGGCCGCCGGCTGGCTCGCCGACAGCTATTCCTTCGGTGCGGCCTTCGGGGTCACAGCCGGCGTGCTCGCCACCGGCCTGGTCACCACCGCCTTCTCGACCGAGACCCGGCACCGGGTGGCCGCCACCGACCAGCCGGCTGAGCCTCCCGGCACCGAGACCGCGAACGTCTGAGGGCAGGCGGCATCTCCACCGACAGCGCTCGAGGGAGCCTGGCCGGCCGGCGACGGTTTCCGGCATTATCGAGCGTATGAACGAGTCGAGTCCTACGACGTGGAGCCCCGCGCAAGGGATCGCGCCGATCAGGGTTGACTTCAACGACATGCCCGCTTGGGGCATCGTCGGGCTGAACGTGAGAACGACCCGCGAAGAACTGGCAGACCGCGATGTCGTGCTCCAGCCTGGACTGCTCTTGAACGTCTGGGACGCCGACGCCGACGACAAGGGCAACCGCGACGACCTCATCGCGTCCGGCGAAGTCTTTGCCGGTGATCACCCGGACGAGTGGTTCCTGAAACTCGACGGACCCGTTCGGAGTCACTCTGACGACCGCGCATGAGTGCCCTTAGCGTGCACACTCAGGGTGCATGCAATCTGCCTGACCTGACTCGCCTAGGGCGTCAGTCCCCGGCGCTCCAACTCGGCTTCCGCTTGCTCGGCTTTCTGCCGCCACATGCGGCTCGCCTTGGGGTTGCGACCCGTTCCCGGTCGCAGAGAGTGCGCTGCCGAGTTCCTGGCGAGGGCCAGCCGCTCGCGCACCTGCGCATCGCCAACGCCACGGAGGTCCTGCTCCCACTTGTCGATGAGGCGGCTCCTGGACATGGCTTGATGATGCCCGACGCTGGCGGCCGCGATCCGCGCATGCGTGCCGCTCTGATCGAAAGAGCGTTGCCTGTGAACACCCCCGGCCCGCTCCGGAGAGCTTCCGGCACGTCCTGCGGGCCGATCCTTCTCCGGAGCGGCGATCGGTTGGTGCTCGCGCACTCGAAGGCGTTCGCGTTGGGAAGGCCGCCGCGGAAAACCCATACCGCTGTCGCAACTCGGGGGTCGACCCCCTGCGAAGTCGCCGGCCGCGAGTGGCGCCATCTGGGCGCCCCCGGTAAGCGCATCCGACTGCCACTTTCCGCCACCGGATGAGGGCCGGCAAGCAGGGGATGACGATGGCCTCGAGCTCGAGGACGACGAGGACTAGAGCGCCTGCTGGACAAGGGCTGCGGCCACAGCAGGGTGCTCGTCGGCGAGCAGGCCCGCAGCAGCCAGCACGTAGCGCGTGTCCACGACAGTGCGCGCATGCTCGGGCACCGGCCAACCGCCGGCAAGGTCGCTGGTCGCCGGAGCGAGCACGCCGGCAGCACGCGCAGCTGTCGCGTGCCGCAGCACCCCACCACTGCCCACGACCAGCACCGCCTCGCGCAGGTCTTTCCCGCCTCGCCCGTGCCTGCGCAGAGCGACCGTCACGGCCAGCTCGGCGAGGCGGGCGTCGTCGTCGCGCGCCTGCTCATCACCCGGCAGCAACGACGGGTCGGCGACCCGCGCTGCTGCCGCCCTACGCAGGGGCGGTTCTTCGCCTGGTCGCAGGAGTCGTTCGGCGACAGCCGCATCGACGATGCCGTCGGCGCCCCAGCGCATGCCGAGGTCGCCCTCGACCGTGCGGCTGCGCCACATCACCTCGACGACGTCCTTGCGCAGCACGGCATCCTCACCTTGCGGCGTGACGACGGAGTAGACATCTGTCGTCGCACCACCGACATCCACGACGAGCACGTCACCGACGCCGGGCACCGGACCGGCGCCATCGGCCAGCACCTCGACACCTGCGAGCACCGCGTCGGGTGTGGCCGCGCGCACCATCGCCGGGAAGTCCGCGCGGCGGGACAGTCCCTTGCCGCCGATCACGTGCCGGATGAACACGTCGCGGATCGCGAGGCGCGCAGGCATCGGGTCGAGCCGGCCGATCACCGGCAGCACATTGTCGGTGCCGGTCACGGGTACGCCGCCCGCAGCGAGCAGCTCTGCCAGCTCGTCGCGGACATCGACGTTGCCGGCCAGCACCACCGGGATCGTGAGACACCGCGCCGCCATCAGCTCGGCGTTGCGTCTCAAGATCTCGGCGTTGCCGCCGTCGGTGCCACCGACGAGCAGCAGCACATCCGGGCGCGCAGCCAGCACCGCATCGAGGTCTCCCGCCACCATCGAGCCGGTCGACACGTGCACGACGCGGGCGCCCGCCGAGAGCCCGACCCGGTGACCGGCCTCAGCTGTCACGAGCTGCTCATAGCCGATCACCGCGAGCCGCAGACCCCCACCAGCCGAGGAGCAAGCCAGCGTCTCGACCGACGGGCCGGCACCGAGCTCGGCCCGCACCGCGTCGACCCCGTCCATCACGTCGGTGGCCAAGGTGGTCGGGTGCGAGGCGGTGCCCAGCAAGCCGCCGCCGGCCAGGTCCACCAACGCCGCCTTGGTGAACGTCGATCCGACGTCGACGCAGACGACCTGGTTGCTACGGGTCGCCACCTCAGCCCAGCGCGCGGGACAGGTCCTCGACGAGGTCCTCGACCGCCTCGATGCCGACCGAGAGCCGCACGAGGTCACCGGGCACCTCCAGCGGCGAGCCGGCCACCGACGCGTGCGTCATGCGTCCCGGGTGCTCGATCAGCGACTCGACGCCGCCGAGCGACTCGCCCAGGGTGAAGACCTCGGTGCGGTCGCACAGGGCGACGGCCTCGTCCTCACCACCCGCGACCCGGAAGGACACCATGCCGCCGAACGCCTTCATCTGCTTGGCGGCGATCTCGTGGCCCGGGTGCTCGGGCAGGCCGGGATAGAGCACCCCGCTCACCTTCGGGTGCGAGGTCAGCAGGTCGACGATGCGCTCGGCATTGGCGCAGTGCCGGTCCATGCGCACGCCGAGGGTCTTGATGCCGCGCAGCACCAGCCACGAGTCGAACGGTCCGGCGATCGCCCCCATAGCGTTCTGGTGGTAAGCGACCTTCTCGGCAACCTCGTCGTCGGCTATCACCAGCGCGCCGCCGACGACATCGGAGTGCCCGCCCATGTACTTCGTGGTGGAGTGCACGACCACGTCCGCGCCGAGGGCCAGTGGCTGCTGGAGGTACGACGAGGCGAACGTGTTGTCGACGACGAGCAGAGCCCCTGCGTCGTGCGCGACCTCGGCCACCGCAGCGATGTCGGTGATGCCCAGCAACGGGTTCGTCGGGGTCTCGACCCACACCACCTTGGTGTCGCCCGGCCGAATTGCCGCACGAACCGAGTCGGCGTCGTGCCCGGCCGACGGGCTGTGCTCCAGGCCCCAGACGTCCTGCACCTTCGCGAACAGCCGGTAGGTGCCGCCGTAGGCATCGCCCGGGATCACGACGTGGTCGCCCGGTCGGCACACCGACCGCAGCAAGGTGTCCTCCGCGGCCAGGCCGGAGGCAAACGCCAGACCACGACGGCCACCCTCGATCGCGGCCAGGCACTCCTCGAGTGCGGTGCGGGTCGGGTTGGCCGACCGGCTGTACTCGTAGCCGCCACGCAGCCCACCCACGCCGTCCTGCTTGTAGGTCGAGGTCTGGTAGATCGGCGGCACCACCGCGCCGGTCAGCGGGTCGGGCTCCTGGCCGGCATGGATCGCAAGGGTCTCGAAGTGCATGGGCAGAGCGTATTCCGCGGTGCGGGCGCGAGTCTGCGCGGCTAGGTTCGCACCGTGCCGGACCTCACCTTCCCGTTGCAGACTGAGCGCCTCGACCTGCGCCCCTTCGGCGAGGGAGACCTTGACGACGTGCGCGAGCTGTATGGCGATGCGCAGGTCCACCGCTACCTCTACTCCGAGGCCATGGACGACCAGGCGTTGCGTGAGCACCTGGAGAAGAAGATGTCGTACCGCGTCCTGGACAAGGAGGGTGACGGCCTGGCGCTGCTGGCGGTGCTGCGCGAGACCGGCCAGGCCGTCGGCGACGCCGTACTGATCTGGGTCAGTCAGGAGCACCAGATGGGCGAGATCGGCTACGTGCTCAAGCCGGACCAGCGCGGTCACGGCTACGCCACCGAGATGGCCGCGGCGGTGATGCAGCTGGGCTTCGAAACTCTCGGCCTGCACCGGGTGATCGGTCGCCTCGACGCGCGCAACACAGCATCGGCCGGGGTGCTCGAGCGCCTCGGCATGCGTCACGAGGCCCTGCTGGTCGAGAACGAATGGGTCAAGGGTGAGTGGGCCAGCGAGTCCGTCTATGCCCTGCTCGCCGCTGAGTGGTCGGCCGCGCGATCGGCTGTGGACAACGGCGGGACGACCTCGGCGCCCCCGTCGTAGTCTCGGCAGCATGGTCTCCACGAGACTCCTGGTCACCGCGATGGGCGGCGGTTTCGCGCTTGCGCTGACCGCCATCATCGCGACCGTGACCGTGCTCGGCGGCCGTCTTGACGACCTCCGCGAGGACGTGCGGGGCCTGCGCGGGGAGCTGGGCGCCGAGATCGGGGCTCTGCGCGGGGAGCTGCACAGCGAGATCGACAGCCTTCGTGACGACATGCGCGAGACTCTCGCGAGCTCCGTTCGGACTTCGCGGGGCTGCGGTCGGAGTTCGGCGAGATGCGTGAAGAACTGGTGACCATCCGGGCCGCCCTCGCTGGCATCGACTCGCGGCTGACGACGCTCGAGTCCCGCTGAGGCAGGAGCTCCTGGTCAGGCGCGGGCTGCCACGTGGTCGGCCAACTCGTCCAACGCCTGACGGACGCAACCGGGTCGTTCGTGATGGGGCAGGTGGCCGGCGCCTTCGACGACCACGGTGAGCGCACCGGGGATGCGCGCGGCACTGTCCAGACCCGCGGCCATCGGGATCGGGCTGCGGTCGCCGACCAGGACCGACACCGGCACGGTGATGGACGGCAGCGACGCCTCCAGCTCCGGCAGCCGGGCCACCAGATCGGTGAACAACCCGGAGTACGCCGGGATCGAGAGCCGCATGCCCGCAGGCATGGGCGGTGCGGTGGCCGGGTCGGCGAAGTAGGCCGGCCACATCAGCTCGAAGCTCTCCAGCGCCTGCTCCTCGCTGACCTCGCCGTGCTGCGCCAGCCGGTCCAGCTCCGAGGCCCGTTCGCGCACGTCGGCCGGGGTGCGGGCCGACATCTCGGCCTCGAACTCCGCGTTGCCCCCGTCGCCGACCGCACCCAGCGGGTCGACCGACAGGACGCCGAGCAGCCGCTCGGGCAGCTGCCCGGCCACCCAGAACGCCAGGTGACCGCCCCAGCTGTGCCCCACGATGTACGCCGTGTCCCAGCCGAGGTGGTCGAGCACGGCAGCGACATCAGCCACCGCTTCGGCAATGGTGAACTCGCCGTCGATCGTCGAGGGCGCGATGCCGCGCTGCTGATAGGTCGCGACCCGGTAGGACGCCGCGAGCTCGGCCACCAAGTCGTCGACGATGCCGACCGACAGTCCCGGACCACCATGCAGCACCAGCGCCCGGTCGGGGCCGAGCGCATCGTCGTCCGCCGGCCCGTCGACGTACCCCGCCAGGACTCCACCGGTGACCGGTGCCTCGAACATTTCGCGCGTCATGCGGCGATCCAACCACCCCACCCGGGCGAGCCGGTGGCCTGGCACGATGCCAGGGTGACCACCACTCCAGCCGCTGCCCCGTCCTTCGGTGTCCGCTCGATGTCGGCCGAGCTGCACCGCGTTCTCGTCGTACGACCGACCACGACAGGTGACTTCGCTGCTGCCGGGTGGCGGACGCCGGACGCCGACCGGCTGCTGCGCGAGCACGAGGAGTTCGTCGAAATCCTTGTCGGGCTGGGTGTCGAGGTGGTCCTGGCCGAAGCGCCGGACGGGTTGGTCGACGGCTGCTTCGCCTACGACCCGGTGTTCGTCACCGGCGCCGGTGCGATCCAGCTGCAGATGGCCAAGCCAGCCCGGCGCGGCGAACCGGCCTTTCTTGCCGCCGAGGTCGAGAAGGCCGGGGTGCCGGTGATCGGCCGACTGACCGGCGACGCAACGGCCGACGGCGGCGACATGTGCTGGCTCGACCAGACGACGCTGGCGGTCGGGCGCGGATATCGCACCAATGCCGCTGCCCACGCCCAGCTCACCGAGATCTTGGCCAGCGAAGGCGTGACGGTCGAGCGGGCGGACCTGCCCCACCACCTGGGTGCCGCGCACGTCATGCACCTGATGTCGGTCGTGTCGCCGGTCGCGCCGGACCTGGCCGTGGTGTTCGAGCCGCTTGCCCCGGTGCCGCTGCTCGAGATGCTGGCCGAGCGCGGCTACCGGACGGTGCCGGCGGACCCGAACGAGCTCGACGAGCAGGGGTGCAACGTGCTGGCGGTGCGGTCCGGCGTGGTGGTGATGGCCGACAGCGCGCCGAAGACCAGGAAGTCGCTGGAGGCGGCCGGCGTCGAGGTGCACACCTATGCGGCGTCGCAGATCAACAAGGGCGACGGTGGCCCGACCTGCCTGACCCGGCCGCTGCACCGGGGCTGACGTCACCAATCCGTCAGACATCGGGACGGAACAACCGCGCGACCTCGACTCGTTGCTCTCGGCAGGAGGTTCACCCATGTTCTTTGCCAAGAAGCCCGTCCATGTCACTGCCGCCGAGGCCCTGCCCGGTCGGCCGCAGCGACCGTTCACCCTGGCCCGCGACCACGTCGTGCTGGGGACGCCGATCGAGGGCGCAGTGGCCCCGGGCCACGAGGAGATCTTCGTGGCGATGGGCTGCTTCTGGGGCTCCGAACGCATCTTCTGGTCGCTGCCCGGCGTCGACGTGACAGCAGTCGGCTACCTGGGCGGCTTCACGCCGAACCCGACGTACGACGAGACCTGCACGGGCCGCACCGGTCACACCGAGGCAGTGCGGGTGGTCTTCGACCCTGCCAAGGTCGACATCGACGTGCTGCTCAAGGCGTTCTGGGAGAACCACGACCCGACTACGCCGGACCAGCAGGGCAACGACGTCGGCTCGCAGTACCGCTCAGCGATCTACCCCACCACGGACGGGCAGCTTGCTGCCGTTGAGGCGTCACGGGCGCGCTACCAGCAGGCGCTGAAGGAAGCGGGCTACGGCGAGATCTCCACCGAGATCCGTCCCGCTGCCGAGGCCGGCACGTTCTGGTACGCCGAGGACTACCACCAGGGCTACCTGCACAAGAACCCCCGCGGCTACTGCAACCACGGCTTCTGCCAGGTCGGCTATGACGCGACGGCGCACGGCCAGGACGCACCGACCCGGGTCGAGCTGCCAGGGAGCTGACTCAGCCGGCGGCGAGGAAGCCAAGCAGGTCCTGGCGAGTCAGGACGCCTGCCGGCTTACCGTCCTCGTGCACCAACAAGGCGTCCGACCTCTCGAGGGCCGCCGTCGCCGCGGCCACCGGCTCACCGGCACCGACGATCGGGAGCGGCGCCGACATATGCCGCTCGAGGGCGTCGGCCAGGTGCGCCTTGCCGGAGAACAACAGGTCGAGCAGTTCCTTCTCGCTGACCGAGCCGACTACCTCGCCGGCAGTCACCGGCGGCTCGGCCTTGACGACCGGCATCTGCGAGACGCTGTACTCCCGCAGGATGTCGATGGCCTCTCGCACCGTCTCGTAGGGGTGCACGTGCACGAGGGTCGGCACCGAGCCGCTCTTGCCGGCAAGCACCTCGCCGACCGTCGTACCGGCCGAGGCGTCGCCGTCGAGGAAGCCGTAGTCAGCCATCCAGTCGTCGCTGAAGATCTTGCCGAGGTAGCCGCGCCCACCGTCTGGCAGCAGCACCACCACGACGTCGTCCGCGGTCAGCCGCGACGCGACCTCCAACGCAGCCACGACCGCCATGCCGCACGACCCGCCGACCAGCAGCCCCTCCTCGCGGGCAAGGCGGCGCGTCATGAGGAACGAGTCGCGGTCGGAGACGGCGACGATCTCATCCGTGACCGACGGGTCGTAGGCCGTGGGCCAGAAGTCCTCGCCGACGCCCTCCACGAGATAGGGCCGGCCGGTGCCGCCGGAGTAGACCGAGCCCTCGGGGTCGGCGCCGACGATGGTCACGGCGCCGCCACTGGCTTCCTTCAGATAGCGACCCGTACCGGTGATGGTGCCGCCGGTGCCGACGCCGGTGACAAAGTGCGTCACCCGGCCGTCGGTCTGCTTCCAGATCTCGGGACCGGTGGTCTCGTAATGCGAGCGCGGGTTCTCCGGGTTGGAGTACTGGTCGGGCTTCCAGGCACCCTCGATCTCGCGCACCAGCCGGTCGCTGACCGAGTAGTAGCTACGTGGGTCCTCGGGCGACACCGCAGTCGGGCACACCTCGACCCGGGCGCCGTACGCCTTGAGCACATTGATCTTGTCCTGACTGACCTTGTCCGGCAGCACGAAGATGCACTGGTAGCCGCGCTTCTGCGCCACCAGCGCGAGGCCGACACCGGTGTTGCCGGAGGTCGGCTCGACGATGGTGCCGCCCGGCAGCAAGGCGCCGGAGGCCTCCGCGGCCTCGACCATCCGCACGGCGATGCGGTCCTTCACCGACCCGCCGGGGTTGAGGTACTCCACCTTGGCCAGCACCGTGGCGGACACGTCGCGCCCCACCGACGACAGCCGCACCAGCGGGGTGTTGCCCACAAGATCGACCACAGACTCGACGAACTGCATGCCCGGGAGCCTAAGGGGCCGCGCGTCGTCGGCTAGATTCCCCCGGTGAGCAAGGCTCGGACCGCCCGCCGCATCGCCATGGCCGCGGCGTACGGCGGTGGGGGGCTAGGCGTCGCCACGGCCGGTGCGTTCGGTCTTGTGCGCGCGCAGGCGGCCGTGGCCAGGCGTGCCATCGGCGAGCCCGAGGCGGGGCCGCTCGACGGCGACGGGGTCTACGGCACCGACCACGACGGCCCACTGCTGCACCTGCTGATGCTCGGCGACTCGGGCGCGTGCGGCTATGGGGTGGAGCACGTGCGCCAGACGCCGGGGGTCATGCTCGCGGCCGGGCTGGCCGAGTGCGCCGGTCGGCCGGTGCGCCTGACCCGGGTCGCGACTGTCGGCGCCCGCAGCAGCGACCTGTCGGCGCAGGTGGCCGTCGCCGCCGACGCCGGCCTGCCCGTCGACGTCGCTGTGCTGATGGTCGGCGCCAACGACGTGACTCACCGGGTGCGTCCGCCGACCGCCGTCCGACACCTCGACCATGCTGTACGCCGGCTCCGTGACCTGGGGGCCGAGGTGGTCGTCGGCACGTGTCCTGACCTGGGCACGGTCGAGCCGATCCCCAAGCCGCTGCGCTGGATCGCCCGCCGGGCCAGTCGGCAGCTCGCCGCCGCCCAGACCATCGCCGTCGTCGAGGCCGGCGGCCGCAGCGTGTCGCTCGGCGACCTGCTCGGGCCAGAGTTTGCCGCGTCGCCGGCGGAGATGTTCGGCCCGGACCGTTTTCACCCCTCACCGGCCGGCTACGGGGCCGTTGCCACAGCGCTGCTCCCATCGGTGTGCGCCTCGCTCGGGGTCTGGCTCGGCGGCGAGGCCGAGCAGGCACCGGACCTGGCCCGCGGTGAGGGCGTCCGGCCCATCTCGGTGGCTGCAGCCGAGGCCGCCGACGAGCCCGGCACGGAGGTGGGTCCGGCGCAGGTCGGTGGCCGCGACCGAGGCCCCCGCGGGCGGTGGGCGCTGTTGCGCCGGCGTCCTGCCGGTGACCCGGGCGAGGTGTCCCACGCCGCCGAGGTGGCCGCGACCGACGAGGTCGATGGGCCGCTGCGCTAGCGTGCGAGTCATGCCTGAGGCCGTGATCGTTGCCGCTGCCCGCACCCCGATCGGTCGAGCCTTCAAGGGCTCGCTGGTCGGGGTACGGCCGGACCACCTTGCCTCGACCGTCATCCAGGCGGCCCTGGACCAGGTGACGGCACTCGACCCCGACACCCTCGACGACCTGATGCTCGGATGCGCCGAGCCCGAGGGCAAGCAGGGCGTCAACCTCGCCCGCCGGGTCGCGGTCTCGCTCGGGCACGACGCGTTGCCCGGCACGACGGTGAACCGATTCTGCGCGTCGTCGGTGCAGACCTCGCGGATGGCTTTCCACGCCATCAAGTCGGGCGAGGGCCATGCCTTCGTGTCGGCCGGGGTGGAGTGCGTGTCGCACTACCCGGCGTTCAGCGGGGCGGGTCGCGGCCGCGAGGAGTTCGTCGACCCGGTGTTCGACGAAGCGCGAGCGCGGACCGCAGAAACGGCTGCCAGCAACGAGGTCTGGGAGGATCCCCGTGCCCGCGGCCTGGTGCCTGACGTCTACATCGCGATGGGCCAGACCGCCGAGAACCTCGCCACCTCCCGAGGCATCAGCCGCGCCGAGCAGGACGAGTTCGGCGTGCGCTCGCAGAACCTCGCCGAGAAGGCGATCGCCGATGGCTTCTTCGAGCGCGAGATCACCCCGATCACGACACCTGACGGCACGGTGGTCAGTCGCGACGACGGCCCCCGCGCGGGGGTCACGCTGGAAGGGGTCGCCGCCCTCAAGCCGGCGTTCCGCGAGGCTGGCACCGTCACCGCAGCCAACTGCTGCCCGCTCAACGACGGCGCAGCGGCATTGGTCATCGTGTCCGACTCGCGCGCCGCCGAGCTCGGCCTCACACCGCTGGCGCGCATCGTGTCCACCGGCGTCTCAGGGCTCTCGCCCGAGATCATGGGCCTCGGCCCGGTCGAAGCCTCCCGTCGCGCACTCATGCTGGCCGGCATGACGATCGACGACATGGACCTCGTGGAGATCAACGAAGCCTTCGCCGCGCAGGTGATCCCGTCCTACCGCGAGCTCGGCATCGACATCGACCGGCTCAACGTGCACGGCGGTGCGATCGCCCTCGGCCACCCGTTCGGTTCGACCGGCGCGCGCATCACCACCACCCTGCTCAACGGTCTGCGGAGCCGCGACAAGGAGCATGGCCTGGTCACGATGTGCGTCGGTGGCGGTCAGGGCATGGCGATGGTGGTTCAGCGCCTCAGCTGAGGTGGTGGGCGTTCACAGTCGACGTCGTACGTCGGTGAGCGCGGCCGCCGCGGCAGACACGACGTCACGTGCGTCAGTGTCCCCGACCGGGTCGCCGGGAGTCAGTCGGCCCGCGGCGGCGATGAGGTCGTTGCCTGTGACGGCGATGACCTCGCCGGTGGCATGGTCGGCCAGGATCGGCACCACGTGCATCGTCAGCGGGTCACCTGTCGAGGCTGCCTCCAGTCGAGCCGTCGCGTCGGCCAGCACCTGCGCCACGGAGTGAGCAGCGACGGCGCGGGTGGCGTGGTCCGGCGTGCCAGTCGTCGAGGATGTTGCGGCTGCTGGGGGGGCGCTGAGTCGGGCCGCCGAGAGGTTGCGCAGGCGGTCCACCACCCGACGTACGTCTGCAGCAAGGTCGTCCAGCAGGTCGCCCCAGCCGCTGTCCAGCTCGTCGTCCGCCACCCGGGCACCCTAGGGGCCTTGTGGCGCGCCCGGCACGTGAGGCAGGCTCAGGGTCATGGTCCGCTGAGCGCACGGGAGGCGCCGATGTCCCTGCACCACTCCGAGGCAACCCACCAGCAGCTGCTCGAGCGGGTGCCCGAGGCGACAGGGCGTGACCTGCCTGCGTGGTTCGAGACGCTCGAGGCCGGTCCGGGGCTCTTGCGGTTCGAGGAGCGGGTCAACTGGCTGCGCGACGAGCACGGCATCGCCCAGGGACACGCGTCCGCGATCGTGCACGAGCACGACCTGCGCCGGGGCGCCCGGCGCACATCCTGACGGCCGCCCGCGCGATGGCTGTGGCCGGTCGTCCGTGACCCCGGACGAAGCACGCGACTTCATCCGCACCAACCATCATGCCGTGCTGGCCACCACCCGCAAGGACGGGTGGCCGCAGATGTCGCCCGTCGCAGTGGCCGTCGACGACGAGGGCATGGTCGAGCTGTCGACCCGCGAGACGGCTATCAAGGTCAAGAACCTCCGGCGCGACCCGCACCTCTCGCTGTGCCTGCTGAGCAACGGGTTCTTCGGTGCGTGGGGTCAGGTCGAGGGCACCGCCGAGATCGTCGAGCAGCCTGACGCCTTGCCCTTGCTGGAGGACTACTACCGGCGGGTCGCCGGAGAGCACCCGGACTGGGCGGACTACCGGCGGGCGATGGTGGCCGAGCGCCGGGTGCTGGTGCGGTTCCTGATCGAACGCGCCGGGCCGACGGTCTCGGGCTGACTCGGCGAAGCCTGCGCCCGGCCCAGTCGGGCTTTGCGGCTTTACGCCGGTGGCGAAGCAGGATCTGCCGGATCGCAGGGATCTGTTGGCTAGGCGCATGAAGATGCTGCTGCTCGGGGGGACGGCGTGGCTGGGTCGAGAGGTGACCCGGCAGGCCCTGCTCCGAGGACATGACCTCACCTGTGTGGCCCGGGGTGAGTCCGGCGGGGTCGCCGAGGGTGCTGCCTTTGCCGCGGCTGATCGCACGGAGCCAGGCGCCTATGACCTTGTTCGCCGGCAGGACTGGGACGCTGTCGTCGAGGTGTCCTGGCAGCCCGGCATGGTGTGCGGTGCCTTGGCTGCGCTGGCCGACCGGGCCGGCCACTGGACCTACGTGTCCTCCTGCAGCGCATACGCCGACCAGGGCGTACCAGGCGCCGACGAGAGCGCGGACCTGCTGCCGGCCACAACTCTCGACACGGTGGACCGGACCGCCTACGGCGGGGCCAAGGTGGCGTGTGAGCGCGCGACCGCGGCGGCCGTCGGGGAGCGCCTGCTCATCGCCCGGTCCGGGCTCATCGGCGGACCAGGCGACCACACCGACCGCTCCGGCTACTGGCCCGCCGCGTTCGCGCGCGACCGGCGCGGACCAGTGCTCGTGCCGGACACCCCCGACGCGCCGACCCAGGTCGTCGACGTCCGCGACCTGGCCGCCTGGCTCGTCGACTGCGCCGAGTCGCAGACCGTGGGCACCTACAACGCCGTCGGTCCCATCACGCCGTTCCACGAGTGGATCGATGCCACCCGGGCCGCATCGGGACACACCGGCGACGTGCTCTTCGCGGAGTCAACCTGGCTGCTCGGACAGGGCGTCGCCGAGTACATGGGCCCCGAGTCCCTGCCGATGTGGCTGGTCGAGGCGGGCTGGGAGGGCTGGTCCGCGCGCTCGGGGGCGGCGGCTGCAGCTGCCGGTCTCCGGCACCGACCGCGACCCGAGCTCATCGCCGATGTGTTGGCGTGGGAGAGGACTCAGGGGCTCGACCGCCCGCGCGCCGCTGGTCTCACCTCGCAGCGGCAGGGGGAACTCATCCACCTGCTGGGCGCGGGACACCTCGATTGACTCACCACCAGGTACCGACGAACACACAGAAGCGGGGCTCAGCGGCCGGGTTGAGCGTGGCGCCGCCGAGGGGTGACGGCTTCGGTGTGTCGGTTGGTACGCAGAGCAGCGGCGCCCGCCTGGTTCGCGTCCCGCAGCAGAGCCACGAGAACAGCGACGTCCACCGGGGCGCTGGTGTCCACCTCGATCACCGGCCAGCCGCCGGCCACCGGTTCGGTCACCTCGTCGTTCCACAGCTCGGCCACGACGCGGTCGGCGTCGAAGTGGCCCGCGGCCCGCGAGGTGGCCCGGGCGAGATAGCGCTGCTGGGCCACGGCGGGGTCGACCCGGCAGAACACCTCGACCAGTCGGCCGGGCAACCGCCGCAGGTCCTCGACCGCCTGCGTCCGGTGCCAGACGCTCTCCAGCACCCCGTGGCGCGACTCGACTGCTACCGCCAGCATCGCGGCGACCGAAGCCCGCCCTACCAGTCGCGAAGTCGCCACATCCGGCACGTCCAGGACGCCCATCAGCGCTTCCTTGATGGTGTCCTTAGCGATCAGCGGCATCCCGAACGCATCCGCGAGCGATCGCGCCACGGTGGACTTGCCGCTGCCCGGCGGTCCGGAGACCACCACGAACGACGGCAGGCCCGGGTCAGACACGACCCGAGCCTGCCAGACGCCCGAAGAGAGAGCTCAGTTCCTCCCGCGCAGGCTGCCGATCAGCCGCAGCATCTCGAGGTACAGCCAGACGAGCGTGACGACCAGACCGAACGCGGCCAGCCACGAGTAGCGCTCCGGCAGACCGTTGCGCACCCCCTGCTCGGCAAAATCGAAGTCCAGGATCAACATGGCCGCAGCCAGCGTCACCGCGAACAGGCCGATGCCGATGCCGAGCACGCCACCGCGCAGGTTCTGGTGCGTCGTCAGTACAAGCACGACGTTGATCAGCGAGAAGATGAGGTAACCGCCCATCGCGATCATCACAGTCTTCTGGAACTTCGGCGTCGCCCGCACTCGACCGCTCTTGTAGGCCCACAGCGCGACGAGGAAGACCGACAACGAGCCGAGGACGGCCTGGCCGACGATGCCGTTGTAACGAGCCTCGTAGAGACCGCTCATGCCACCGACGAAGAGCCCCTCGAGCGCGGCGTAGGTGAGCATCAGGACCGGGTTGGTCGACTGCTTGAACGACACGATCAGGCCGACCACCAGGCCGACCAGTGCCCCGCCGATGGTGAGCAGCTGGTTCTGCAGCACGTAGTTGACGATCGCCAGCGGCACCAGCACCGCGAACATCAGGCCGGTCTTGACGACCACGTCGTCCATCGTCATCCGACCGGTGTCGACACCGGTAGCGGCGGGGGCGCGGTACATGTCCTCGAGCTGGCCGGCGTTCATCTGCGGCACGTCGCCAACGCCGGTGTGACCCTTGTTCGAGAAGGCCTTGCTGTTGGTGAAGACCGGGTTGCGGCTCTGCATGACATCCCTCCGGCGGTGCCCGCGTGGGTCGCGGGACTCTCTTGTCGTCAGGATAACGAAGTCCGCCCTCGTGACGTTCCCCCGAACCGTCGGTGCCCGGGGCGGGATTCGAACCCGCACGCCTTTCGGCCGAGGGGTTTAAGCCCTCTGCGTCTGCCGGTTCCGCCACCCGGGCCGTCCGCTCCTACCGACGCGCCGAGGCTATCGCGGCCGACCCCTGCCCGGCCGTGATCTGGCTAGGGTTCCGGACGTGAGCACCGTCGTCCTGCGCGACCTGACCAAGACGTACGGCGGCAAGGTGACCGCGCTGTCCGGTCTCAGCGCCGAGCTGCCGGCCGGTGTGACCGGTCTTGTCGGCGCCAACGGGGCGGGCAAGTCGACCCTGATCCGGATCCTGCTCGGTCTCACTCCCGCCACCTCCGGGGGAGCCTCGGTGCTCGGCCTCGACGTCGCCACCCAGGGGCCGGAGATCCGCGGGCGGGTCGGCTACATGCCCGAGCACGACTGCCTGCCGCCGGACATGACCGCCACCGAGCTGGTCGTCCATCTCGGCCGCATGTCAGGGCTGCCCATGACGGCGGCGCGCGAGCGCACTGCCGACATCCTGCGGCTGGTGAGTCTGCACGAGGAGCGCTACCGCCCGATCGGTGGCTATTCCACCGGCATGCGCCAGCGGGTCAAGCTGGCTCAGGCATTGGTCCACGACCCCGCCTTGGTCCTGCTGGACGAGCCGACCAACGGCCTCGACCCGGCTGGTCGCGACGACATGCTCGACCTGATCGCCCGCATCGGCGCCTTGTTCGGCATCTCGGTGGTGGTCACCTCGCACCTGATGGGAGAGCTCGAGCGGGTCTGCCAGCACATCGTGGTCATCGACGGCGGCCGGCTGCTGCGCTCCGCCTCGACCGTGGACGTCACTGCCGTGACCGGGCGGCTCCTGGTCGAGGTCGGTGACCGGGCCACCGAGGTCGCAGCCCACCTGGTCGCAGTCGGCGTCGGGGCCCGCGCCATCAGCGCCCAGTCTCTCGACGTCGAGCTGGTCGATGACGCGACCTACGACCACATCCGCGACGCCGTGGTCGACCTCGGCGTCCCCATGGTGCGGCTGCAACGGGCCCGACATCACATGGTGGACCTCTTCCGCGACGAGCAGGAGCCGGCATGACCAGCGGTGCCGACACCGGCGCGATCCACGACATCGGCTACCGAAAATACGACGGCCCGCGGCTGGGATCGGCGTACGTCTTCCGGGCATTGACGCTCAACAGCCTGCGCGGCACCTTCGGTCTCGGCCGCAGCGCCCGGTCCAAGGTGATGCCGATGCTGCTGCTGGCGATCCTCACCGTGCCCGCGCTGCTGATCGCCGGCATCGCGGTCATCGGCGGGGCGGAGAAACTGCCGGTCGACTACACGGCGTACGCCATCAACCTGCAGGTGCTCGTATCGGTGTTCGTCGCCGCCCAAGCGCCGCAGCTGGTGTCGCGCGACCTGCGTCACCGCGTGGTCGGGCTCTACTTCTCCCGGCCGATGTCGCACGGCGACTATGTACGGGCCAAGCTGCTCGCGATGACCGGCGCCATCCTGGTGCTGACCGGTTTGCCGCTGCTCGTGCTCTACGTCGGGGCGCTGCTCGGAAAGATGTCGATCGGGTCCAACACCCAAGGCTTCCTGCGCGGGCTCGCGGGTGCCGTCGTCCTGTCGGCTGTGCTGGCCGCGATCAGCGTCACCATGTCGGCGTTCACGACTCGGCGCGGCCTGGGTGTCGCCGCGATCGTCACGGTGTTGCTGGTGCTCAGCGGCGTCTCTGGCACCGTCTCGGCGATCGCCGAGCAGCAGGGCAACAGCAGCCTCGCCGGCTGGGCCGGACTGCTCTCGCCGTACTCGCTGGTCTACGTCGTAGAGGCGAAAGTGCTGGGTGCTGATGCAAACGGTGCGTCGATGCCGCCGGGAGCCATCGGCGGCGTGGTCTTCTGCCTGGCGGCGGTGGCGATCGTGGCCGGCGCCTATGCGTTGCTGATGCTGCGCTATCGGCGGGTGTCGGTCTGATGGCGGTGATGGAGCTGGCCTCGGTATCGCGATGGTTCGGCAACGTCGTGGCGGTCAATGACGTCTCGATGTCGATCGGCCCAGGCGTCACGGGTCTGCTCGGCCCCAACGGCGCGGGCAAGTCGACACTGATCGCGATGATGAGCGGGTTCCTGCCGCCGTCGGCCGGCACAGTCACCCTGGACGGTGCGCCGGTATGGCGTCGCGAGCAGGTCTACCGACAGATCGGCATCGTGCCCGAACGAGAGGCGATGTACGACGTCGTCACCGGGTGGACGTTCGTGCTCACCAACGCGTCGCTGCACGGCCTGGCCGACCCTGGGGCCGCCGCCACCCGCGCCATCGATACGGTGGAGATGAGTGATGCGGCGCAGCGCGAGGTGAGCACCTACTCCAAGGGCATGAAGCAGCGCATCAAGATGGCGGCTGCCCTCGTGCACGACCCGGCCGTCCTGCTGCTCGATGAGCCGTTCAACGGGATGGATCCGCGGCAACGCCTGCACCTGATGGACCTGCTGGTCACGATGGGCCGCGAGGGTCGCACCGTGCTGTTCAGCTCGCACATCCTCGAGGAGGTCGAGCAGGTCGCCGGAACTATCCAGGTGATGGTGGCGGGCCGCCATGCGGCCAGCGGCGACTTCCGTGAGATCCGCCGGCTGATGACCGAACGTCCGCACATGTACACGGTCACCTCCAGCGACGACCGGGCTCTGGCTGCCGCGGCACTCGCCGACGGTGCCGTGTCGGCGGTCGAGCTGGTCGACGGGCAGGTCCGGTTGCAGGCAGGAGACAGCATCCGGTTCGGCACGTCGCTGCCACGGCTCGCGCGCGCTGCCGGCATCCGGCTCTACGACGTGTCGCCCGCGGACGAGTCGTTGGAGAGTGTCTTCGCCTACCTGGTGGGCCGATGAACACCGTCATCGCGCGGCTGACGCTGCGCACCCTGCTGGGCCGGCGGCGGGCCCTGCTGCTGACGGCGTTGCCGGTCGTACTGCTGCTGCTGTCGCTGCTGGTGCGCCTGACCGTCGACGCATCCTCGCGGGTCGACGTCGCCGTCGGGGTGCTCGGCGCCTTTGCTCTCGGCACTCTGGTGCCGCTGCTCGGGCTGATCGCCGGCACCGGAGCGATCGGCCCCGAGATCGACGACGGCTCGATCGTCTACCTGTTGGCCAAGCCGGTCAGCAGGCACACCATCGTGCTGTCCAAGCTCGTCGTCGCCATCGCCGTCGTTGCTGCCTTCGCCGCGGTGCCGGTGCTGCTCGCCGGACTGCTGATGGTCGGCACCTCCCACGGGCTCGCGGTCGGTTTCGGTGTCGGCGCACTCGCAGCGGGGACGACGTACTGCTCGGTGTTCGTGCTGTTGGCAGTGATGACCCGTAACGCCGTGGTGATCGGGCTGATCTACGCACTCGTGTGGGAGTCACTGGTCGGCAACCTGGTGCCCGGCGCGCAGGCGCTCAGCGTGCAGCAGTGGGCGCTGACACTGACCCGGTCAGTCGTCGGCCCGGACGCCAGGGCCTTGGGCGTGACCTCGGCGGTGAGCACCTGGCTCGGTGTGGTCCTGCTGGTCGTCGTGACGCTCGTCGCCACCTGGGTGGCCGGCAACCGCCTGCGGTCGCTCCGTCTCACCAACGACGACTGACCGGCCCCGTCACTGGCGACCCATCGAGGGGCGGAATCTGGCTGGCTGCGGCGCCGGAGTACGACCAGGTTCCGCCACTCGGTGAAGCAGAGCAGCCACCTTCCGCCACTCGACGACCCAGCACCAGCCCCGGCATGGCATCGGCATCGGCATCGGCATCGGCATCAGCACCCGGTCAGCGGCTGGCTTGGTCGAACTCCGCGCGCGGGTCCTGCAGCGAACCGAGCGACACGATGTCGCGACGGAAGAACAGTGCAAGGGTCCAGTCGAGGATCACGCGCACCTTGCGGTTGAAGGTCGGCACCCGGCTGACGTGATAGGTGCGGTGCATGAACCATGCAGGCCAGCCCTTGAGCTTCACGCCGTAGACCTGTGCCACGCCCTTGTAGAGCCCCAGCGACGCCACCGAGCCGACATACTTGTGCGCGTAGGCCTCGGGCGTGCGCCCCTTGAGCACCAGCGCAATGTTGTCGCCCAGCACCTTGGCCTGGCGGACCGCGTGCTGCGCGCTCGGTCCGGTGGTCGCACCCGCAGCAGCGGTGAGGTCCGGCACGGCAGCACCATCACCGGCCGACCACGCCCCCTCGACCCCTTCGACCCGCAGGTCCGGGCGGCATTTGACCCGACCCTTCTCGTCCAGCGGAAGACCGGTACGGGCAAGCATCGGGTGGGCCCGCACGCCGGCGGTCCACACGATCGTCTCGGAGTCCATCTCGGCACCGTCGGAGAGCACGACATGGCCATCGACGCACGACTCGAGCCGGGTGTTGAGGCGGACGTCGATGCGCCGCTTGACCAGCTGCTCGACGGTGTACCGGCCCATGTCCTCACCGACCTCGGGCAGCACCCGTCCAGTCGCCTCGACCAGCACGAACCTGATCTCCTCCGGCGACAGATCAGGGTAGTAGCGGGTCGCATAGACCGCCATGTCCTCGAGCTCGGCCAACGCCTCGATGCCGGAGTAGCCGCCACCCACGAAGACGAAGGTCAACAGCTTGCGCCGCGCGGCGTGGTCGCTGATGCTCGCCGCCATGTCGAGGCTGGCCAGCACCCGGTTGCGCAGCGCGATGGCCTCTTCGACCTGCTTGAAGCCGATGCCCTGCTCGGCGAGTCCCGGGATCGGCAGGGTGCGCGCGATCGAGCCAGGGGCAACAACAACCACGTCATAGGACAGGTCGTACGCCGGTCCGCGGGTCGGCTGCACCGTCGCCACCCGTCGCGCGTGGTCGATCGACTGGACCCGACCGGTCAGCACCTCGCAGCGGGACAGCACCCGGCGCAGCGGCACCACCACGTGCCGCGGTTCGACGCTGCCCGCGGCCGCTTCGGGCAGGAACGGCTGGTAGGTCATGTAGGAACGCGGGTCGACGACCACGATCTCGACCCGCTTGGCGGCGAGATCGCGCTTGAGCCGCTTCTGCAGACGCAGCGCGGTGTACATGCCGACGTAGCCACCGCCGACGAGGAGGATGCGGGTCCGTGCGGGCGACACGGCAGGGATCGCGGAACCAGCAGCTGCCGGGGTCAGGGACATGACTCAGAGAGTAGGTCGCAGCCCGGCCCGGTCGACGGCGAGGCCCATCACCTGGTCGAGCATGGGCTCGGTGAGCTTACCGGTGAAGGTGTTCTGCTGGCTCGGGTGGAACGACCCGACAAGCAGCAACGGCCCGATCTCGGCGGTCGCCGCATGGGTGAACCGGTGCCGCGGCCGCGGCACCGGGAGGCCCAGTCGGGACAGCGAGGCCAAGGTGGTCGTCCACGCGAACGCGCCCAACGCGATCACGACCCTCAGGTGCGGCAGCAGCAGCTGGATCTCGGCGTCCATCCATGGCGCGCAGGTCTCACGCTCCTCCGGTGTCGGCGAGTTCGCCGGTGGTGCGCACCGCACCGCCGCCAGCATCCGGGTGTGCAGCAGGCGTTGTCCGTCACCGGCGTGGGTGCTGGTCGGGATCGCCGCGAGCCCGGCGCGGTGCAGCGCAGCGAACAGCCAGTCGCCGCTGCGGTCGCCGGTGAAGATGCGACCGGTGCGGTTGCCCCCGTGCGCAGCGGGAGCGAGACCGACGACGAGCACGGCCGCCTGCTCGTCGCCCCAGCCGGCGATGGGCCGACCCCAGTAGTCCTCGTCGGCGTAGGCACGACGTTTCTCCCTCGCCACGTGCTCGCGCCAGGCGACGAGACGCGGGCAGGCGCGGCACTCGATGACTGCGGCGTCGAGCACCGGAAGCGACCCGGCCTCGACGCACGAATGCGCCGTCGCGCGCACGTCGTCGGGGGTGCGCGCGACGGGGTGGTCCGCCAGTGTCAGAGCCGCGCCTTGAGCAGGTCGAGGGTGCGGCGCCAGGCAGCGTCCGCGTGCTCCTTGCTGTAGACCTCGGGCCGCTGGTCGTTGAAGAACGCATGCGACGTGCCTGGGTAGTCATAGACCTCGACGTCACCGCCGGCCGCCTCGATGCCCTTCACCGCAGTCTGTACGCCGTCCGCCGCCGACGTGCCGTCCTCCTCGGAGGCGTGGATCATCGCGGCCTTATCGGCAAAGTTGCCCCAGGTCGGCGACATCTTCTCCCACGGCATCGCGGGATAGAACGCGACGGCGACCTTGACCTCCTCGGCCAGCGCACCACTCCACAGGGCGAGCGAGCCACCCATGCAGAAGCCGACCGTGCCGACCCCGGTGCCGGTGACGTCGTCCCGTGACGCGAGGTACTGCGAGGCACCCTGGATGTCCTTGGCGGCTCGGTCCATCGCCAATCCCATCAGCAGCCGCATCGCCTCGTCCGGCTCGTCGGTCGTCGCGCCGTGGAAGAAGTCCGGTGCCAGAGCGACGAATCCCTCGGCGGCGAACCGGTCCGCCAGGCCCTTGATGTGGTCGACCAGGCCCCACCACTCCTGGATCACGATCACTCCTGGACCACTGCCGGACTCCGGCAACGCGAGATAGCCGTCGCACGAGTCGCCGTTGCTCGCAAAGCTCACCATGTTGCCCACGGGTGGGAACTCCTTGCCTCGTCGATCAGTCGAACAGTCGGCCGGGTGCGGCCTCAGGACGAGCGTTCCACGGCCACCACGGCCTACACCCGGCGGGTCACCGCGTCTTGCCGGACGACGTCGCAGTCGGCGTCGTGCTGGGGGTCGGCGTCGGGCTCGAGGAGGTGGTCGCGGCGGGGGTCGGAGCGGGAGTCGACGCGGGAGATGCTGGCGAGGTGACCGTCGGCTGTATGCCGAGCAGCGGAGGCGCCGTCACGTCCGGCGCAGCGTTCATGTCGATCACCTGGCCGCTGGACGGGTCGACGTAGCGGTAGGGAAACGCGTTGTCGACGGGCCGCCCGGCGACATCGAGAGTCTGCTTCTTGGTGGCGTCGTAGGCCAGACCGAGCCCGATCGGTCCGCCGTCCTGGTCGTAGAGCCGGACGTCGTGCAGCAGGCGGCCCTGATCGTCGTACGGGTAGACGTTCCAGATCTGCTTGCCGCCCGAGTAGACCCCCTCGGCGCCCTGGCCGGGGCTTGCCGTTGCCGCCGCGGACGACTGGATGTCGACGGCGTTCGCGATGCTCTGCCAGTTCGACGAGTGTGCCGACGACAGCGCCGGCAGAAGTGCGACCAGCGCAACCACGTCGACAGCGGCGAGTGCCCACGTCGTCCGGACATCGCTCGATCGACGATCCAGGCGCACGGACAGGGCCAGCAGCGCCAGTATCGCGAGCAGGCCGCCGAACGGACTGCCGATGACCGGGACGAACGGATAGCCGCTGGACCACGGCCCGGCCGTGAGCACCCTGGCCACCAACGCGGCCAGCACCCACGACCGCACCAGCCACCAGACGGGCTTCAACGCGACCGCGGTCGTGGCAGCACCGATGACCGATGGACGGCGTCGCAGCCGCTGGACGTGGGCAAGAACCTGTCCGAGCAGCTGGCCGACGGCAGCACCGGAACGGGTAGCCGCTGCGGGCAAGCCGGCCGCGGCACGCAGCTCGGCGGCGTAGTCGCCCGGCGCGCCGAGCCGGGACACCAGCGGCGCGTCGCCCTCGCTCGACAGCTCGGCAAGGTGCGCCTCGAGCTCCTCCAGCAGGTCAGTGCGGTCCTCGACCTGGAGGTCCGCCAGATGCACTGCGACACCGTCCAGGTAGGCCTGCGCCTCGGGCGTCAACGCCCGTCGCGCCTCAGTCGTCGCCCCGCCCGTGCTGCCGGTGCTGCCCGTGCTGCCACTCGTCATCGTCGTGCCTCCGCCCCGGCCAGCAGGCCGCTCATCGTGTCGGCAAAGGCCAGCCAGGTCTTGCTGGACCCGGCCAAGGTCGCCTTGCCCTGCTTGTTGATGCCGTAGTACTTGCGGTGCGGTCCCTCGTCCGACGGCACGACGTAGGACGTGAGGGCGCCGGCCGAGTAGAGCCGGCGCAGCGTGCCGTAGACCGAGGCGTCGCCGACGTCCTCCAGCCCCGCGGTCCGCAGCCGACGCACGACGTCGTAGCCGTAGCCGTCCTCCTCGTCGAGCACCGCCAGCACGGCGACGTCGAGCACACCCTTGAGCAGCTGGGTCGTGTCCATGAGCAGCCACCTCCTGTCCTCACTTTGCTACCGACCGCTGTTGCGGTCCGCGCGGTACCGCGGAACGCACAGTAGCGGGCGGTGCGGACATGCGGGGCAACATCCTCTCCCGACACGCGGGTGCAGAAACGGAGCAGTCACAGCGCAATGCATCTTGGGCCGAGCGGGTGCTGCTCGACGGACCCACTCCCGGCACCGTGTGCTGAGCGGGTGCGGGAGCTGCGCGCCTTCGCCACGCGAGCGGGCCGCGCTGCCGGTTCCGGCTGCCGAGATGACGAGGCGCCTCACGTAGGGTCCTCGAGTGGTCGAGACGTCGGTTCCTCTTGCGCAGGTGCGACCCGACGTACCCGGCCGTGGCACGCGCGGCTACGTCCTCCTGGTCGCAGCTGCTGCGCTCTTTGCTGTCAACGGCACGGTGTCGAAGGTGATCCTCTCCTCAGGGCTCTCCGCCATGCGACTGACCGAGCTGCGGTGCACCGGCGCCGTGGTGGGCCTCGGACTCGTGCTGCTCGTCGTTGCTCCGCAGCGACTTCGACTGTCGTGGTCAGAGGTCCCGCTGCTGGCGGCGTACGGCATCGCGGGCGTGGCTCTCACGCAGTTCTTCTACTTCGTCGCGATCACCCGGATGCCGGTGAGCATCGCGCTGCTGCTGGAATACACCGCCCCGGTGATGGTCGCGCTGTGGGCGCGGTTCGTGCGCAAGGAGCCTGTGCGCAACCGGGTGTGGGCCGCGCTGGGCTTGGCGATCGCCGGCCTCGCGCTGGTCGCCGAGGTGTGGAACGGCAGCACCCTCAATGGTCTCGGCGTCGCCGCCGCCCTCGCGGCCGGTGTCGCACTCGCTACCTACTACCTGCTGGGCGAGCACAGCGCGGGGGTGCGTGACCCGTTGTCGACGACGTTCTACGCGTTCGTCTTCGCGAGTCTCGTGTGGGCGGTGATCCAGCCGTGGTGGTCCTTCCCGTACGCCGGCACCACCGGCAGCACGTCGCTGCTCGGCAATCTCGGCTCGGTCTCGCTGCCGCTCTGGGTGCTGATGACCTGGATGGTGGTGCTGGGCACCATCGCGCCGTTCGTGCTGGTGCTGACCGGGCTGCACCTGCTGCCGGCGACACGCGTCGGGATGATCGGCATGCTCGAGCCGGTCATCGCCGGCGTGGTCGCGTGGGCCTGGCTGGGTGAGGCGCTCAGTCCCGTCCAGCTGATCGGCGGCGTGGTGGTGCTGGTCGGGATCGTGCTCGCCCAGACGTCGCGCTGACGTGTCAGCTCGCGGGTAGGTCGAACAACCGCAGCGCGGCTGCGAGACCCTCGACGGCCACGTCCGCCCCGCCACCGGAGCCCTTCCAGTCGGCCAGGGTCATGCGCAGGTGCAGCAACGTGTCGACACCGTCCGGGTGGTCGACGCGTACCAGGAACACCTCGCCGTTGGGGCGATAGCCCAGTCGACGCGAGACACCCAGCGACGCATGGTTGTCGTGCCACGCCGACGTGACCGCAGCCCGCGCGCCGAGGTGGTCGAAAGCCAGCGCCAGCACGGCTCTGCGAGCAGCAGTGCCGACACCCGCGCCGCGGACGTCGGCCGCCAGCCACGAGGACGTGTCGACCGTCCGCAGCACGCGGAAGTCCGGCCCCTCGAGACCTTGCAGCCCGAGCACTCGCGACCCTCGGCGTACGACGAAGAAGAGTTTCCAGTTGTCCGGGGTCCAGGTGCCCATCGAACGCCAGTACTCCTGGTGCAGGACAGCACCGCGACCGACGATGTCCTCGACCCCGGGATAGCGGGTGGCCCGGGGGTCGAGCTCGAGATCGAGCGGCTGTAAATTGGCGAGGGTGTCGAGGTCGGCCTCGGTCATCGGCGTCAAGGTCAGGTCGCCGGTCGCGAGCCGCAGGTCGTGCAGCGGCCACCACCTGCTCACGCTGACGACCCCGCGGTCACCAGGCTCCACGCGATGCCGTCGAGGATGTCGTGCTCACTGACCAGCACGTCCTCGACCGGCACGTGCTCCAACACCACCGACAGCACCAGCGCACCGGCACCGATCACATCCACGCGGCCCGCGTGCATGAACGGCAAGGCGGCCCGCTCGGCCCTGCTCATGGCCAGCAGCCGGTGCGCGACGGCATGCACGTCGGTGGCGGGGATGCGGGAATGGTGGATCGCTGTCGAGTCGTACGACGACAAACCCAACGCCATGGCCGCCACGGTCGTCACCGACCCGGCCAGCCCGACCAGCCCGCGTGCCTCTGCAAGCGGCACGGACTCCCCGGCGCGTCGAACAGCCGCCTCGACATCTGCCCGTGCGGCCTCGACCTGCGACGGCGTCGGCGGGTCGTCGTGCAGGTGACGCTCGGTCATGCGCACACAGCCGACATCGACCGACACACCCGCTCGCGGCTCGGCCCCGGGGTCGCCGAGGACAAACTCGGTCGAGCCGCCCCCGATGTCGACGACGAGGACCGGCGCGGCCACGATTGACGCAGCAATGCTCGACACAGCAAAGCCCGACGCAGCATGGCCCGACCCGGCACCCGAGAGCTCACGCGTTGCGCCGGTGAAGGACAGCGTCGCCTCGGTGTCACCCGTGACGACCTCGGGGTCGACACCCAGCCGGGCCCGGACCCCGGCGACGAAATCGTCGCGGTTGTCGACGTCGCGTGAGGCCGACGTGGCGACGAAGCGCAGGTGCTCGGCACCGGTCGACACCACCACCCTGGCGTAGGCGTCACACGCCGCGAACGTCCTGGCCAATGCCTCGGGTGAGAGTCGTCGGGTGCGGTCGACACCCTCACCGAGGCGCACGACCTCCATCCGCCGTTCGACGTCGACCAACGTCGACGCAGTCACGTCGATGTCGGCCACCAGCAGCCGGATCGAGTTGGTGCCGCAATCGATGGCTGCCACTCGCGTCACCCTGTTGGCCCGACTATCTCGGTTGCGTGGAGCGCACTCACGCACGGACCGTTGCGCCACCACTGCGGCAACAGGTCCAGCGCCTCGTCGCCCAGCGGGTTGACTCCCCGACCTTGGGCCAGCGACTGGCCCACCAGCACGTGCAGGCACTTGACCCGGTCCGGCATGCCGCCGGCCGAGACACCCGCGATCTCCGCCACAACCTCGACCGCGTCCCGCGCCGCGAGGTACCGCTCGTGCGCCTCGCGATAGGCAGCAGCGAGAACGGCGTCGGACTCGAGCCGCGATGACATCTCGCGCATCACACCGTCGGCCTCCAGTGTGCCGATCGCACTGGCGGCCCGCGGGCAGGTCAGGTAGAAGACGGTGGGGAAAGGCGTGCCGTCCGGCAGGCGTGGCGCAGTCTGCACGACGTCGGGGTTGCCGCAAGGGCAGCGGTGCGCGACTGCCTGCACGCCGCGCGCCGGCCGGCCGAGCTGGGCCGCGACGACCGCAAGGTCTGCGGCATCAACGGCGTCCGCGGCACAGGTGCCCGTACCGACCGATGGCAACGAGGCACTCACTTGCCGGCGACGCCGGTGCGTCCGGCGGTCTCCACGGTGTGCCACAGGTCGGTGAACCACGGACTGCGCCGCACCGCGGCTGCGTGCGGCTCGACGATGCCGTCCGGCGTCGTGACCTTCTTCGACCCGAGCACGACGTACGCCGTCTCCCCCGGCAGCACGTAGTGCAGGCGCTCACGGGCCTGGGCCGCGACGTAGGCCTGGTCCTGCCAGCGCCGGTGCTGCGCCCGTAGCTGCGCGACCTGGCGCTCCTGCAACGCGACCTGCGCCCGGTAGGACTGCAGGTCGCCGCGCTGGGCGAGGTACTCACGCATGGGGTAGGCCATCGAGATCGCCAGCAGGCACACCACCAACGCCAGCATGGCCGCGCGCCCGGTGAGGCTCGCGCGGCCAGCAGCCGTGGGACTCGCACCGCCAGGCGGGCGCGTCTCCGGTGGTGCCGAGGTGACCGTCACGTCGCCCGGACTCCTCAGCGAGCCACGTGGGAGTGCCGCGGGAACGCATCGCGACCGGCGTACCTCGCTGCGTCGTCGAGCTCTTCCTCGATGCGCAGCAGCTGGTTGTACTTCGCCACCCGCTCCGACCGGGCCGGTGCGCCCGTCTTGATCTGGCCGCAGTCGGTGGCCACCGCGAGGTCGGCGATCGTGGTGTCCTCGGTCTCACCAGACCGGTGACTCATCATGCAGCGGTAGCCCGCGCGGTGGGCCATGCTGACGGCATCAAGGGTCTCGGTCAGCGTGCCGATCTGGTTGACCTTGACGAGCAACGCGTTGGCGGTCGACTCGCGGATGCCGCGGGCGAGACGCTCGGGGTTGGTGACGAACAGGTCATCGCCCACGATCTGCACCCGGTCGCCGAGGGAGTCGGTCAGCGCCTTCCAGCCCGGCCAGTCCTCCTCGCTCATGGGGTCCTCGATGGAGACCAGCGGGTACGCCGAGACCAGCTCGGCGTAGTAGGCCGCCATCTCCTCGGACGACTTCGACGCACCTTCGAAGGTGTAGGCACCCTTCTCCGCGTCGTAGAACTCGGTAGCGGCGACGTCCAGAGCCAGCCCGATGTCCTCGCCCACGGTGAGCCCGGTGGTGCCGATGGCCTCGACGATGAGGTCGAGCGCCTCGCGGTTGTTGGGCAGGTCGGGTGCGAAGCCGCCCTCGTCGCCGAGGCCGGTCGCGAGGCCGCGCTGCTTCAGCACCGCCTTCAGTGCGTGGTAGACCTCGGTGCCCATCTGCAGGGCCTCGCGGAAGGTCGCGGCGCCGATCGGGGCGACCATGAACTCCTGCACGTCGACACCGGTGTCGGCGTGCGCGCCACCGTTGAGGATGTTCATCATCGGCACCGGCAGCACGTGCGCGTTGGGGCCACCGACGTAGCGGAACAGCGGCAGCTCGGCGGACTCGGCGGCAGCGCGGGCGACAGCCAGTGACACCCCGAGGAGTGCATTGGCGCCGAGCCGGGACTTGGTCGGCGTGCCGTCGAGGTCGATCAGCGCGGCGTCGATCAGCCGCTGCTCGCTCGCCTCCATGCCGAGCAGTGCCGGCCCGATCTCGTCGAGCACCCCGAGCACGGCTTTCTCGACACCCTTGCCGCCGTAGCGTGTGGCGTCGCCGTCCCGCAGCTCGACCGCCTCGAACTGGCCGGTGCTCGCTCCACTGGGCACAGCCGCGCGGGCGACGGTGCCGTCGTCGAGGGCCACCTCCACCTCGACGGTGGGGTTGCCGCGCGAGTCGAGGATCTCGCGTGCTCCGACGGCGTCGATGCTCGCCACGGTGGTGCTCCTTCGGTGCCGGGGGAAGTCTGCGGTGCTGCGGGTGGCTGCGTGCGGTTCGGGAGGGGCTGCGGCCAGGCTACCGGCGTACGCCGCGTTGCTCGCCCTCCCACGCCCCGAGCACGCCCGTCGAGTGGCGGAAGGTGGCGGTCCGAGACCCGGGAGTGGCGGAAGGTGGCGGGCCGAGACCCGCGAGTGGCGGAAGGTGGCGGTCCGACACGCGGTCGGTCCCACCAGATTCCGCCACTCGGCGTCGGGGAGCGGTCAGAGGCTCAGCGGCTCAGCGGCTCAGCGGCTCAGCGGCTCAGAGGCTCAGCAGGGTCCGCACGTGCCGCGGGGCGGGCGAGCCGTGGGCCAGCAGCGCATCGTGCCGCTCGCGCACCGACGCCTCGGGCCACGCAGCAGCGAGGTCCCGCGCAAGGTCGGCCACTTCGACGTAGCCGACGTAGTAGGTCGAGAGCTGACCGCTGGTCAGCCGCGCACGGCGCCACTTCCCGGCGGCCTCCCCCTCCTCCTGGTGCCCACGCTCGGTCATCAACGTCATGGCCTCGGCCTCGGTCATGCCGTGGGCGTGCACCCGCGCGTCGAGGATCGCGTTGATCGTCGTGCGCAGCTGCATCTTGAGCTGCTGCATGCGCAGCGCAAGCCCGTGACCGGCCTCGGCGCGATAGCCGGCGTCGACCATCACCTCCTCGGCATAGACCGCCCAGCCCTCGACGAACGTCCCGCTCCACAGTGCCTTGCGAACCGGGACGTCAGAGACGTAGCGCGCGTTGTGCGCCAGCTGCAGAACGTGACCGGGCATGGCCTCATGCACCGTGAGGTTCTGCAGCATGTGCGCGTTATACTCGCGGAAGAACGACGACACCCGCTCGGGGGTCCAGTCCTCGGGGGTCGGCGACACCGCGAAGTACGTCGGCAGCGGCGCGGTCTCCAACGGCCCCGGCGGGTCGCAGTAGGCGACCGCCACACCGCGGTGGATCTCGGGCATGACGATGACGCGGACCGGGTCGTCGTGCACCGTGACCAGGTCGCGGGACCGCACAAACTGTGCCGTCTCGGCCATCGCCTGCTCACACAATCCGACGATGGTGTCGTTGGTGACCGCCCCGTCGGCGGCGAGCCGGTCCAGCGCCCGGCGTACCCGGCCCTCGACAGGTCCGTCGTCGAGCTGCGCGGCCGTCTCGGCGATGCGCTCCTCGACCCGCGCAAGGTCGGCCTCAGCGCGGGCGAGCACGGTGTCGGCGTCCGCGGCGGTGTCGAGGGTGAGCGCCAGCTTGCGGGCGTAGGTCTCGGCACCGAGGCGGGGGTCACGGTCGCGCGCGGAGGGGTCGGCGAGGTCGGCCCGCAGCCAGTCGATGTGCTCGTCGAGCGCCTCGACCGCCCGGTCCCGCGCGGGGTCGACCTCGGCGCGCAACGACGGCTCCGCGGTCAGCGCCCCCTCGAGCTCGGTCGTGAGCAGCGAGCGGGTGCCGACGAACTGTCCGATCGCGGTCTCGACGTGCACCCTGGGCATCGCGGCGAGCGAGCGACGTGCCATCGCCAACGTCTCGGGTACGGCGGTCAGCCGGCCGGCCACCGACCGCAAGCGGTCGCCCAGCGGGGCGAAGTCCCGGGCCAGCAGGGTGTAGATCGCCGTGCCGGGGTTGGCGGCCAGCGGGTCCCACTCGTGGTCCCGCAGCTCCTCGAGCTCGAAGCGACGCAGGTCCAACGCGCCGCCCAGGATGTCGCGGTCGACCTGCTCGGCGGCGCTCAGCGCCGAGCCGTCCAGGGCGTCGAGGTCGTTGCGCCGGCGCGCCGCCCACGAGCCCTCCTTGTCCCGCGCACTCTGACTCCGGTCGCTCAGCCGGTCGTCGAAGCGATGGTCACCCAACGCCGTCGCGGACTCCGGGTGCTGCTCGAGCAGCTCGTCGAGCACCTGCGCGAACAGAGCGGGGGCGGGCGCGTCGGTCATGCCTGCAGCAGCAGCGCCGCGGCGACGAGGACGACCAGACCGCCGGGCACGAGCGCCACCACCGCCCGGGTCCTCGCGCGCGACATCGACATCCGGGCGGCCCGACGACGCGACCACGCGGCGGACGCCACGATCTCGCTGAGTGCACGCGCGGGGGGTGCCGACACCACCGACAGGTCACTGGACGAGGCCACCGCGACCCAGGCCTCCTGCAACGACGAACCGGTCGCCACCCGCACCGCCAGCTGCTCGGACGACCCGACGGCGCGCCAGGCCGAGCGTTCGGCGGGGTCGAGCCGGCGGGCGGGGCGCGACGGGCTGCGGCCCCACAGCGCGGCTCCGCCGGCGAGCACCAGCACCACCGAACCCGTCGCGACTCCCCACGAGAGGTGGCCCCCGCCCATCACTCGGTCGATCGCGACGACAGGGAAGACCGCGGACAACGACAACCGGGCCGCGCGCAACGTCCACCGCTCACGAGCGAACCGGCGTTCTTCGATGCGACGCTGCTCGCGCAACCGGCCGACAGTGCCCAGCACCCGGTCCCGACTGGCTTGGGTGGCGGCGCTCGCGCGGACCAGCGGAGCCCCTTGGGTGACGGCGCGACCCAGCGGCCAGCAGGGGCGCTCGGCCGTCCATCGAGCAGCTGCTGCCTCGGCCGTCGCCGCTGCCTTCGCGACCCCGGCAGCGTGGGCGGCAGCAGCCTTCGCTGCGACGTCCAGGTTGGCCTCGCCACCCGCGGCGACGTTCGGCGTCCGGCCGCCTCCCGGCCTCTTGCCTCCCGACCCGTTGGCCGCCGACAGGGTCACCGTCTCGAACGGGCGCAGGTCGATGGCCGCCGCGCGGGTGTCGACCACCGTGGGTCCCGTGACCGCAGCAGCCCGACCGACGACCTCATCAACGGCAGCGGCGGCCGCGACGGCGTCAACCGCTTCGACGGGCTCGGGGGCGATCCGCGCGGTGATGACGTTCAGGGCCTCGCGGAAAGCGACGGCACGTTCGGGCGGCAGCTCGGCGAGGGCGGCTGCGGTCTCGCGGCGTTCGCGCTCGGCTCGCTCCTCGGCGGCCCGGCGCTGCGACTTCTCGAGGGTGGCGGCCACCCGGCGGGCAGCAGCGTCGCGCGCCACCTGTCGGGTCGCGCGAGACCGTTCACGGGCCCGTTCGGTCTCCCACCGAACGTCGTCCTCGTAGGCGGCCGCGCGGGCCAGGGCGATCGCGGTGGGCTCCGCTTCGATGGCCGCCCGCAGGTCCTGCACGGCGTCCCGCAGTGAGCGGTCGGCCTCGGCCCGGACCGGGTCGTGCGAACCAGCCAGACCCACCAGCGGCCAGCCGAGGCCTACCGCAGTCCTGACGACCCGCAGCAGATGGCGCCCGGAGCCCATGCACAACAACGCGACGACGAGCAGCGCGGCGCAGCCCAGGAGGCCACCGACCAGGGCGAGCACCAGCGCACCTGGCCCCAACCCGCCCGGTCCTGCCGATGCGGCCACCATCATCATCGCCCCCACCCGACCGCGACACACCTGTCACGATGGCCCGAGTGTACGAGCCGCCGGAGCCGATCGGCACCTGCTTCGTCAACCTCCCCGCCGCGCGCACCGGAGGTGCCTGCCCGATGACACAGAGTGAGGCACTCTGGCGGATGGTGACGACGGGAGGCAGTAGGGTGACGCTCAGTAGCAAACACGACAGATCTGTCACCCCGGCTTTCGCCGGTGCGATAGACATGCCGTGCGCGGTCCTGCGACCGCCGGGGAGCGCACGATCGGCAACGGTCTGCGCAGCTGATTCAGACGCTTCTCTGTGGGGGGACCACACATGCACGCTCGGACCAGTGTCGCCAAGATCGCGCTCGTCGCGCTGACCGGCTCGTTGCTCACGGTGCTCGGCGTCGCCGCCGCCCCGGTCGCCGGAGCGGCTCAGCCCGTGCCCGGTCACACCGGGCTGGTGCCGCAGACGCCGCGCACCAACACCGCGCGCATCAGCGATGGCGAGATCTCCGACATCGAGGTCGTCGGCTCGCGGGTCTACGTCGCCGGCACCTTCACCTCGATCGCCAACTCCACCGGGGCAGGGTCGATCCCGCAGAAGTTCCTGGCGGCGTACAACATCGACACCGGCCAGGTCGACACCGGTTTCCGGCCGACGTTCGGCGGTGGCGGCGTCACCGCCGTCGAAGCCTCCCCCGACGGCACCAAGCTGTACGCCGCCGGCGCGTTCAGCACCGTCAACGGTGTCACCAAGCGCAAGATCGCCTCGCTGGACCCGGCTACCGGTGCCCCGCTGGCCGGCTTCACCGCCAACGCCAGCGCGGCGGCCTCCGCCCTCGCAGTCACCAACAGCACCGTCTATGTCGGCGGCCGCTTCACCACCATCAACGGCACGTCCCGGGTCAGCCTCGCTGCGCTCAACGGCGCGACCGGGGCGGTCGACCCCGCGTTCAACCTGCCGCTGTCCGGCGGCATCGGCATCAGCGGCGCCCTGACGGTGCAGCAGCTCAAGCTGACCCACGACGAGACCAAGCTGCTCGTGGTGCACACCGGCCGCGCGATCGCGGGTCAGACGCGTTACGGCGTCGGCCTCATCGACACGGCCACGAAGTCGCTGCTGCCCTGGCGCACCCGGCTCTGGGACGACAACCTCGCTTTCGTCGGCGGCATCCAGCGGGTCTACGCCGGCGACATCGCCCCCAACGACCAGTACTTCGTGGTGACCAGCGGGTCGGGTGGCGACCGGCCACCGATCAACGACACCGCCGTCTCCTTCAGCCTGACCGGCGCCGACAACGTGGCGCCGCTGTGGGTCTCCCGGCACTTCGACAGCGTCTACTCCGTCGCCATCACCGAGAAGGCGGTCTACCTCGGCGGGCACTTCTCCTGGGAGGAGTCGCCGACCTCGCCGCAGCCGTGGCCGGGCCTGGACAACGTGGGCTACGGCACCGGCCAGGGCCTGTCGGGCTACGGCCTCGGTGACTCCGTCGTACGCCGTGACCACATCGGTGCGCTCGACCCCGCTACCGGCACCGCGCTCGAGTGGAGCCCGGGTTCGGACTCCTTCGAGGGCAACAAGGCGATGGAGGCCACCTCACGCGGGCTGTTCGCCGGCGGTGACGCGACCTTCCAGGGTGGCATCCGTACCGGCCGGGTGGCGTTCTACGACCTCGCCACGGTGCCGGCCGCGTCGCCGACCGACACCCTGATCACGACACCGATCGAGGGCCGGGTCGTGCCTGCCGCGACGCCGTTCCTCGTCAGTGGCACCGCGACCGCGCCGTCGGGCGTCAAGCGGGTCCAGATCGAGGTCATCAACCGCACCACCAAGCAGTACCTCCAGGACGACCTCGTCACCTGGGGTCTCGCCAACACGATCAACACCACGCTGGCCACCCCGAACGCGGCAGCGACGACGTGGTCACTGCCGCTGACCATCCCCGGCACGCTGACCCTGCAGCTCACGGCCAAGGCCGTGGGGGTCAACGGCACCAGTGACGCCACCAAGGCGAGCAAGAAGATGGAGACCTTCAGCCTCGCCGACCTGACGCCGGACACCGCCATCGTCGCCCCGGTGACGACCAGCCCGGTGACCACGACTTCGTTCACGATCACCGGCACAGCCACCGACGACCACGGCGTCAGCTCACTGACGATCTGGTTCAAGAACCTGGACACCGGCCAGTACCTCCAGGACGACGGCACCACCGCCCTGACCTACAACGCGTTCCGTTCGCTGCCGGACATCCCCGGTGCGACGGCCGCGACCTGGCGCTACGACGTGGTCCTGCCGACCGACGGCCGCTGGCAGATGAGTGCCATCGCCAACGACACGGCCGGCCAGGCCGACCTGCGCGGCGCGTCCCGCATCTGGATCGTCGACACCAACGGCGTCGCGCCCAGCGTGACGATCTCGACCCCGGTGCCTATGAACCCGCCCGGAAACCCGAGTCCGGTCACCGTTGCCCCGGGCACCCAGCTCACGATCACCGGCACCGCGACCGACGAGAACGCACTGCAGTACGTCGACGTCTACCTGCGCAACGGCAACACCCGCGAGGGCATCGCCGCTGACGGGTCGTTCAACTACGGCACGGCTGACTTCCGACGCATCTCAGGACCGTCCCCGATCGGTACGGCGACCTACGCCTGGACCTACACGACTCCCCCGCTGACCGCTGGTGTCTACGACTTCCGGGTCCGTGCGGTCGACAACAGCGGTCTGGTCACCGCGAGCACCAACTACGCCCGTCTTGCCATCACCGCCCAGGTGGCGGCTGACGCCTTCCCGGTCGCCGCACTGACCTCGACGTTGACCGACCAGACGCCCGAGGTGCTGCACCTCGACATCCCGGGCACGGCCACCGACGACAAGGGCGTGTCCGCCGTCCGGGTCGCACTCTTCGACAACCGCACCGGTCGCTGGCTGCAGCCCAACGGTCAGCTCACCGCCGGCTTCGCGAGCCTGCCGGCCACGCTGAGCGCCCCCGGTGGCACCAGCACCGGCTTCACCTTCTCCACCGACCTGCCGTCCGCCGGTGACTACTCGGTCTCCTCGTGGGCGGTCGACACGGCCGGGCAGTGGAGCAACGCCTCCGGGTCGCGCTACCTCGTCTTCCCGGGTGACCTCGACCCGACCATCGACCCGCTGCTGGCGGCTCCGGTCACCAACACGATCTTCGACGTCGGACGCCTGGTCGTCAGCGGCCGGGCCAACGACGACCTCTCGATGGCCAAGGTGGAGATCGGCATCATCAACTCAGCCGGTCAGTACCTCGGCTCGACCGGGACGTTCTCGCCGACGGTCTCCTACCGCTCGGCCTTCCTCACCAGCCCAGGCAGCCCCGGCTCCAACTACGCCTACACCTCGCCGATCGTCCCGGCAGGCACCTACACGGTGCTGGTACGGGCGACCGACAACAACGGCCAGGTCGGCCCGACGTTCACCGCCACCAACGTGATCGTCACCCAGCCGCCCGGCAACCTGGCGCCGGTCGCCGCAGCGACGGTCAGCTGCACCAACAACGTCTGCCGTTTCGACGCCCGCGGGTCCACCGACGAGAACATCGCCACGGCGAGCTTCACGTGGACCTACGGCACCAACCAGGGCACCGGCACCGGCTCGCTGGTCGACAAGGTCTACACCGCACCCGGACCGTTCTCCGCGGTGCTGACCGTGCGCGACGAGTGGGGCCTGACCAGCACCCTCACGCTGACCGCGAACCCGACGGCCAACCCGGCCAACCTGGCACCGGTCGCGGTGGTCGGCCTGCCGACCTGCGTCGGCCTGAGCTGCACCTTCAGCGGGGCGTCGTCCTACGACACCGACGGCGCGGTCGTCGCCTACGCGTGGACCTTCGGTGACGGCCTGGCCGGCTCGACGCTGTCGACGGCCAGCCACACCCTTCCCGCGGCCGGCACCTACACGGTCACCCTCACGGTGACCGACGGCTTCGGCAAGCAAGGCACGGCCACCCGCCAGGTCACGGTCTGACCGCGGTCGAACCGCGAGGATCGGCGGTCAGCCCAGCACCACGCTGTACACCTGGCCGCCGCCGGCGTCCCGGGCCCCCGCGAGCGCACTGATCAACCGCGGGGTGCTCGAGCTCGGGACGGTGACCGGGTCGAGGCCCAGCTGCCCGCCGTCGTTACGGCCCCAGGTGTAGACGTCGCCGTTGGTCGCGAGCGCAAGCACGTGGTCGCGACCGGCGACGACCGAGGACACTGCGGGTACGGCGGTCACCCGGACGGGTCGGGACCGGCTCGCGGTTCCGGCGTAGCCGAGCTGGCCGTAGCGGTTGCGGCCCCACGACCAGACCTGGTCGGTGGTCGTGACGGCCACCGTGTGGTCGGCGCCGGACTCGACCTGCCGGATGCCGCCCATCACCAGCACCGGTGCGAGGACCGTGCGCGGCGTGCCATCAGTGTTCTTGCCGACGGCACCGTTGCCGACCTGGCCGTACTGGCTGTTGCCCCAGGCCCAGAGGTCACCCGAGGCGGTGATCGCGAACGACGTGTCCCGGCCGCCGGCGACGGCGACGATGCCGCCCGGCAGACCTTGCACCGGCGTCGGCGTCGCGTGCCGAAGGACGTCGGCGGTGCCGTAGCCCAGCTGGCCGAAGCTGTTGTCGCCCCAGGACCACACGGTGCCGTCCAGCGCGAGCGCCAGGCTATGCGCGCGACCGGCGGCGACCGCGATGACGCCGGCCGGCAGCCCGGTGACGGCGACCGGGGCGGCCACCGTCGTCGCTGCCGCACCTGCCGGGCCGATCTGCCCGCGGTTGTCCCACCCCCAGGCACGCACCGTGCCGTCGATCATCAGCGCCATCGAGTGATAGTGACCGGTGGTCACCGCAGCAGCCCCCGACAGCACAGCGACCGGCGACGCCACGTTGGCCAGCGGCGCACCGTTGCCGACCTGACCCTGTCGGTCACTGCCCCAGGCGAAGACCTGGGTGCCGACCAGCGCCAACACGTGCTCGCGACCACCTGCGACGTCGGAGGCACCCGACAGCACAGCTGGACCCGGAGTCGAGTGGGCGCCCGCTGCGCCGTTGCCGAGCTGGCCGAAGGTGTCGCCGCCGAACGTCAGCACCTCACCTGGCACGGTCGCCGCGGCCGCTGGCGTGGTGCCGGCCAACAGACCTGCGATCACCAGCGCGGCGCCCGTGGCCACGGTCGACGTCGATGCACGCATGGACTCCCCCATCCCCAGGGCGGACCGGTCTGCCCGCCTCCCCCAGCACAGTGTGGCGCTAGTCCTGATAGAACAGCCCGCGGACCGGGTCGGTCAATGCCAGCACGCGCTCCACCTCGGGTGGGCTCAGCCGGCCCGCCGCCGCGGCGACCGACGCTCTGCTGTCCATCGGCTGGAAAGCAGTGCGCGACAGCCCGCCGCGCAGGCTCCAGCGGAACCCGGTCGACTCACGCGGCGTGGTGCTCGTCGCTGCCCCGACCGTGGCCGCCGGGGCGTCGCCCCAGCGCAGCCCGAGATCGCCGTACAGCGCCTCGAACGCCACCAGCGGGTCACCGGCCAACGACTCGTAGGTGCGCACGACGAGATCGGGGTGTGCGGCGGCGACTGCGTGCACGACGGTGTACGCCGCCTTCCAGAGCACGCAGGCCGACGCGAGCCAGTCGGCGCTGTCGACCTCGGCCTCGAGCTCGGCCCGCAGCGGCTCGAGGTGGTCACGCATGAGCAGTGGCTGATCGAGCAGCTCGGTCGCATCGACCCTCCAGTCGAGCTTCTTCCAACTGCCGACGAACGACACCGGGTGCCGCACGAGCACCAGGCTGCGCACCCCCAGCCGCTGCACGAACCAGCCGGCCGAGAGCAGTGCGTAGGGATCGTCGAGCAGGGCAGCCCGACGGCGGGCCCGGCCGAGGGAGAACGCAGCGCCGTACTTCAATGCGCGCGCCACGTCGTACGGCGTGTGGTTGCGGCGCAGCTCGGCGACGGGCTTGTAGCGCAACCGCAACGTGTCGCCGAAGGCACGCACCCACGGTGGCTCGTTGTCGGCGCAGATGTAGTGGAAGTAGTGCCCGACCTCGGCGTCGAGGACACCCGGCGAGCGGCCCGGCGGGTGCGAGGGGTTCATCGGCTCGTTGACGTAGACCAGCTGACCCGACGCCTCGAGCATCTTGCCCACCCAGCTGGTGCCGCTGCGGGGCAGGCCGGTGACCAGGACGCCGCGGCTCATCCCTGCCCCAGGCACGGCTGCGGCGTCGATGCCCCCGGCCCGGCGCGACGCCCGGCCAGCACGCAGGTCAGAGCGGGAGTGAAGTAAGGCGTGTCGCTGGCAGTGTGGAAGGCGCCGAGCGCGGGCGGCGAGGACTCGATGCGGTGGTCGAGGCCGTTGCCGCTGCCGAACCCGTCGAAGTAGACCGCGGCCCGGATCTGTGGGCGGGCCTTGATGAACGCGAAGGCGTTGCTCAGCCAGGCCGCCTTGGCGCCGTGCTGCACGCCGAACTCCCCGATGACGATCGGTTTGGGGTGAGTGGCGGCCCAATCGAGGAACGGCGTCGCGACATCGGCAAAGCTGGTCGTCGGGTCGTTCGCGTAGACGTCGGCGCAGAGCCAGTCGACCTGGTCGTCACCGGGATAGAAGTCGGCGGCGCGACGCGACGGGTCGAGGAAGCCGTCGGCGTGCGGGCACCACACCCAGCCGGCGTTGGTCACCCGCTCCTGAGCGAAGATCTCGCGGATGTGCTTCCAGGCGGAGACGTAGTCGGCAGGGGACCAGATGCTCGCCCGCAGGTTCGGCCGGTCCATCTCCCACCGCCAGCGCAGCAGGATCGGCTTGCGGAAGGCCAGCACCTCGCGAGCCTTGGCGCGGATCACGGCGTCGTCGGCGCCGGAGGCGATGACCCGGGTGTCGGCGCCGGCCCACGAGAGCATCAGCACCCGGTCAGGGGTCGCGAGGGCCTGGTCGCTCTCGGTGCCGAAGGGCTGGTCCCACTTGCGGAAGACCTGCGCGATCCCCAGCGGACGACCGACCGCCTTCTCGAACGCGGTGAAGGCAGCCACGCGCCCGGTCTGGGTGAAGTCCTGCGGCTGCACCCAGGCGCCGACCAGCGCGCCCTCAGCCGGCGGTCGTGGACCCTGCTCGGGGAGGTCGGTGGGAGCAGCACCGGTCACGGCGTACGACGCGACGCCCGGACCCGGCGCCGGCGGTGTGGTCGTCGACGACCCTCCCCCGCCGCTGCAGCCGGTGAGCACGACGCACACCAGCAGCACCGGCGCACGCAGCGCTCGGCCGACCCCCATCAGACCCCACCCCTCCGGTGCCGAGACACCCGGCCGACCATGTCATCGAGCCGCAGTGGCACGCGCAGCCGCAGGAGGCAGCCTACGTACACCCCGACCCCGACCAGCGCAGTGGCTGCGGCCACCGGGACGGTCTCACCGACGGCCAGGACACCGAGCAGCGGCAGCACCAGGAAGCATCCGACCGTCACAGCGACAGCGGTGGCGACCTCGCGACCGAAGGGGTGCACGTGCAGCGCGCGGACGACCTGCGCGAGCGGCGACAGGTTGTTGATACAGATCGACGCGGCCCACGCCACCGCCGATCCGGCGATGCCCCACACGGGGATCAGCGCGAGGTTGAGGACCACGTTGGCGGTCAGGGCCGCGGTCGAGTTGAGCATGACCAACCGGGTGCGCCCGGACATGGCCAGCAGCACGTCGACGGTGCCGACGGCGGTGGCCAACAGCATGGCGAGGCACAGGATGAGCACGACATTGGCCCCCGCGCCGTAGCCGTGGCCGAAGATCCGCGGCACCAGGCGATGGTGCACCGCCATCAGCAGGTAGAGGGGCCAGGTGGACAGGATCAGCCAGCCGGTCGAGGCCCGGTAGACGTCCGCCAGGCCGCGCCGGTCATCCGTCGCCACGAGCGCGCTGAAAGCCGGCTGGACCGTCACCTGCAGGGCCTGCCCGCCGAGCTGACCCACCACCAGCACCCGCGTGACAGCGCCGTAGACCGCTGCATCGACCGGCCCGAGCAGGGCAGCGATCAGGACGATGTCCAGCCGTTGCAGCACCACCTGCAGCACGGCGGCGACGCCCTGCGGCAGCGAGAACCGCCAGAACGAGGCGAAGTCGACCGGGCCGAGGCTCTCGCCGTGTCCGCCGTGTCCGCCGTGTTCGCTGTGTCCGCTGTCGCTGCGGTCAGCGCGTTCTCGGCGACGCAGGACCGCCGCCAGCCAAAGCAGGCCGGCCGCAACCGCAAAGACGTAGGGCGCACCCCAGATCCACGCCACCACCGCAGGCCCGGTCGAGCCCACCGCGACCGCGACCAGCAGCCCCAGCACCTGCAGCGCGGGGCGGCCGAACCGTTCGACCAGCACGAGTGCCCGCTGCACGCCCAGGCCCCGGATCGCCGAGAGCAGGATGTCCGACACCGACGCCAGCGGCACGAACACCGACAAGATCCGCACCACCGTCGCCGCCGTCCCCGGCGCTGCCGACGACACGACGGCGCCGATGCGGTCCGCCGCGAGCCAGGTCACCACTGCCAGCATCAGCGACCCGGTCACCACCGGCACCGTCGCGGCCCGCAGCTGCGAGCGCACCTCACCGACCCGGCCCAGCGCCCGCAACCTGGCGGTCACCCAGACGATGCCGACATTGGCGCCCATCCGGCCCACCGTGGCAAGCACGAGGAAAGCCGATGTCGCGGTCAGGAAGACACCGAGGTCGCGCCGGGTCGTGACATGGGTCAGCACCAGGACGAAGACCAGGTTGAGCACTGCCGATGCACCGGCCCCAGCGAGGTTCAGGGCACCTCCGCGGGCAAGGCGTCCGACTCGCTCCTGCTGCTGGGTCACCGCCGCCAGCTGGGCACGTGGCCCAACCAGGTGGCCAGCTCCTCGTCGTACGCCTCGAAGTGGGCGGTGAGCCGCGTGCGCAGCTCCTCACTCATCGGCGACCTGCGGCGTGCGTTGTGCTTGTCGAACTCGACCCCGGCATACGACGACAGGCCGAGGAAGTCGGTCACTCGCGCAAACGCCTCCACGGGGGCGTCGAAGAAGGCTTGGCTGTCGATGACGTGGATACGGTCGCGGCCGACGAGGCTCTCCAACCGCCGCAGCTGCTCGACGTAGCGACCCCGGGTCAGGTAGCCGTGGTGCTGCAGGTCGTAGGCGTCGACGTGCGGGTTCTGCTGCAGGGCCTCGACCTGGCCGGCGAGCCGCTCCGGCTCGAGCTCGATGGCCCGCTCGAAGGGCTCGGTCTCGAAGCCGCGGGCGCTCTCGTGGGAGTGCGCAGAATAGGCCCGCTCGACCGGGTCCCGCACGAGCACCAGCAGGCGCACCCCGGGCAGGTCGGCGGTGAACCGGCGCGCGGCAAGGGGATGGAACATGTAGTAGGGGCTGGACTCCAGGGTGATCGGGTTCTCCCCGATGACCCTGGCCACCCGGGCGGCGTTGGCCCGCAACGGGAAGTGCGCGCGGTACCACGACGGACCCCGGTCGTAGTGCATGTCGAAGTAGTGCACGCCCTTGTGCAGCGCCGGCGGTAGCACGGCCGGGTGCTGGCGCAGCGCTTTGAACATCGACGTGGTGCCACAGCGCTGCGCGCCGACGATCAGCACCGACGGCGTCATGCGCGCGCCGGACGTCAGGGTGCCGAAGGCTGTGGACACGACCTTCGCGCCCTTGAGCCCGGCCCCCTGCAATGCAGCTGATGCAGCAGTTGCCGCTGATGCCGATGTCATCGAGTCCCTTTCCCCTGCGTCACTGCGGTCCGCGGTCCACGGACAGCGATCGTGCGACGTCACCCAGTGCCGGCACCAGCCAGTGGCCGACATCTCCTAACCGGCCACCGGCGGCAGCCTGGTCGTCACCGAGATAGCGGGCAGCCAGGTGCACGAGGTACGCGACGGTCACCTCGCCCGACGCGGTCGCCGGCACCCCGACCTCGCCGAGCACCTGGGGTGCCCGGCGCACGAGCTCAGCAGCGGCGTCGACCGGCGCGAGGCCGCGCACGGTGATGGCCTCCTGCAGGCTGTAGTGCAGCGCGTCGACCCCGACGGGCGCCCCGCCGGCAAAGCGCTCCCAGTCCCAGACCAGCAACCGGCCACCGACTGCTGCCATGTTGCTCGGGTGCCAGTCACCGTGCCAGGCACCGACGCCGACGACGGTCGGTGCGTTGGTCGCAACGACGGAGACCGCATCGAGGACTGCTGCAGCGGCCGACGCCAGCGCAGGTGGCACGGCCCGGAGCCGGTCGAGTGCAGCGTGCCAGAACGTCGTCTGCCACAGGTCGGTCTCGTGCCGGCCGATGGCGGCGACCTCGAGCATCGCGCGGGAACGGATGGACGTGGCCACCGGGGCGTCGTCGCGGCGGCCCCACACCGGCAACGGCGACTGCACCAGGACGTCGGCGCCGTTCCAGCGCCCGGCGTGCAGCAGGCTCGGCACGACCATCGAGGTGTACGACGACCGCCCCAGCTCCTGCAAGGCCGCTGCCTCAGCGGCCACCAACGCGTTGGTGAGGTCGTTGACCCCGACCTTGGCGAAGCCCAGCACCGCACCCTCGGGTGACACGACGGTCAGTACCGGCTTGCGGTTGGCGCGGGGCGGTCCGATGTGCAGGCCCACGCAGCACGGCTCGCCGAGCGCGCTGGAGAGCATCTCGGCGACGGTCTCGGTGTGCTCCGGCCGGTGCAGGTGCACCCGGCCACGAAAGACGGTGTCGCCGAGTCCGGTGCTGAACAAGGCGGCGAGCGTGCGGTTGCGCGCCGCCGCGGCCCGGTTCTTGGGCTCGGAGTAGTGCCGGGCCACCGCCGCCGCCGCCGGTCGGCTGCCGCGAGGCACCAGCAGCTTGGGCTGGCCCCGCCGGGTGACCACGGTCCACGACGCACCGTCAGTCGCAGCGCCACCGGTGTCGTCGACGCCCACGTCGAGGGACACCACTGCGGGAGCCGGCCACAGGACATCGGCGAGGTCGCTGAGATAGCCGGTGGCCGACGCGTCTGTTGTCATGACGCTACCGGCTCACGCTCGAGCGACACGGTGTCCAACCCCTTGCGGATGCGGTCGTTGCGCCAGAGCAGTGCCACCGAGAGCAGATAGACGCATAGTGGTGACGTCAATGCGTTGTAGACGGTCATGTAGAACAACGGCAGCAACGCACCGAGGCCGCCGGCGATGCCGATGACCGAGTGATCGCCGCGGAAACGCCAGGCTGCGTAGAGGAAGAAGCCGACGTAGAACGCGGCACCGAAGAAGCCGTTGGCGAAGAGCACGAGCCACAGCTGACCGGTGCTGCCGATGACCCGGTTGCCGCAGCGTGCGCAGGAGGCGCTCTTGCCGATGCCGATGCCGCGACCGCTCCCCACGGTGGCGCGGGTGCTGCCCCAGCCGATCACCGGCGACTCGAGGGCACCCTTGATCGAGGCCGACGACAGCTCGGACCTGATCTCGTTGCTGTGCGGGTTGTTCAACCGTCCACTGACCATTGACCCGAGCGGACTCAGCACGACGAGACCGACCAGCACCAGCATGCCGACGGCGACGTAGACGAACGCCGACAGCCGGCCGCGGAGGGCCAGCCGGAACGCGACGTAGACCGCGGAGAGACCGAGCCCGATCCATAGGCCGCGGTTGAGTGAGTAGACGACCGGGATCACCGAGATGAGCAGGGCAGGCACGGCGATAGCGCGGTGGATGGGCTTGCCGTAGAGACACCAGCCAACGACGAACCAGATCAGCAGCAGGGAGTAGTTGTTGCCCCAGGCGTTGGTGTACTCGAACGGTGCCATGGGTCGTGGAGAGGCGAAGCCCAGCACGTCCTGCACCTGCGCGAGGCTCGGTCTGAGCAACTGGCCGACGTAGTCGCTGTTGCGCAGCCCTGCTGGCAGCAGTGAGGACACCGGCGACCGGTAGGAGAAGTAGGGGAACAGCGTGCCTGCCAGACCGCCGACCACGGTGGTGACGAACAGCGTGCCGAGCCAACGCGCCAGCTTGAGCCGCGGCAGCTCGCGCTCGGTGAGGTTGCCGGCGTACAGCATGATGATCGTGACCGCGAAGTAGCTCGCGAGCCGCAAGCCGAACGACAGGTACCGCGCGCTGCTGCTGACCGGCAGCGTGTCGGGCGCTTCGGCGTTGACCATGACGACGCCGACAGTCCCCCAGATGAGGAACAGCCCCCACAGCAGGAAGCCGGGCGGCAGGTGCAGCGGCCGGCGCCGCGCGAGGTAGAAGGTCATCGGCGCGGCGAAGATGATGAAGATGAACGCCGTGACGCCCAGCGCCCACCACAGCGGATAGAAGACGATCAGCAGGAACAGCGGCCAGGTCGGCAACCGACCGGTCGGCTGCGCCGGTGTGACGAGACCCTCGAGAATTCGGGACTCGTCAGGGTCAGGGCGTCCGGGGGCGAACCCGACGCCGCCCCCCACGGCGCTCACGTGCTCGAGGAGGCGGGCACCGCCGCGGGGGCCTCGACCTGCCGCGGCGTCGGCCCCTTACGACTGAAGCGCCGCCCGGTGCGGCCGGTGCGCCCGGTGAGCCGCGGGACGACCACCACACCGGCCACCTGCACGCCCATGCGCTCGAGTCGGCGGTGAGCCGCTTCGACCTGACGACTGGTGGTGCGCCGGGCCTCGACGACGATCACTGAGGCGTCGCCCTGCACGGTGATCATCTGGGTGCGGCTGTGGTGGACGGTGCTGGGGGCGTCGACGACGACGAGATCCGGCGAGGCGCCCTTGTCGTCGGTGCTGTCGGCCAGCTTGCGCAGCGCGCCGGCGGGGATCCAGTCGTAGCCGCCGTCGAAGTCGATCTTGGGCACGCAGACCGAGAGACCGTCGCGACTTGTGCGATAGAGCGGCAGACCCTCCGGCGAGGAGGGCGACAGCAGCCAGTCCTCGAGGCGGCTGTCGAGCATCGCCCAGGCCGATGAGCGCTCGTCGGCCGCCACGAGCAGGACCTCGCGCTCCGAGCGCACCAGCGCGTCGACCAGGTTGGCGGCGACGAAGCCGCCGGCCGCGCCGCGCGAGGCCGGGCTGACCGCGACGACCCGCAGGTCGTGACCGGGACGGGAGACCAGCACGTTGCGCAGCTCGGAGAACATCTGACCGACCTCGCCGGCCGGTTGGGCGATCGCGGCCTTCGTACGTCGGACGCCGGGGCAGCTTGCCAGGACCGGCAGTCGCAGGCGCCGCTCGACGTCCTCACCGTCGCGCAGCCGCAGGTCGAGCCGGTCGATCCCGAGGGCGAGGCACAGCCCGAGGAGCAGGCCCAGCAGGGCGCCACTGCCGCCGTTGAGCGGGATGGCAGAGCCAGCCGGCTTGAGCGGCAGCTTCGCGTCGTCGGAGATGGTGCCGGCGGTGGTCGAGGCCGCCCGCAGCGGGCCGGCCTTGCCCTCGAGGGTGGAGATCTGGTTGATGAGCACGGTCCGCTGGGACTCAGCGACTACGGCCTCGGTGGAGTTGGACTGCGCCGAGGCGATCTGCTTGGCGACCGCTGCGAGCTTGGTGTCGAGGGCCTTGACTTCCTCCTCGAGTGCGCCGGTCTTCTTGGTGAGCGCCGAAACCGCGTCGGCGGATCGGACCGTGATGTAGGACTGAGCGAAAGCGTGCGCGCCCTGCTGCGCCTTGGTGGGCGTGGCGTCGGTGTAGGTCACCGTGATCACCCGGGTGTTCGGGATGACCGATACCTTCACGTTGGCTGCCAGGGTGGCGGCGTCTGTGCTGGTCTTGAGCAGTGTGCGAGCCTCTGCGGCTACGGCCGCGGAGGTCACCAACCGGGTCTCGGTGTCAAGGTCCACCGAGTCAGCACGGTCGGCCTGGTCGACCGGTACGCCGACCGGGAGGGCGACCAGCGAGGCCGTGCTCTGGTAGAAGACCGGACGGCTCTTGGTGTAGGCCGTGGCCAGGCCGACGCCGATCAGGATGCACAGCACGATGGCCCACCAGCGGCGCCGCAGGGCTCGGGCGACCAGCGCAGGAGGGGTTGTGCCGGAGACGTCTCGCGACAGCGTGTCCAATCTGTCCAACGACACGTGCACACCTTTCTCACACCTGCTGACGACGGCCGCGGGCAGGCGCCACCGCCCATCGGCCACGATGGGTGGTCCGAGGATAACGCGGTGAGGTTGCCCGACCTGGTGACAACCGACAAGTGCGACCATTCGGCCGAGCCGAGCCCGACCGTCCGGCGGCCACCTAACCTACGCACGTGAACGACACAGCCCCACGACCCGTTCCGGACCGCATCCGGGTCCTCTTCATCGGCGGCAGCGGCCGCAGCGGCTCCACGCTGGTCGACCGCATGGTCGGGGCTGTCCCCGGTGCCTGCTCACTCGGTGAGGTCGTGCACCTCTGGCAGCGCGCGCTGGTCGACGACGAGCTCTGCGGCTGCGGAATGGCCTTCTCCGCCTGCCCATTCTGGCAGGCGGTCGGCGTCGAGGCCTTCGGCGGCTGGGACCAGGTCGACGCCCGGGCCGTGCTGGCCCTGAAGTCGAGGGTCGACCGCACCCGTCACATCGGCCTGCTCGGGGCACCGTGGCGCCCCGCCCGCTTCGACGCGGACCTGACGGCGTACGTCGACTACTACGAGCGGATCTACGCCGCGGCGGGACGGGTGGCCGGGGCGGAGGTCGTGGTCGACTCGTCCAAGCACCCGTCGCTGGCCTTCTGCCTCTCCCGGTCGAGGCGACTGGCGCTGACCATTGCGCACGTGGTGCGGGACAGCCCCGGTGTCGCCTACTCGTGGAGCAAGTCGGTGCGCCGGCCCGAGGCGGAGGAGAGCTGGATGCCGACGTACTCCACGCGGCGAGCCATCACCGACTGGCTGTCCAACAACGGCCTGTTCACCCTGCTGGGTCGTCGGGTCGACACGCGCCTGGTGCGCTACGAGGACCTTGCGGCCCACCCGGTCGACACGCTTCGCGACCTGGTGCGCCATCTCGGTCTGCGTGCGTCTGATGACGATCTCGCGTTCGTCTCCGCCGATCGGGTGACACTGGCCGCAGCGCACGGAGTGGCGGGCAACCCGATGCGCTTCACTGTCGGCGTGATCCCCGTACGGCAGGACGACGAGTGGCGCACGCAGCTGCCGACCCGGCGACGGCAGGCTGTGATGGCCGCGACACTGCCGCTGCGCTGGCGCTACGGCTATCTGCGGGCGGCCAAGCGATGAGCATCCCGGCGGGCGATGCCGCCGCGATCCAGTGGCCCGCAGTCACGGCTGTCATCCCGACGCGGGATCGTCCCGAGCTGCTGCGGATCGCCATCGACGCCGCACTCGGGCAGGACTACACCGGCGACGTGCAGGTCGTCGTCGTCTACGACCAGGCCGAGCCGGACCACTCGCTGACGGTCGACGACCCGCACCGAGGGGTCACCGTCATCGCCAACAGCCGCACCCAGGGTCTCGCCGGCGGCCGCAACACCGGCATCACGCACGCGACCACTCCCCTGGTGGCGTTCTGCGACGACGACGACAACTGGCTGCCCGGCAAGCTCACCGCCCAGGTCGAGGCATTGCGCGCGCATCCCGACGCCGCCCTCGCGACCACGGGTGTCCGTGTGCACTACGGCGAGGAGGTCGTCGAACGCACCCTGGAGCAGCCGATGATCGGCACCCGCGACCTGATCCGGTCGAGGCTCACCGAGCTGCACCCCTCGACGTTCCTGTTCCGACGTGAGCTGCTCGTCGGGCCGGTGGGGTTGGTCGACGAAGAGATCCCCGGCAGCTATGCCGAGGACTACGAGCTGCTGCTGCGCACGGCGCGCGTCCATCCGGTCGTCCACGTGCACGACTGCCTGGTCAACATCATCTGGCACCAGAAGTCCTATTTCACCGGCCGCTGGGCCGTCATCGCCAGCGCCCTCCCGTGGTTGCTCGACCGCTATCCGGAGTTCGCCACCGACGGCCGTGGCTATGCCCGGGTCGCGGGCCAGGTCGCCTTCGCCAACGCGGCCAGCGGCCGCCGCCGCGACGCCCTCACCTGGACCGGGCGCACGTTGCGCCGCAACCCACGTGAGCCTCGTGCCTACCTCGCTCTCGCCGTGGCAGCCAAGCTGGTCACACCGGACCGGGTCGTGGCCGCCCTGAACTCCCGTGGCCGCGGCATCTGAGACACACGGCGGCTTTCTCTCTGCTGCCGGGGTCGATGCGGCCGTGTTCGGGCTTCGGCCGGACTACCGAGCGCTTCTGCTGACGTTCGTCGGACTGCAGGGCGGCGAGAGCGACGGGGTCAGCGAGCGCATCCTGCGCGAGTCCGAGACGACCGCACGACGGCTGCTCGACGGGCGCCCGCCGGAGGAGGTTCCGCACCCGGCCGCCTGGCGCGAGGCCTACCGAGCTTTTGGTGCCAAGCCGCAGCGAACCCGACCCAGCCTCGAAGCTCTGCTGCGCCGTCTTGGCCCCAACGGCTTGCCTCGCGTCGACCGCATCACCGATGTCTACAACGCCATCTCGATCGGCCATCTGCTGCCCATCGGTGGCGAGGACCTGGCGGCGTACGCCGGTCCACCGCGGTTGGTCCGCGCCGACGGCAGTGAGCCGTTCGACACGACGGCCGCCGGCGCCCCTGTCCTCGAACATCCAGACCCAGGCGAGGTCGTCTGGCGTGACGACCATGGCGTCACCTGCCGCCGGTGGAACTGGCGTCAGTGCACTCGCACCCGGATCACCACATCGACCGCCAGTGCGGTGTTCATCCTTGACGCTCTCGACCCGCTCACCGCTGCCGATCTCGATGCCGCTGGCGACGCCTTGACCGCGGCTCTGCTGCAGCTCAGCCCGGACGCCGACATCTCCCGTCGCCTCATCGCCCGCGACGCGCTCTAGCTCGGCTGGGGTCCTCGTCGGCCGCCGTACGACGCGACTAAGGCACCGGCCACGACCGCTGCATCGGCTTGGGCGATATCGGCCGGATACTCGGGCAGAAGGTCGTCCCAGACCACCAGCCACGACCCGAAGAGCTGGCCCTGCCCCTCGGGTCGGGCGAAGAACCAGACGTGCAGGTGAGCGCTACCGTCCCCGATGCGGTAGACGTGGCACCGGCTGATGTGTGGCAGTGCCTCGACATGCCGACCGAGATGCGTGCTGAGCACACCCAGCTCAGCCGCCAACCCGTCGGACAGATCCGTGAGGTCGTGGTGGTCGCGCGGGTGCAGCATCAGCACGAGCGGCACGCCGACGCCCGTGAAGGCCGTGAGCCGCCAGCGGTCGTCGAGCCAGATGCCTTCGTCACGTCGCCGGCAGGACTCGCAGTCAGCCGGGTCCTCTCCGTGCCGCGGCGGCTCGGGTATCACCGGCGGCCGGAGTCGGGACACCCGCAGTCCCTCGGCCTCGAAGGGGCTGATCTCCCACTCGGTCATCCGCGACAGGGACAGCCGCTGCTCGCTGTCGGCAGCGGCGACAGCGTGGGCGTAGAACTCCTCGGGTGACAGCGGCATGACCAGACGCTAGCCGAGGTGACGCCTCGCCATCGGTCGGTGCGGTGCGGTGCGGTGCGTTGCGTTGCGTTGCGTTGCGTTGCGTTGCGACATGCTCGCTTCAGACTGGCGGGGCGCGAGAGCCGCCGACGGTCCGGAGTCTTGCCGGTGCGAGCCAAAGGTGGTACGCCTTCGGTGCCGCGAATGCCCGGTCCCGTTGTCGCGACCATCGCCTGGAGGCAGCCATGCGCGCTCGCATCATCAGTCTGCTGGGACTGGTGGCCATACTTCTGGTCCTGCCCGGCACCCAGGGCACCGGGGCCGTGCACCCGATGACATTCGACCGCCTGAGCGCGTTGCAGAAGCGTCTGGTGTCAGGTTTTGCCAGCAGCGAGATCGACGCGCTGCGGGGGGCCGCCCAGCGAGCGACGGCCGCACCCGTTCAACCTGCGTTGCTGAGCCAGACAGCCGCTCCCTTCTACCTGCCTCGCTCTGCGGCTGGCTGTGCCTACCGATTCGGGTCCAACGTCAACATGGACACCGACTGTCAGAACGTCGCTGACGCTGACCTCAGCGGTCGCGGCCAGGCCCAGAACGAGACCTACGTTTCGGAGGATCACCAGCGTCCTGGACTGCTCGTCGGCAGTTCGAACGACTACCGACGAGGCGACGGCGGATGCTTCAGCTACGCCAGTAGCGACAACGGACAGTCGTTCGGCACTACCGCGATTCCCTTCTCATTCACCCGCGGCGGCCCCGCGTACGGCAACGCGTTGCGGCAGTACTGGGGCAGCGGCGGCGACACCTCCAGTGCCTTCGACACCCGAGGCAATGTCTACTTCAGTTGCCAAGTCTTCAATCGAGGCGTTCCGGTCAGTGCCAACCCGGACGTTTCCAGCGCCCTGCTGGTCTTTCGCTCGACCCGCAACGGTGGCGCTTCCTACACGTTTCCCGCACGCGTGGTGGCCGAGCAAGCCGACGTGACGGGCGCCGGCACGGCGTCCCTGTTGGACAAGCAACTGATTGCTGTCGACAACCACACCACCAGTCCCTTCCGGGACCGTGTCTACGTGACCTGGACGACGTTCGCGCCGGACGGCACCGCCTACATCTACGAGAGTCATTCTGCCGACTACGCCGAGACGTGGAGTGCGCCTGTCCTCGTCAGCGCCGGCAGCGGTCTGTGCAGCAACGACTTTGGCGTTCCCACGCCGCAAGGAACGTGCAACGAGAACCAGTTCTCCCAGCCGTTCACCGGCTCGGATGGAGCGTTGTACGTCGCCTGGGCGAACTTCAACAACACCGTCACCGGGGCCGACAACAGGAACCAGGTGCTGCTGGCCAAGTCCACCGATGGCGGAACCTCGTTCTCAAGCCCTGTCAAGGCCACTGACTACTACGAGCTGCCAGACTGCGGCACCTACACGGGACAGTCCGTGGGACGGGCCTGCGTACCGGACAAGCGCGACAACAACTCGTTCTTCCGGGCCTCCAACTACCCCGTTGGTGTGGTTGACCCGACCGAACCCGCTCGAGTGGTGGTGACTATGGGTTCCTACATCAACTCTCACTCGAACGAGACCAACGGCTGTGTGCCGTCCGGAGTCAACCCGAGCACTGGCAACAACACCTACACCGGAGTGCTGCAGGTCGGCGCCTGCAACAACGACATCCTCCTGAGCGTCTCAACCGACGCGGGCATGTCCTTCACCGGGACCACGACCGATCCCCGCAGACTCACGAGCGTCGACCAGTCCTCGCGCCAACCCTTCACCGACCAATGGTTCCAGTGGGCTGACTTCACCAAGTCCGGCCGGATCGCCGTCTCCTACTACGACCGGCGGTACGGCAACGACGAAGTGACCGGCTGGTCCGATGTCAGCCTGTCGGGCTCTGACGACCTCACGACATTCGCCACCAGTCGTGTGACCACGTCCTCCATGCCTCCGCCGACGCAGTTCGCCGGCACTTTCTGGGGCGACTACACCGGTCTGGCTGCTTATCACGGGACGGCACACCCGGCGTGGTCGGATACTCGTACGCCCGAACTGTTCGCCTGTCCGGCGACCGGCGGGCAACCTCCTGCCCTCTGCCTCCAAGCAGCCCCCAACGCCGCGGTCGCCAACGACCAAGAAGCCTTCACCGCCGCTGTGCCCGTTCCCGGCCATTAGGGGCCGCTACCTCGGTCTGCTGCTGCCGATAGGTTCGCGCACCGATCCACGGTGTCCGCGCGCGCGTGTTGCCTGTTTGGATACGGCAGGGTCCGCGTGACGCACCCGATAACAGAGGCGGCGGCCGGGCGAGAGGGTGGAGCACGTGCTGGGACTACAGAGCCGTGACACACGGCTGCTCGGAGTATGTGTTGTCTTTGCCCTCGCAACGGGCACCCTGCACGCGCACCCCGTCGGTCGGGTCCTGCCGTTCGTCATCGCCGCCTTCGCGCTAGCCGCGCTGGCCACGCTGGTCGGGCGATGTGTGGACGCGCTCGGTGATCGGCTCGGGGCCGGTGCCACGGGGGTCGTGCAGTCCGCACTCGGGAACCTGCCGGAGCTCTTCGTCTGTATCTTCGCTCTCCGCGCCGGTTTGGACGAGGTCGTCCGTGCAGCCATCGTCGGGTCGGTCCTGGCCAATGTGCTGCTCGTGCTGGGGCTCGCGTTCCTCGTCGGCGGCCTCAAGAACGGCACCCAGCACTTCGACAGTGCGCGTGCCCGCTCGGTGTCTCTGCTCCTGCTGCTGGCGGTCGCCGGCCTGCTGATCCCGTCCCTGACATTCGCGCTGCACACACCGGCAGCTGGGCACGAGGTCGGCTTCAGCCGGGTGGCCGCTGTGCTGCTGCTGGTGCTCTTCGCGCTGTCACTGCCAGCGGCGCTGGGCCGTTCGTCAGACGAGAAGGCCACTCCAGAGAAGGCAGACGAGGAGGACCTCGACAGCAACGCACAGGCGTGGCCCCTGTGGCTCGCCCTCGGGCTGCTCGCCGTCGCGGCGGTGGGCGCAGCGTTCGTCTCCGACTGGTTCGTGGTGGCGCTGACACCGGCGGTGGACGCCCTCCATCTGTCGCAGGCGTTCGCCGGCCTCGTCATCGTCGCGATCGCCGGCAATGCCGTGGAGAACGTCGTTGGCATTCAGCTGGCCGCCCGCAACCGCCCGGACTACGCCCTGTCGGTGATCCTGCAGAGCCCCGTGCAGATCGCCCTCGTGCTAGCTCCGCTGCTTGTGCTGGGGGCACCCCTGGTCGGCGCAACGTTCACGCTGGTGCTGTCCCCCATCCTCATCGCCGTGCTCGTGATGTCCGTGCTCGTCACGACAGTTGTGGTCTTCGACGCCGAGAGCAACTGGCTCGAAGGAGCGGCACTGATCGTCTTGTACTGCCTGTGCGCGACCGCGTTCTTCTGGGGCTGAGCTGCGTGCACCGATCCAGCTCATACCTGTTCGTGGTGGTCAACGACCGTCCAGAACCAGGCCGTTGTGGAGCGGCGTTGCCGTTTCACGGAACACCTCCCGAGCAGTCTCCAGTTCCACCTGGGGTCGCGCCTGCGCGACCGCGGCAAGGACGCAGTCAGCGACATCACCGGATGGCCGCTGCGAACAGCATGCGACCTGAGGCTTCGCCCCGGCGTAAGGGGGCAGAACGAACTTGACACTCCGAAGCTGGCACCACCGATCGGTCTTGCTCTCTACCAGGCGGCCGCCGCCCCCACAGACTCGCCGCGGAACATGAGCCGAGGCTCAGCCGTGGACGAGCCTGGCGATCTGCATAGCCAGGACAATCGCGCCCAGTATTCGCCGGAACGGGCTCGCGCCGCGGACGACCTCGTCGAGCGACCAGACGACGAGTGCTCCGTGGCCCACACCGTCGACCGCGGTCGCGTGCGCGACCGACAGGTTCAGCCACCCCAGCACCACCGTGACCAGCCAGACGAACAGCGCCGGGTTCGGCGGCTGCCAGAGAGTCTGACGCCCGTCCGCGGAGCGGAACCACCAAGAGGTGGATCTCAACCGGTCGGAGAGGGGCTCGGTCGTCATGGAGGAGGTCACCCGGAGGAAGGTGCCCCGCCTCCACGACGTCAACCCGCGAGAGAGGGTGACTCGGGACTCACGGCGTCGCAGACAGATCCTGGTCAAGTGAGGGGGACGCCGAGGGCGGCGGCCAGACGGGAGAGCGCGCCCCCACCGAGGGTGCGCAGCACCGACCAGCGCAGCCGGAACAGCAGAGCAGCGGCCTTGGCCCCGAATGCGTCGCGCAACTCCGTCAGCTCACCAGCGTCTCGCATTCGATCAACCTGCCCGACAAGTGATGCCCGCTGGGAGTCAGCCTCGGCGCGTGTGCCTCGGAGTGGCATTACCGCTCGATTCGGTCGGTGCCAGCACCCCCGCTCAGGAACGACACTCTCGCGTCATGCCGATCTGTGCCGCAGCCGACTGCAACCAGCGCCGGGCTGCCGCGTTTGCTGGCGCAGCGGTGGTCAGGGGAACCGGAGGACGGCTTCGACGGAAAGCCAGAACAGGTCGCGGCGAGCCGAGGTCGTGTGCCACTGGCGGTGGTCCCACGTCTCGCCGCTGACGTCGTCACCGGCGTATAGATACTGCCCGAACGTGACGCCTCGGTGGCGGGCGACCGCGAGGAAGGCGGCGGTTTCCATCTCCACCGTGATGCACCCTTCGTCGCGCCGTGCCGCGACCTTCGCCCGCGTCTCGCGGTAGGGCGCGTCGGTGGTCCAGGTCTTGCCGACCGCGTAAGGGATGGAGCGTTCGTCGAGCACGGCGTAGAGCACGGATGTCGCGGCGGGGTCGGCGCTGACCTCACGGCTGGGCGCCAGATAGTGATACGACGTTCCTTCGTCGCGGACCGCGGCGTCGGGGATGACGACGTGTCCGAGCGCCAGACCCGGGACGACTGCGCCTGCGCTGCCGCACGCGACGAACTTGCGGCAGCCCGTGGCTATCGCCTGCTCGAACAGGCCGGCGGCCAGTGGTGCGCCCACACCGGGCTGAAATACGGCCACCCGACGGTCGCCGACCTGGAGGCTGAAGAGTTGGTGGACGCCGTGCTCCCAGGTGAAGGTCGCGACGACCTCGGCGCGCCCATCCCCGCAAACCTCGTCGATCACGTCTCGGAAGAAGCAGATGACCGCATGCTCCGGGATCCGACCCGATATAGACCCCGGTTCCGGTTGGATCAGGCCCACGGAGTCGGCATCGAATTCAGTGAGCGGCATGTCGTGGGCCATGGCGCATCCTCGGGGTTGTTGCCCTGTCGCAGCAAGGGAGTTGCTGCGAAGGGTCAGATCTCCAGGCCTTGGGGCCGTGCCGACGGTGAACAAGTAGCCGGTTCCCGGCAGCGAGCGATGATGCCGGACCAGGTCGATCTGGTACTAGCGGCCGGCGGCGTGTATCAAGGCCACAG
>JANLYQ010000105.1:0-1805 GCA_031365725.1 Sporichthyaceae bacterium | reverse complement strand
CGTCGGCAGGTTCACGATGCCGCCGGCAGCGGGCTGGAAGCTGGGCGCCGCGTCCGGCAGCAGCTTGAGCACCTCGGTACGCACCGCCTCGCCCACGTCGGCCACCGATCGCGGACGCTGCCCCGGCCCTAAGCAGACGGTAGACACGAACTGCCACGGCCCGCCAGCCACCCGGAAGTAGACCCAATAGGCGACCGCCGGCGCCGTGCACGCCTGCACCGCGTTGCCGCACAACGCCGTTTCGCCGGGGACACTTGCCGTGCAGCTCGGCGCCAAAGACCACTCGCAGCCGACGCACGATGCGTTAGCCCGAGTGGCCTTACCGAGAGTGCTGTCTTCTGAGACTCCCGGGAACTGCACCCCCGTCGTGACAACGCCACCATTGCCGACGTCACCGGCTGCGACGGGGTTGGGTGCGCAATCTCGCTCTGTGACACCGCAAGGTTGATCTGCAGCGATGGCTGGTCGGATAGCGACTGGGCCCGCCATAAGGACAGCGAGCAGCGAGATGATCAAGCTCAGCCGCCGCATCAGCCCTCCAAGTTGATCACATTTGTAAGAATCCAGGACCCTGCCGCCGACCGGACTAGCGAGAGATCTAGATGCTGTTTCTTTGCCGCGTAGGAGTCGACAACACCGCCTGACTTGTTGACGACGTCGTAGGCACTCACCTGATAGTGCACTTCGGCCAGCGCCGTTCGATCCAGGATCTTCTTGATCTTTACCGACTCGACCGTCCAAGTTGCGTCAGGACTGATTTCGCCACGCTTCGCCCCGGCGTCGATGACACGGACCGGTCGGTAGCACGGGCACCCCTGGGTGCTCAGCGTCTTCAGCACCGAGGTGTCGTTCGTCTGCGCGGCCTCCGTCAGCTCGGCGTAGTACGTCCGCACAGCCGCCTCGACCTGAGCCTCCACCGGGGTCACCGTCGGGCTCGGTGACACCGACGCAGACGACGACGGCACCGGCGCGCTCGACGACAACGTGCCCGCCGTCGGCTTGCTCCCTGAGCAACCCGCCAGTGCGAGCGCGAGCCCCGACGCGAAGGCGAGCAGCGCGAACACCGGCCGCACACGCGTCCCCGTGACCCCTCGCATACCCGGGGAGCATAACCAGGTAGATCGGCCCTAGCACCGGCCCATCCACAGCCTTCCGACCCCCGAGCAGACCCCGCCAGACCCACCCGCCCCTGACCCCTCAACTGTTACGTATCGCGAGCCAGATCTAAGGATCTGGTCGCGGTACGTCACAGTCGAGCGGGGCTGCTGGCACAGCGGGGACACAAGGTCAGCCAGGTCAGCCAGGTCAGCTTGAGCGGGTGCCGGGACGGCGGCGGGGGTCAGAGCTCGCCGGCGACGAAGGCCAGCTGGGCCGCGATGGTGCTCCGCCAGAACCCGGCGTCGTGACCTCCAGCGCGCACGACGGCCCGCCGCAGGTCCGGCACCTCGCGCACGAACGTCCGGGTCGCGGCGAGGAACGGGTCCGACGATCCGATCGCGACCCGCACCGGGATCCCGGCCAGCCTCGACCGGCGGGCGAAGACATCGTGCCGGCGGAAGTCGGCGTCGTCGTCGATGGCGCCCGGCGCGCTGTCACCTGCGCGCTGCCACAGCGCCGGGCTGGCCGCCGCGACGAAAGCGACCCGCGCCCGGCCAAGTGTCTCAGCCAACAGGAAGGCGCCGTAGCCACCCATCGACCAACCGAGCACCCCGAACCGCCGCACGTCGAGCCCGCGCGCGGCCAGCAGCGGCAGGTACTCGTGCACCAGCATCGCCTGCGCATCGGTCCCGTCGTGCCGCGGGTGG
>JANLYQ010000094.1:0-63972 GCA_031365725.1 Sporichthyaceae bacterium | reverse complement strand
CACGGGTCTGACCGGCCCCGAGGTTCACCGGCCCCCGCGATGCCGAGCGACGGCATCGATTTCGGTTCATCCTGACGGCCACGCGCAGGCACCTGCGTGCACCCACAGTCCGTCGGGACAGGAGGACCTACCGATGTCATTACTCACCGTCGACCAGGCCGCAGAGCGTCTGGGCACCTCACCGCGGTTCATCCGTCGCCTCGTAGCCGAGCGGCGCATCGCCTTCGCCAAACTCGGCAAGCACGTGCGCATCGACTCGGTCGACCTCGACGAGTTCGTCGCCGCCGGACGCGTCGCACCCGCCGGATCGTTCACGACCCCGTAGCGCCAGGGCACGCCGATCCCGCCCCAGCACGTCCGACGCGATGGGACTGGCCAGTCCTGAGCGCCCACTGCTACGGCCGAGCAGTCTGCGGCGGGCCTTCCACGAGGGAGGCCCTCGCTGAGCCGCGACACGCCGTGTCGTGCCACATACGTGCCACAGTGAGCGGCCAAACAGGGGTTCAGAGGGTCAGAAGCGGACTCCAGCGGGCGAGAGCTTCCAGGCTGGAAACCCTTGTCTCACAAGAGAAAACGAGCCATTTACGCTTGTGCCCCCGGCAGGATTCGAACCTGCGACACACGGTTTAGGAAACCGATGCTCTATCCCCTGAGCTACGAGGGCCCGCCGCGGCGCTGCGGGCTCGAGGAGGGTAGCGGAGGCGGGCGGACGGCGCCCTAAGGCGTGAGGTCGCCATAGATGTCGGAGTCCAGTCCACCTGCCCGCGGGCAGGTGTCTCCGGTGAAGCCCCCGCTGACGAGCGGCGTACGGCACTGGAGCACGTCGGCCCCCTCGCCGGGCTCGGCGCCGCCATCGGCGGCGGTCTCCCGCTGGTCGGTCCCGATCACCGTGTTGCGCCAGTCGGTCCAGACCCCGTACGTCGTGCCGGCGACCGAGTCGACCCAGAGGTAGTCGCCCGCGAACGGAACAGTGCGACCGCCGTACTGCTCGGCGTTGGGGTTGTAGGCGACGTCACTGACCAGGGTCCCTGACCCCGCCGGCCCGGTGGCGGTCAGGAATGCCTCACCGTAGGTCTGGAGCGAGTCCTGCACCACACTCCGGTCGGCACGGTTGCCGATCGGTTGCGCCGCGCAGGTTGTAGCCGTGGCGCAGGACGAGTCGTTGCGGCTGTCGAACCAGATCAGGTGGGCGGTGCCGCGGTCGACGGCGATGTCGGGCAAGACCTGGTGTCCCTTGTCTGCGAGGCCCGAGGGGCGACCGGCGACGACGGGGGCGCTCGACTGACCGGTGACGCCGTTGAGGACCACGTAGTTCAGCGCCGTCAACGACCCGACCCCCGGGGTCAGGACGCCGTAGGTCGTGCCGGTCGGTACGGGCGGACCGTAGGCACCGTCGTAGACGATGTAGATGTTCTCCGAGGTGGTGTCGCTCTGGTCGGTGGCCGAACGCGGCAGGGTGTCGGCCCGGAAGAACGTGTAGCCCGACACACATGCATTCGCACCGTCACCGCAGTCGCGGGCGCCGCCGCCGGCGACGTAGGTGTCCTGGTGGGCATATCCCTGGAAGGTGAACGCGGTGCGCTCCTTGGCGAACGACCCGCCGCAGTCGGTGGACTTCGCGTACTGCACGGCGTCCTGCTGATTGGCCTTGTTGCCGATCGTCGCCACCCACGTCACGTAGACGTGACCGTTGCCCGTGACGGTGACCTCGGCCCCCTGGACGTCGTTGGCGGTGGTGGTGAGCAGCTTGGGCGGGGACCAGCTGGCGCCGTGGTCGGTGGAGCGCGCCAGGTAGATGTTGGAGCCGCCGTTGGTGAACCTCGACCAGGCGAAGTAGACGTAGCCACCGTCGGCCTTGGACCCGCAGACGCCGGTGCGATCGACCTCGATCGCCGTCTTGTCGTTGAAGACGCCGTTGCCGAAGGGTGCCGACGAGCCGGTGGCCACGATCTCGGACCGGGCGAACTCCTTGCCGTCATTGCTGCTCGCGCCACCGCTGCCGGCCGGGTTGACGTAGGTGGCGACCCATACGTCACCGAAGCCCTTCTTGCTCCCCGCCGGGTCGTCGGAGGACTCCGAGCCGCCGAAGACGCGCCCGGCGGTGTCCCAGGCCCAGACCGGGTCGCCCGCAGACGCTGTCCGGATGTGGGCGCGCGAGGCGTAGGGCGAGGAGTCCCCGGGGTAGCCAGGAACGAGCGAGCTCTGGAAGGAGGTGCCGCCGTTCTGGCTCCGGTAGTAGCCCAGCCAGATCGGTCCGGCCGGGATCGGTGCACCGTTGGCGTCGTTGCCGGCGTTGTAGACGCCGCAGTAGTCGTTGGAGCTGCCGATGAGCACCGAGGTGTTGCGGGGGTTGATGGCCACCGACGGTTCGTTCTGCCGCCCCCGTGACCGGGAGCACTCGGCGAGCACCGAGTCGGTGTACGGCCGGCCCGTCACGGCGGTGTAGTTGCTCAGGTAGGAGCTGTTGTCGTTGCTCAGCCGCGCATCCGCGCGCGGCGTGGATGCGAGCGCCGAACCCGCGAGGCTCCCCGTTGCCGCCAGCACCGCCACGATCGCAGTGACGAACACTCTGCCTGCTCGCACGTTGACCTCATCATGTCGACGGCACCGGCGCACGCCTGTGCTCGGTGCGGGACGGTACGCCCGCGGCGGGCGCAAGGGAAGGGGTGTCACCCCGGGTCACGGACGGTCGCTGCCCGCATGCGCTGAATCGGTCCGGCGGGCGGACCGCGGGAGGGATGTGTGCCAGGAGCGGGCCAGGCCGCCAAAGGTCACGACATTCCCTCGCTTTGCCGCAAGGTCTTGACGGCCCGCGTGACACAGGTGAGGGTGTGCGAACCGTCTGGCGTCACATCGTCGGCGGCCCTTCCGAGAAAGGAAACCGGGTGCGCACACCCCGAGCTCGGTCATTGGTGGTCCCCGCGGTCGTCAGCCTCATGCTGTCGGCCGTCGTCGGTTCAGCCGGTGCCGCTTCAGCTTCAACGGCAACACCCCGTGCCGACCGCACGGCTCCCGGCACCACGACGTACACCGCGGGTCGCTACATCGCGACCTTCGCTGACGACCCGGTCGCGACGTACGACGGCTACCAGCGCGGATACCGCGCCACCAAGCCCGCCTTGGGCGCGAAGCTCGATGCCCAGGCCCGCGTGGCGCAGGACTGGACCTCGCACCTGAGGAGCACGCACGACGACGCCCTCGCGTCCGTCGGCGCTCTGGACAAGAAGGTCTACGACTACACGATCGCCACCAACGGTGTGGCCGCCAACCTCACGGCTAAGCAGGCCGAGAAGCTGGCCAAGGTCCCCGGCGTCGTGAGCCTCGCCAAGGACGCGCTCGCGCACCCGGACACCACCTACTCGCCCCAGTTCCTGGGGCTGACCGGTGAGCGCGGCCTGTGGTCGCAGCTCGGTGGCCCGCGTCGCGCGGGTGCCGGCACGGTCGTCGGCGTCATCGACACCGGTATCTGGCCCGAGAGCGATGCCTTCAAGGGCAACACGCGTATTCCGGTCCCGGCCAGCTGGGCAGGGGTCTGCGAGTCGGGTCCCGAGTTCCCCGCGACCACGTGCAACGACAAGCTGATCGGCGCACGATTCTTCGTCGACGGCTTCGGCGCGACCAACATCGCGCCCGAGGAGTATCTGTCCCCCCGTGACGGCGAGGGCCACGGCAGCCACACCGCCTCCACCGCCGCCGGCAACTCCGGCAGCAAGGTCGTGATCGACGGCAAGTTCCTCGGTCGCGCCTCGGGCATGGCGCCCGGTGCCAAGATCGCCACCTACAAGGTCTGCTGGACCGGCGCCCCCGGTGTCGCGACCGGCTGCTTCAACTCCGACTCCGTGGCGGCCATCGACCAGGCGGTCGCCGACGGCGTCGACGTCCTCAACTACTCCATCGGCGGCAGCAGCGAGTCCTCGATCTTCGACCCGGTCGAGCAGGCGTTCCGTCGGGCCGCCAACGCCGGCATCTTCGTCGCGGCATCCGCCGGCAACAGCGGCCCGGGGGCGAGCACCCTCGATCACCCGAGCCCCTGGCTGACCACGGTCGCGGCGGCAACGTTCCGTCGGGCTTTCCAGGCAGTGCAGCTCGGTGACGGCACGCGCTACGTCGGTGCGTCGACGACCGGACCGCTCACCACCCCGGCTGCGCTGGTTACCTCGACCAGTGTCAAGGACGCGGCGGCGACGGACAACGACGCGCGTCTGTGCGCACCCGGCTCGCTCGACCCGGCCAAGGTGGCCGGCAAGGTGGTCCAGTGCGACCGTGGCGTCATCGCTCGCATCGACAAGGGTTTCGAGGTGTCGCGAGCAGGCGGTGTCGGCATGGTGCTCACCAACACGAGCCCCAACTCGCTCAACGGTGACTACCACCCCGTCCCCGCGGTGCACCTGAGTGACACTGACGGCGCAGTGGTGAAGGCCTACATTGCCTCGGCCGGCACAGCAGCGACCGCGTCGATCGTGCCGCTGACCGCCGCTGAGCTCGCGGCCGCACCGCAGGTACCCGAGATCACCACGTTCTCCTCGCGTGGCCCGTCCACCACGACCGGTGGCGACATCCTCAAGCCGGACATCGCCGCGCCGGGTAACGACGTCGTCGCCGCGGTGGCTCCGCCGTTCAACCACGGTCGCTCCTGGGACTTCTACTCGGGCACGTCGATGTCGTCGCCGCACATCGCCGGCATCGGCGCGCTGCTCATCGCCAAGCACCCGGACTGGTCACCTGCGGACATCAAGTCCGCGATGATGACGTCGGCTCGTGACACCGTCTCCACGGCGGGTGACCCGTTCGCCCAGGGCGCTGGTTTCGTGGTCCCGACCAAGGCGGCCGACCCCGGTCTCGTCTACCCGGCGACGGCCACCGAATGGCGTCAGTACATGGTCGGTCAGGGCGCGCTGTTCGGCCCGCCGTTCGACACCCTGACCGGCATCTCCGGCACCGACCTCAACCAGGCGTCGATCGCCGCGGGATCGCTCGCCGGTGCCCGTACCGTCACCCGAACGGTGCGCAACGTCAGCAGGTTCCCGGCTTATTACCGGTCATCGGCGACGTTGCCGGGCTACACCGTGACGGTCAGCCCGTCTGCGCTGGCCATCAAGCCCGGCGAGTCCAAGTCGTTCACTGTGACGATGACCCGGACGACGGCACCGATCGGTGACTGGTCCAAGGGCTCGCTCACCTGGACCAACTGGCGCCACGCCGTGCGGATCCCGATCACGGTCAACTCGGTGGCCATCCAGGCGCCCGCTGAGGTGCATGCCGCCGCGATCGCCGATGGCAGCACGCCCATCACGGTCACCCCGGGAGCGTCGGGGACCCTGACCACCACGGTGTCGGGTCTGACGCCGGCGAACGTCACCAGTGCCACCGTGGACACCGGGCCGTTCGACGCCGCCAACCCGGCGGCTGGTCCCGGGGTCACGCTCCAGTCGGTGAGCGTGCCGGCGGGCACAGCGGTCGCGAGGTTCACACTCGACGCCCTTGACGCCGCAGCAGACCTGGACCTCTTCGTCTACCAGGGCGGTGCCCTCGTCGGAGTCTCGGCGACCGGCTCCGGCGACGAAGAGGTGACGATCATGGCGCCCGCAGCGGGCACCTACGACGTCTACGTCAACGGGTTCACCACGCCGGCCGGAGGCGAGCCGTACAGCCTGTACGACTTCGAAGTGCCCGGGACGGATGCCGCGAACCTGACGATCACCCCGAACCCGACGCCCGTCGTCGGGGGCACACCCACCACGTTGACCGCGACGTGGACCGGCCTCGACGCCCTGAAGCGCTACCTCGGCGTCGTGTCCTACAGCGGGGCGACCGAGACCACGCTGGTGTCGATCGGCTAAGGCAGGCAGAGCGACCAGAGGGGCCCGTCGACCATCCGGTCGGCGGGCCCCTCTGCGCGTGCTCTTGGCGCGGCGTCGCGGCCGGGACCGGCGTGGTCGGGTCGTGGGCGACCCCAGCCGCGGCGAAGCAGCCCGCGCGTGGAACTGCGGTCAGGCCGGCGGCAGCGTCACAATGAAACGTGCCCCGTGCTTGCTGTCGGCAAGCTCGATGTCGCCGCCAGAGGCACGTGCGAGCCGTCGCGCCAGCGCCAGCCCCAGCCCGGCACCGGAGTGACCGTCGGCCGGGTCGGCGCGCCCACCCGGCTCGAAGACGGCGTCGCGGAACGACTCCGGCACCCCCGGGCCGTCATCGGCGACGGTCAGCTGCACGGTTCCGGCGGTCCGCGCCGCGCGCACCGACACGACGGTGTCGGCGTAGCGCACCGCGTTGCCCAGCAACGGCGCGAGCACCCGGCCCAGGACCTCGGCACTCACGCCGACCTCTAGCCCGGCGGGCACCGACACCTCGGCCGGCAGACTGTCGGCCCCGGCTGCTGTCAGTGCCCGGGCCATCGCCGGCGCCACCTCGCAACGCCCCGGCGCTTGGCCGACCACGGCGGCGGCCTGTGCCATCAGGTCGTCGATCAGCGTGGCCATCCGGTCCACGTGCGTGGCGATCACGTCGTAAGCCGTGCTCCGCTCGTCGTCCGCGGCGACACCCTCACGCAGCAGGTCGGTCTCGGCAGCGATGACCGCGAGCGGGGTGCGCAGCTCGTGCGAAAGCTCCGCTGCCAGCTGCTGCTCGTGCCGCAGGGACGAGCTGATGCGGTCCAGCAGTGCGTCGAGGCCAGCCGCGAGCTCGTGCAGCTCGATCGGGCGGCCGTCCTCGCCGAAGCGCCGCGCCGTGTCCGACGCGCTCCAGTCGGTGGCCTGCGCTGCCATCTCTGCGACCGGTGCGAGCGCCCCGTGCACGACTCGCCGCGTCACGAGGTAGGCGCCCACGACGAGCAGGATCGCCAGCAGCGCCGAGGCGAGTAGAGCAGTCCGGGACGTACGCCGGTAGGCCTCGATGCTGGTTGCTGTCACCACCGTGCCCACCTGTCGCCCGTCGGCAGTCACGGGCTCGGCGTACAACCGCGCGGGTGCGGAGCCGCCGAGGTCGGCGAAAAGCCGCCCCCGCGAGGTGAGGGCGTCCGCCGCCCGCTGCACTCGGGCGGGACTGTTGGGTCGGTCGAGTGCCCGGCTGCCTTGGAACACCCAGACGCCGGCGTCGAGGGCGGCATCGTTGGCTGGGTCGCGGACAGTGATCGTCGTGCCCGGTCCGATGACCAGCGTCGACTGCACGGCTGCGGCGCGGGTGCGTAGCAGGTCGTCGGTCTGGCCCCGCAGCTGCGAGGTGAGCAGCACGTTGAAGGCGACGGTCAGTGCCACCGCCCACGCCGCGGTCGTGATCACGGCGACGAGCGCCAGCCGGTGCCGCAGGGTGCTGCGCGTCTGCAGCCGGCGTCCCCGACGGATCGTGGTCACTGCTCGCCCTCGGCGAGCCGGTAGCCGACCCCTCGCACTGTCACGATGCTCAGTGTCGAGCCGACGTCGGTGAGCTTGCGCCGCAGCTTGGCGACGTACTGGTCGAGGGTGTTGTCGGCGACAAACGACCCGTGCGCCCACGCCGCGCCGACCAGCTCGGAACGGCGCACGACCGCCACGGGAGATGCGAGCAGACGGGTCAGCAGCCGGAACTCTGTGGGGCTCAACGGGGTGGTGCCGGCCGGGCCTTGCAGATCGTGTCCGGCCGGGTCGACGGCGACGTCGCCGACCTCGGCGCGACCGGACCCCGGTGAGCGACGCAATGCGACTTCCAGCCGCGCCAGGAGCTCGGCGAGGTGGAACGGCTTGCCCAGGTAGTCGTCGCCACCCGCAGCAAAGCCGGACAACCGGTCGCCGACTGCATCTCGCGCGGTCAGGAAGAGGACGGGCGTGGTGAGACCCGCGGCTCGCATCGCCTGGCAGACGTCGCGACCGTCGGCATCCGGCAGACCGACATCGAGGACGGTCGCGTCGACGCCGCCGGCGGCCGCGGTTCGCAGCGCCGAGGTGCCGTCGGAGGCGGTCACGACGTCGTAGCCGTGCTGGCGCAGACCTCGGGCCAGCACGTCGCGCAGGGCATGATCGTCCTCAACCACGAGCACACGGGCGCGACCGGGCGGCGGAGGGCTCACGGCTCCATCATGGCGGTCAGTAGGAGTGCTCGACCGCCATGACCGCCCGCACCCGATCCTCGTCGAAGTCGCGACCGAGCCAGCTGAAGAGCCCGCGCAGCACCGTGGGGTCCGCGACGTAGTCGTCGTAGTGCACGCGGTAGGCCACGTCACCCACACCGTCGACTGCGGCGACGTATCGCTCCTCGAGGGTGCGCAGCTCACCCATCGGGTCCTCCCGGTGCTGCCACCACCGGCTGCGGGCGACCTGCTCGAGGTTGCGAGTGTTGAGCACGAACCGCGCGCCGGGAAAGACCCGACGGGTGAAGTCGAGCAGCTCGGGCAGGCGTTCCGGCAGCCAGACGATGTCCTTGAAGCCGACCACCTCGGTCGTCGGCTCGGGCCGCAGCACCGTCTCGAGCATCAGCGTCCGGATCGCGCGGAACGCGGTCTCGTCCCGGTAGCCGTCGATGCCCCACCACGGATGGTGCGGCGGGAGGGGACCGGGGCGCAGCATGCGCTCGCGGTGGGCCGCGGTCGCGTCGTGCAGCTCGAACAACCGGGGCAGCATGCCGCCGTTCTCACCACGGATCGTGATGCCGGGGTCCGAGGACAGGATGCCCTGCAAGAGGGTCGAGCCGGACCGGCCGTAGGTGATGACGAAGACGTAGTCGAGGTCCGACCGGTCCCGACCGGCCGCGAGATCACCCGCGGCCCGTACGTCGTCGAGCTCGGCAGTCAGGACGCGGACCCGGCGCGCGAGCTCGTCGCGCGCGGCGCTCACCTTGTCGAACCTGGTGCGCAGCGTCGTGTATCGCTCGTCGGCGCGCGCCTGCTGATGCCGGACGGCCCCCGCCGTGTCCAGCCCGAACAGCGACAGCGCGCGGCGGGCCGCAGCCCGCACCGGATCACTCACGTCGCACCCCCTCGCCGCCCGTGGTCGTCCGGAGATGTTAGTCGGCGCCCGGTGGCTAGTCTGACCGGGTGACCGAAGGACCGGGACGGGACGCCGCCGACGACGAGCCGGTGCTGCCCGACCAGACCACCGACGACACCGACCGGGGCTGGGGCGAGGACGGAGACGGCCGCGCGAGTGACGCCGACGACGACGAACGCCTGATCCGCGATAAGCCCCCGCACTGGTGAGTGCAGGGGCTTTTCGCTGGTCAGGTATCTGTCCCCGACAGGTGGATCAGGTGGCGTGCAGTCGCCGCCGCACGGGTCTTCCGGTCAGAGGCTGGAGCGCTGGCTGAGCAGGTCGCGGATCTCTCCCAGCAGGACGATGTCCTCGCTGGGGGACTCGACCTCGCCCTCGATGCCGGCCTTGCGACGCGCCATCAGGGCGTTGACGGGCACGACGACGAAGAAGTAGATGACGGCCGCGATGATGACGAAGTTCAGCAGCGCGTCGAGCACGAGGCCGATGCTGAAGTTGGCGTTGTTGATCGTGAACGCGCCGACCCCGGTCAGGTCGGGCTTGCCGAAGATGGCGGCCACCAGCGGGGTGATGATGCCCTTGAGGAAGGCGGCGACGACGCCACCGAACGCCACGCCGATGACGACGGCGACAGCGAGGTCAACGACGTTTCCCCGCAGCAGGAAGTCCTTGAAACCCTTGATCACAGTAGTCTCCTGAGTTGAGCTGATGGAGCCGGTCAGCCCACTGTGGCACGGCTGGACATGGCTGTCAGTAGTGCCGCAGGACCAGTGATATCCGGTCCGTCACGGCGGCCGCGGCCAGGAGCGCCGCCGTCTCCGGCGTCGCGGCCACCAGCAGCAGCGCCCCGCTCGAGTTGGCTGTCAGGCTGCCGCCAAGCGCGCCGGTGACACCAGCAGGGTTGCCGCCAGCCCCCGGAACGGCCAGCACGCGCACGGCGGAGGCGACGACCCGTGCGCTGGTCACCGCTCCGGCGGCGAGGAGGTCGATGTGGTCACCCGGCCGCACGAGGGCCGCGGCCTCGGGGTCCGCGATGCGCACCGGCACCGCAACCAGCTCGGCCGGCAGGCCGCGCAGAGCGCTGGGTCCGGCCAGCCGGACATCGGTCAGCACCTCGCCCTGGCGCACGGAAGAGACCAGCGACCGGCCACCGAGTCCCGCGAGGCTGCTGATGACGCCGGCGGGGACCTGGCTCGGAAGGCGGCGTACGACGACGACGTCGCTGCCGTCGACGCTGCTGCCGGCGGCGAGGTCACGGACGGCGACCAGCACCGGCTGACCCGCTGGCGCTGACGGCGTGAGAGCCTGCAGGGCGAAGGCCATGGACCCGGCCAGGAAGCCGGCAACGAGCAGGCGCCGCCGCCAGACCATGGCGCGCTTCAGCTCAGACCACCAGCGCTCGAGCCGGCTCGGCGGCGGCTGGTCGAGCCAGCTCATGGGCCGACCGCCATCACTGGTCGACCGTCATCAGGGCAGTGGGATCGGCAGCCGTTGACCGTCGGTCGCGTGCCGGCAGGTGCAGTCGACCTCGGGGGCGGGCAACGCAGCGACGGCGTCGAGCACGACGTCGCGGACACCGGCGATGTTGGCGGCGAAGACGCGGAGAACCTCGTTGTGCGTGACGCCGTCGCCGTGTTCGAGGCCGGCGTCGAGGTCGGTGACCAGCGCGATGGCGGTGTAGCAGAGGCCGAGCTCGCGGGCCAGTGCGCCTTCGGGCAGGCCGGTCATGCCGACCACAGACCAGCCCTGGGCGGCGTGCCACAGTGACTCGGCGCGGGTGGAGAACCGCGGTCCGTTGACGACGACCAGCGTGCCGCCGTCGGCGACCGGCAGGCCGCGGGCATTCGCTGCGGCCACCGCGACTGGTCGCCCGTGCGGACAGTACGGGTCGGCGAAGGCGACGTGCGCGACCGCACCGATCTCGTCGACGTAGGTGTGCGGCCGCCCCCAGGTGCGGTCGACCACCTGGTCCGGTACGACGATCGTGCCGGGTCCCTGGTCGGCCTTCAGGGAGCCGACCGCGCACGGCGCCAGCACCTGCCGGACGCCGAGAGCGCGAAGGGCCCAGATGTTGGCGCGGTAGTTGACCCGGTGCGGCGGGAACCGGTGGTCGCGCCCGTGCCGGGGCAGGAAGGCCACCCGTCGCCCGGCGACCTCGGCAACCGTGACGGGGTCGCTCGGGGGACCGAACGGCGTGGGCACGTCGATCTCCTCACCCGCCACCAACGAGTAGAGACCTGAGCCGCCGATCACCCCGATGTCGGCTCGCGGCCCACCGGCGTACGGCGTGCTGCTGGGACCGTTGCTCACATCGGACGCGGGAGGTGGTCGGATCATGGTTCGACCCTAGCCAGCGCGGCGGCTCGGCTGAGAGTCGTCCACAGGCCGATGCAGGCGTCCTGAGTCGCCGAGTCGACGCTCTGAGTCACCGGGCCGATGAGGTCAGGCGGCGCTGCCCGCCGAGGAACCGGAGCTAGCGGCGCTGGTCTTGGCCGCGGGGGTCGGTGCCGCCTTCGCCGGGCTCCCCGCTGCTGTGCCGTCAGTCTTGCTCGGCTTGCTGCTCGAGGCGGCGCCGTCACTGCTGCTGGTGCCGTTGCTGTCGGTCTTGGCGGCACCCACGGCCGCGTCGGCTTTGTCGGTCTTGCCGTTGGAGTCGGAGGCGGCCTTGGTGTCGCGGCTGTCGGTGCGGTAGAAGCCCGAGCCCTTGAAGACGATGCCCACGGCGCCGAAGACCTTGCGCAGCCGACCATGGCACCGGGGGCACTCGGTCAGTGAGTCGTCGGTGAACGCCTGGACGGCCTCCAGGTCGTGGCCGCACTCGGTGCAGGCGTACTGGTACGTCGGCACGGACGTCCTCCTGAGGATGCTGCGGGAGGGCCGGCTGTTGGCACTCGCCCTGTCAGAGTGCCAATGATGCGTCATGTCCCCGCCCATCGGCAACCTGCGTGACGGCGCGCGAAGCTGTCGGAGGATCGCGCTGCTGTGCCGCGACGCCGGCAGTCCCGACGAGCCGCTGGCCCGATCCACCGGCTACGAGTACCTCGACGTCCTGTCGCGACTCATGGTCATCGAGGACCAGCCCGCCTGGTGGGTGCACCTGCGCAGCAAGGCGACCCTGCGCCAACATCCGAAACGGCACTTCGTCGACCCGTCCCTGGCAGTCGCCGCCCTGGCCGCCTCACCCCAGCGGCTACGGCTACGAGCGAGCCGACGGGGTCTGCGTCGTCCCGATCGGCGCACTCGGCGCCTAGCCCAGTCGCGAGCGACGGCCGTGGAAAAGCTGAGGGCCGCTCACTGTGGTCGCGCTCGTCCAGCCAGCGTTGTCACCCGCCGGCGGTGTGGTTCAGTGCGGCTTGTACGGCGACGAAGGCCGCGACCGCCAGCACCAGCCAGGCGAACCAGCGCCGAAGCCGGTCGGCCGGCAGCCGGGTCGCCAGCCGAGCGGCTACCAGCGAGCCGGCTACGGCGGCACCGGCAAAGCCAGCAGTGAGGTGCAGGTCGATGGTCGAGCTGCCGGCGTGCGCGGCGACGCCGGCAGCCGCGTTGACCGCGACGACCACCAGTGACGTGCCGACGGCGACGGCCATCGGCAGGCCCAGCATCAGCACGAGTGCGGGCACGATCAAGAAGCCGCCACCCACGCCGAACAGGCCGGTGAGGAAGCCGACGGCGATGCCGGTGCCGAGAGCCTTGGGAAGGCAGCCGCGCCAGTCGACCCCGCCGCCAGGCAGCGCGCAGTCACCACCGATCTCGGGCGCCTCCCGCAGCATTCGCACTGCGGCAGCCACCATGACCCCCGCAAAGCCCAGCAACAGCACCCGAGGGTCCATCGACCGATTGACCGCAGCACCGACGAAGGTCGACGGCACGCCGGCCGCGCCGACGACGACGGCAATCCGCCACTGCACCTGCCCGGCGCGGATCCGCGGCACGACCGCTGCCGCCGCTGACATGCCTACCACCACCAGGGAGGTGGGCACCGCGACCCGCAGGGGCTCACCGGCGCCGTAGACCAGCGCGGGGACCGCGAGGATGCTGCCGCCGGCGCCGAGCAGCCCGAGCAGCAGACCGATGAGCAAGCCCAGTGCTGCGACCACCGCCATCAGGCGTCAACCATCAGGTCACCGCCGTCAGAGAACAGGCGATCGGACCGCGGGGCATCACGCGAGGTCGTGGCGGACCAGACGGCCGGCCGGCGCCGTGGCGGGATAGTCCTCGTCAACGTGCACGATGATGCGACCGGTGGTGTCCAGCATGGACGAGGCGATCGTGGCCCGGTAGCCGGAGCCGCAGTAGACCCAGACCTCGCCGCAGGGCACCTCGTCCAGTCGAGCGGCCAGCTCATGAACGGGGATGTGCTGGGACCCGGGGACGTACCCCTCGCGTCGTTCGCTGTGGCTGCGGGCATCGAGGACGTGCACGACATCGGCGGACCGGTCCGCGAGCCGCGCAGCGAGCCCGGCGAAGTCGGACACGGCGTAGGAGCGCAGGGCTCTGCCGTCGGCCAGGGCCTCGATGGGGCCCACGGCGGCGCCGCCAAGGCGATCGACCCCGATGCGGGCGAGCTCGCGGCGTGCGTCGGTGACCTGCTCCGCGGTCTCGCCGATCAGAGTCAGGGGCGCACCCCACGGCAGCAACCAGCCGAGGTAGGTGACGAAGCTGGTGCCGAGCTCGTGACTGCGGCTGCCCGCCAGGTGGCCGGCGGCGAAAGCGGTGCGGCTACGCAGGTCGACGACCCACTCGCCGGCGGTGATGTTCTCTCGCAGGTGTTGAGGCGTGACGGGTGCGGGGGGTGTGAGGTCGACGGGCGGGGCGCCGCGACGGTTGGTAGGTGCCATGTGCACGTAGTAGGCGGGGTAGGCGTCGAGCCCGGAGATCAGCCCCTCGACGTACGTCGCCTCGTCCTGGGTGAGGGCCGGGTTGGCGGTGCGCTGCTCGCCGATCGTCGAGGCGTCCCCGGAGGTCGGCGTGGCGGAACAGAAGCTGCCGAAGCCGTGGGTGGGCAGCACCTGCGCATCGTCCGGCAGATCCTGTGCCAGGCGGCGAACCGAGTGGTACTGCGCATGCGTCAGCGTCTCGGTGTCCTCGGCCGCGACCAGGTCGGTGCGGCCCGCCGAGCCGAACAGCATCGAACCGCCGGTCAGCACGGCTTCGATCGGTCCGTCACCCACCGACACGGCGAATGCGATGTGGTGGTGGGTGTGGCCGGGCGTGTGCAGCACGGTGACCCGCAGGTTGCCCACCGGAACCACGTCACCCTCGGCGACGACCGTGTGCGACAGCTCTGCGTCGGACCCGACGGGGAGCAGGTAGGAGGCACCTGTGGTCGACGCGAGCTCAGGACCGCCGGATACATAGTCGTTGTGCACATGGGTCTCTGCGACGACGGCGATGCGCACACCGAGATCAGTGGCCAACGTCAGCATGCGATCGATGTCGCGCTGCGGGTCGACGACCAGTGCGTCGGCGCCGGCCGAACCGTCGGTGAGCAGATAGCTGCGGTCGCCGAGCGACGCGGTCCTGACGACGTGCACGGTCAGCTCCCCGATGGACTCCATGTCACGTAACTATACCCCCACCCGTATATTGGCACCCGGAGGGCAGAGATGAGGACGCCTGACACCTCCGGTGTGGGAGGGAACTTGGACGGATACCCTTGGGCGTATCTGACCGCTTGAGGAAGGAGTCTCCCGTGCAGCTCGATCCCGACAACGTGGCGCCGGTCGCCAACCGGCTCAAGCGAGCGCAGGGCCAGCTTGCCGGTGTGCTGCGCATGCTCGAGGACGAACGCGACTGCGCGGACGTCGTGACCCAGCTCGCTGCTGTCTCGCGTGCGCTCGACAAAGCGGGCTTTGCTCTGATCTCCGCCGGACTCGAGCAGTGCATCCGGGCTGGCGAAGACGGATCTCTGGACCGCGCGAAACTTGAGAAGGTCTTCATGTCGCTGGCTTGAGGCGGCCATGTCGAGCGTGTGAAAGGCACGACTCGACCCCCCCTGCCTGTTGAGTACCCTCCTGGGGTATATTAGGGTGACGAATCCTGTCAGGGAGGAGAGGGACTCATGGACCACAGTTTTGCTGCTCATGAGGACACCCACGTCGGTGGTCACCGACCGTCGGAGGGGCTGACCGGGATGGCCTTGCGGGCCACGTTGCACTGCCTCACCGGGTGCGCCATCGGTGAGGTGCTGGGCATGGTGCTGGCGACCTGGTGGGGATGGGGCAACACCTCCAGCATCGTGCTGTCCATCGTGCTGGCGTTCGCCTTCGGCTATGGGCTGACCATCGCGCCGGTGGTGCGGTCGGGGGTCCCGTTCCGCACCGCGATCGGCGTCGCTCTCGCCGCAGACACTGTGTCGATCTCCACCATGGAGCTCATGGACAACGCCGTGATCGTCACGGTCCCGGCTGCTATGGCAGCCGGGCTCCGCGACGGTCTGTTCTGGGGCTCACTGATGCTGTCCCTCGTCGTGGCCTTCGTGGTGACCGTGCCGGTAAACCGCTGGCTGATCGCTCGGGGCCGCGGGCATGCGGTCATGCACGCCTACCACTGAGTCGGCCAACGAGTCACCGGGGTAACCGGGCAAACCGGGCTGGCGGCCACCCGAGCGGCTCAACGCGCGAAGGCGTCGGTGTAGACCTTCTCCAGCTCTGGTGACGCAGGCCCGCTGTACCCACAGCCGTTGACGGTCCCGTCGGTCGCCGTCACCAGGAAGCTGCCGCCGCCGCTGAAGTCGACGCCGTCGAGGGCGCCACCGCTGGGGCCACCGGGAGACGTGACGGTCACCTGGTCCTGCGTCCCACCGACGTACCACGTGTCGACGTGCAGGGTCACGACCTCGCCGGCCGACGACACCACGGTGCCGAGGAACGCGACTGGCATTGCCTTGAGCAGGGCTGGGTCGAAGCGCATGCACATCGCGCCAACACCTCCGCCGCCGGCCTTCAGTGCCAGGGTGGTCGCCGGAGTCGAGCGGGGCGAGGAGACAGCGGACACGGTGCCGTTGCCCTTGCCAAGGCCAGCAGCAACGTAGCCGCCGCCCGCGAGCACGGCCACCGCGATGACGCCGGCGGCGACCGCGAACGGCGAGCGGAGTCCCCGGTGCGGTGCAGGGCGATCGGCGGGCAGGTCGGTGGTGGTCTCGTCGATGGTGTTGTGGTCCATGGCGTGCATGACGTGCTCCTGGATCTCGGCGGGGGTGGGCTCCGGCAGGGAGCGCAGCCCCGGGTCGCGTCGCACGGGGTCGAGCGCGGCAAGTCGCGCGCGCAGATCGTCGTCGTCGGTCATCGGGGTGCCTCCGTTCCCTGTCGTGGGGAGAGGTGTCCAGCCGGTGGCTGATCCTTTCCGGCGGCGACAAGCTCGCGCAGTCGCCCGGTCGCGCGGTGCAGCCGGATGCTGGCCGCGTTGGCGGTGATGTCGAGAACCACCGCGATCTCGCGGGGCGCCAGCTGCTCCCACGCCCAGAGGCGCAGCACCTCGCGGTGCGTGTCGGGCAGCTGCGCCATGGCGTGCTCCAACCCGTCGGTGCTCACCGGGTCCGCCGGTGCCGCGGGACGTTCCTGGCGCAACCGGTCGTGCAGCAGGCGGCGCCGCTTCCCGGCGCGCACGTCGTTGGCCAGGCACCCGCGCGCCACGGCGTAGCACCACGGCAGCGCGGCCTCTGGCGGCACGTTGTCGAACCGGCGCCACATCACCAGCAGGACGTCGCCGAGCACGTCGTCGGCCGAGGTCGGGTCGGTGCGGCGGCGCAGATATCTCTGCAACGGGACGTACGTCGCCGTGACCAGGTCCTCGAACCTGGCTCGGCGCGCCAGCGCCTCGGAGATCCCCACGCCACCAGTGTGTCCGGCCGCCACCCGATCCTTTCGTGCCCGGATGTGTGAGCATTCGGCCATGCCCGACCGCTCCGCTCCGGCCGGGACCGATGTCGTGCCCTTGCGCGCCGCCGTGCGCGCGTGGTCGTTGATCGCGCTGCAGTCCTTCGGCGGGCCGGCCGGACAGATCGCGGTGATGCAGCGGACCCTCGTGGACGAGCGACGCTGGGTCGGTCGCGGCCGCTTCACGCACGCGCTCAGCTACTGCACGCTGCTGCCCGGCCCGGAAGCCTTCCAGCTCGCGGTCTACCTCGGTTGGCTGCTCAACGGGATGCGGGGCGGACTGCTGGCCGGCGGCCTGTTCGTCCTGCCCGGGGTCGTTGCGATGGGCGCGTTGTCCGCGGTGTACGTCGCCTACGGGACGACGACCGCGGTCGCCGCTCTCTTTGCCGGCGTCGGCCCGGCCGTGCTGGCGATCGTCGTGCAGGCAGTCGTGCGGTTGGCGCGTCGGTCCCTGCGCCGCACGGCCTACCTGGTGATTGCGGCCTGCGCCTTTCTTGCTCTGGCGCTGCTGGCGGTGCCGTTCCCCGTCGTGGTGCTCGGGGCCGGCGTCACGGGTTGGCTGCTCGGTCGCCGTGACCGTCGCACGCCGACCTCGGCAGGCCCGCTCGGATCGCAGGTAACGCCCGAGGCCGACGGACCTGCGCCGCTCGTGCCCGACGACGGGCGCGAGGACCCGCACCACCAGCGCCCGACCTGGCGGCGGGCCGGTGCCGTCCTCGGCGTAACGGTGCTCGCCTGGGGGGTGCCCGTCGGTCTTGTGGTCCTGCTCGCCGGCCGGCACAGCACGTTGGCCACCCAGGGGTTGTTCTTCTCCGGCACGGCTCTGGTGACATTCGGCGGTGCCTACGCGGTGCTGTCCTTCGTCGCGCAGCGGGCGGTCGAGACCTACGGCTGGCTGGGTCCGGGGGAGATGGTGCGTGGCCTCGGCCTGGCCGAGACCACCCCCGGTCCGCTGGTGATGGTGCTGCAGTTCGTCGCCTTCCTCGGCGCCTACCGCTCGCCCGGCACCCTCGATCCGTGGGTGGCGGCGACCATCGGGGCTGCTCTGACCACCTGGGTGACGTTCGTGCCCGCCGCCGCCCTGGTGCTGCTCGGGGCGCCGTACGTCGAGCGGCTGCGGCACAACCGCACCCTGGCCGCCGCGCTGGCCGGGGTGAGCGCAGCCGTCGTCGGCGTGATCGCGGACCTCGCGTTGTTCTTCGCCCTGCACACGGTCTTCGCCCGGACCGACCGGGTGACGACCGGACCGCTGCACCTGGAGGTGCCGCGATGGTCGTCCTGGCAGCCGGTCGCAGTCGCCATCGCTGCGGTCGCGGCGGTGCTGCTCTTCCGGGTGCGCTGGTCGGTGCTGCGCACGCTCGGGGTGTGCGCCCTGCTCGGGCTTGCCGCCGCGGCCGTGGGGCTGCCGGTCCGCTGAGTCAGCCGCTCACCGAACGTCCGGGCCGATCGGCAGCCGGTGCACGGCTGACGGGGTGATTGCGTGGGTGACGCGCCGGTCGTGGGCCTCGGCCGGCACCCGGTCGACCAGCTCACCGTCGTACAGCAGGGCAAGGATCGGACGCCCGCCGGGCACGCGCACGAGCGCCCGGTCGTAGGAGCCGCCGCCGCGGCCCAACCGCGTGCCGTCACGCCCGACAGCGAGTGCAGGAACCACCACCAGGTCGGCGTCGACAACCGCGTCGCGACCCAGTCGGGGGCCATCCGGAGTCCACAGGCCACCCGAAGAGGCAGACATCGGCGCGTCGGTCTCGTAGATTGCCCAGTCCAAGTCGAGGTCGTCGAGCAGCACGGGGACCAGCACCTGGACTTCACCCGTTCGGAGCACGCTCAAGAGCTCCGCCGTGGGAGGTTCAGTGCCGATAGAGACATAGGCGGCCACCGTGCGCGGGGCCGTCGACTCCCGGAGGGAGAGCACTGCCGACGTGAGCGCTGACCCTGCTCGGGCGCGCGCCGAGGCCGACATGCCTCGCCGTGCGGCGATGACGCCTGCCCGGACGGTCGCCTTGCTCGTCGGGTGCTCAGGGTCGGGGGTGCGGGTCTGCTCGTTGTCCGGCACACCGCTCAGCCTGCCATCCGGCTGGTCGACGCTGTGGTCGCTGCCGGTGCGGAGCGGGCCGTGAGCCTGCGCGGACGTCTGTGGTTGGTGCTGGGCCTGTTGTTCCTCGCGCCGCTGCTGGTCGGTGCCCTCGTGCTGCTCCTGGTGGTGCCCGACGCCCGTTCGCAGCAGAGCACCGGCTCGGTGGACCGGGCCGCGGTGGCGGTGCGCAGCGGCCTGGTCGATCAGTGCCGAGCGCTCGGGCTGGCGGCGCGGGCCGGGCTGCTGGAGTCGGTGGTCAGCAGCCCGCAGGTCGCTGTCGACAACCTGCGCTCGGGTGGCTATGTCGACTTCGCGGCCATTCTCGATCGCAACGGTGCCCCGGTGGCCACGTCGGGCGCGGCTCTGCCCGGCGCCGGGCCGCCGGCCTCGCTGCCGCGCTGCTCGGTCAAGGGCAGCGGCTCGGGCGATGCCTTCCTCTCCGAGCAGACCAGCACCGGCACCACGGGTGACAGCCAGGTCGCGGTGGTCGGCCGGCGGGTGGACGCCGGGATGCTCGACAACGTCCGTGAGCTGACGGCGGCCGGCGGGGAGGTGCTGCTGCTCGACGGCAACCGAGTCGTCTACTCCACCCTCGACGCCGCCCTCACCGCAACCCTCGCCACGGCGACCCGGGGTGAGCCCGGCACGATGACGGTCGGCAGCTGGACGGTGCGGGTCGACCCGCCGATGGCCGGCGTCCCGTGGACCACGGTCGTCGCGCGGGACCAGTCCGGCGGGGTACCGCGCACCGGTCTGTTCGCCTTGATCCTGCTGATCGCGGCGATCGCTGCGGGCACCCTGGTCGCAGTGGTCGCCCGCGGTCTGAGCCGGCCCTACACCGAGATCACCGAGGCTGCCGAACGGGTCGCCCGGGGTGAGCTCGACACCTCGATCACGCCGGCGGCCGAGGGCGAGGCGGGGCGGCTCGGCAGTGCGGTGAGCCAGATGACTGTCGAGCTGCGACGCAACATGACCGACCTCGAACGCAGCCGCGAGGACCTGCGCAACTCCCTGGAACGTATCGGCGACACCCTCAGCAGCACCCATGACCTCGACGGGCTGCTGCAGGTGGTGCTGGAGACCGCGATGGTCACCCTGCAGGCCCGCTCCGGTGTCGTGCTGCACATGTCGGCCGACCGGCTGGAGCTGATCGGTGAGCATGGCCTGCACGAGGCAGGACTGCGCGCCCCCTCGGGGCTCGCTCCCGGCATCGGTGTGCTCGGTCGTGTCGTGTCCACCGGGGCGTCGGTCCGCGGCCCGCTCGGGTCCGGGTCGCCGGAGCTCGAGCCGGCCACCTCCGAGCCCGACCATGGCTTTGTACTCGCGGTGCCGTTGCGCAGCATGGGAGCGGTCGTCGGCGTGCTCGCGCTCTATGACCGGATAGACGGGCAGACCTACGACGCCGCCGACGAGGGCGCGTTGCGCACGCTCGCCGGCCAGACTGCTATCGCTCTCGACAACGTGCACCTGCACAACGAGGCGCAACGGCTGTCCACGACCGATCCGCTCACCGGTCTGTGGAACTTCCGCTACCTATCGATGAGCCTGGCTCGCGAGATCGAGCGTTCCACCCGGTTCGACCGGCCCCTCGCTGTGCTGATGCTGGACCTCGATCACTTCAAGTCCGTCAATGACCGCTACGGCCACGCGCGCGGCGACTCCGTGCTGCGGGAGCTCGGCAACCGGGTGCAGGAACAGATCCGAGAGGTCGACACCTTCGCCCGCTACGGCGGGGAGGAGTTCGTCGTCGTGCTGCCGGAGACCGACGTCGAAGGCGCCGAGCAGCTGGCCGAGCGCATCTGCGACGCCATCCGCTCCGAGCCCTTCCGCACCGAGGGCGAGCCCGACCTGATGGTCACGGTGTCGATCGGTGGCGCGGCCTTCCCCGACAACGGCAACACCCCTGCCCTGCTGATGCGCGCCGCCGACCTTGCGCTGTACGCCGCGAAGGGCGCCGGTCGCGACCGGTGGCGACTTGCCGAGCCCACCGTCGCCACAAGCTGAGCCGCGCTCATCGTCGTACCGCGCTCATCGTCGTCCCGCGCTCATCGTCGTCCCGAGTGACCTGTGCTCGTCGGCCATTAGGGTCTCCTGCATGGCCTCCGCGCAGTCCCCGACCTCGACCGACGCTCGGGCAGTGACCAAGGCGGTCGTGCCGGCCGCGGGGCTCGGCACCCGGTTCCTGCCCGCCACCAAGGCGACGCCCAAGGAGATGTTGCCGGTCGTCGACAAGCCCGCCATCCAGTACGTCGTGGAGGAGGCCGTTGCGGCGGGCCTCACCGACGTGCTCATGGTCACCGGCCGCAACAAGAACTCGCTGGAGAACCACTTCGACCACAACTGGGAGCTCGAGGCGGCCCTCGAGGCCAAGGGCGACAGCGAACGGCTCGGCCGGGTGCGCGAGGCTGCGGTGCTGGCCGACATCCACTACACCCGGCAGGGCGACCCGCGCGGTCTGGGGCACGCGGTGCTGTGCGCCGCACGGCACGTCGGCAACGAGCCCTTCGCGGTGCTGCTGGGTGACGACCTGATCGACCCGCGCGACCCGTTGCTCACCACGATGCTCGGGGTGCGGGCACGGTACGGCGGCAGCGTCGTGGCGTTGATGCGCGTCCCGCGCGAGCAGATCAACCTCTATGGGTGCGCGGCGGTCGACGCCTCGGGGCACGACGCGGAGCCAGGGGTCGTCACCATCACCGACCTCATCGAGAAGCCAGCAGTCGACGAGGCGCCCAGAGACCTGGCGATCATCGGGCGCTACGTCCTCGACCCCGGTGTGTTCGACGTGCTGCGCGAGACCGCACCCGGTCGGGGCGGGGAGATCCAGCTCACCGATGCGCTGCGCACCATGGCCACCGCCGGCGCCGGCCGCGGAGCCGTGCACGGCGTGGTGTTCGAGGGGCGTCGCTATGACACCGGCGACCGGTTGGACTACCTCAAGACGGTGGTGCGGCTGGCCAGTGAACGTGACGACCTCGGCCCGGACTTCAGCGACTGGCTGCGGTCGTTCGTGGCGGACGGGCTCGGCCGGTGAGCGAGCTCAAGAGTGTCGACCAGCACCTGACCGACATCCTCGCCGGCATCCATCCGGTGGCGCCGCTACAGCTGCAGCTGCTCGACGCCCACGGCTGCATCCTCGCCGAGGACGTGGCCGCTGACGTCGACCTGCCGCCGTTCGACAACTCCTCGGTCGACGGCTACGCCGTGCGCTACGCCGACCTCGCCGGTGCCACCTCTGCCTCGCCGGTGTCGCTACCCGTCGTCGGTGACGTCGCCGCCGGTTCGCAGGCGGCCTACACCGTGCAGCCCGGTCTCTGCGTGCGCATCATGACCGGCGCACCGGTGCCGGTCGGCGCCGATGCCGTCGTACCCCTGGAGTGGACCGACGGCGGCATCGCGACCGTCGTGATCGACAAGGCCCCCGACCCGGGTGCGCACATCCGGCGCACGGGCGAGGACGTGAGGACAGGCACGTCGGTGCTCACTGCCGGCACCCGGCTCGGGCCAGGGCAGATCGGTCTGCTGGCGGCGGTCGGTCGTGACCGGGTCGTCGTGCGGCCGAGGCCCCGGGTGGTCGTCATCTCCACCGGCAGCGAGCTGGTCGAGCCCGGCAGCCGCGCGGGTGCGGGGCAGATCCACGACTCCAACTCCTACATCCTCACCAGCTCGGCGCGCGAGGCCGGTGCGTTGGCGTTCCGGGTCGGCATCGTGCCCGACGACGACCGGTCGCTGATGAACGCGATCGAGGACCAGCTGATCCGCGCGGACCTGGTGCTGACCAGTGGCGGGGTGAGCGTCGGTGCCTACGACGTGGTCAAGGAAGTGTTGACCCGCCTCGGCACGGTGGCCTTCGAGACCGTCGCGATGCAACCGGGCAAGCCGCAGGGCTACGGCACGATCGGTCCGGACAACACCCCGATCATCACGTTGCCCGGCAACCCGGTGTCGTCCTACGTCTCGTTCGAGGTCTTCGTGCGACCGGTGATCCGGCGGATGCTGGGCGTCGAGCCGCTGCACCGGCCGACGGTGCGCGCGTTGTGCGAGGAGGCGTTCTCCTCCCCGGCCGGCAAGCGGCAGTACATGCGTGGCTGGCTCGACGTGGTCGATGGCCGCTATGTCGTACGACCGGTCGGCGGGGCGGGCTCGCACCTGGTCGCCGGACTGGCGCACTCCAACGCGCTGATCGTGGTGCCCGAGCCGGTGACCGAGGTGCCGGCGGGTGGCTCCATCGAGGTGATGGTGCTCGAGCGGCGGCTGTCGTGACGGGGGCGTCGGTGGGTGACGGGTCTCCGCGGCTGACTCATGTGGACGAGCGGGGTGCGGCCCGCATGGTCGACGTGTCCGGCAAGGACGTGACGGTGCGCACGGCCTCGGCGACGGGGCGGGTGCTGGTGTCACCAGCCGTGGTGGCGTTGCTGCGTGGCGAGGGTGTGCCCAAGGGTGACGCGTTGGCGGTCGCCAGGATCGCGGGCATCCAGGCGGCGAAGCGCACCCCGGACCTGGTGCCGCTCTGCCACCCGGTCGCGATCCATGCGGTGACCGTCGACCTGCGGGTGGTTGACGACGCCGTGCACATCGAGGCGACCGTGCGCACTGCCGACCGCACCGGCGTCGAGATGGAAGCGTTGACCTGTGTGGCGGTTGCCGGGCTGGCGTTGGTCGACATGGTGAAGGCCGTCGACCGCGGCGCGACCATCACCGACGTGCGAGTCGAGTCCAAGAGCGGCGGCCGGTCGGGGAGCTGGACGCGGGCCGGTGACGGCGCCCCATGAAGGCACTGGTGGTCAGTGTGTCCAACCGCGCCTCGGCCGGGGTCTACGCCGACCGCACCGGGCCGGTGCTCGTCGAGGGCCTGCGGGCGTTGGGCTTCGAGGTCGGCGACGCGCAGGTCGTGCCTGATGGCGAGCCGGTCGAAGCCGCGCTTCGGGCAGCGGTGGCGGCGGCGTACGACGTGGTGGTGACCTCCGGCGGCACCGGCATCTCGCCGACCGACCGCACACCCGAGATGACCCGGCGGGTGCTCACCACCGACCTGCCTGGGGTGGCCGAGACGTTGCGGGCGCACGGAGTGGCCAAGGGTGTGCCGACCGCTGCGCTGTCGCGCGGGGTCGCCGGGCTCGCCGGGACGACGCTGGTGGTCAACCTGCCGGGCTCGCCGGGTGGGGTGCGGGACGGGTTGGAGGTGCTCGGGCCGCTGCTGGTGCACGCGGTCGAGCAGGTGCACGGGAGCGACCACTGACCCGCGGTTGGCCGGCGACGCTGCGAGCCGGACGGGTGGGGCTGCGGCCGCTGCGCCGGGCTGATGCCGCAGTGTGGTCGGAGGTGCGGACGCGCAACGCCGAGTGGCTCGCGCCGTGGGAGGCGACGCCGCCGAGTGACCCTGGCCCGCCGCTGTCGTTCGGCGCCATGGTGCGCACGGTCCGGCGGCAGGCGCGGCAGGGGGCGACGCTGCCGTTCGTCGTGACCTTCGACGACGCTCTGGTGGGGCAGCTCACCGTCGGCGGCATCACGTGGGGGTCGCTCTGTTCCGCGCACATTGGCTACTGGGTCGACCAGCGGGTCGCAGGGCGGGGCGTCATGCCGACCGCCGTGGCCCTCGCCACCGACCACGCGTTCGGTGCGCTGGGCCTGCACCGGATCGAGATCAACATCCGGCCCGAGAACGTCGCCTCGCTGCGGGTGGTGGACAAGCTCGGCTTCCGGGAGGAGGGCGAGCGGCTCGCGTTCCTGCACATCGCGGGTGCGTGGCGGGACCACCGGTCCTTCGCCCTGACCGTCGACGAGGTGCCCGGCGGCCTTCTGGCCCGGTGGGAGTCGCGTCGCCAGTGAGCGTGCGTTGCTGCTGGGTGTTGCCCCACGAGTCACATCAGTCCCAGGACTGTTCTTGCGACACACCGACGCGGGTTCGGTCTTCGGGGCAGCGGCGGCTCTAACGTTCAGCGGGTGGGCAGCAGCGGCATCATCTACGCGATCCTGATCGGGATGTGGGCGCTCTACTTCATCCCGCGCTGGCTCAAGCGGCACGAGGAGCTCTCCGCCTCCCGCTCGGTGGCGAAGTTCGATCACGCGATGCGGGTCCTGTCCCGCAAGGGCCCCAGCCCGGACCGTTCGTACGTCGTCATGCCGCGCCGACCGGCGGCACCGCGCACGACGGTGGCCGCGCGTCCGCCGCGCGGCGAGGTCCGGGCCCGGCTGACGACCCCGATCACGACGTCGACCTCGGCCCCGGCCACTGCCGCGACCACCCGCAGCTGGCCGCCGGGCCGGGGCGCCGCTCCCGCCGTCGCAGCCACTGCTCAGTCGCCACGCCGCCCCGCCTCAGCGGCCGCCCGGCGGGTCAGCGCAGCGGCCATGCGCCGCCGCCGGGTGCTGGCCGGCCTGCTGCTCGGAACCGTCCTCATCGGGCTGCTCACCCCGCTCACCCCCATCCCGTGGTGGGTGCCGACCTTGCTGCTGCTGGTCACCGTCGGCGATCTCGTGCACCTGCGGGTGCAGGTGCGCACCGGTCGCGAGGTCGACCGCACCCGGGCCGCGGTCCGGCGCAGCGTGCGGTCGCGACTCACCCGCTTCGACGCGCTGGACCGCTTGATGTCGGTACGCCGCGAGCTGGCCGAGGAGCGCGCCGCCGAGGACGCTCGGTGGCAGGCGGCCGAGGAGGCCGAGCGGCTCGAGCGCGAAGCGGAGTCGGCTCGCGAGGCCGCAGCCGCGGCCGGCTGGAGCCCGGTCCCCGTGCCGCTGCCGACGTACGTCAGCAAGCCGATGGCGCCCCGCCGCACCGGCCCGATCGACCTCACCCGGCCCGGGGTGTGGAGCGAGGCGCTGGGGAGTGGGCAGCAGCCGTTCGATCAGCAGGACACGGTTGAGGGCGCGCCGGCCCGGTCGGTCGATGCGATGGCCGCACTTGTCGACGATGCCGAAGTCGCCGACGACCAGCTCGACGCGATCCTGGTCCGCCGGGCCGTCAACGACTGAGCCACCGCTCAGCGTTTGGTAGCCTCGCTGCTCTCCACCAGGGGGCTGTAGCGCAGCTGGTAGCGCACCTCGTTCGCAACGAGGGGGTCAGGGGTTCGAGTCCCCTCAGCTCCACCACATACGCCGACAAGACACGTTCGATCTTGGGTGGCCTATCGCACCGCTGGCGGCGCCTCGCTGAGCAGTTGGACTCGCCATGCTTCTGCCCGGACCCGCAAGGACTGCCACGCCGGCGCGTCCAGGGCGAACATCCGCGGGTCAAACCCCGGCTCCCTCTCGGCAGCCAGGGTGAACAACTGCTGGCGGCTGTCCACGACCCGAACCGTCAGGACCGTTCCGCGGCTGTCGCTCCGGCGGCTGAGTGACGGGCGCCGCACTCAACCCCTCGCCGGGGGGTATACCCGCAAGGTACAGCAGCGACATGGCCGACAGAGTCCGTCAGCGAGGTAGCGAGCTGGGAGGGTGGAACTCCTCGCCGTACGTTGCAGTCGAGAACCAGACGGGCGGCGGGTGCGTCTGCCCTGATGTGGAGGCATCGTTGGGCGGCGACGACGACGAGTCGCTGCTGCGCCGCGTCGGCAGCGGCGATCGGGCAGCCTTCGAGGTGCTCTACCAGCGCAACGCGCCATGGCTGGCGGTGCGCCTGCGGCGTCGCTGCCGGGACGACGAGCTCGCGGCCGACCTGCTGCAGGAGACCTTCCTGTCCGTATGGCGGATGTCGGCTGGCTTCAGCGGGCGTGGTTCGGCTGCCGGCTGGATCTGGACCGTCGCGTCGAGCCGCCTCGTCGACGCGCACCGACGCCGCGCGGTCCGTCCCCGGGTGACCGGCGACGTCCAACCCGACGTCGGAACCGTCGCGAGCGCCGAGGAGAGGGCCCTGGTCAACGAGTACGACGACCGCCTCGCCGCTGCGCTCGCCCAGCTTTCGCCAGAGCTGCGGGCCGTGCTGCAAGCCACTGTCCTGGACGGGTTGAGCACCCGGGAGACCTCGGTCCTCCTCGGAGTACCCGAAGGCACGATCAAGACGCGGGCCATGCGCGCCCGCCGCATCCTGAGGGAGCAGCTGGCATGACCCACGCCTTGACACCCGACGACGGGTGGCATGTTTCTCCGCAGCTGCGCAGAGCCTGGATCACCGGCACCTGCGCAGACGAGCAGGCGTGGTCGGTCGAGGCGCACCTGAGCGAGTGCGCGATCTGTCGGCAGGACGTCGCGCGTCACCTTGCGTCAGCCGTCGCCGATATCGCTGGCAACTCCGGACCCAGGTCCGTCCGCGAGCTCGTCGACGACGTGCACCTGCGCTTGGTCGACCTGCCCGAGCAGGTGCCGTTGCGCCCAGCGAGTGTGACCCGTCGGTGGCGTGCGCTGCTCGGTCTTCGTCAGGTCGGTCTTACCTGGGCGGTGGTGCTTGTCGCGCTGCTCGCCGGCGCGACGATTCTCGACCTGCTTGCGGGCAGCCGGCTGCTCGGCGGCGCCCCGCCGACCGCGGCCAGTGGGGCGGCCGCGTGGTTCGCCGGCGGTGGCAGCTGGGTCGCCGCCGTGGCGCCGATCCTGCCCGTGCTCGGTGTGGCGCTTGCCTATGGCCCCGGGCTCGATCCCGCGCACGAGATGACCGCCGCCACCCCGGTCGCCGGCCTGCGCCTCGTCCTGTGGCGCACCGCCGGTGTCCTGCTGACCACGGTGCCCGCAGCACTCGTGCTCGAGCTGGTCGTCGCGGCGAACCGTCAGATCGGGTCGAGCACGCCGCACCCCACGCGGTGGCTGTTGCCGGCGCTCGGTCTGACGCTAGTGGTGCTTGCGCTCGGCTCCCGGGTCGGCACGGCGATGGCGACTGCCGGTGTCGCCAGCCTTTGGGTCCTCGGCGTCGTCGCACCCCTGGGCACCGAGGCCGCGCCGCTCCTGCTCACCGACGTACCGCCTGCGTTCTGGGCTCTGCTCGCTGGTGGCGCTGGGCTCGTCCTGGTGCTGCGTCGGGACCGGCTCGATGCGCTGCACTCACCCCCACACCACGGAGGCCTCGCGTGACCCTCATCGACACCCACGCCGCCGTCGGCGCCGACCGGCTCGTGGTGCGCTATCGCAAGCGCACCGCTCTTGCCGGGATCGACCTCGACCTCGGCCCCGGTGTGCACGGGCTGCTCGGCCCCAACGGTGCCGGCAAGTCCACCCTGATGCGGGTGCTGGCCACGGTGACGTCTCCGACCGAGGGCTCGGTGCAGGTCGCTGGCGTCAACCCGGCCTCGCCCGGGCGGGCGCGCGACGCCCGCCGCCGTCTTGGCTACCTGCCGCAGGCTTTCGGGTTCTATCCGCGCTTCACGGTGCGCGAGTTCGTCGAGTACTTCGCCTGGCTCAAGGAGGTGCCCGGCCCCCAGATCCCGCTGGCGGTGCAGCGCGCCATCGACCGGGTCGACCTGGGAGCGCGGGCCGATGAGCAGCTGCGCCGGCTCTCCGGCGGCATGGTCCGGCGCGTGGGCATCGCCCAGGCGATCGTCAACGACCCGGACGTGCTGCTGCTCGACGAGCCGACCGCGGGGCTCGATCCCGAGCAGCGCCTCGACTTCCGCGCGCTGGTGCGTGAGCTGGGAGTCGACGCGTGCGTGCTGGTGAGCACGCACCTGGTCGAAGACGTTGCCGTTGCCTGCCACGACGTGGTGCTGCTGCAGGACGGCCGCCTGGTGTTCACCGGCACTCCCGACGAGCTAGTCGCACGCGCCGACACGGATGCGCCCGGTGACACCGATGTGGAACGTGGCTACACCTCGGTGCTGCGCGCTGCTCGTCGGTCGCCGCGGTGACGGCCGTCCTCGACCGGCCGGTGACGCGTATCCCCGGACAGATGCGCGCCGTGGCCACCGAGGGGCGGCGCAGCGCTGCGCCGGTGCTCTTCCTCGCCGTGGCCGTGACCGGCGTCATCCTGCTGTTCGTCCATCCGGACCAGTGGGCCAGCCGATGGGCTGCGCTTGCTGCCTTCCTGCGCACCGAGCTCATACTGCTGGTGCCGCTGTGCGCTGCCGTGGCCACCTGGCAAGGCGGCCGCGAGCGACGACGAGCGCTGGACGACGTGCTCCACTCGACGTCGCGACCGGGCTGGCACCCGTTGCTGGCCACCTGGGCGGCGCTCACCGTGGCCGCGTCCGTCGGCCTTTTCGTGACGTTCGCAGTGGGATCCGTGTTCGTGCTGCCCTACGCGACGTACGCCGGTGGCGGGTGGTGGTGGCTCGTCGTCGGCGAACTGCCGGCTCTGGGTTCCGTCGTGGCGCTCGGGTTGGCCGTCGGCCGTTGGGTGCCGTTCCGTGCGGTGGGACTGGTGGTCGCTGTCGTGCTGTACGTCGGACAGGCTTTGCCGCTGTACAACAATGGCCCAGCACTCTGGCTCGATCCGGTTGCCGACTTCGGGTCATCCGGCTATCGGCTCCCGGCCAGCACCTACGGGCTGCAGTCCCTGTGGTTCGGCGGACTAACGGTCGTGCTGCTTGGTTTGGGAGCGCTTGCGAGTGTCCCGGTCGCTGTGCGGGCTCCCACTGCGGCGCTCGTTCTCGGTGTTGTCATGGCTGTGGCCGGAGCCGCCCCACTGCTGGCCGGCGGATACGAGCGGCACGTGCCCGACGCGGTGGCCCGCCGCCCGGTGTGCGCAGCCGGTGCGCCACGGGTGTGTGTGGCCGCGGTCGACGCCTACCTCCTTGACGATCTGACTCCGCCGGCCCGTCGAGTGCTGCGGCGGCTGTTGGGGATATCAGGGGCGCCGGTTCGTGCAGTCGGCGATGACTGGACGACGCGGAAGCCATCACGCGCTTTGCTGCTCAACAATCTGCGGCCCAACTTGTCGGGTGGGTTGTTGCACGGCACACAGCAGTGGGGTGACCCCGTGGCCGACGCAGTGCGTCAGAGCCTGTCTGCTCCTGCGTGCTTCGGGCGAGAAACCCAGCCGCCGGGTTGGGCGACGCGATGGGATGTCGAGAGCGTGGCGACTGGGTGGGTGCTGCGGCGTACGCACGATCCCTTCTCCCCCCTCGCACCGCAGGGTGTGCGCGCTCTCGCCGAGATGACTCCCGCAGCGCAGCGCGCCTGGATCGCTCGGGTCTACGCCACCCGGGACCGCTGTGATCTGGCGACCGAGACGGCGCTGCTGGCTGAGGTTGGGATCCTGACTCCGTGAGCCGACGATGGTTGGTGCTGCACCTGCGGTCCCGCCGGGTGCCGGGAGCAGTGGCAGCGACCGGCGCTATCACCCTGCTGTCGTGGTGGGCCGGGTCGTGGCTGATGTCGCGGCCGTTCCTGTCTGCTGACCAGGCCCGGATCCCGGTGTCAGCCCTCGGAGCCCTCGCCGTCGCGGGCGTGCTGGCGGCCAAGCTCGGCAGTGCCGACGAGTGGCTCGACCGCTCGACCCCCTCGCCGTGGCGGACGATCCGCGCGATTCATCTGCTTGTCGCGGCAGCGCTCGGCGCGGCGATGCTGGCCCTCGCCGGTCTCCGACAGCCAGCACTCTTCGGCGCACCCACCATGGCTCGCGGCGTGGTCGGCCTGCTCGCGCTCGGTGCGATCGCCGCATCCGTCGTCGGTGCGCGCGCTGCCTGGATGGTGGTATTGGGCTACGCATCGACCGTCTACCTCGCCGCACCGCGGACCGCAGGGGGACCTGCCGCAGTCTGGGCGTGGCCGATGCAACCGGCGACCATCGGGGTCTCGTTCGTGACCGCGGCTGTGCTGCTCGGCGTTGCTCTCGTCGTGCACGCCGCGTTTGGTGCCCGACCGACGACGGATGCCGACTGACTCGTTGACACAAGCCGACAACGGCCAGGACTGCGTGAGCCGCCGCCCGGACCGTGAGGCTCTGCGCGGGTTTGCGTCTGGTTCGTGACCCAGAGTTGGCGCAGCGTTTACCGGAGGTCCGCACACGCCGACCTATCGTGGGCCGGGTGTCTTTCTTCCGCGGCCCCCGGATGTCCCTGGTCTGTCTCGCCGTGGCAGCCCTCGCCGCTGCGGCACTCGCGTCGCCGCCGCCGTCGCAGGCTACGACCGGGCCCTGCACCGCAGCAGCCGCTGTCCCGGTGACCCATGTGGTCGTCATCGTGATGGAGAACAGGAACACGACGTCGGTGATCGGCTCGCCGGACGCGCCGTACATCAACGGTCTGTCTACGGGCTGCGGACAGGCCGTCGACTATCACGGCAGCAGGCACCCGTCGTTGCCCAACTACCTGGCGATGACCGGCGGTGACACGTTCGGAATCACCGACGACAAGGCGCCCAAGGCACATCTGCTCACGGGGAGCTCGATTTTCGGTCAGGTCGGCTCCACCCGGTGGCGCTCCTACCAGGAGTCGATGCCGACACCCTGCCTGAAGTACACCCCGACCGGATCGCTGTACGCCGTGAAGCACAACCCTGCTGCCTACTTCACGTCGCTGACGACCTGCACGACCAACGACCTTCCCCTGGGCCCGTATCCGACGTTCGACGCGGCATTCACCCTCGTGTCGCCGAACATCGTCAACGACATGCACGACGGCACGGTGCGCCAGGGCGACGACTGGATGGCGGGCTTCGTGCCCAAGGTCCTCGCCAGCCCGGAGTACCGCGCGGGCACCTTGGCGCTGTTCATCGTGTGGGATGAGAACGACGGCCCCCGGCACGCCGCGAGCAACCAGGTCCCCATGATCGTCGTGGCGCCCAGCGTCGCGCCGGGAACCATTGCCACAGGAGTGCTCGACCACTACTCCCTGCTCGCGACGTGGGAGGACATGCTGGGGCTGCCCCGGCTGGCCTACGCCGTCACCGCGTCGTCGATGACGACGACGTTCCGCCTTCCGAGCCGTCGACCCTGACCCAGCTCCGATCGGGGGGGCTCAACCGGCGTTCGTGATCAGCGGCACCCGCTCCCACACCCGGTGCAGTCCGAGGGCGCGCAGCAACGCCTTCCGCTGAGCGGCCGACACCTTGTCGCCGACGAGGACACCCGGCGCGTCCAGAGCGATGCCGGCGTGCCGCAGCACGTCGCTGCCGTTGCCCCAGGCGCCGACCGGCTTCGCGTGCCGGAACATCTCCTGCAGCAAGATGTCCAGCCTGATGTCGACAAGGTCGGCTGTTCGGCCGGCAATCAGCACGGCGTCGTACTCGATGGAGCGTGTCGTCAGCAAGGTGCGGGTCACGGTGTCCGACGTGCGGCCGGACACCACCTTGCCCCCGTGCGGTCCGATCAGGTGCACGACGACTCCTGCTGCCACTAGCTCGTCGCGCAGGCGACCCGCCCCGACAAGGTCCGAACCGTCGGTGACGACGATGCCGACGACGCGGCCGTCGACCGGGCCTGGTGTCGTGACGATCTGGCTCAACGACGGAGAGCTCTCCAGGGACAGCGGATCGGCGGGCGCGGTGACGGGGCGCGCCTTCGGTGCGGGAAGTCCCAGCCCCTGCGCCACCTGAGCGCACAGCGACTCATCGACAGCAGCAAGGCTGGTCAGGGTGCGCTCCTTGATCTCCTCCTCGAAGCACTTGCCGAGCTCGAACGTGAACGCCTCGACGATGTGCATGCGCTCGACGTCGCTCATGCTCTTCCAGAACAACGTCGCCTGGCTGAAGTGGTCGGCGAACGCCGCGGGCGCCGCCCGACCGACGGTGCCCTCCACCGGACGCGGCACGTGCACGTAGCCGCCTTGTGCGGCATCGGCAGTGAACGGGCACCCGCCGCCCAAGGAGTTCGGGCTGTACGGCGTGACGCCGGGGTGGACCTCGGTCTGGTGCATCCCGTCCCGCAGGTTGTCGTTGACCGGCGCGTGCGCACGGTTGATGGGCAGCTGGGTGAAGTTGGGCCCGCCGAGGCGGGAGAGCTGTGTGTCGAGGTAGGAGAAGTGGCGGGCCTGCAGCAGCGGGTCATCCGATCCTTCGATGCCGGGCACCAGGTGCGCGGTGTGGAAGGCGACCTGCTCGGTCTCGGCGAAGTAGTTGGTCGGGTTGCGGTCCAGCCGCATGCGGCCGATGGCCTGCACCGGAGCGAGCTCCTCCGGCACCATCTTCGTCGGGTCGAGCAGGTCAATGCCCTCGAACGTCTGCTCCGCGGTGTCCGGGAAGGTCTGGATGCCCAACTCCCACTCGGGAAACAGCCCGGCGTCGATGCCGTCGGCGAGGTCGCGGCGGTGGAAGTCGGGGTCCGCGCCGGCAGCGATCTGGGCCTCCTCCCACACGAGGGAGTGCACGCCGGCGACCGGCTTCCAGTGGAACTTCACCAGCGTGGTGCCACCATCGGCTGCGACGAGCCGGAAGGTGTGGACGCCGAAGCCCTCCATCGTGCGATAAGACCGCGGCAGCCCGCGATCCGACATCACCCACATCAGCATGTGGGTGGCTTCCGTGTGCAGGGACACGAAGTCCCAGAACGTGTCGTGCGCAGTGGCCGCCTGCGGGATCTCACGGTCGGGCTGGGGCTTCGCGGCATGGATGAGGTCCGGGAACTTTATGCCGTCCTGGATGAAGAACACCGGGATGTTGTTGCCGACCAGGTCGAAGGTGCCTTCGTCGGTGTAGAACTTGGTCGCGAAACCGCGGACGTCGCGGGCGGTGTCGGCCGACCCGCGCGAGCCGGCGACGGTCGAGAAGCGCACGAACACCGGGGTGACCGAGCCCTCGGCCAAGAAAGCGGCCCGGCAGATCGCGCTCGCCGTGCCGTAGGACGTGAACGTGCCGTGCGCCGCGGCACCACGAGCGTGCACCACCCGCTCCGGGATGCGCTCGTGATCGAAGTGCGTCATCTTCTCGCGGAAGTGGAAGTCCTCGAGAAGTGTCGGTCCGCGGTCGCCTGCCTTCAGCGATCGGTCTGTGTCCGACAACCGCACCCCGCCGGCGGTCGTCAGGATGTCGGCTGCCTTGGCAGTCGACCTGTCGGCGGTCTTGCGGGGCTGGCGCGGCACGGGTGGCTCCTTCGGGCGGGCGGGCAGGTGTTGTGCGCACCTTGCCTCCGCTCGAGCCACTCAAACCCGCGCGGGTGCCGCCTCTGCCCGGGCCGCGACTGCGCGGACCCGCAGACGCTCGATGTGCACCGACGTACGCCGGGCAAGGTCGGCGTCGGGTCGGGTCGGGTCGAGGAACACCTGGGCGATCTCGGGGTGGGCGGCCCGCAGCTCGAGCTCGGCCCGCTCGCTGAAGTGCTCGACCTCGTGCGCAGTCAGGTGGTCCTCGAGATCCAGCCGTGCGGCGACCAGCACCTCCTCAGGCCCCAGGTGCATGGTCAGCAGCTCGACGACGGTCGTCACCTCGGGGAGGGCGCGAAGCCGGTCGTAGATGTCGACGACCGTCTCGGGCACTGCCGACGCACCGATGATCAGCCCGGACACGTCGCGGCCCAGCACGAAGGCGACGTACGCGAGCAGGACGCCGATGAGGATCGCGGCGGCGCCGTCCCAGGCGGCGCTGCCCGTGAGGTGGTGCAGGGTGATGCCGATGGCGGCGAGCACGAGCCCGGCCAGTGCGGCGCTGTCCTCGGCGAGGACGGTCTTGACGCTGGGGTCCTTGCTGGCCTTGATGTGCTGCCGCAGGGTGCGGCCCTCGTCCCGGGACTCACTGCGCAGCTGCCGCAGTGCCTTGAGCCAGCTGGTGCCCTCGAGGGCGAACGAGACGGCGAGCACGAGGTAGGCGACCATCAGGCCGGTGGACTCGCTGCCCTTGGACAGCAACGTGTGCACGCCCTCGTAGACCGAGAAGACCGCACCGGCCATGAAGATGCTCAGCGCCGCGATCAGCGACCAGAAGAACTGCGCCTTGCCATAGCCGAACGGGTGGTCCGGGTCAGCGGTGCGCCGCGACACCTTCAGCGACGTGAGCAGAAAGACCTGGTTGAGGGTGTCCGCGACCGAGTGCGCCGCCTCCGCGAGCATCGAGCTTGATCCGCTGATCAGTCCGGCGGCCAGCTTGGCCACCGCGATGCCGAGGTTGGCCGCCAGTGCGACCACGACTGTGCCCTTGCTCTCCGATGCCACGAGAAAGGTCTGCCCCTAGATCCAGGACTTCCACCACATCCGCAGCGACCAGTCCGCATAGGGGATGGTCTCGGCGGAGAGCACGGGGAGGAACCAGGCGAAGTTGACGACGGCGAGCAGGACGTAGGCACCGGCCGCGGCCGTGCCCCACTGTCGTCGCCGGGACGAGGCGGTCGGGCCGCCGATGATCAGACCGAGGCACATCGTGACTGCGAGCACCAGGAACGGCACGAAGGCGACGGCGTAGAACGAGAAGATGGTGCGGTACTGGTAGGCGAACCAAGGGACGTAGCCGGCGAGGACACCGGCGAGGATCGCGCCGGCGCGCCAGTCGCGTCGCAGGGCCCAGAGATAGATCAGCACCGGCAGCGCAAGACAGGCCGCCCACCAGATTGCCGGGGTGCCCAGTGCGGTGACGGCCTGTGAGCAGGCGTCGACGTGACATCCGGCACTGCCCTTCGCGGGTGCTTGGTAGTAGTAGGACACCGGGCGCGCGAGCACGAGCCAGCCCCACGGGTTGGACTGGTAGTCGTGCGGCGACGTGAGATGGGTGTGGAAGTTCCATGCGTCGTGGTGGTAGTGCCAGAGGCTCCACAGCGAGTCGGGCAGCCACGTGGGCCCCGGGTTGTCCTTGGCCCAGTAGCGCAGGTAGGCGTGCTTGCCGCCGAGGAACCACCCGGTCCAGGACGCCAGGTAGACCGCGATCGCCACCGGCACGATCGAGACGAACGCCGGCATCGAGTCGCGAACAACAGTACCGACCCACGGGCGGCGTACGCCGGCAGTGCGGCGGGCACCCATGTCCCACAGCAGCGTCATCAGGCCGAAGACCGCGACGAAGTAGAGCCCGCTCCACTTGGTCGCGCAGGCCATGCCGAGAAAGACCCCAGCCGCCAGTCGCCACGGTCGCCACCCGAGACCCGGACCGAACCGTGAGCCGGCAACCTGGTCGAGTCGGGCGGCCAGCCGGGCCCGGGTGTTGTCGCGGTCGATGACGAGAGCTCCGAATGCCGCCAGCACCCAGAACATCAGCAGCGGGTCCAGCAGTGCGGTCCGGCTGTGGACGTACTCCAGGCCCTCGACCGTGAGCAGCACCCCGGCGACGCAGCCGAGCAATGTCGAACGGAACAGCCGTCGACCGATGCGCGCGATCATCAGGATCGCGAGGGTGCCGGTGACCGCGACAGTGAACCGCCAGCCGAACGGCGTCATGCCAAACAGCTGCTCGCCGATCGCAATCAGCCACTTGCCGCCGGGCGGGTGCACGACGTAGGACGGGCCGGTCCAGAGCTTGTCGACGTGACCGGCGAGGATCTTGATGTTGGCCGGGTCGGGGTCCTTGTCGTGGACGGCCTTGATGTAGTTCTGCTCGACGCCGAAGTGCAGCAGCGACCAGGCGTCCTTCGCGTAGTAGGTCTCGTCGAAGATGAACGCCCGCGGCTTGCCGAGGTCCCAGAACCGCAGCACTCCTGCGATCAGCGTGATGACCAGCGGCGCCACCCAGCCCCAGATCCCGTCGGTCGGCATCGGCGGTGCGAGCCGTTCACGGACGCGCGCCCTGTCGACGGTCGGCTGCAGCACCCCGCCAGCCTAGAGGGGTGCGACACGATGGGGGCATGAGCGGCGTGCTGGTGCTGGCGGGTACGCCGATCGGTGACCCCGCCGACGCCTCGCCGCGGCTGGGTCGCGAGCTCGCCGCCGCCGACATCGTGGCCGCCGAGGACACCCGGCGGCTGCGGCGACTGACAGGTGCTCTCGGTGTCGAGGTGGGCGGTCGAGTCGTGTCCTACTTCGAGGGCAACGAGATCGCGCGCACCTCGGAGCTGGTCGAGGCGTTGGGTGCGGGGCTGCGGGTGCTGCTGGTGACCGACGCCGGGATGCCGTCGGTGTCCGACCCCGGCTACCGGCTCGTCGCCGCGGCGGTTGCTGCTGGGCACCCGGTCACCGCCGTCCCCGGTCCGTCTGCTGTGCTCACCGCGCTTGCCCTGTCCGGCCTGCCGGTCGACCGGTTCTGCTTCGAGGGCTTCCTGCCGCGCAAGGCCGGTGAACGGGTGGCCCGGTTGGCCGAGCTGGTGGCCGAGCCCCGCACGACGGTGTTCTTCGAGGCGCCGCACCGGCTGGCCGCGTCGCTCTCCGCGATGGCCGACGTGCTCGGCGCCGACCGCCCCGCGGCCGTGTGCCGGGAGATGACCAAGACCTATGAGGAGGTTCGCCGGGGCGGGCTGGGCGAGCTCGCGTCCTGGGCGGCCGACGGGGTCCGCGGCGAGGTGACGGTGGTCGTAGCCGGTGCCGCGCCGGGGTCGTCGGCCGAGCCCGGCGACCTCGTCGGCGAGGTGGCGCTGCTGGTCGCGGCGGGGACCCGGCTCACGGACGCGACGGCTGCGGTCGCCGCGCGGCACGGAGTCTCACGCCGCGCGCTCTACGACGCTGTGCTTGCGTCGCGTGGATAACCTGGGCCGATGGAGTTCCGCCGGATCCCGGGCCTGCCGCCGTACGTCTTCACGATCATCGACGGCCTCAAGCGCGAAGCCCGACGGGCCGGGCACGACGTGGTCGACCTCGGCTTCGGCAACCCGGACCTGCCCTCCCCGCCGATCGCGGTCGAGAAGCTGGCCGAGGCGGCGCACAACAGCAAGAACCACCGCTACTCCGCCAGCCGCGGCATCCCCAAGCTGCGTGAGGCGATCGCCGCGCTGTACCTGCGCAAGTTCGGCGTCACCCTCGACCCCGACACCGAGGTGCTCTCGACCATCGGGGCCAAGGAGGGCTTCAGTCACCTGATGTGGGTGCTGCTGCAGCCGGGCGACGCAGCACTCGTGCCCTCGCCGTCGTACCCGATCCACATCTGGGGACCGTACTTCGCCGGCGCCGATGCACGACAGGTGCCGGTGGGCACCGGCGAGGACTACGTCGGCAACGTGATGGATGCCTGGGAGCTCGGCTGGCCCAAGCCGCGGGTGGTGGTGCTGTCCTTCCCGCACAACCCGACGACCGCGACGATCGAGCTCGCCGACATGCAGCGACTGGTCGACTGGGCGCGTGAGCGGGACGTGGTGCTGGTGCACGACTTCGCCTACGCGGATGTGGCTTTCGATGGCTGGCAGCCGCCGTCGATCCTGCAGTGCGAGGGCGCGATGGACTGCGCGGTCGAGCTCTACTCGATGACCAAGTCCTTCTCGATGGCCGGCTGGCGGGTGGCCTTCCTGCTCGGCAACAAGGAGGTCGTCGGTGCTCTGACCAAGCTGAAGTCCTATCTGGACTACGGCACGTTCCAGCCGATCCAGATCGCGGCGACCGTGACGATGAACGAGGCCTCGGACTATCCCGCCGAGGTCAACGCGGTCTACGAGTCGCGGCGCAACGCGCTGGTCGACGGGCTCTCGCGCATCGGCTGGGAGATCAAACGCCCCCGCGGCACGATGTTCGCCTGGGCGCCGATCCCTGCGGCCTACTCCGAGATGGGCTCGATCGAGTTCGCGACCCTGCTGGTCAAGGACTGCGACGTCGCGCTCTCACCCGGTGTCGGCTTCGGCCCGGCCGGCGACAAGTTCGTGCGGTTCGCGCTCATCGAGAACGAGCAGCGCATCGTGCAAGCCGTCCGCAACCTCAAGCGCGGCCTGCCGAAGCTCGGCTGAGAGCCGCCGCCGTCGGTTTGCCGGCACCCGAGGAGATGTCGGGGGCGGGACCGGCGGCGGCGGGGTCGGTGCTGCGCCTCCGGAGACCATTCGGCCGCTGTCGCGTGCCGAATCCTCTCCGGAGTGGCTAGGAGGGGGCTCGCGACGCTGGGCGCCATCACCCGAAGATCTCCGAAGCTCCAGTACGGCGGCGGCGGCGCGTCTAGCCTCGTGGTCATGACCGACTCGGGGGACCGCCCCGTCGCGCAGGGGACGAGTGTGGCGCCGGGGGCGGCCGTCGTCACCGCAGGGCTGGCGTCGCTGCTCATGGTGGCGGTGCAAGGCACCTGCTCCGGTGGCAGCGTGAACTTCGCTGTGCACGGCTTCCTCACGCTGTTCGGACCCGGGCAGTGGGTGCTCGCCGGCACGCTGCTCGTCCTCGGCGTCGTGATGCTGCAGCCCGGCCAGTCTGCGGCTCGCGGTCCGGCTCGCGGTCCGGCTGCCGCCGCGGCGACCGTGATCGCCACCATGCTCACCGGCACCGCCATCGTCGCCTACCGGCACTGGCAGCCGGCTGCGGGCGCCGGCGGGTGCGGGGTCTGGAACAACCAGCCGACCCTGAAGGTGCTCGCTGCCCTGACGGTGCTGGTGGGAGCGGTCGCGGCTGCCCTGGCTCTGAGGTCGCTGCCGGGCACTGCGCGCCCCGGAACGGCCGCGGTGTCGCAGCGCGGTGACGTTCCTCGGACGGTCGCGCTGGTAGTCGGTGTCGGCGTTCTGGTAGGGCTTCCGGTGCTCGTCGGTGGCGGGGCCGCGGAGACCCAGGACCTCACGTCGTACGGCGCCTATGCGCTGCTCTGGTCCCTTCCCTGGGGAGCTGGACTGGTGCTCAGCGCATGGCTGCCGAGGCATCAGGCCCTCGCAGTTCTCGCGGCTGTCCTCCTCGGCGCCGTGTGCGCCTATGACCGAGTTGAGCTCGCCTACGTCACCAGACCAGCCGTCGCGACCGTCATCGGGGTGCTGGCTGTGGTCGTGGTGGGCCTGTCCCTCCTGGTGGGTCGCGCGAACCAGGCGGCTGACCGGCCCGAATTTTCAGTGGCGCCGCGCCCCTAGGCTGGGCGCATGCCCGAAGCCCTCCCCACCAAGGCGTTCTACGTCACGACACCGATCTACTACGTGACCGCCGCGCCGCACATCGGCAACGCCTACACGACCGTCGCGGGTGACGTCCTGACCCGCTGGCACCGGCAGCGCGGCGAGGACGTCTGGTACCTCACCGGCACCGACGAGCACGGTGAGAAGGTCCTGCGGGCGGCGGAGAAGGCCGGCAAGACGGCACAGGAGTTCACCGACGAGCTGGTCGAGACCGCCTGGAAGCCTGTCCTGGCCACGATCGACGCCGCCAACGACGACTTCATCCGCACCACCGAGCCCCGGCACATGGCGCGGGTGCAGGAGTTCTGGGCCACCCTCAACGACGATGGCGACGTCTACCAGGGCAGCTACGACGGTCCTTACTGCGTGGCCTGCGAGGAGTTCAAGCTCGAGAGCGAGCTGGTCGAAGGCACCGGCGACCAGGCCGGTCGGCAGCTCTGCCCCATCCACGGCATCCCGACCGAGCACCTGTCCGAGCAGAACTACTTCTTCCGGCTCTCGGCCTATGGGGACAAGCTGCTCGAGCTGTACGCCGCCCACCCCGAGTTCGTGCAGCCGGCCAGCGCCCGCAACGAGGTCATCTCGTTCGTGAAGCAGGGCCTGACGGACCTCTCGATCTCGCGGTCCACCTTCAACTGGGGCATCCCGATCCCGTGGGACGACAAGCACGTGCTGTACGTGTGGATCGACGCCCTGCTGAACTACCTGTCCGCGGCGGGCTACGGCGACGACGCAGCCGCCGAGAAGTTCGCTCGCACCTGGCCGCCGGACGTCCATCTGGTCGGCAAGGACATCCTGCGCTTCCACGCGGTGATCAGGCCCGCGATGCTCCTCGCTGCCGGCGTGCCCTTGCCCAAGACGGTCTTCGCCCACGGCTGGCTGCTGGTCGGCGGGGAGAAGATGAGCAAGTCCAAGCTCACGGCCATCCCACCGAGCCAGATCATCGACGTCTTCGGCTCGGACGCCTTCCGCTACTACTTCCTGCGGGCTATCGAGTTCGGCCAGGACGGCTCGTTCTCCTGGGAGGACATGTCGGCCCGCTACAAGGCCGAGCTGGCCGACCAGCTGGGCAACCTCGCGTCGAGGCTGACCTCGATGGTCGGTCGTTACCGCGACGGTGCGCTGCCCGCGCCGGTCGACGAGCCGACCCTGGCTTCGGCTGCGGCCACCGCGGTCGCCACGGCCGAGGCGGCGATCGACACCCTCGACCTGCAGGGTGCGATCATCGCGGCGATGGACCTGGTGCGGGTGGTCAACAACTACGTCACCGACACGGCCCCGTGGCAGGTTGCCAAGGACGAGTCGCGTGGCGCGGACCTCGACCGCATCCTCTACTCCACGGCCGAGGCGCTGCGAGTCGTGGCGGTCCTGCTCAACCCGGTGATGCCCAAGGCGTGCGCGACGTTGTGGCACTCCCTCGGCGCGGAGGATGCTCTGGGTGCGCTCGGCGACCAGCGCGTCCAGGACGCGGGTCGTTGGGGTCAGCTGCCCGCCGGTGCGACGGTCACGAAGTCGGAGCCGCTCTTCCCGCGCATCGAGGAACCGGCCGTCGAGCCGGCCCCCGCCGCGACGTCGTGACCGACGGGCCGACCCGCACGCGCGGTGGCGCCGTCCGCGGCTCGCGCGAACGTCCGCCGACGCCCGATCCGTTGCGCGTGCCCGTCGCCGACAGCCACTGCCACCTCGACATCGCCGATCCGCCCGAGGACTGGCTGACCGTCGAGGAGGCTCTGGCGGCCGCCACCGCTGCCGGCGTACCGCGGATCGTGCAGATCGGTTGCGACCTCCCGGGAGCGCGGTGGGCCGTCGACACCGCACACCGCTTCGACGCGATCGTCGCCGGCGTCGCACTGCACCCCAACGAGGCGCCGCTGCTGGCGAAGGCCGGCGACCTCGACAACGCCCTTGCCGAGATCGACGCGCTGGCTGCTGATGACGTCGTACGCACGATCGGCGAGACCGGCCTCGACCACTTCCGGACCGGCGTCGCGGGGCGTGCCGACCAGGAGGCGTCGTTCCGGGCGCACATCGAGATGGCCAAGCGGCACGGCAAGGCGTTGATGATCCACGACCGCGACGCGCACGACGACGTGCTGCGCGTGCTGCACGACGCCGGCCCGCCGGACCGCGTGGTCTTCCACTGCTTCTCAGGTGACGCCGCGATGGCGGCACACTGCGCGGAGCAGGGGTGGTGGCTGTCCTTCGCAGGCACGGTGACGTTCAAGAACGCCGATGGTCTGCGTGCGGCTCTGGCAGTTGCACCGCTCGACCGGCTGCTGGTCGAGACCGACGCGCCCTTCCTGACCCCGACGCCGTTCCGCGGCCGCCCGAACGCGTCCTACCTCATCCCGCACACGGTGCGCGCTATGGCCGCTGTCAAGGGCGTCGACGAGGACACGTTGGCCACGGCCATCGCTGTCAACGCCGAGGCAGCCTTCGGCGGCTGGTGAATGCCATGCGCGTCGTCTGGATCTACGGCCCCCCCGGGGTCGGAAAGTCAGTCACCGCGTGGCGGGTCTACCTCGACCTGCTGCGCAAAGGTCGCGGTGTCGCTTACGTCGACATCGACCAGCTCGGCATGGTCTACCCGGCGCGAGCCGCCGACCCGGAGCGGCATCGACTGAAGGGCGGGGCACTCGCTGCGGTCGCTCCGCACTACGCGGAGGCCGGCGCTGAGGTCCTGGTCGTCTCCGGTGTCCTCGACCCAGACCTCATCGACTGGTACGCCGACCAGCTCGCGGACGACGAGTTGCTGTTCTGTCGCTTGACTGTCGATGAGGACGAGCTCGACCGGCGACTCCTGCGGCGGGGGGTGGCGTCGACCGACCGTGCGGCGGTCCACCGGCTCGCGATCGACCTGGATCTGCGGCGGCTGTTGCACCCCTCCGTTGTCACGGCGGGCCGCACTGTCGACGCGGTGGCCGACGAGGTGTGGCGGACAGTGGAGACGCTGCCGCCTGCCTCGACGCGTGCACCACTTGGCGGCGGGGGAGGCCCCTCGGCGCAACCTGCGGTGACCGCTACCAGTCGCGCCGTCTTCCTCTGCGGGGCGCAGGCAGTCGGCAAGTCATCCGTTGCCTGGGAGCTGTTCAGCTCGGCCTGCCGGCAGGTGACGACGGCGTATGTCGACACCGCTCAGGTGGGTTTCGTGGGTGACCCGACGGCACCTGCCGCGCACTCGATGCCGTCGGCCATGGTCGGCGCGCTGTGGGACTGCTTCCGCGCCGCCGGTGCCACTCGGCTTGTCCTCTCCGGCAATGTCGACACGCCGGACGAGGTCACGCCCTATCGCCGCGCGCTGGCTGACGTCGATCTGACTGTTGTCCGACTTCGCGCTGGTCCCGACGAACTGGTTGCACGGCATGTGGCGCGTGGCCAGGGCGAAGGGCCAGATCTTGCTGGCGACCGTCTTGTCGGAGCATCGGCCGGGGTCCTGCGCCAGGCGGCCGTGGCGAGCTGGCATCAGCAGGAAAGGCCCGATGCGGCACCGTGTGCCGACGTCGACTTCGACACCGGAGGCCTGACAGCCGCCGCGGCCGCGGCCCAGCTATCCCCGTTGCTGGGGTGAGGCAGATCGGCGCACGCCGCTGGTCAGGCAGTCAGGCAGTCAGGCAGTCAGGCGGTCAGTCGGTCAGTCGGTCAGTCGGTCAAGGCAGTCAGGCAGTTGGTCGGTGAGGAAGGTCTCGACGGCGGCGAGGAACTCAGCCGGTGCCTTCTCGTGCACGTGGTGCCCGGCTGGGATGGTGACGAGAGTGCAGCTCGGGATCCGTTCGGCGACCTCGACAAGCCGGTCGTGCGGGACGTGGCTGTCGGGTCCACCCGCGACGAGCAACGTCGGAGCCGTGATGTCCGCGAGCCGCTCCCACCAGGCCGGCACCTCGACGCTCGCCTGACCAGCGATCTGGGGGACCACCGGCCAGTCGAACGGCAACGGACCGTCGGGCCGATCAGGCGCTGTCCAGTCGCGGGTGTAGGGCGGACAGGTGTCCTCGAGCACGAGCCGGGTCACCAGCTCCGGCCATTCCTCTGCGATGAGGTACGCGACGCTGCCGCCCATGGAGTGCCCGACGAGGACGATGCGGTCGAGCCCCCACTGGTCCAGCGCGCCGAGGACGTCGTCGCGCATCAGCTCGATCGAGTAGGTCCCCGGCCAGTCGCTCGTGCCGTGACCGCGCAGGTCGAAGGCGATGCAGCGGAACCGGTCGACGAACCGCGCAGCCATCGCATCCCACGACGAGCTGTCCTCGCCCAGCGCGTGCAGCAGCACCATCGTGGGGGCGTCATCCGCGCCGCTGACCCGAGCGGACAGGCGGACACCGTCAACGTCGACAAAGAGGCTGTTGGTCACCATCCGCACCCTACGAGCCCGGGCCAGCCCTGCCCCCACGGGTTTCGAGTCGCCCGCCCGCGCGCCCGGCGGGTGGGCTAGCGTCGTCTGCCGATGAGCGCGCAAGGGGTCCGCGGCAAGCACGCGGCACAGCCACGCCCGCCGGCAGCGGGCCGGCTGACCGGGCCCCGAATGCTGAGCCGGCGAGCCCTCGCGATTGCCACGGCGGTCGTCGTGCTCGCCGTCATCGCCGCAGCCACCGCCTACGCCGCGCTCGACAAGACCGTGACGGTCTCCGTTGACGGCCGCACGACGCGCGTCCACACCTTCGCCCGCAGCGTGAGCGCGGTGCTGGCCGCGCGCGGCATCACCGTCGACCTCGCGCACGACCTGGTGAGCCCGGCGCCGAGCAGCGGGCTGCGCGACGGCGAAACGGTCGTCGTGCGCTTCGGACGACCGGTGGTGCTCACCGTCGACGGGAGCACCCGCACGGTCTGGACCACCGGGCGCACCGTCGCGCAAGCCCTCACCCTGCTCGGCGTGCGCACCACCGGCGCCTACCTCTCCGCCTCGCGCAGCCGGCCGATCGGTCGCGGCGGGGTGATGCTCGACGTGCGCATGCCACACCACCTCACGTTCCTCGCCGACGGCAAGCGGCACGAGATAACGACCACCGCGCCGACCGTGCGTAGTGCCATGGCCCAGGCAGGTGTGGCGATGCGAACCGAGGATCGCGTGTCGGTCAACCTCGCGCAGAGCCCTTTCGCCGAACAGGTCGTGTCGGTCACCCGCGTCGACGGGCGCACGGTGCGCGAGCAGAGGCCGATCCGCTACACGACGGTCAAGCGCCGTAGCGCCACGATGTTCAGGGGCGAGACCAAGGTGGTCACCGCCGGCAAGGTCGGCGTGCAGGCACGGACGTTCGCCACGGTCTATCTCGACGGGCGGCTGGACTCACGACGCCTTCTCCGTACGACGATCGCCCAGGCACCCGTCACCCAGGTCGTCATGGTGGGCACCACGAAGCGGCCCGACCACGCACCCGCCGCCGACGGCCTCGACTGGGCAGCACTCGCGCAGTGCGAGTCCGGCGGCAACCCGGCGGCGTACAGCCCGGCGGGGCCGTTCTACGGGCTCTACCAGTTCATGGAAGGCACCTGGCTCGCCGTCGGCGGCGTCGGCCTGCCGAGCCAGGCGACACCCGCCGAGCAGACCTACCGTGCGCAGATCCTCTACAACCGCAGCGGTGCCGGGCAGTGGCCGGTCTGCGGCTACAACCTGTTCCGGTGAGCGACGAAGACCATCGCCCGGCGGCACTGCTCGGCCCGGTCGAGGTGCGGGAGCTGGCGGCCCGCTTAGGCATCCGGCCCACCAAGACCCTCGGCCAGAACTTCGTGATCGATCCCAACACCGTGCGCCGCATCGTGCGCACCGCCGACCTGCGGCCCGATGACCAGGTGCTCGAGGTCGGCCCGGGTCTCGGCTCGCTCACCCTCGCGTTGCTGCCCGCTGTCGCCGGGGTCACAGCCGTCGAGCTCGACCCGGTCCTCGCCACCGAGCTGCCGACCACCGTCCACCGCCACGCCCCGGCGTACGCCGCCCGGCTCGAGGTCGTCACCGCCGACGCGCTGCGCATCGAGACGTTGCCCGGCACGCCGCCGACGGCGCTGGTCGCGAACCTGCCCTACAACATCTCGGTCCCGGTGCTGCTGCACCTTCTCGAACGCTTCCCGACGCTGCGCACCGTGCTGGTGATGGTGCAGGCCGAGGTGGCCGACCGGCTCGCCGCCGGACCGGGCAGCCGCACCTACGGGGTGCCGTCGGTCAAGGCACGGTGGTACGCAGATGTGCGCCGCGCCGGGGCGGTCGGCCGCACGGTGTTCTGGCCCGCGCCGAACGTCGACTCCGGGTTGGTGGCGATGACCCGCCGCGACCCGCCGGCGACCGCGGCCAGTCGGGCCGAGGTGTTCGCGGTGGTCGACGCGGCGTTCTCGCAACGGCGCAAGACGCTGCGAGCCGCACTGGCCGGTTGGGCGGGGTCACCGGCTGCGGCGGAGGTCGCGCTGCGGTCCGCCGGCCTCGACCCACAGCTGCGCGGGGAGGCGATCACGGTCGAGGACTTCGCGCGGCTGGCGGCGTGCCGGACCCCGCCCGACGCCTAGGGTTGCGGCCATGACGACCGTCCCGAGGCGCCGCGCATGACCTCCCGGACGGTCCGTGCACCCGCCAAGATCAACCTCGGTCTGTCGATCGGTGCACCGCGACGCGACGGCTTCCACGACGTCGCGACGGCCTTCCATGCAGTGTCGCTGTACGACGAGGTGGCCGCGACTGCGGCCGACGAGCTGTCGGTCACCGTGACCTCCGCCGACGGCGGGACGGTTGACGGGGTGCCACAGGACGCCAGCAACCTCGCGATGGCCGCGGCGATCGCCCTCGCCGAGCACGCAGGTGTCGCACCCGCGGCTCGGCTGCACATCACCAAGTCCATCCCGGTCGCGGGCGGCATGGCCGGCGGCAGCGCCGACGCCGCGGCGGCGCTCGTGGCCTGCGACGAGCTGTGGGGCACCGGGGTGCCCCGGCTGGACCTGCTCGAGATCGCGGCGGGCCTCGGCAGTGACGTGCCCTTCTCCCTGCTCGGTGGCACAGCCCTGGGCAGCGGTCGCGGTGAGGTCCTCACGCCTGTCCTTGCCCGCGGCCGGTTCGAATGGGTGGTCGCGGTGTCCGACCACGGACTCTCCACCCCCGAGGTCTACGCCGAAGCCGACCGGCTGCGACGCGGTCGTGTGCTGCCCGAACCGCGGGTGCCCGACCACCTGCTCGCCGCCCTGCGCTCCGGTGACCCGGCCGCCGTCGGGCCGGCGCTGTACAACGACCTGCAGGACGCCGCCTGCTCGCTGCGGCCCTCGCTGCGCGACACTCTCGCCGTCGGCGACGACGTCGAGGCCTTGGGCAGCCTCGTGTCCGGCAGCGGTCCGAGCGTCGTCTTCCTCGCCCGCGATGCCGAGCACGCGCTCGACATCGCGGTGGCGCTGACCGCGACCGGCGCCTGCAGCTCCGTGCGTCGCGCGCACGGGCCGGTGCCCGGTGCCCGGTTGCTGGTCGAGGACTAGTGGCGCGCAACCTCGTCAACCTCGAAGGTGTCGGCAAGGGCTACGGGACCCGCGTCCTGCTCGAGGGGGTCTCGCTCGGCGTCGGTGAGAGCGAGCGCACCGGCGTCGTCGGGCGCAACGGCGACGGCAAGTCCACCCTGCTGCGCCTGATGACCTTGCGTGAACCACCCGACAGCGGGCGGGTCACGCACGCCGGCGGTCTGCGGGTCGCCGAGGTCGGCCAGCGAGATGACCTCGACGACACCGCGACGGTGCGCTCACTCGTCGTCGGCGACGGCCCGGCGCACGAATGGGCGGCCGACCCGCGGGTGCGGGACGTGCTGGCCGGGCTGTTCGGCGACCGCGCCGACCTCGACGCGATGCTCGACCGGGTGGTGGGGCCACTGTCCGGTGGCGAGCGCCGTCGCGTCGCGCTGGCCCGGGCTCTGGTCTCCGACCACGACCTGCTGGTCCTCGACGAGCCGACAAACCATCTCGACGTCGAGGGTATCGACTGGCTCGCGCGGCACCTCACCGCGCGCCGCGAGGCTCTGGTCGTCGTCACGCACGACCGCTGGTTCCTCGACGCGGTCTGCGAGCGCACCTGGGAGGTCCAGGGCGGCTCGGTGCACGCCTATGACGGCGGCTACTCGGCGTACGTCCTCGCTCGTGCCGAACGCGACCGCATGTCCGCAGCCACCGACGCGCGCCGGACCAACCTCCTGCGCAAGGAGCTGGCCTGGCTGCGACGAGGACCGCCGGCGCGCACCTCCAAGCCGCGCTTCCGCATCGACGCCGCCAACGCACTGATCGCCCAGGAGCCGCCGCCACGCGACGGCGTCGAGCTGATGCGGTTTGCCAGTGCCCGCCTCGGAAAGACGGTCTACGACGTGGCCGACGCGACCGTCGAGATCGACGGCCGGGTGCTCCTCGACCACCTCACCTGGCAGGTCGGTCCCGGCGATAGGATCGGCGTCGCGGGCGTCAACGGTTCGGGCAAGACCTCGTTGATGCGCCTGCTGCTCGGCGAGCTGCGCCCGACCACGGGCACTGTGGTGCGCGGCGTGACGGTGCGCGGCGCCTACCTGTCCCAGGACGTGGTCGAGCTCGACCCGACGCTGCGGGTGCTCGAGGCGGTCGAGTCCGTACGTCGGGTCATCGACCTCGGTGGCGGACGGTCGATCTCGGCCACCCAGATGTGCGAGCGGTTCGGGTTTGTCGGCAACGCGCAGTGGACGCCGGTGGGTGAGCTCTCCGGTGGTGAGCGTCGTCGCCTGCAGCTGCTCAGGCTGTTGATGGACGAGCCGAACGTGCTCGTGCTCGACGAGCCGACCAACGACCTGGACATCGACACGTTGACCGCGCTCGAGGACCTCCTCGACAGCTGGCCCGGCACCTTGTTGGTGGTGTCGCACGACAGGTACTTCCTCGAGCGGGTCTGCGACCGCACGGTGGCGATGCTCGGTGACCTGCGGCTGCGCGAGCTGGTCGGGGGAGTGGAGGAGTACCTCGCGTTGCGTCGGGCCGCCGCTGCTGCCGGGACGTCAGGCGCTGGCGGGACGACGAGCGCTGGCGGGACGACGAGCGCTGCGTCGACGCCCGGCTCTGGGCCGGGCGCCACTGCGCCGCCATCGGACGCTGCCGCGGTGCGGGCCGCCCGCAAGGAGGTCACCCGGCTGGAACGTCAGCTGGCCAAGCTCGGTGACCGCGAAACTCATCTGCACGAGCAGCTGGCGGCTGCCGCGGCCGACCACAACCGGGTGCTCACCCTTGATGCCGACCTGCGCGCGCTGGTCGCCGAGCGGGCACGCATCGAGGAGCGGTGGCTCGCCGCCGCCGAGGTCGCGGAGAGCTGATGGCCGCGACCTGACGAGTGGCCCCTGACAGTCGCGTGCCGACCACCCATCGGCCGGACGGCCGGTGCCGCTCGCAAGTCCGGCGCCGTACGCTCCCGCGCATGCTGGTGGCGCTGGAGTGGGGGCCGGTCGGCGCGCGCACCCTGGCTGAGCGCAGCGACGTCGTGGTGGTGATCGACGTGCTGTCCTTCACCACGTCGCTGACGATCGCTGTCGAGCGCGGGGCAACGGTGTGGCCGCACACGGGTGGCGAGTCGGCGCACAAGCTGGCGCGCGACATCGGAGCGAGCCTGGCCGGCAACAGGTCCTCGCACGAGGGGCTGACCTTGTCGCCGGCCAGCCTGCTCGCCGCCGACCACGAGACCCGGTTGGTGCTGCCGTCGCCCAACGGCTCGTCGATCGCCTTCGCGGCAGTCAACGGCTCGGTGCCGGTGGTCGCCGGTTGTCTGCGCAACGCCCGCGCCGTCGCTCGCTACGTCGAACGTTTCGAGCGCATCGCTCTGGTGCCCGCCGGTGAGCGGTGGGGCGACGGCTCGCTGCGGCCGGCGTATGAGGACTGGGTGGGAGCCGGTGCGATCGCCGACCGGCTCGTCGGACGCAACCCCGCCTTGCAGCTCTCGCCGGAGGCGGAGGCCGCGGCTCTCGCCTTCCGGTCACTGCGTCCGTTGCAGTCGTGCCCGTCCGGGGTGGAGCTGGTCGACCGCGGCTATGCCGAAGACGTGCGGCTCGCCAGTGAGGTCGACGTCAGCGACACCGTGCCGGCGTTGGTGGAGGGCCGGTTCGTCTCGGCGCCGGTGTCGGTGTGAGCCACCCGAGCGCAGCAACCGGGTGAGCTCGTCGTGCTCCTACTCGGTCGCTTCGAACGGCGCAACGAGTCGCCGAAGCAACCCGGACAACGCGTCCTGATCCGCGACCGGCAGGCCGGCGAGCAGCTCGCGCTCGCGGGCCAGCAGGTCGGCCAGCGCCGCGTCGACCCGTTCCTTGCCGCGCGGGGTCAGCCGCACGTGCACGCCGCGGCGGTCGGCGGGGTCCGGCATCCGCTGCACCAGGCCGCTGGTCTCCAACCGGTCCACCCGGTTGGTCATGGTGCCGGAGGTCACCATCGTCTGGGCGAGCAGCTGACCGGGCGACAGCACGTACGGGCGACCGGCTCGGCGCAACGCCGCCAAGACGTCGAACTCCCACGTCTCGAGGTCGTGCGCCTCGAACGCGGTGGCCCGGGCCCGGTCGAGGTGGCGGGCGAGCCGGGTCACCCGGCTCAGGACCTCCAGCGGTCGTACGTCGAGGTCGGGGCGCTCACGGGCCCAGGCGGCCACCAGCCGGTCGACCTCGTCCTGCACCATGCCCCCTCGTCAGCGTCAATGCATGTCCATCGAGACTAGCCAGCATGTCTCTTGACGTCGAGACACTTGCGCGGGTAGACCTTATCGACGTCAAGATTTCTCTGGCAGATGGGCAGCCACATGACCGGCATCGTCGGGCTCCACCACGTGCAGCTGGCCTGCCCTCCTGGCAGCGAAGACGTGTCACGTGCGTTCTACGTCGACGCGCTCGGCCTGACGGAGGTGACGAAGCCGCCCGCTCTCGCCGTACGCGGTGGAGCGTGGTTTCGCGGTGCGGGTGTCGAGCTGCACCTGGGTGTCGAGGCTGACTTCAGGCCGGCCCGCAAGGCTCATCCCGGGATGCTCGTCCAGAACCTGCACGAGCTCGCCGAGCGACTGAGTGCCCAGAAGATCGAGGTGGTCTGGGACGACGACTTCCCAGGCTTCGCGCGCTGCTACGTCGATGACCCGCACGGCAACCGGATCGAGCTGCTCGAGCCGCTGCCGACGTAGGGCCTCAGGACGTCGCTCGCTCGCTCCGGAGCACGGGCTTGGCCTCGAGTCCGGACAGCCCGTTCCAGGCGAGGTTGACCAGGTGCGCGGCGACGACGGCCTTCGGTGGTCGGCGGACATCGAGCCACCACTGACCGGTCAGTGCAACCATGCCGACGAGCATCTGGGCATACATCGGCGCCAGCTTGGGATCGAAGCCGCGCTCCTTGAGCTGGTTGGCCATGATGTGCTCGACCTGACTGGCTGCATCACTGATGAGTGAGGCGAACGACCCGGTGGACTGCGCGACGGGCGAGTCGCGCACCAGGATGCGGAAGCCGTCGGAGGACTTCTCGATGTAGTCCAGAAGCGCGAAGGCCGCCTGCTCCAGCAGCTCGCGCGGTTGGCCGCTGCTGGTGAGGGCGCCGGTGATGGCGTCGAGCAGGGCACTCATCTCGCGGTCGACGACGACGGCGTACAGCCCCTCCTTGCCGCCGAAGTGCTCGTAGACCACCGGCTTGGAGACCCCGGCGCTGGCCGCGATCTCCTCGACGGAGGTGGCGTCGAAGCCCTTCTGCGCAAACAGGCCCCGGCCGATGTCGAGCAGCTGCTCGCGACGCTCCTTGCCGGTCATGCGGGAGCGGCCGTCACGCGACGCCCGGTTCGACGTGCTCGCCGCCATCAGCGGGCCGGGCGAGCAGGGTCGGTGCGCGGCATCGTCAGCCTCACGTGGGGGACAGGAGACGATCACCGTAACCTACGCAACCGTAACCTGCGCTGCGGCGAGCCACCGCCGGCCGTGGCTGCGCGCTCCGTCAGCCCGGCGGCGACTAACCTGCTCACGCGATCCCGGGTGGTGTAACGGCAACATTGGCGGTTTTGGTCCGCTCAGATGGAGGTTCGACCCCTCCCCCGGGAGCAGGTGTCGCGGTGCAGGTCGGTCGCGGTGCGGCATCGGCCGCGCGCGTGGGTGAACGGCAGGTATCCTCAGGAGTCGCACGACCTCCCGCCCGCCTCGCCGCCAGGAGCGCTCTCCGCGTGAGCCCCGACCGACCGGCCGCCGTGGTCGTCCTCGCTGCCGGCGAGGGCACCCGGATGAGGTCGTCGATCCCCAAGGTCCTGCACGCGATCGGCGGTCGCACCCTCGTCCACCACGCGGTCGCCGCGGCGCAGGCGATCGACCCCGACCACCTGGTCGTCGTCGTCGGACACCGCCGCGACCAGGTGACCGCGCACCTCGCCGACGTCGCCCCGAAGGCCACCACCGCCGTGCAGGAGCAGCAGCTCGGCACGGGTCACGCCGTCGGCTGCGCCCTCGCGACGCTGCCCGACCTGGGTGCGGGCACCGTGGTCGTGACGTACGGCGACGTCCCCCTGCTCAGCGCCGACACCTTGCGCCACCTGCTGGCCGAGCACGCGGTCAGCGGCAACGCCGTCACGGTCCTCACCGCGCAGCTCACCGACCCGACCGGCTACGGCCGGGTGCTGCGGGACGCCGACGGCAGCGTCGCCCAGATCGTCGAGCAGAAGGACGCGACCCCCGCGCAGCAGGCCGTCCGCGAGGTCAACTCCGGGGTCTATGCCTTCGCCGCCCGGAGCCTCACCGACGGCCTCGCCCTGCTCACCACCGACAACGCCCAGGGCGAGCTCTACCTCACCGACGTCCTGGTGCACGCCCGGGCGGCCGGCGGCCGGGTCGGCGCGGTCCAGGTCGACGACACCTGGCAGGTCGAGGGCGTCAACGACCGGGTCCAGCTGGCCGCCCTGCACGCCGAGCTCAATCGCCGTACCGTCGAGCACTGGATCCGTGCCGGCACCACCGTGCTCGATCCCGGCTCGGTCTGGATCGACGTCGACGTGACCCTTGAGCCCGACACGGTGCTCGAGCCGGGCGTGCGGCTCCGGGGCGTCACCACCATCGCCACCGGCGCGACCATCGGCCCGGACTGCCACCTCGTCGACACCCGCGTCGGCACCGACGCCGTCGTGCGCAACACCACGGCGGAGGGCGCCGACATCGGTCCCGAGGCCACCGTCGGCCCCTACACCTACCTCCGCCCCGGCACCCGGCTCGGTCGCGGCGCCAAGGCCGGTGGCTTCGTGGAGATGAAGAAGGCCGATGTCGGTGACGGCGCCAAGGTGCCGCACCTGTCCTACGTCGGTGACGCGACCATCGGTGCCGGAGCCAACATCGGCGCGGGCACGATCTTCGCCAACTATGACGGCGTCGCCAAGGCGCACACCACCGTCGGCGAGCACAGCTTCGTCGGCAGCGACTCGGTGCTCATCGGGGGCGTCACGATCGCCGCCGGTGCCTACGTCGCGGCCGGCTCCACCATCACCGGCGACGTCGCCCCGGGCGAGCTCGCGGTCGCCCGCGGCAAGCAGCGCGGCATCCCCGGGTGGGTCGCGCGCCGTCGCGCCGGATCCCGTACGGCGGCAGCAGCCGAGCGGGCTATCAACCAGGCACAGCAGCAGGTCCCAGAGCCACAGGAAGGCCACGGCCGATGAGCTTCATCAAGACCACGGGGGAGAAGAAGCTCATGCTTTTCTCCGGTCGGGCGCACCAGGAGCTGGCCGAGTCGGTGGCCGAGGAGCTGGGCATCGGGCTCACGCCCACCACGGCCTACGACTTCGCCAACGGCGAGATCTTCGTGCGCTACCAGGAATCCGTGCGCGGCTGTGACGCCTTCGTCCTGCAGAGCCATGCCGCTCCGTTGAACCAGTGGATGATGGAGCACTTCATCATGGTCGACGCGCTCAAACGCGCCTCCGCCAAGCGCATCACCGTGGTCATCCCGTTCTATGGCTATGCCCGCCAGGACAAGAAGCACCGCGGTCGCGAGCCGATCTCGGCGCGGCTGATGGCCGACTTCTTCAAGACCGCCGGGGCTGACCGGCTGATGGCCGTCGACCTGCACACCGCGCAGATCCAGGGCTTCTTCGACGGACCGGTCGACCACCTGTTCGCGCTGCCGCTGCTCGCCGCGCACGTCAACCGTCGGGTCGACCGCTCCAAGGTGGCCGTGGTTTCCCCCGACTCCGGCCGGCTGCGTTTGGCCGAGCGGTGGTCGGAGACCCTCGGCGGTGCGCCGATCGCCTTCATCCACAAGACCCGGGACCCGATGGTGCCGAACGAGGCCGTCGCCAACCGTGTCGTCGGTGACGTGACCGGCAAGACCTGCATCCTGCAGGACGACATGATCGACACCGGCGGCACGATCACCAAGGCGGCGGACGCGCTGTTCGACGCCGGAGCGGCCGACGTCATCATCGCCGCGACTCACGCGGTCTTCTCCGGTCCGGCCGTCGACCGGCTCAAGAACTCCCGGGTCAGTGAGGTGGTCGTCACCGACACGCTGCCGATCAGTGACGACAAGCGGTTCGACAAGCTGACCGTGCTGTCCATCGCACCGCTGCTGGCCCGCGGGGTGCGAGAGGTCTTCGACGACGGCTCGGTCACCAGCCTGTTCGACGGCCACTCCTGACCGTCTGACTCACCCGGTCGCGGTCGGACGCGGCATCCCCGCGGTCAGCTCGAGCCCCCGCGCGGGCTAGACTCCTCGGGTTGCCCGGCGAGGGAAGGCCTGTGGCCTCCGTGATCGACGCGGTGGTCCACGCCCATGGTCCCCGCCAGGCCCATCGACCACCGCATCTGACGCCCGTCGCGAGGAGTACCCCAGCCGTGTCCGAGGTCCGCATCACCGCCGAGTCCCGCACCGAGTTCGGCAAGGGCGCTGCCCGGCGCATCCGCCGCGCCAAGTTGGTGCCCGCCGTGATCTACGGCCACGGTGCCGAGCCCCGCCACATCTCGCTGCCCGGGCACGAGCTGATGATGGCCCTCAAGACCTCGAACGTCCTGTTGACCCTCGAGATCGACGGCAAGGACGAGCTGGCCCTGCCGAAGGACGTCCAGCGCGACCCGATCAAGGGCTTTCTCGAGCACGTCGATCTTGTCGTCGTACGTCGTGGCGAGCGGGTCACGATCGAGCTCGGCATCCACCTCACCGGCGACGCTGCGCCGGACACCTTCGTCACCACCGAGCAGCAGACGCTGACGGTCGAGGCAGAGGCCACCCACATCCCGACCGGCGTCGAGGTCTCCGTGCAGGGACTCAAGCCCGGCACCCAGATCCACGCCAAGGACGTCGTGCTGCCCGAGGGAGTCACGCTCGTCACCGACGGCGAGGCGTTGGTCGTCAACGTCACGGCTGCCACCACCGCCGAGGAGCTCGAGGCCGAGCTGGCCGAGGCCGAGGCCGAGGTCGGCATCGTGCACGAGCCCACCGACGAGGAGCAGGCCGCATCCGCAGAGGGCGACGCGGCTGACGGCGACAAGGCCGAGGGCGACAAGGCCGAGGCCTGAGGCTGCCGCGCCTCCGGCGCGACAGCACGGCACCGGGGGACACCATGACCGACGCGTGGATCGTCGTCGGCCTGGGCAACCCCGGGCCGGGATATGCCGGCAACCGGCACAACGTCGGCTTCATGGTCGTCGATCTGCTCGCCGAGCGGATGGGTGCCCGGTTCAAGGCCCACAAGGCCCGGGCGGACGTGGTCGAAGGACGCCTCGCCGGCGAGCGGGTCGTGCTCGCCAAGCCGCGCACGTACATGAACGAGTCCGGTGGTCCGGTCGCCGGCCTGCGGGACTTCTTCAAGTCCCCGCTCGACCGACTCGTGGTCGTGCACGACGAGCTCGACCTCCCCTTCAGCGGTCTTCGGCTCAAGCACGGCGGCGGCGACAACGGCCACAACGGGCTCAAGTCGATCCGCGCGTCACTGGGCTCGGGGGAGTTCCACCGGGTCCGCTTCGGCATCGGCCGGCCGCCGGGCCGGATGGATGCTGCGGCGTTCGTGCTGCGGGACTTCGGCGCAGACGAGCGCAAGGAGCTCGCCTTCGAGGTCGACCGCTGTGCCGACGCTGTCGAGGCGTTGGTCGCCGAGGGCCTCGAGCGCGCCCAGAACACCTTCAACACCTGAGAGGCAGGGGTTGGGCTCGAGTGCTCAGGTCCGACCTGCTCGGCGGGAACATTGCCCAGGGCGCGTCACAGCCGTTGCATCAGCGCTTGTGCGTGCCGCTGGGACGGGATGTTGCCCTTGCGGAGGTAGAAGTCCAGAGCAGCCGCAGCCGCAGCGCGTGCGTCGCCCGGCCGACCGGCGGCCTCGAGTACCTCGGCGAGGGCCACGTGCCTGTCGCCCATGCTGTCGAGCTGGTCTCCGCGACTGCCCCAGGCAACCCCCTCCTGAGCATGCCGGACTGCGTCGTCGTGCCGACCGCTGCGCGAGTCCAGTCGAGCCATCAGAGACCGCCACCGCGACTGTGACTCGATGTCGTCTGCCGGGCTCAGGTCCCGCGCTCGCTCAGCACAGCTGCGGGCCTCCACCTCGTCTCCCAGCGCCAGACGAACCTCTCCTAGCATGGGCAGCATGGTCGAGAGGTAGGCGACCTCACGCTGGCGATCGAGCAGCTCGACCCCGTGCCGGAACGCCGCCTCGGCGCCGGCGAGGTCGCCGAGGAGACGCCGGGTGTAACCCTCCCCCATCCACCTGCCGGCCACGTCACGGTGCAGCTCCTCGGCCTCGCGGTAGAACCGGTCGACCTGCTGCCACGCCTCCTCGGGACGGTCCAGCATCGCGAGGAAGGTGCTCCGCTGCCCCACGAGGTCTACCTGGATCTCCCGGAGCTGCAGCGCTGGGTCGATCATGAGCTGGTCGATCCGCTCGAGGGCCTCGCCCGCGGGTTCAGGACCCCAGATGCAGGCGGCAATCGCGATGAGCCGGGCGAACGTCGTGAGTGGGACGTCACCGAGCCTGCTCGCCACGGAGTCCAGCTCGTCGAGCAGCGTCAGGGTGTCGCCCCAGCGCGCCAGTTCCGTATTGCGGACAACCAAAGCGAGCAGGGTCTCGGCCAAGGCCTCGTCGTCACCCTCTTCGCGGAAGCGGCGTCGCCATGACGCGAGTGCTGCGTCAGAAGCCACCTCGGCACCGAGATGAGGAAGGTGAACGGCCAGGGACGAGCCCTGGACCGCGACCAGGTCCTGCAAGCGCCCGTCGGCCGAGCGGTCGGCGGCCGCCCGCGCACTCACCCAGGCCGCCGCGCGGGTGACCATGTCCTCGTGCAGCATCGCCAGGAGGCTCCGCCGGAGCTGGAGTCGTGCTTCCTCGCGGGGCTCGTCGGTGGTCCGCGCGGCGCGCTCCAGCAGCCCGCTGGCACCCTCCCAGTCCGACGGCTCGACCCGTCGCGCAGCCGCCTCGAGCACGGCCACTGCCTCCACCGCGAGCTCGCGGGTGGCGCTGTCACGAGGCCCCAGCGCATCGCGCAGGGCGACGGCTGCGGCCAGGTGGTGCCCGACGAAAGCATCCACCCCAGGCGTGACAGGCGCGCGCTTGGCCAGCCAGACAGCAAGCCGGACATGAAGGTCGGCCCGACGGCTCTTGCTCATGGCGCCGTAGGCCACGTCCTGGACCAAGCCGTGAACGAACTGCAATGCGTCCTCGCCGGCGATGTCGGACGTGTCCGGTCGCACCAGCTGCCGACGGACGAGGCGGCCCAGGGCCGACCTCACCTCGGCACCGGTCAGCGTGTCGACGATCTCGATCACAGCACCCGGATAGAAGACCTCGCCGACGACCGAGGCTGCCTCGAGCACGGTGCGGCCGGCCGGGTCGAGCCGCTCCAGCCGGGTGGCCAGGATCGCGGCGATCGACGGCGGCGCATCCAGGGTGGACTCGTCGCCGGACCAGACCCAGGTCCCGTCAACCAGGGCGATGCGTTCATCCTCGACGAGCATCGCGAACAGGTGCTCGGCGCACAGCGGGACCCCTGCCGCCGCCTCCTGGACACGCGCCGCCACCTGGGGCGCCAGGGCCGCGTCCCCGGCGATAGCCCGCACCAGCTCCGTGGCGTCGTCCGCAGCGAGGGGCGAGAGCAGCAGGCTGGTGGCGTTGACCCTGCCACCGGCCCAGGTGGGCCGGTCGTCGAAGAGCTCCGGCCGGCCGATGCACACGAGCAGCAGGCTCGCGTCGCGCACCCAGTCCGCGAGGTGGTCCACGAGGTCGAACATGACCTGGCTGGCCCAGTGCAGGTCGTCGACGACCATGACGACGGGGCCGGTCCGGCCCAGGGCCTCCAGCAGGCGCCGGACCGCCCAGGCCGACTGCTCCTGCGACGGGAGCGCACCCGCCAGGCCGGCCAGCGGGGCGAGCGTGTCGACGATTTCTCGGCTGTCACTGTCCTCGCCCAGCACGGCCGCGAACCTTCCGGCGTCCTGCTCGTCGACGGTGCCCGGGACGTGAGCGGCCGCGCGCAGGATTTCCCGGACGGGCCACAGACCGACGGCGTCACCGTAGGGAAGGCAGCGGCCGCGCAGCACAGTGACGTCTGCGGGCAAGCCCTGGAGCAGGCTGTTGACGAGCCGGGTCTTCCCGACCCCGGGGACACCGAGCAGGGTCACCAGGTGGCACGACCGCTCCGCTGTGCAGCGGTCCATCGTCTGGCGCAGCAGCGCGATCTCGCGGTCCCGGCCGACCAGCCGGGTGCCTGCCATCCGCCGGGTCGACTTCGTCTCGTCGTCGACCGCTGTCAGCCGCCAAGCCGGGACGGACGCCGCCTTGCCGCGCAGCAGCACCGGCTCGAGCAGGTCACCGGTCGCCAGGTCGCGGACCAGTCGCCACGCGACCGGCCCGACCAGCACCTCTCCCGGAGCGGCAGCCTGCTCGAGGCGCGCCGCGACATTGACGGCGTCGCCCGTCGCTACCGTCCCCCGCGTCCCGTCGCCGACGACGACCTCGCCGGTCTCGACCCCAAGCCGGACGGACAGGCGCAGACCGTGCACCTGCTGCAGCTCGTCGTTCATCCGCTCGACCGCCGCCCGCGCGCCATCGGCTGCTCGCACCGCGCGGAGTGCATCGTCCTCGTGCGTCTCGGGCACGCCGAACACGGTCATCACCGCGTCCCCGATGAACTTCTCGACGGTGCCGCCGTGCTGCAGCATGACCTCGCTCACTGCGGCGAAGTATCGCGTGACGACGGAGCGCATCAGCTCAGGGTCGTGCGACTCGCCGAGCGCGGTCGAGCCGGTCAGGTCGCAGAAAACCACCGTCACGGTGCGCCGGACGGTCTCCTCGGTGGCCGGAAGGTCAATGGCCGCCCGACCGCAGGACGGGCAGAAGCGGGCGGTCGGGGGCAGCTCGGCCGAGCAGGCCGCGCACGCGGTCACTCCGGCAGCGTAGGGGCATCCGCCCCCGCCCGGCCGGCGTTACCCAGACCGGCCAGGAGCAGGCCGTAGCCGACGGCGGGGCCGACCAGCAGCGCGAAGGCCACGGTGCCGACGCCGACGGTGCCCCCGAGCAGCCAGCCGATCACCAGGACCGTCACCTCGATGCCGAGCCGTACGGCGGCCACCGGCAGCCCGGTTCGCCGGTGCAACCCAGTCATCAGCCCGTCCCGCGGCCCGGGGCCCATCCCGACAGTGAGATAGAGCCCGCTGCCCAGCCCGATGAGCAGCACGCCGACGAGCACCTCGAGCAGCCGCACCACCAGCGGCCCACCGGCGGGCAGCGCCGCTGCCATCACCCCCAGCGACAGCGCGATGACGACCGCGTTGGCCACGGTGCCGAGACCGAGCGTCACCTTCAGCGGCAGCCACAGCAGCAGCACCAGCAGGCTGGTGGCGAAGGTCGTCACTCCGACGCCCACGCCGAAGGTCGTACCCAGGCCTTGTGCCAGCACCGTCCACGGGCTGACCCCGAGCCCGGCCGCGACCAGCAGCGCCTCACCGGTGCCGAACAGCCACAGCCCGCCGGCCAGCACGAGCAGCGTCACGGGCCTGGCCCGCCACGGCCCGGGCGCCCGCCACCACGTGTCCGGCACCGAGTGCGACGGCGCTGCCCAGCGCCAGCGCCTCACCCCGTGTTGCGCAGACCGGCCGCCACGCCGTTGACGGTGAGCAGCAGTGCCTGCGTCAGCCGCGGGTCCAGCGGCTCACCCGACGCCACCGCGGCGCGCGACCGGCGCAGCAGCGACACCTGCAGATAGCTGATCGGGTCGAGGTAGGCATCGCGCACCTGCAGGGTCCGGGCCAGCATCGGGTTGGAACCCAGCAGGCTGCCTTCGCGGGTCACCGTCAGCACCTCCCGCTCGGTCACCTCGAGCTCGGCCCGCACCTGGTCGAAGATGTGCCGCAGGTCGGGCTCGACGAGTGAGTCGACGTAGTGCGCCGCGATGCGCAGGTCGGTCTTGGCCAAGGTCATCGACACGTTGGAGAGGAAGGTGCGGAAGAAGTGCCACCCGTCGTACATCTCGTCGAGGACCTCGCCGAGCCCCGCGTCGCGGACCGCGGCGAGCCCGGTGCCGACCCCGAACCATCCCGGCACGACCTGGCGGGACTGGGTCCAGCCGAAGACCCACGGGATTGCCCGCAGGCCGCTGAGTCCCGCACCGCTGTCCGGGCGACGTGAGGGACGTGAGCCGATGTTGAGGTCGGTGAGCAGCTCGACCGGCGTCGACTGCACGAAGTACGCCGGCAGGTCCGCGTGCTCGACCAGCCCCCGGTAGCGCACCTGCGCAGCCGCCGACAGCACGTCCATCACGTCGTCGTAGCGGGCCAGTGACGCCGCCGTGGTGCGCGGCTCGCGGTGCAGCACGGTGGCCTCGAGGGTGGCGGCGATGGTGAGCTCGAGGTTCTCCCGCGCGAGCGCCGGCAACGAGTACTTGTCGGAGATGACTTCGCCCTGCTCGGTCACCTTGATCTCGCCGTCCAGGGTGCCCCACGGCTGGGCGAGGATCGCGTCGTGGGTGGGGCCGCCGCCGCGCCCGATGGTGCCACCGCGACCGTGAAAGAGCCGCAGCCGTACCCCGTGCCTCCCGGCGACGTCCCGCAGCTGCCGCTGGGCCCGGTGGATCTCCCACTGAGAGGTCGCGATGCCCGCCTCCTTGTTGGAGTCGCTGTAGCCGAGCATCACCTCCTGCACGTCGCCGCGCAGCATCACCAGACGGCGGTACGACGGGTCGACGAGCAGGTCGTCGAGCACCCGGCCGGCCTCCCGCAGCTCGCCGACCGTCTCGAGCAGCGGTACGAATCCGATGCGGGCGACCCCTGCGTGCAGGTCGACCAAACCGGCCTCACGGGCGAGCAGCACCGCGGCCAGCAGGTCGTCGGCGCCGCGCGTCATCGACACGATGTAGGTCTCGCACACCTCCGGCCCCAGAGTGTCCAGCGCCTGCCGGATGGTGGAGAAGACCGCGAGCGTCTTCTCCCCGTCGGCATCGAGCGCGATCGGCTGCGGGGCGAGCGGACGTCGCCCGGCGAGCTCCTTTCGCAGCAGCTCGAGCCGGTTGCCCCGGGGCAGGTCGGCATAGCGCCAGGACAGCTCGCCCAACCGGTCGAACAGCTGGGACAGCGCATGGTGGTGGGCGTCGGCATGCTCGCGCACGTCGAGGGTGGCCAGGTGCAGCCCGAACGTCGCGACCGTACGGATCAGCCGGTCCATCCGGCCGGTGGCAGCGAGACCACCGCGGTGGCTGGCCAACGAGTCACGCATCAACGCGAGGTCGGCCATCAGCTCGGTGGTGCCGAGGTAGTCGTGCCCCTCGCGGTGTGCGGCGCCGGTGGCGATGCGCTCGCGGGTATGGGTCAGCCTGAGCTGGATGCAGCGGCCCTTCAGCCGGTAGGGCTCGTCCGCGTTGATGCGCCGCACCCGGGCCGCGAGGTCCGGCAGCGCCGCAAGATCGGCCTCGATGCTGGCCACCAGCGCCTCGCTGGCGCCGACCAGGGACTCGGACACCGACAGGTCCTGCAGCAGCTCGTCGACCATGCTGGCCAGGTCGCGCAGGGCGTGACCGTGCTGCAGGACGAGCACGTCGTGGGTGACCTGCGGGGTGACGTTGGGGTTGCCGTCGCGGTCGCCGCCGATCCAGCTGCCGAAAGTCAGCGGGCGCGCGTCTGCCGGCAGGTGCACACCGAGACCGGCAAGCTGGTCGGCGAGCTCCTCGAGCACATCGGCCACGGTGTGCAGCATCAGCTCGTCGAGGTAGTAGGCCGCGTTGCGCGCCTCGTCCAGCGGCTCGGGCCGGTCCAGCCGCAGCTCGGCGGTCTGCCAGAGCAGGTCGATGACCTCACCGAGTCGCCGGTCCGCGCGCGGGTCGTCGGTCGCCTCGAGCAGCTCGGCCACCCGCCGTCGCTTGGACAGGATCGACCGGCGGGCGGCTTCGGTGGGATGAGCCGTGAACACCGGGCGTACGGCGATCCGCGCGACCAGCGCCGCCACCTCGTCGGCGGGCAGCCCGGAGGCCCGGATCCGGTCGGCGGTGCGCGCGAGCCAGCCACCCTTCTCGGCGCGCTCGACCCGCATCTCTCGCGCCCGGTGCACCTGCTCGGACACGTTGGCGAGGTGGAAGTAGGTGCCGAAGGCGCGCACCAGCCGGGCCGCCGTATCGAGGTCGACGTCCTCGAGCAGCGCGGTCAGCTCGCCACTGTGGTCGTCGCGGCTGAGGCGGCGCACCTGCTCGACGAGGTCAAGCAGCGCCTGACCCTCCTGACGCACCAACGACTCGCCCAGCAGGTTGCCCAGCCGTCGTACGTCGGCCCGCAGTGCCGCCTGGTCGTGCTCGGCCGTGCTGGTCTCGGTCACGATGACTCCTGCTCGGTCGACGTACGGGCCGGGTGGTCGCTCGCGGTCGAGGCTAGGACGCCGACAGGGCCGGCGCCGCGTCTGCACAGAAGGTGAGACGTCGCGCCGGCCCTGCCGGTCGTGCCGGTGCTGCCGATCAGCCGGGGGTCAGCTGCTGGGCACCACGATCGCCCGGTAGTGCCAGGTGCCGTCGCTGCTGGTCACCGACGGGGATCCGGTGACCCGACCGCCCGAGAAGGGGACCGAGCGCAGCGCACCGTCGGCGGCCGAGCCGTAGAGGATATGGCCACCTGCCAGCGTCATGCCCTGCACGCTGCCGAAGTCGACACTGTTGCTGTCGGCCACGTAGGTGACGGCACCGACGGTCTCGCTCTCCGGGGTGAAGCCCCGGAAGAAGAGCCTGCTGTCACCGAACTGCGTGTAGTAGATCCGGTGCGTGGCGGTGTCGTAGAACACCCCGGTCAGGTTGGCGATGTCGAACGGGATGCGGGTGCCGTCGTCCGGGTCGTCGTTGAGCTTGACGACCCGCTGGGTGCCGCCCACGACGCCGGTGGTCGCGTTGAACGTCCGGGCGTAGAGCCCGCCGTCAGCGAGGCCGTAGTAGATCGTGCCGTTGACCACGAAGGCCCCCCGCACGGTCGACCAGTCGAAGACCGAGCTGGCCGTGGTCACCCCACCGGTCGGGGCGCCGGCCCCGTCGACTGCCTGCTTGAGCAGCACACCGCCGCTGCCGGTGGTCGGCGTCACCGTGGTGTCGATGATCTCGATGCCGTTGATGAGCGGGTTCTCGGTGATGCCCTGCAGGTCGATGTTCAGGGTCCCGTCGGTGCTGGAGACGGCGACCGACTTCATCGTCCCGGTCTTGTCACCCGCAGCGGCCACGATGTCGAAGTGGTCGAGGACGATGTTGCCCTCGGCGAGCACGTTGAACACGCGGGTGCCGACCGTCGAGGTGCCGCCGTACTGGTTGGCGAAGTAGAGCCGCACCGTCAGCGCGTGTCCCACGGGCACGGGGAAGGAGTAGCCGTAGCTGCCCCAGCGCTCGGCCTGGAAGATCCGCGGCGGAGTGCCCGCGGGGACAGTGGCGTCGCGCTTGACCGTGACTCCCCAGTCCGCGACGTTGCCGCCGTCGGCGAAAGCGTCAGCAGTCGTCCAGTCCGGACCACCGTCGCCCGACTGCAGCGCCGGGCCACCCGCGTCGACGCGGTACAGCACGTTGGATGCACCGGCGGTCGGGCGCTGCGCCATGAACAGGTTGTTGGGCAGCGTGGAGGCAGCGACAGTCGGGACGGTGGTGCCACCGGCCAGCGGCATGAAGGCGATCCGGTTGTGGGTCTCCTTGCCGATGCGGGTGGTGTCGCTGCCGACCCAGAGCCCGGCCGCGGTGGCGTAGAGCGCCTGGGCGCCGACGCCACGGGCGCGGCCCGGGTTCCACGAGAGCGGCAGCCCGTTGACCGGGTCGAGAGCGGCGATGCCCTCACGGGCAACGGCGCCGGGTCCGGCCTGGTCTCCCTGGTAGGGGTTGTTCTGCCAGCGCATGTGGCCGCCGACGTAGACCGCGGAGCCAGTGATGGCGACGCCGTACGTCGTGTCACCGCCGGTGTAGGCGATCCACGACGGGTCGCCGCCGGCCGAGG
>JANLYQ010000064.1:0-1783 GCA_031365725.1 Sporichthyaceae bacterium | reverse complement strand
ATCCCAAGTAGCACGGGGCCCGAGAAATCCCGTGTGAATCTGGCGGGACCACCCGCTAAGCCTAAATATTCCCTGGTGACCGATAGCGGACAAGTACCGTGAGGGAAAGGTGAAAAGTACCCCGGGAGGGGAGTGAAATAGATCCTGAAACCGTGTGCCTACAATCCGTCGGAGCCTCCTTGTGGGGTGACGGCGTGCCTTTTGAAGAATGAGCCTGCGAGTTAGTGCTCAGTGGCGAGGTTAACCCGTGTGGGGAAGCCGTAGCGAAAGCGAGTCCGAATAGGGCGTTTTAGTCGCTGGGTCTAGACCCGAAGCGGAGTGATCTACCCATGGCCAGGTTGAAGCGACGGTAAGACGTCGTGGAGGACCGAACCCACTTAGGTTGAAAACTGAGGGGATGAGCTGTGGGTAGGGGTGAAAGGCCAATCAAACTCCGTGATAGCTGGTTCTCCCCGAAATGCATTTAGGTGCAGCGTCACGTGTTTCTTACCGGAGGTAGAGCTACTGGATAGCTAATGGGCCTCACCAGGTTACTGACGTTAGCCAAACTCCGAATGCCGGTAAGTGAGAGCGTGGCAGTGAGACTGCGGGGGATAAGCTCCGTAGTCGAGAGGGAAACAGCCCAGACCACCATCTAAGGTCCCTAAGCGTGTGCTAAGTGGGAAAGGATGTGGAGTTGCATTGACAACCAGGAGGTTGGCTTAGAAGCAGCCACCCTTTAAAGAGTGCGTAATAGCTCACTGGTCAAGTGATTCCGCGCCGACAATGTAGCGGGGCTCAAGCACACCACCGAAGCTGTGGCATTGACACTTTGCCCGGCTGTGTGACCTGCGGGTCCATGGTCCAAGCGTGTTGATGGGTAGGGGAGCGTCGTGTGGCCAGGGAAGCGGCGGAGTGATCCAGCCGTGGAGGCCACACGAGTGAGAATGCAGGCATGAGTAGCGAATGACGGGCGAGAAACCCGTCCGCCGAATAACCAAGGGTTCCAGGGTCAAGCTAATCTGCCCTGGGTAAGTCGGGACCTAAGGCGAGGCCGACAGGCGTAGTCGATGGACATCCGGTTGATATTCCGGAACCGGCGAAGAACCGCCCATGATGAACCTTTTGATGCTAAACGCCTGAAACCACGTGCTGACACCTTCGGGTGAAGGTTAGTGGTGGAGCGCGTGACCCGATCTGGTAGTAGTCAAGCGATGGAGAGACGCAGGAAGGTAGCCTCCGCGTGGCGATGGTAGTCCACGTCCAAGGGTGTAGGGCGAGCTGTAGGCAAATCCGCAGCTCACATAGCCTGAGACCTGATAGTGACCGCGTATGCGGGAAGCAGGGTGATCCTATGCTGCCAAGAAAATCTTCTAGCGAGGTTCGAGCCGCCCGTACCCCAAACCGACTCAGGTGGTTAGGTAGAGAATACCAAGGCGATCGAGTGAATCGTGGTTAAGGAATTCGGCAAAATACCCCCGTAACTTCGGGAGAAGGGGGGCCCTGATCGTGACGACACTTGCTGTCTGAGCGTGATCGGCCGCAGAGACCAGGGAGAAGCGACTGTTTACTAAAAACACAGGTCCGTGCCAAGTCGCAAGACGATGTATACGGACTGACGCCTGCCCGGTGCTGGAACGTTAAGGGGACCGGTTAGCCGCAAGGCGAAGCTGAGAACTTAAGCGCCAGTAAACGGCGGTGGTAACTATAACCATCCTAAGGTAGCGAAATTCCTTGTCGGGTAAGTTCCGACCTGCACGAATGGCGTAACGACTTCTCCACTGTCTCAACCACGAACTCGGCG
>JANLYQ010000050.1:0-9030 GCA_031365725.1 Sporichthyaceae bacterium | reverse complement strand
GATCACGAACGCCGCGCTCGCGATCGAGAACAACCGAGACGAGCCGGCCGACGTGCGGTGCACGGTCACAGCCACCGGGCCGCACCAGGTGACGGTGGAACCGGACGCGTTCCATCTGCGGGCGGGAGCCACCCGGCGGATCAGCATCCGGGTGGCTCTCCCGGACGCCGCGACCGAGGGGCCTGTCATCGTGGGGCGGGTCAAGGTGTCCGGGCACGGCGACGCACCGCTGTCGTTGCGGGTGCGCGCGACGGCCCTTGCCCGGCGGAGCCCGATCACGGTCCGCGCCCTAGGCCCGACTCCTGCCCCGGTTCGCGCTCCCCGGCGCAAGGCCGCGTCCGCACGTGTTGTCACCGACGCCGATGCACCCAGCGATCCCGACTAGGGCTCGGCCCGCCGGGACGCGACTGCTGCCCACCGACATCGCGTGGGTGGAGACCCGCACCGAACGGGCGTACGTCGATCTGTTCGCGATCGAGGAGCACGTTGTCTCGGGCTATGCGCCAGCGCGACGGGCCGAGTTCGCGACCGGTCGCGCATGTGCCCGCGAGGCACTGGCGTCACTCGGCCTGCCGTCCGCGGCGATCCCACCCGGGCCGGCAGGCGACCCGGTCTGGCCGGACGCAGTGGTGGGCAGCATCACCCACTGCTCCGGCTACCGGGCCGCGGCCGTGGCTCTGGCCTCGTCGTACAGCAGCATCGGGATCGATGCCGAGCCGCACCTCGCGGTGCCGCCGGAGGTGCTGGTCGCGGTTGCCTCGCCCGTTGAGCTGGTGGACCTCGAGGCGCTGCCGGCGGACGGCACGGCTTGGGACCGCGTGCTGTTCAGCGCGAAAGAGTCGGCGTACAAGGGTTGGTTTCCGTTGCTGAGCGGGGAGATTCTCGCCACCGACATCGTCGTGCGGCTGCATCCTGCGGGTGAGTTTGGCGCGAGTATCTCTGGCACCGTCATGCGTGGACGGTGGGACGTCACCGACGGTCTCGTGCGCACCGCCGTGTGGATCAGCAGTGACCGCGTGATCGCGCCGTGCCGCCCGACGCACCTGCCCTGACGTGAGGGTGAGGGAGTCTGTCGGCATGACCCAGCTGACCGACGTACAACAGCTCATCGATCGCACGTTCGGCGATCGCGACCGGGCCCGCGGGCTCCCGGCGACGGTGGCCTGGCTCGCTGAGGAGATCGGCGAGCTGGCGAAGGCCGCGCGCAAGGGCAGCCGTGACGAACAGGTCCACGAGCTCGGCGACGCGCTGGCGTGGCTTGCCTCACTGGCCAACCAGCTCGACATCACGTTGGACGAGGCGTTCGCGCGCTATCAGGCGGGGTGCCCGCGGTGCGGTGGAGTGCCGTGCGAGTGCCCGATGTAGGTCCGCAAAGACGCAACGCTTAGTGCGGTTGCTTGCACGCTGCTAGCATTCTGCAACATGAAGACCTTGTACCTGAGAAATGTGCCGGACGAGGTCGTGCACCGCTTGCAGAAGCTCGCTGAGCGCGACGGCACCTCCGTCGGCGCGGTAGCGGTGCGAGAGCTGTCCGACGTTTCCCGCCGCGCCGACAACCCCGCCTTGCTCGGCGACTTGCCCGACCTTGGCGTCGACGCGGCCTCGATCATGGACGGTGTCGAGCAGGAGCGCGTCGACCGGTGATAGTGCTTGACGCATCAGCGGCGCTGTCCGGGCTGCTGAACGCCGGGCCGGCCCGGGAGCTGATGGCAGGCGAGCAGCTGCACGCACCGCATCTCGTCGACTCCGAGGTGGCGAGCGGTCTCCGCAGGCATGTCGGGACAGGACTCATCCCGCCCACGGCTGGATGGGTCGCGCTAGATGCCTGGCGTCGCCTCGGGCTCAGGCGGTATGCCGTCTCCGGGCTGTTCGAACGCATCTGGAACCTCCGAGACAACCTCTCCGCCTACGACGCGGGATATGTCGCGCTTGCCGAGTCGCTCGGCTGCAGCCTCGTCACAGCCGACGCGCGGATCAGCCGAGCGCCTGGTCTCCAGTGCCTCATCACCGTCGTGCCTCGATAACTGAGGTGATCTCTCCGGCGCCCTTCCGGCGCCTGAGTTGTGTCCGACCCCTCCGACAGACTTGGTGTCAGAACAAGGGGGGTCGAGATGACGACAGAGATGTGGGAACGGGAGACCGAGCGGGCCTGGGTGGACCTGCGCAACGGGCTCACGCGCTGGTTGGCCGAGGTGCCGCCGGACGAGACGGTACGCATCGCGCTGGGCTGGGCCGAGGACGAGACGACTGAGGGCGGCGCTCCGTGGGTGGAGGTCTGTGTGCGGGGCTCGTCGGTCTGCTCGACGGTGGCGGGCAACAGCGACCTGGACCCGCGGTTCCACCTCGACGACCGGCGCGGCGGACAGCTGCTCGACCTCGGCTGGTCGCTGGAGGACGAGGGCGGCGAGCTGTGGCGGGTGGACGACGTACCCGCTAGTGCCGGTGTCCTTGCCTCGGTCCTGGTGGCGACGCTGCGCGACGTCTGTGGGGTGCCCGCGCCGTCGTTCCTCGTGACGAGCGGGTACGACGATGACGGGCCGCTGGACGCCGGCGACCTGCCGTTCGGGCTGCGGGTCGAGGACGGCGACGAGGAGGCAGAGCCGGCCGGGCGCGAGCTGGACCTCACGGTGACGGTGGCCGAAGGGCCTGACGAGCTGCGCGATCTCGTGGCCGCGGCGATGGTCGACATCACCGGTGACGAAGTGGAGTTCGACGCGGACGGCGACATCGCCGTGCCTGCCGGCAACACGGTGGTCTACGTGCGGGTCGAGGAGGACTCACCTGCGGTCGTGCTGTTCGCCGCACTGCTCGCGGGCGTGCGCTGGACCCCGCGGGTCGGGCACACGCTCAACGACGTCAACGGCCATGTGCGCTATGGGCGGCTGCACTTCCTGGAGGACGGCTGCGTGATGGTGGAGTACCGGATCTTCTGCCGGCCGTTCGTCCCCGAGCTGTTGCGGCACGCCGTGGTCGGCATGAGCCTGCTGGTCGACGGTCTGGACGTCGCGCTGCAGGAGCGCATCGGTGGCCGGACGTTCGCCGACCATGGTGATGGGGTCGTGTGACCGGAGCCTCTGACTGTCTGACGGCGACCGCGAGGCGGCGGCACGGGCGAGGGTCGAGCTCGGCTATGTCGAGTTCCTCCGCGGTCGCTATGACCGGGCCGAGGTGTGGCGCACCGACGCGTGGCCACAGGCGAAGGAGTCGGCCCCGGCGGCGGCAAAGACCCGTCTCTACCTCGGATCCGTGGAGAGCGACCGCGCAGACTACGGCCGGGCGGTGGAGCTGCTCGAGCAGGCGTCGGAGCTCGCGGGTGACGTGGGCGAACCGCGCCGCAGGGCGAGGTGCATCTCGCGCGTGGCGACCTGGGTGCCGCGGACGACGACTTGCAGCAGGCGTTTGCACGGGCATGCCAGCTCGGCGACCCGTGCTGGGAAGGCATGGCACGGGCACCCGGACACCGCGGCGTGGATCGAGACCATGCGGGCCAAGGCGTCACGTCACGGCATGCGCGAGCTCACCGTGCGCGCGATGCTGCGCGCCTCATCGCTGGGCAACAACGGCCACGCAGCGGCCGCGGTGCTGCTCGCCGCCGACATCGACAACCCGGTGCTGCGCGACGCGGTTGGCGCATTGGTCTGACGTCGCGGGATCGGCAAGGTCGATCGTGCGGGCGGCGAGCGCCTCGCATCTCGCGAGAACCGGGCGACATTGCCCTGTGGACGACGCGGCTGGCGACCTGGCCGCCCAGATCCTGGGCTCGGCACGGTTGTCTGCGGACGACGTCAGCGCCGCGATGCAACACGTGCTGCGTGGCGCGGTGAGGGTCGCCGTCGAGTCGGGATGGGGACCGCGGGATCTCTCCGAGCCTGCGCAGGCAGGTGCAGGCCGGCATGTTGACTCGCAGGCGAGCCGAGATGCTGCTGATCGACCTCGTCGACCTCCCGTTGGTGCGCGCCGCGCACGCACCCCTTCTCGAGTGCGCGTGGGAGCTCCGGGACAATCTCGCGGTCTACGACGCGAGCCATGTGGCGCTGGCAGAGCGCCTCGACGTCGCGCTGCTCACCACAGACAGGCGCCTGGCCCGCGCCCAAGGTCCACGCTGCCAGTTCGACGTTCTGAACTGACGTCGCCACTGCGACCTGGGGTCACCAGCGAGCATGCGGCATCCTGACCGGGTAGGTCGGACGACGACTCGGGGAGGTGGCGGGGAAGGTGTTCGTCACCCATCGCGCGGCCGACGGGACGGCGCTGGCGCTGGGCCTGGCCGACGTGCTCGCGGTGCCGCCGGTCGACCCGTTCGCGCCCGAGGTCGTGGCGGTGCCGGCCAAGGGCGTGGAGCGCTGGCTGGCGCAACGTCTTTCCCATGTGCTCGGTACGACGACCGGCGACGGCGTCTGCGCCAACGTCAGCTTTCCCTGGCCCAGCACCCTGATCGACGAGGCACTGCAGACCACCTCGCCGGAACACAAGGACGCCGTCGAACGGTGGGCACCGGCCTGCGCGGTGTGGCCACTGCTCGACGTGATCGACGCCTCGACCCCGAGCGAGCCGTGGTGCCGGTCGCTGGCGCAGCATTTGCGGGCGACGGACGGCGACGACAAGGGACGGCGGCTGTCGGTGGCACGGCGGCTGGCGGGGATGTTCGAGGAGTACGGCCAGTCACGGCCCGAGATGCTGCAGGCCTGGGCAGCCGGCCGCGACGAACGCGGCGACGGCGCGCCGCTCGACGACGACCTGGCCTGGCAGCCCGAGCTGTGGCGGCGGCTTCGCGGCAGCCTCGGCACGCCCGCGCCTGCCGAGCTGCTGGCCGAGGCCTGCGCCCGGCTGCTCGACCAGCCCGACCTGAGCGAGCTGCCCGAGCGGCTGTCGGTCTTCGGCGCCAGCAGGCTCTCGCCGGCCCGGCTGCAGGTGCTGGCCGCGCTGGCCGAGCACCGCGACGTACACCTGTGGCTGCACCACTCCTCGCCCGCTCTGTGGGACACCGTCGCGTCGACCCCACCGGCGTTGCGCCGGGCCGACGACACGACCCGACGTCGGCTGGCCAACCCGCTGCTCACCAGCATGTCCCGCGACGTGCTCGAGCTGCAGCAGCTCATCATGCGGTGCGTGCCCCGTGCCACGACGCGGGTGCACGGGACCGGCCCAGCCCGCAGCACAGCCATGAGCGCGACCTCGCAGACGGTTACGATCACGACCACCCTGCTCGACGGGGTCAAGCAGGGCCTCGCCGCGGACCAGGTGCCGGCGGCCCCGCCCGCGCTCGACACCCATGACCGCAGCGTGCAGGTGCACGCCTGCCACGGCCGCACCCGTCAGGTCGAGGTGCTGCGCGAGGTGATCGTCGGCCTGCTCGCCGACGGCCCGACCCTCGAACCTCGCGACGTGCTGGTGATGTGCCCCGACGTCGAGACCTTTGCACCGATCATCGCCGCCACCTTCGCGATCGGCGCTGAGGACGACGCCGCGCATCCGGCCGCCCGGCTGCGGGTGCGTCTCGCCGACCGTGCCCTCCGCCAGACCAACGCCCTGCTCGCCGTGCTCTCGAGGCTGCTCGAGCTGGGGACCGCGCGGATCACCGCGAGCCAGGTGCTGGACCTGGCCGGCACCCCGGCTGTGCGGCAGCGCTTCGGGTTCGACGACGACGGGCTCGAGCGGCTGCGCGACTGGACCGTGGGCGCCGGTGTGCGCTGGGGACTCTCCGGCGAGCACCGCCGCACCTGGGGTCTCGGCGATGTCACGCAGGGCAGCTGGCGCGACGGGCTCGACCGGCTGCTGCTCGGCGCCGCGATGGAGGGGGCAGTGTCGAGCTGGGGCGACGTCGTGCCGCTGGACGACGTGGACTCCTCCGACATCGACCTCGCCGGGCGACTGGCCGAGCTGCTCGACCGGCTCGACACCGCGCAGACCTTGATGTCCGGACAGCACACCGCCGCGGACTGGATGGCCGGGCTCGAGGACGCGGTCGACGGGCTCGCCGCCACGACGTACGACACGTCCTGGCAGCTCCTGCAGCTGCGCTCCGAGCTCGGGGACGTCACCGACGCCGCCGAGGGCAGCACCACGTTGCTCGGGCTCGCCGATGTCCGCGGGTTGCTCGCGCAGAGCCTCGCCGGCCGGCCGACGCGGGCGAGCTTTCGCACCGGCACGTTGACGGTGTGCACTCTCGTGCCGATGCGGTCCGTGCCGCACCGCGTGGTGTGCCTGCTGGGTCTGGACGACGGTGTCTTCCCGCGCCAGTCCGGTCGCGACGGCGATGACGTGCTCGCCCGCGACCCGTGGGTCGGCGAACGCGACCCGCGCAGCGAGGACCGGCAGCTCTTCCTCGACGCGATCTGTGCAGCCGAGGACCACCTCGTCATCACCTACACCGGCCACGACGAGCGGACCAACGCCCCCGTGCCGCCTGCGGTGCCGTTGGGGGAGCTGCTCGATGCGTTGGATCGGACCGCTGTCGTCGGTCCTGCTGGCGGGCGGGTGCGTGATGTCGTCACCACACACCACCCGCTGCAGCCGTTCGACCCGCGCAACTTTGCGACCGGTGGGTTGGTGCCCGTGCGGCCGTTCAGCTTTGACCCGGTGTCGTACGCCGGGGCGCGGGCGGCTGCGGAACCGCGGGTCGAGGCGTCACCGCTGCTGGGTGCTGGGCCGCTGCCGGCCGAGCAGCCTCGCGACATCGAGCTGGCCGACCTGACCCGGTTGCTGATGCACCCGGCGCGCGGCTTCCTGCGGCAACGGCTCCGCGTTGCTGAGACGCGGAGCGAGGACGAGCCCGCCGACAACCTCGCCGTGGAGCTCGACGCATTGGAGGCGTGGGCGGTCGGCGAGCGGGTGCTGCGGGCTCGTCTTGCTGGCCTGGATCCGGCCGCCTGCGTCGCGTTGGAGCTGCGCCGAGGAGACCTCCCGCCAGGTGCGCTGGGTGAGCGCACCCTGCAAGGGATCGGTCCCCACGTCGACGGGCTGCTGGCGGCATCAGCGCTCGAGCGGACACTCCTCCCGGAGTCGCACGACGTCGACGCACTGCTCGCGGACGGCACCCGGCTGGCCGGCACCGTGCGCGGCGTGCGCGGCGCGGTCCTGCTGTCTCTCACCTACTCCAAGCTCGGCCCACGACACCGGCTGGCCGCGTGGATCGACCTCGTAGCGCTGACCGTGTCGGCGCCGGGCATCCCGTGGCGGGGGGTCGTCGTCGGCCGCGGGCAAGGCCAGGCGATGGCCACCCGGAGCACGTTCGGACCGCTGTCGGCTTCGGATGCCACGGCCGCTCTGACGGAGCTGGCTGCCCTGTACCGCGCCGGGTTGCGGTCGCCGCTGCCGATACCGCTCAAGACAGCTGCGGCCTACGCCGAGCGTCGGCTGCGTGCTGATGCGCCCACCGCGCGGCTGGGCGCAGCGGATGCATGGGCAGATCGAGACGTGCGCGGCACGAGGTACGCCGGTGAGCAGTCCGACGCCGAGCACGTGCTGCTGTGGGGACCGAAGGCGCCGCTGGCCGTCTTGGTTGCGCAGCGCCCGGCGGCGGGCGAGGGCGGGCCCGGCTGGGACCGCGACGAGACCGACCGGTTCGGCCTGCTCGCTCGGCGGTTGTGGGGACGGCTGCTCGACGCAGAGGCGGCCAGTCGGTGAGGGCGGGCATGGCAAGGGCGGGCATGGCAAGGGCCGGCATGGCAAGGGCCGGCATGGCAAGGGCCGGCATGGCAAGGGCCGGCATGGCGAGGGCGGCCTGCCTACTGCCCTGCCCACCAGAAAGGGGGCAGCGCAGTAGGCGGCCAGTCGGTGAGGGTCGTGGCAGCGCGGACGACTCAAGATCGCCGATCCGGAATCCGACATAAGTGTCGGAAGTCGGACGCGACGGGGGTAGCAGATGCAACCAGGGGACTCAGCGGGCCAACAGGCGCAGCGCAGGCTCAGCAAAGCCGAAGGTCTCCGGGCGCAGGCCCAGGAGCTCAACGAGCGGGCGGCCCGGGTCGAGCGGACCGCCGAGATGTGGGGCCGCGGACACGTCGGCGAGCAGACAGTCGGTTCGCTGCTGGAGCAGCTCCGTCCTCTCGGCTTCGAGGTGCTGCACGACGCGCGATGGCCCGGTCGCAAGTTCGCCAACATCGACCACGTCGCCATCGGTCCGCCCGGCATCCTCGTGGTCGACGCCAAGAACTGGTCGGGAAACGTGACGATCCGCGACGGGGTCCTCCGTCAGAACGGCTACCGCCGGGACAAGGAGATCTCCGGGGCCAGAGACGCCGGCCGCGCCGTGGCCGACACCCTGCACCTGCCCTGGGCGCTGCACGTCATCCCGGTCATCGCGCTGGCGGCTACCGACGCTGACGGCGTCCATCGGTGTAAGGAAGTCACCGTCGTCGGTCAGCGCGATTTCCTGGCTTGGGCGGCCAGTCTGGCGCCTCAGCTGAATCCGGCCGATGTGCGTGGTGTCGCCACACACCTGCGGCACGCCCTACCACCCGCGTCGATGCCGGATCTCCGCCCAGCGGTGTCCGCAGCTGTCCGTCCCCGCCGCGAACCGTCCGCGCGGCAACGGCGGCCTCCGGCCCGCCGGCGGGCAACACGTCGTGGGCCCAGCGGCAAGGAGACGTTGGTCAAGCTCGCGGTCGTGACTCTGATGTTCCTGCTGGCACCGGCACTCCTCCGGTTGTGGATGGCCAACGCTCCCGGTCTGATCGGCGCTGTCATGCGGAGCCCCACACGCGCCGTCTCCACACCAGCCCCGGTCGTAGCTACACCCGTGTTCGCGAACTGTGCGGGCCTGAACACCGTCTATCCCTACGGCGTGCAGCGGACGGCAGCGACCGACATCGGCACACGCACTGTCGCGGTGCCGGTCGTCGACAACGCGGTTGCCGTCGCCAACATGCGCCTCGATCGGGACCACGACGGCCTCGTCTGCGAAGTCAGTCGGGCTGTGAGCCGCCCCCGGCAGTAACGTGGCTCTCGCCGCCAGGGAAGGACACCGCTCGATCGTGCTGCACGCGCCGGAGCCGTTCGACCTGCTGGGGCCGTTGCCCGAGAACACAA
>JANLYQ010000031.1:0-70291 GCA_031365725.1 Sporichthyaceae bacterium | reverse complement strand
GGGGGGGTGGCATGGTGGCGGACTCCGTACGCGCGGCCGGGGCCGCCCTCCGCCGACCCGCGATGCGCCGGGCGTTGGCGGCGTACCTCTGCTTCTCGGTGGCCGAGTGGGCCGTGTGGATCGCGCTGATGGTGTGGGCCTACGGCAAGGCGGGCGTCGGGGGCGCATCCCTGGTGTCGGTGGCGCAGATGGTGCCCGCGGTCATCGTGGCTCCGATGGCCGCGACCATCGGCGACCGGATGCACCGGGGCCGGGCACTGGCCGTCGGCTACGGGGTGCAGGGTGTGCTCATGCTGGCCACGGCCGGCGCTCTGGCAGCGGATCTCTCCCTGCCCGTGGTCGCAGTATTCGGTGCTCTGGTCACAGCGTCGATCACGTTGACCCGACCGGTGCACAACGCGGTGGTGCCCAGTCTGGCCGCCACCCCGGGCGAGCTGCTCGCCGGCAACGCCGCGACGAGCACGCTCGAGGGCCTGGGCGCCTTCCTCGGTCCGCTGGTCTCCGGCGGTCTCCTCGTGGCCGGCGGGGCCGGTTCGGTCTTCGCGACCTTCGGCGTGCTGCTGGTGCTGGTCACCCTGCTGGTGGTCCGGCTGCCCGTACCCACCGGCCAGGCCGGCCCACGTGTCGACGAGCCGCCCGAGGACGGCGACGCCGGTGACGTCGCGCGCGGTGCGCTGGCCGGTGTCCGCGAGCTCGGGCGTGACCACGCCGCGTCGGTGCTGGTGGCGATGGTCGCGGGGCAGTACGTCGTGGTGGGCGCGATGGACGTGCTGCTCATCGTGGTGGCTCTGGACGTGCTGCACACGGGCTCGTCCGGACCGGGTGTCCTGGGCAGCGCACTGGGTGTCGGCGGCGTGCTGGGGGCGCTCGGGTCGGTGCTGCTGGTCGGGCGCAGGCGGCTGACCCCCGCGCTGGCCGCGGGCCTGCTGCTGACCGGGCTGCCGATCGCCCTGCTGCCCTTCGGTCTGGTACCCGTGACCGCCGGCCTGCTCCTTGCCGTCGCAGGGTCGGGCAAGGCCTTCTTCGACGTCGCTGGTCGCACCCTGCTGCAGCGCGCGGTGCCCGACGCCGTCCTCTCGCGGGTCTTCGGGGTGCAGGAGTCGGCGATGAACGCCGCCATCGCGATCGGCGCTGCTCTCGCACCCCTGGCCGTCACGACCTTGGGTCGCTCAGGTGCCCTGGTCGCCACCGGCGCGTTGCTGCCCGCAACCGGACTGCTGGCCTGGCGGTGGCTGCGCCGCCTCGACCTCAACGCCGTCCAGCCTGGTCCGTGGTTGGCGTTGCTGCGGTCGGTGCCGATGCTGCGGACCGCGTCCCCTGCGGTGCTCGAGTCGCTGAGCCGGTCGGCTGAGGAGCTGCTCGTGCCCGCCCAGACCGTGGTGGTGCGGGAGGGCGAGCCTGGTGACCAGTTCTTCGTGATCGCCGAGGGCGAGGTCGTCGTGACACGCGGCGAGAAGGAGGTACGTCGCCTCGGCCCGGGCGCGTCGTTCGGCGAGATCGCTCTGCTGCACGACGTACCGCGCACTGCCACGGTGCAGGCAGTCGGACCGGTGCGACTGGTCGTCCTGCGCCGCGACGAGTTCCTGCGGGTCGTCACCAGCAGCCCGACGGCACGTCAGGCCGCCGACGACGTGGCGCGGGACTACCTCACGGCAGACGCATCGGACTAGACGTTGATGACCTGACCCTGTCGGGCCACCGTCACGTGCAGGTCTGGTTGCTTCTCGGACACGCAGACAGCCAGCGCATCGAGCGCATCGTCGGTGCGCTCCGGCCCGTGGTGGAACAGCACCAGTGAGCCGACCTCGCACTCGCGCGCGATCACCAGCGCCTCGTCGACGATGGCGTGCCCGTAGTCCAGCGCGGTCACCCGCTCCGGCTCGAGGAACTGAGCGTCGTGGAGCAGGACGTCGACGCCGTGCAGCAGCGTGCGCAGCGCAGACGAGACTCCGGCGCCGGGCAGGTGGTCCGGCAGGTAGGCGAGTGACCCGGAAGCATCCGAGACCCGGAAGGCGAGAGTCGCGCCACCCTTGTGCTCGGCGCTCGCGGCCTGCACCCGGAAGCCCTCGACCTGGCGGTCGTCGCCGTGCTGCACGAGGTCGAAGGACCACTGCCCGCGCAGGCCCTCCGGGGTGATCGGGAAGGCGGGCGGGGCGAGCGCCTGGGCCAGCAGGTCGCGCGCGGTGGCTCCGTCCTGCGCCGGGAGCAGCACGTCCACCCGGGCGTCGTCGCGGTCGCCGGCGGCAAAGAACGGCAGCCCCATCATGTGGTCCCAGTGCAGGTGACTCAGCAGGATCGACCCGGCGAACGGCCGCCCGGCAAGTCGTGTGCTGAGCAGCCGCAGCCCGGTGCCCGCGTCGAGCACGAGGGTCGGCACCGCTCCCCCGTCAGGTGTCAGTGCCACACACGACGTGTGACCGCCGTAGCGCACGAACTCCGGCCCGGGGGCCGGCGTCGAGCCGCGTACGCCGAGCAGCTCGGCCCTCATCGCGCGTCCACGCGCGGCACCGTAGCAGCGCAAGGTGCCAGGACCGGTCGGTCGCGGGGCGAGCGCGCCGACCTCAGCGGCGGAGCCGCACCAGCCCCTCCTGCACCGCGGTGGCCACCAGCCGGCCGTCACCGCTGAACACCGCCCCGGTGGCGAAGCCCCGGCCACCCGAGGCCGACGGGGAGACCTGGTCGTAGAGCAGCCACTCGTCGGCCCGCAGCGGCCGGTGGAACCACATCGCGTGGTCCAGGGACGCCGACTGCAACCGGCTGTCGCCGATGTAGGTGCCGTGCGGCACCAGGCTGGCCGAGAGCAGGGTGAGGTCGGAGGCGTAGGCCAGCACCGCGGCGTGCACGACGGGGTCCTCACCCAGCGGTCCGGCCGCCTTGAACCAGACCCGGGACAGCGCAGGATGCTCCTCGCTCTCGAGCCCTCCCCCTTCGCGGGTGTCGCCGGCATAGCGGACGTCGAGGGCGGCCCACTCGCGGTCCCACTCCTCGCGCGGTCGCCCGGACAGCCCGGCCAGCACGTCGCCGAGCTCGGGGCACTCCTCGGGGCCGCGGACCGCAGGCATCGCGTCCTGGTGGTCCAGCCCCTGCTCGATGGTCTGGAAGGACGCCGCCAGATGGAAGATCGACTGGCCGTGCTGGCGGGCGACGACCCGCCGGGTGCTGAACGAACGCCCGTCCCGCGTCCGCTCCACGTCGTACACGATGGGGACCTTGGTGTCCCCGGGCCGCAGGAAGTAGGAGTGCAGCGAGTGCACGGGGCGGGCGGGGTCGACCGTGCGCGCGGCGGCGACCAGGGCCTGGCTCGCCACCTGACCGCCGAAGACCCGCTGCAACGCGGTGTCGGGCTGGCGGCCGCGGAACAGACCGTCCTCGATGCGCTCGAGGTCGAGCAGGGCGAGGAGCTGGTCGACCGACTGCGGCATGGCGCCATGGTGGCAGGGCGTTAGCGTGAGCCTGTGACCCGGTTCGCCCTGCAGCCGCGCTGGTTGGCCTGGCACCTGCTGCTGGTCGTCGTGCTGGTGTCCTTCGGCTGGCTGGGGCGCTGGCAGCTCTCGACCTTCGAGGCGCGGTCGTCCCTCGCGACCTCGCACGCGCGGCCTGCGGCGGGTCCCGTCGCCCTCGACGTCGTGACCCGCCCGGGCGGCCGCCTGGCTCGTGCCGACGTCGGGCGGCGGGTGCAGGTCAGCGGCACGTACGACCCGGCGCGGACGCTGCTGGTGCCCGGTCGCCGCAAGCCTGGTGGCACCGGCAGCGGTCTTCTCGTCGTTGCTGCCTTGCGCACCGCCGACGGAGTGCTCCCCGTGGTCCGCGGTTGGGTGCCACGCGCGTCGAGCGCCGCACTCGCCACACCGGGCGGCGCCGTGCGTGTCGCGGGCCGCCTGCAGCCCTCCGAGGAGAGTGCCGGCGCCCCGGTGGTGACCGACCGCGGTCGCCTCGGCTACGTCGCCACGGTGACCCTGCTCGATGCGTGGCCGTATCCCAGCACCTCGCTGTACGACGGCTACCTGGCGGCGGGCAGCGAGACGCCAGACACCGCCCCCACCACCGCCGCAGGGCTCGTCCGGGTCACCGCGACCGGCCCCAGCACCGGACCGAGCTATGGCGTGGCCCGGTGGCGCAACCTTGCCTACGCCCTGCAGTGGTGGTTCTTTGCCGCCGCGGCCGTCGTCTACTGGTGGGTGCTGATCAGGAGGGCGTGGCGGGAGCAGCAGGAGCAGGAGGAGCCGCTGCTGCCGGAGCACGTCGGAGGTCCGCCACTACTCGCCGCTCCGCGACGAACGACATGAACGGCACCGTGCCGGCCAGCAGCACGAGCGCAGCACGCACCGGCTTCCACCGCAGCTGGTAGGCAAGCTGCAGCGACGCGGCGACGTACAGGATGTAGAGCCAGCCGTGCGCCGTCCACAACACTGCGGCGGGGCCCTCGCCGAGGTACCAGGGCCAGTAGTGCAGCGCCGTCAGCGAGCTGACGGCAAGCACCACGCCGGTGACCCACGCCATCACGCGAAATCGGGTCAGCGCACCGGAGGTCACCTGAGGACCCTAGCCAGCGACTCTAGGCGTGGTAGGCGGTGCCCTGCGTGCTGGTGGTGGAGGACGGTGCGGGCTGGTCACGACGGTCGTGGCCCCGGTCGCCCCAGATGCCGCCGGGGCCGTGACCGCGGAGCTTGCCGAACACCGACAGGTCAAGCACCTGCAATGCCTTCAGCGCGCTGCTGGACTTCTCCGCGACGACGACCACGTTGGCGCCGTTCTTGATGCCGGCGACCCCGCTCGCCGCGGTCATCGACCGGGTCGTCGACGAGACGACGTAGGTCTGGGTGAACCCGTCAGCACTGCGTACCGTGATCGAGGTGGCGCTCACTGCGCTGGCCGTGCCGCGCTGCAGGTCGAGGGTGCGGTAGCCGGTGCCGGTCGCCGCCTTGGTCACGAACTCCCCGTGCAGCGCACCACCAAGAGCGCCGATGCCACCGAGGTCACCCATGCCTCGACCCGGGTGGTTGGCGTCGTTGTCGCCGTCACCATCGTCGGTAGCAGTGGCACTCGAGGAGGCCGAGCTGCCGGCCGAGAGCTTCTGCTCGGCTGACCCGCCGGTGGCCAGAGCCACGCCGACCACGCCAGCGACCGCGAGCGCACCTGCGGCGACGACCGCGGTGATCGCGCCGCCGCGCCAGCCCACCCGCGGGCCGCCGGTCGAGGTGTGCAGCTCCTCCGCCGGCTCTGCGGCGAAGGTCGCAAAGGGGTCGCGCTGATCGGACGGGTCGCTGTGGCCGGTGTGGTCGGTCATGTCGATACGCCTCCGGGTCGGGACGAGCAGGTCAGGTCGAGCAAGCTGGCGGGGTCGCGCGTCGCGCCCGAGACACATGGTTCCGGGCCAACCTGTGGCCAGCCTGTGAGTGACCTAGCAGTTGTCGCCGTGAACTGACGGCGGCTGCCGCACGAGTGGAGACATCGTCTGATGCTGTCCAGCGTGCTTCGGGTGCACCCATGCGAACGACCCTCGCTCTCGACGATGACCTCGTGGCCGAGGCACAGCGGCTCACGGGAACCATGGAGAAGGCCGGCCTGATGCACTGGTCACCCGGTTGCAGGACGGCATGGTGTTGGCGCCTCCCTTCGTCACCGGTGAGCCTGCCCTCGGCCACCTGACGCAGCGCGACGAGATCCTCGGTCTGCTCGGCAACCTCCCGCAGGCAACTGTCGCGACGCACATCGAGGTGCTGAGGCTGATCGACAACCTCGGGCTTGCCGGCTCGGGCATCGGCTCCTCGATGCGCAGCTGCTCGCCGCAGTCGCCGCTGAGCACCGCCTCACCGAGGTCAGCGAACCAGACGCCTAGCCACTGAACTTGAGGACGCTGGTGTCCAGCAGTGCAGGTCGATCCGTCACGCCGGGTCCCGATCGGCAGTCGTGTCACCGGCAAGACGCTCGAGGTCCGTGCGCAGACCCGAATCGGCCCGCCGCGACGCCACGACGTCCACGAGATCTGCCTGAGACAAGACCGGCTTCTTCTCACTCTCCGGGTCGGCTCTTGCGGTCGACACGCTTGCGTCCGAGAGAGCAGGGACGTACGCCGGCAGCTCGACGAGGAAGCGGCTCCCTTGGCCCAGCGCGGACTGGACCCCGATCCGCCCGCCGTGCGCGGCGACAAGTGCCGAGACGATCGAGAGGCCGAGGCCGCTGCCGCCGGCCGCCCGGGTGCGCGACGGGTCGGCCCGGTAGAACCGCTCGAACACCTTCGCCCGGTCGGCCTCCGACATGCCCGGCCCCTGATCCGTCACAACCAGCAGCACCGTGGCGTGGCCGCCTGGTCCATCGCTGGGTCCCTCCGAACCCTCAGCCGGTCCCCCACCGTGCGCCGGGGTCACCTCGAGGGTCACCGCGACCGGCGTCCCGGCAGGGGTGTGGGTGAGGGCGTTGGAGACGAGGTTGGTCACCACCTGCCGCAGCCGGCTCTCGTCACCGAGCACCAGCGGCGGTCCAGCAGCCGGGTCTCCGAGCAGACTGAAGTCGATGGAGCGGTCCGGCGCGAGGACGCGGGCGTCGTCGACCGCGTCACCGGCAACGCGAAGGAGGTCGACCGGCTTCTGCTCCAGGGGCCGCTGCTGGTCCAAGCGGGCCAACAGGAGCAGGTCCTCGACCAGCAGCCCCATCCGGGCGGCCTCGTCCTCGACCCGTCGCATGACCCGGTCGAGGCTCTCGCGGTCGGGCACCGCGCCCTGCCGATAGAGCTCGGCGAAGCCCCTGATGGAGGTCAGCGGCGTCCGCAGCTCGTGGCTGGCGTCCGCGACGAAGCGGCGCATGCGCTGCTCGGAGGCGAGCGCCGAGTGTTCACTGGCCTCTCGGGCCCGGAACGCCGTCTCGATCTGACCGAGCATGCCGTTGAAGGCCAACGACAGTCGCCCCACCTCGGTGCGGGCGTCGCTCTCCGGCACCCGCTGGGTGAGGTCGCCGGCCGCGATCTCGGCCGCAGTGCGCTCGACCTGCTGCAACGGCTTCAGCGACGTCCGTACGACGACATAGGCAAGCCCCCCGAGCAGCAGCAGCACGAACGCGCCCACGGCCAGCTCGGCCAGCACGAGCCGGTTCGTCGTGTCCTCGACGTCAGCCAGCGAGATCCCTCGCACGTACAAGGGGAACACCTGTCCGGTGGTGCGGTTCAAGACAGGGAGCGCCCGCACCTCGACCCGCCAACCGGCGCCGTGGCCGTCCGCGCCCACCGTGAACGGTCCCTTGCCGACCGCGGCCCGTACCACTGCCGCACTCAGGTTCGGCGGCTTGGCGCCATTGGTGGTCTGCTCATTGGTCGCGGCAATGCTGCCGGAGGTCGTGGCAACGGCGACGTACTCGTCTCGACTCGACTGGATCTGGTTGTTCTCGCCGCCTTCACCGGGTCCACCCGGGCCACCGCGGCCACCACCCCCGGATAGCCGGGACAGGTCCTGGTCGACCTGACCTACGAGGTAGCTCTTGAGCTGGGTGGTGACGACAGCGCCGGTCACGGCGAGGCCGGTGGCCGAGAGGAGAACGAGGGCGACGACAAGCGTGACCCTCAGCGGGACGCGCTGGAGCAGCGAGCGCCCGGGGAGTCGGCTCACCCGCGCGGCATCCGCAGCACGTAGCCCACCCCCCGCAGCGTGTGCAACAGCCGGGGCTCGGTGGTGTCGACCTTGCGACGCAGGTAGGAGACGTAGGACTCGACGACGTTGGCCTCGCCACCGAAGTCGTAGTTCCACACATGGTCGAGGATCTGGGACTTGGACAGCACGCGGCCAGCGTTCTGCATGAAGTAGCGCAGCAGCTTGAACTCGGTCGGCGACAGGGCGACGAGCTCGCCGTCCTTCCACACCTCGTGGGTCTCGTCGTCGAGCTCGATGTCGGCGAACATCAGTCGCACCTGGTCGCTGCCAGGTGCGCCCTTGCCGCCCGTACGACGAAGGACGGCACGGATGCGCGCCACGATCTCCTCGAGGCTGAACGGCTTGGTGACGTAGTCGTCGCCGCCGACGGTCAGGCCGGTCACCTTGTCCTCGGTGGCGTCGCGCGCGGTGAGGAACAGAACCGGGGCCGTGCTGCCCTCGCCGCGCATCCGGCGTACGACGGAGAAACCGTCCATGTCCGGCATCATCACGTCGAGCACCACGAGGTCCGGCCGGATCTTGCGCGCCTCGGTGAGGGCGTCGCGACCGTTGGACGCCGTGGCCACCTCGAAGCCCGCGAAACGCAGGCTCGTCGCCAGCAGCTCGAGGATGTTGGGCTCGTCGTCGACGACCAGGAGTCGTGCCTCCGGGACTCGATCAGTGGTCACTGGCCGTCCCTGGGAAGAGGTGGATGAGCCCTTGGCGTCGTACGTCGTCACGTTCACACCACCATGGTGTGACGGCGAACTGGCTGTCGCCTCCACGGTCACTGTGAGGATCCTGTGAGCTTCGCGAGTGGTGAACCGAGGGTACGGCGGGTAGGCAGGACGTCATGACTCCCACACCGATCCAGCAGACCCGCACGCTCGGCACCCACGACGGCGGCCTGAGCGTCTCGGCCATCGGCCTCGGCTGCATGGGCATGAGCGAGTTCTACGGCGCGGGTGACGAGACCAAGTCGATGGCCACCCTGCACCGCGCGCTCGAGCTCGGCGTGACGCTGCTCGACACCGCGGACATGTACGGCCCTTATGTCAACGAGGAGCTGGTCGGGCGGGCCATCGCCGGCCGCCGGGACGAGGTCGTGCTGGCCACGAAGTTCGGCATCCAGCGCGGCGAGGGCGGCGCCCGGCTCGGGGTGAATGGCAGCCCGGACTACGTCCGCGCGGCGTGCGACGCGTCGCTTAAGCGGCTCGGCGTCGACCACATCGACCTCTACTACCAGCACCGGGTGGACCGCACGACCCCGATCGAGGACACCTGGGGGGCGCTGTCCGAGCTGGTCGCAGCGGGGAAGGTGCGACACCTCGGCATCTCCGAGGCCTCCCCCGCCACCATCCGGGCTGCGCACGCGGTGCACCCAATCACTGCGCTGCAGACCGAGTGGTCGCTGTGGACCCGCGACGTCGAGACCAACGATGTGCTCGCCACAGTCCGTGAGCTGGGCATCGGCTTCGTCCCGTACTCCCCCTTGGGCCGCGGCTTCCTGTCGGGGGAGATCAGGAACTTCGAGGACCTCGCCCCTGACGACTTCCGGCGCCACAACCCGCGCTTCCAGGGCGAGAACTTCACCCGCAACCTTGCGTTGGTCGACGCGGTGCGTGACCTCGCCGAGGCCAAGCGCGTCACCGCGAGCCAGCTCGCTCTGGCCTGGGTGCTGGCCAAGGGCCCGGACGTCGTGCCGATCCCGGGGACCAAGCGCGTGCGCTACCTCGAGGAGAACGTCGGCGCCACGTCGGTCCACCTCGATGAAGGTGACCTGATCCGGCTGGAGGAGATCCTGCCGATCGGTGCGACCGCGGGCGAGCGCTATCCCGACATGTCCTCGATCGGCGGCTGACGTCACGCAGCGAGGCACGAGGCAGCGCATGCCTCAGGTGCTGCCGGCCTGACCCGGCATCGGTCTCAGGCGGCGCCGGGTAGGGGTGGTGGCCGGGACCGGTAGTGGTGTCCGGTGGGGGTGGTGGTCTCCACGAGGTGGGCGCCGGGTGTGCTGTCGGGGTGGGCCCGGCTGGTCCAGCCGGGGGCCTGTTTGTCGTAGTTGCAGCGTTCGCAGAGTCCTTGGCCGTTGTCGGCGCTGGTCGGGCCGCCCTGTGCGGCGGGGGTGACGTGGTCGAGGTGACGGATCGGGGCGTCGCACCAGGGGGTCCGGCAGGTCAGGTCCCGCAGCCTGAGCAGCTCACCCAGGGCGTCGGGGAACCGGCGGGACCGGGCGTCCATCGCCACGAGCTCCCCGGTGTCGGGGTGGGTGAACAACCGCCGCAGCCACACCTGCCCGGTCGCGCCCGCACCGGTGGCGCCCATGGCGCGGGTGAGCAGGTCTCGGGCCAGCTGGGCCGGGACCGGGCCGTAGCCCGGGATCCACGCCGGGTCGCCAGCTCCCGTCAGCAGCGCCCGGTCGGTCATCACCACCCGGACCACCACCGAGACGGCCTCGGTGGCCGGGTCACGGCCGGTGACCCGGGCGACCAGGATGTCGACCATCAGCTGGGACCGGGACCGCTCGTCACCGGTGGCGCCGGCAGCGCGGGCGGTGTCGGCGGCCTTGCACAGGGCGCTGTAGGTGGCGACTCCTTGGGCGACCGGGAGCAGGGCGCTGAGCCGGACCATCGTGTCGGGTGCCGGGCGGATCGTGACCCGCCGGTCCCGCTCGGCGTTGGCCCGGCGCCGGACCACCGAGGCCGGGTCCAGCCGGTAGGCCACCGTCTTGGCCAACGCGACCAGCCGGGCGTCCCCCACCCCCTCCAGGGTGGCCGGGTCCGCGCACAGCTCCGCATCCACCCTCGCCCGGTCCGACACGCTCAGGCAGGCGGTCTCCCGGACCAGCAGGGTCGCCCGCCACTCCGAGAGCCTCCCGTCCCGCAGCCCGGCATAGGTGTGCGGCATCTCCCCCACCAGCGCCTTCGCAACCCCCAGGTGCTGCCCACCCCGGTGGGCGGACTCCCGCCGGGCCAGCGCCACCTGCGCACCCACCCCACGCCCCCACTCGGCCTTGGCCACCCCCGCCGCCGCGTGCTCCGCCCGCACCGAGGCATCCAAGTCCACCGCGAGCTGGGCCTGCGCCGCAGCAGCCGCGGACTTCAGCTGCTCCAGAGCCCGCAGCGCCTCCACCCGCGCCACGTCCGAACCCGCCCCCACCACCGAGGAGAACAAGCCGGCCGCGAACCGCCGCACACCCTGGACAGCCTCGGCACCCTCAGCAGACGCGCCAGCGTCGCAAGCGTCGCAAGCGTCGGCAAAGTAGGCGTCGGTGGCCGTGGCAGTAGCCGTAGCCGTAGCCGTGGCCGTGGCCGTGGCCGTGGCCGTGGCAGCATCTGAGTCGGAGTCGTCGTCGTCGTCGTCGGCACCAGCCTCGACCAGCAGCAGCGCGCCAGCCAGCACCGCGGCGGCCACCTCTGTCCCGAACATGTGTTCGAGTCTACTCCTGTTTGACCCCAGAAACCGTTTGTCCACAACGAAATTTGCTGACCTTGACAGCTTCTTCGTGGCTGGGCCATGGACCCAGCACAACGAGGACTCAGCGGGGCAGACGGCCGAGATTGGGGCGGCGTTGGCGTGGCTGTTACTGACGGGACGGGGCGTCAGATGACTCGCTCCGACAGCTACAGGTTCGCCTTGTCGAGGGCCGACTGCAGGGACTGCAGGTAGCCATCCGAGGTGACGGTCGCTCCGCTGACCATGTCGATCCGAGCGGTCTGCGCCTTCAGTGCCTCCTGGGCGAGAATCGGCAGCGCAACCGAGTTGATCTCCTGGTCGCGCGGGTTGCCGTTGGGGTACTGCACGGCGTCGACCGCGGTGATCTTGGCGCCCTTGATGGTCAACGCCACCTGCACGGGACCCCACTGGGTCTGGAAGGTGTCCCCGGTAACTGTCTTGGTCGTCGCGGCAGCGGACGGGCTGGAGCCGGACCCGGACGTGGCCGAGGAACTCGCGGTGGGGTCCGGCGTACCGCCGGCGGCGCTGGTGCTACCACCCGCGGTGCTGCTGCCGGCGCTGTTGCCCGTGCCGGTACCCGTGCCGACAGCAACCTGAGTGCCGGACGCGCCGAGCGAGGTGTGATAGCTGAACAGCATCACCAGCCCGGAGATGGTGCCGGCGAGGGCGACCACGATCCTGCGCACGATGTTCTCTCTTCTCACTCGGTCGGGTCGGTCAGTACGCGAAGCGCTCGACGTGCACCTGGGAGTCCGGCACCGCAGCGTTCCGCAGGGTCACGAGCATCGCGTCCATCCAGGCCTCGGGTCCGCAGACGTAGACGTCGTGGTCGCGGATGTCGGGCACCAGGTGCAGCAACGTGCCGACCTCGCCGACATGGCGCCACTCGGCCGGGATCCACGAGCCGTCACCGGCCCGCGGCCCGATCAGGTAGGAGATGGCGGCCCGGCGAGCCCCCGCCAGCGCGGCGAGCTCTTTGCGCAGGACGACCTCGGACTCGTCGCGGGCTCGGTAGATCAGGTTGGTGCCCGAGGGCAGGTCCTCGAGCAGCGCCCGCAGCGGGGTGATGCCGATGCCACAGGCAATCAGGGTGGTGCGGGTGCGGGTGCGCCGGTCAGCTGTGAGGGCGCCGTAAGGGCCTTCGAGCAGGACGCGGGTCCCGGGCCGTACGTCGGCCAGCGCGCGGCTGCCGTCACCCAGGTCCTTGACCGTGATGCGCAGCATGGTCTTGTGCGGCTTGGCCGACAGCGAATAGGGGTGGCCCCGGCTCCAGCCGGGGCCGTCCAGGAAGCGCCACACGAAGAACTGCCCCGGCTTGGCCGGCAGCTTGTCCAGCGCCCGCCCGCGCAGGTGCACCGAGACGATGCCCTCGGCCTCGCGCACCACCTGGTGCACGACGACTCGGTGCCGCAGGGTGCGGACCAGCGGCAGCCCGACGCGGTAGCAGAGGACGGCGCCCAGAGACACGGCGTACAACGTCCACCAGTAGGTCCTCGACCACGGCGAGGCGATGAAGTCGGCGCCGGTCCACACCTGGTGCGGCAGAGCGAGCCCGACGCCGAGGTAGGCGTAGAGATGCAGCAGGTGCCACGACTCGTAGCGCAGCTTGCGTCGCGCGACCTTGATCGAGGTGACCACGACCATGACCAGCAGCACCGTCGAGGCAGCGGCCAGGAGCATGCCCGGATAGGTGAGCACCAGGTGCCAGAGCTCGGGCAGGACGCCGGTCCGTGCGGTGGCGGCGTAGCCCATCGTGATGAGCACGATGTGGGCCACCATCAACCAGAACGAGCTGAAGCCGAGCCAGCGATGCCAGCGGGCCAGCCGGTCCTGGCCGAAAGCCTGCTCGATCCACGGGATGCGCGCCATCGCGAGGACCTGCAGCAGCAGCAGGTCGGAGGCGACGAGCCCGGTGAGCCGCCCGCCGGAGGTGAGACCCAGGCCGTGCCCGGTGGTGACCTGCTGCAGGTTGCCGTTGGCGAGCCACAACGAGACGACCACCACCAGCGAGGCCAGGACGGTGAGCAGCACGAGGTCGGGCTGAGCGGTGGGCCACCAGCGACGCCGGGCGGGAGCGCCCCTTCGGCGGGGCGCCGCGGGGCGGGCCGGAGAAGAAGGCGTCGTCGTGGTCACGGGCACGATCGTGCCCGTCGAGGCTGGGTGATTGCTGTGAAGCACCTCCGCGTCAGCCCCACGTCTGGGCGACATGGCCGGAGACGACGAAAGGCCCCTCCATGCATGAGCCGGAGGGGCCTCGCCGGCCAGGTTGCCTCGTCTCCGCGCGATTGCTCGCAGCAGCGACCGGCTCACCCGACCGCCCCGCGTCAGGTCGGTCCCGATTGCTCGAGCCGTGCCTGTCGCGGAACAGGTTGCTCCTCGCGGTCCCCTGATCCGATTGCTCGGCTCAGGCTCCTACGTGGAGCGGTGTCCTCCGTGGTGATCGGTCGCGATTGCTCGCACTCGATACCTGCAGAGAACGGGTGTCCTGCCTCGTGCATCGCCGATTGCTCGGCGTTGCTCGTCGCAGAACGGGCATCCGAGCCGCGGCGTGGTGATTGCTCACCTGCCCAGCAACTCGGGACCCATCACCATCGTCGTGAACCCGCTACCTGCTGCGGTCTCCCGCTGCTGGCCGCGCCCCGGAGGTTTCCCCACGGGCCGGTCCCCGTTCCCGGTGACAACGCCATGTCTAGTCGGCCAACTCCACCCAACACAAGGGCTTCCTCGGGACCAATTCTCGGCGCCTTGGTCGTCCACAAGATGGTCCACATCTGGGGATGGGTTGTCCCCCGATCCGCGTCACTGTCCACCGAGTTATGCACCGATCGATGCACAGGCCACCTGCGCGATGTCCAGCATCCGGACAGCAGCTGATGGCTGGTTCAGGGCGCGTCGGGGTACGGGCAGTGCCGGCAGCCCCGGTGACAACAGGTGCCCCGGTCGGCAAGAAACTGCGCGGTGAGCACGAACAGGCCCGAGGCCGGGTCGAGATAGCCGGCTTGACCGGACTCGACTGCCACCCGGTGCGCAGCAAGCACGTCTGGGGACAGCGGCTCGGTCACGACAGCCAGGCTATGACGGCTGACCGCGAGAGTCGGTAAGGCAGAGTGACCCGGTGCGCGGAACAACGAAGCTGATGGCGTCAATGTGGGGCGTAGCCCTCGTCCTGAGCGTCGCCGCCTGCAGCGGCGTGGGCGCCTCCTCGGACGGAGCCGCGCCAGCGAGAGCCGGCCAGACCAGTGCTGGACCGACCAGTGCACACCCTCCCGGCGCGGGCCAGACCAGTGCCGGCCGGGGCGGCACCGACGAGCCCTCACCGAGCGTCACCACAGCAGCGGACCGGCCGACGGGCTGGGGCCCGACCGTGGGCGAGCTGGCGCGGGCGCGCAGCCTGGTGTCGGCCATGTCGCTCGCCGACCAGGCGAGCACCGTGCTCATGCCGGGGTTCTGGGGGCACGATGCCGACCGACCCACCGACGCCGAGGCCGCCCTCAACCGTCGGATGCACGGATCACCCACGGCCACCGAGGTGCTGGCCGCCCACCCCTTCGGTGGGGTCTTCCTGCGCCCGGAAGTCATCTCCGACGCGACCCAGGTCGCGGCCCTCGACACCGCCCTGCACGCGACCGGGGACCGGCCCGACGGCCTGCCGTTGCTGGTGTCGATCGACCAGGAAGGCGGCGGCGTCCAGCGCCTGGTCGTCGGCGTCGCCCGGGTCCCCTCTGCGGCCTCGGTCGGGGTGACGGGTGACCCGGCGTACGCCCGGCAGGTGGCCCACGACAACGGCGCGGCACTGCGCGCGCTCGGGGTGACGATGGTGATGGCCCCGGTCGCCGACGTCGACCCGGACGGACGCTCCGTGCTGGGCTCGCGCACCTACTCCCGCGACCGGAAGCTGGCCGCGACCATGGTCACCGCAACGATGCGCGGATATCTGTCGGCCGGCGTGCTGCCGGTGGTCAAGCACTTCCCCGGGCTCGGCAGCGTCCTCGGCGACAGCCACCACGCGTTGCCCTCGCAGCCGAAGTCGCTCGCCGAGCTGCGCCGGACCGACCTGGTGACCTTCGCTGCCGCCGTGGATGCCGGCGCGCCGGTCGTCATGACAGCCCATCTCGCTGTTGACGCGGTCAGACCGGGGCGCCCTGGGTCGATCACGGCTGGTGTCGTGCAGGGACTGCTCCGCGGCGTCGTCGGCTTCCAGGGGGTGGCGGTCACCGACAGCCAGGGCATGGGGCCGATCAACGGGCCCTATGACTCCGGTCGGGGCGCGGTCCTGTCGCTGCAGGCGGGCAACGACCTGGTGCTCAACTCGCCCTATCCGATGCAGGCCCGGCAAGCGATCATCCGGGCCGTGACGACCGGCCAGCTCAGCGCCGGACGGTTGATGGAGGCTGCGTCGCGGGTCATCGCCTTACGGATCTACCAGCAGCGCCTCGCGTCACGGGTGCGCTGAGCCAGGATCCAGATCGACCACCTCGGGCGCTTGGCGAGCAGACCGTCACCGCTGGAAGTGCCACGAAAGCGGCGGACCACCCAGGGCGCCAGGTGTCGGCGTACCCAGCGGACGTCTCCTGCGACTGACACCCGCCGCGGGACCGGCGCGCCCGGTGGCAGCGGGATGCGCCACCAGCCAGGCGCGCCGCCGAGCAGGTCGGGTCCGGCCGGAACGTCGTCGCGCCCGGTCAGGGCTCCGAGCACGGCAGCGGCCACCCGGGCGTGCCCTTCCGGGGCAAGATGCAGCCGGTCCTCGTGCCAGACGCGGCGGTCCTGCAGCGCAGGCTCGGCGCGGTCAGCAGGAGCAGCTGGGCACCCGAGGAGGCGAGGTCGTCGACGACCTTCTCGTAGCGCGCGACGATGTTGGCGACGTCACGGCCCGGCCGCAGGACGTCGTTGGGGCCGGCGTGGAACGACACCAGGTCGGGCCGCAGCGACCCGGTCAGCCCAGCCGAGGTGGCGACCGGTCGGGCCCAGGTCGTCCTCGAGGCCTTCGGTGAACGAGTCGCCGAGGGCGACGAAGGTACGCGCCACGGTGCCTCCCTCGGTGCTCGGTCGCTGCCTTCGCCCGTATCGTGCCGGTCATGCCTATCGTCCCCGACGGCAAGGACTGGACCTGGGTCCTCGGCCGACCGTGCCCCGAGTGCGGCATCGAGGCGAGCACGATCGACCCGACGTCGGTGGCCGCGCTGGCCAGGAGCAATGCTGAGTCGTGGGAACGGGCGCTGGCCGCTCCTACCGCAGGCACCCGGTCGAACCCGGAGGTCTGGTCGCCGCTGGAGTACGGCTGCCACGTGCGCGACGTGCACCGGATCTATCAGCAGCGCCTGGAGCTGATGCTCGCCGAGACCGACCCGCTGTTCGCCAACTGGGACCAGGACGAGACCGCGGTCGCCGAGGCCTACACCGACCAGGACCCGTCGGTGGTTGCTGACGAGCTGGGTGCGGCAGCCTCGAGCGCAGCGCGCGTCTTCGACACGGTCACCGGCAAGCAGTGGGAGCGCACCGGACGCCGCAGCGACGGGGCGACGTTCACCGTCGCGACTCTCGCCCGCTACTACGCCCACGACTGGCTGCACCACCTGCATGACGTCGGCGGCAGCGCATGAGCCAGCCCGAGCATGCCGAGCACACGCACGACGATCACGGGCACGACGACCACGAGAGTCACGAAAGCCACGTTCACGACCACGACACCCACGACCATGGCGCCGAGGGCCTGCTCGGTCGGCTCCGGCACCTGGTCTCTCCGCACAGCCACGACGCCGCGGTCGCGATGGACTCCGAGCTGGAGACGAGCAGACGCGGCATGCGGGCGCTGTTCCTGTCCTTCGTCGGGCTGACCCTCACCGCAGCGCTGCAGGCGGCGGTCTTCCTGCTGAGCGGTTCCGTCGCCCTGCTCGTCGACACGGTGCACAACCTCGCGGACGCGATGACGGCGGTGCCGATCGCGATCGCGTTCACCGTCGGACGACGGGTGGCGACCAAGCGCTATACCTACGGCTACGGCCGGGCCGAGGACCTCGCGGGCATCGCGGTGGTGCTGGTCATCGCCGCGTCGGCGGCGTTCGCCGCCTACGAGGCGATCCGGCGCATCGCGGACCCCAAACCGTTGGACCACCTCGGACTGCTTGCCGTCGCCGGTGTCATCGGCTTTCTGGGCAACGAGATCGTCGCTCGCTATCGCATCACCGTCGGCCGCCAGATCGGCTCGGCTGCCCTGGTCGCGGACGGCGTGCATGCCCGCACCGACGGCTTCACCTCGCTCGGTGTCGTGCTCAGTGCGGCTCTGTCCGCGGCAGGATTCCAGCGGGCCGACCCGATCGTGGGACTGCTCATCACCCTCGCCGTCCTTGGGGTGCTGCGCGACGCGGTGCGCGACATCTATCGCCGGTTGATGGACGCGGTGGACCCTGAGCTGGTCGACCTGGTGGAGACCACGGCTCGCCGGGTCGAGGGCGTGCGAGACGTCGGCGCGGTCCGGCTGCGGTGGATCGGTCACCGGCTGCAGGCCGAGCTCGAGATCGTCGTGGATGGCGACCTCACCGTGGTCGCGGCGCACGCGATCGCCGAAGAGGTCGAGCACCGGCTGATGCACGACGTGCCGCGGCTGCGGGCCGCTCTGGTGCACGCCGACGCAGCCGGCCACAGCCACGACCTCATCGACCACCACCGGGAAGTCTGAGTGCTCATCACCAACCATGTGCTGTCCGGTGCGGTCATCGGAGCGGTGTCCGGTGAGCCGCGACGGGCGCTGGCCGTGGGTTTCGTGTCGCACTTCGTGCTCGACTCGTTTCCGCACTTCGGGGTGGACGACGAGCACCTGATGCGCATCGCCGTGCCCGACGGGCTCCTCGGTCTGGCCGCGATCGCCACGATCGCCCGGGCCACGCCACGGTCTCTGCTCGTGCCGGTGCTGGCCGGCATCATGGGCGCCTGCCTGCCCGACCTCGACAAGCCGGGCCAGCAGTTCTTTCACCGCTCGCCGTTCCCGCGCTGGTTCGACAGTTTTCACAGCCGGATCCAGGACGAGCGCTCGCACCGGATGCCGGTCGAGCTCGCCACCGCGGCAGTGTCCACGGCGTTGCTGGCCGTGCTGCTGCGCCCACGTCGTGTGCCTGCCCTCAGGACAGCTCCGTCGACCGACGCTCGAGAAAGTCCCGCTCGACGTCGTTGGTGGTGAGGGCCAGCGCCTCGGCGTACGCCGCCTTGGCCTCGGTGTCTCGGCCCAGCCGGCGCAGCAGGTCCGCACGGGTGGCAGCCAGGTAGTGGTAGCCGGTGAGCTCACCGCTGTCGGAGAGGCGCTCGACCTCGGCCAGCGCCACGTCCGGACCGGCCACCTCGGCGAGTGCAACAGCCCGATTGAGGGCGACCACGGGTGAGGGCCATTCACGCAGGAGCGCGTCGTAGAGCGCGAGCACCCGGGTCCAGCGGGTGTCGTCGTACGACGGTGCGCAGGCGTGCTCGGCGGCGATGGCCGCTTGCAGGCCGAACCGTCCGACCCGGCTGTGGTGCAGCCCTTCGACCAGCGCGGCACCCTCGACGATCTGGTCGCGGTCCCACCTGCTGCGGTCCTGGTCGGCCAGCAGCACCAAGGTGCCGGCGTCGTCGAGGCGAGTGCTGCGGCGGGCATCGGTGAGCAACATCAGCGCGAGCAGACCGGTCACTTCGGGCTCGTCGGGCATCAGTGCCTGCAGCAGCCGCGCCAGCTCGAGGGCACGGGACACCAGGTCGACCCGGACCAGCGAGCCGCCGGTCGGCGCCAGGTGGCCGGCGGTCAGGACGAGGTGCACCACGGTGAGCACGGCGTCGAGCCGGTCCGGCAGCTCGGTGCTGCCGGGCACCCGGTAGGGGATGTTCGCGGCGGCAATCTTCTTCTTGGCCCGGGTGACACGTGCGGCCATCGTCGCCTCCGGCACCAGGAAGGCAGCGGCGATCTCGGCCGTCGTCAGGCCGCACAGCAGCCGCAGCGTCAGGGCGACCTGGGCCTCGCGGGCGAGTGCCGGATGGCAGCAGGTGAACACCAGCCGCAGTCGCTCGTCGGCGATGACCGACTCGCTGCCGTCGGCGTTGCCCCAGTGCTCGCTGTCGATGAGCTGACCACCCTGCACCATCGCGGGGTCCACCAGCAGCGGCAGCTTGCGCCGCAACGTCGCCTCCCGGCGCAGCAGGTCCAGCGCGCGACGGCGCGCCGTCGTCGTGAGCCACGCACCGGGCGAGCGCGGCACCCCCTGTCGCCGCCAGGTGTCCAGCGCGGCGCCGTACGCGTCCTGAACGCACTCCTCGGCGACCTCGATGCTGCCCGCCACCCGCACCGTCGCGGCGAGGACGAATCCCCACTCGCGACGGTGCGCGTCGGCGAGCGCCGCCGCGGCCGGATCAGCCGCAGCCGGGTCACCATCCTGCTGCTCGGTCACCCGCCGGAGGTGTCCAGGACCGGTCGCACCTCGACGCCGCCGTACGGCGCGGGGCACAGCTTGCCGATGGCAAGCGCGTGGTCGAGGTCGGTCGCATCGATGAGGTAGAAGCCGCCGAGGTGCTCCTTGGTCTCGGCGAACGGCCCGTCGGTGACGACGTCGCCGCGGATGCTGGTGGCCGTGGCGCTGGGCTGCAGCGCCTCGCCGCCGAGGATCTTGGCGCCCGCCTCGACGACCTGCTCGGCAAATCGGCCGTGCGCCTCCATCGACGTCTTCCAGACCGCCGGGTCCTGGGTCGCATAGGCGGCTTCGTTCTCGTAGATGAGGATCAGGTACTGGCTCATGGCTGCTGCTCCTGTCTCGACCGCGGCGGGCCGGTGCTGGTGACTCTGACACCCCTACGACGATCGGCGCAGCCACAGATCGACAACGTAGGCTGACCCGGCGATGTCGAGCCGTCAGTCCCGCCCATCTCGCTCCGTGAAGGGCGGTCGCCCCTCCCGACCCGCGAGGGCTTCTCGCCGGAGCGAGGCCGCCCGCGACCGGCGGGCCGAGGTCGCCCGCGCACTGCAGGTGACCTATCCCCCACTGCCGGTTGCCGAGCGGCGCGACGAGATCGCCGCCGCGATCCGGGACCACCAGGTGGTCGTGGTCGCGGGTGAGACCGGGTCGGGCAAGACGACCCAGATCCCGAAGATCTGCCTCGAGCTCGGTCGCGGGGTCGAGGGCATCATCGGTCACACCCAGCCGCGCCGCATCGCCGCCCGCACGGTCGCCGAACGCATCGCCGAGGAGCTCGACACTCCGCTGGGCGAGGCAGTCGGCTACACGGTGCGGTTCACCGACCGGGTCAGCGACGACACACTGGTGCGACTGATGACCGACGGCATCCTGCTGGCCGAGATCCATCGCGACCCCGAGCTGCGCCGCTACGACACGATCATCGTCGACGAGGCGCACGAGCGCAGTCTCACCATCGACTTCCTGCTCGGCTACCTCACCCAGCTGCTGCCTCGACGACCCGACCTCAAAGTTGTCGTGACCTCGGCGACGATCGACACTGCCCGGTTCGCCGAGCACTTCGGTGGCGCTCCGGTGGTCGAGGTGTCCGGTCGCACCTATCCAGTCGAGATGCGCTACCGACCGGTAGTGGACCCGGATGCCGTCGACGACGGCTCCGGCCCTGGATCCGGGTCCGGGTCCGCCGAGGAGCGGGACCAGACCCAGGCGGTGCTCGACGCGGTAGACGAGCTGTGCGCCGAGGGTCCGGGCGACGTGCTGGTGTTTCTTTCCGGCGAGCGCGAGATCCGCGACACTGCCGAGGCGCTACGCGGGCACCGGGCCGACATCGACGTGCTGCCGCTCTATGCCCGGCTCTCCGCCGCCGACCAGCATCAGGTGTTCGCCGCGCACACCGGCCGCCGGGTCGTGCTCGCCACCAACGTCGCCGAGACCTCGCTCACCGTCCCCGGCATCCGGTACGTCGTCGACGCCGGAACCGCCCGCATCTCCCGCTACAGCCACCGCCTCAAGGTGCAGCGCTTGCCGATCGAGCCGGTCAGCCAAGCAAGCGCCAACCAGCGCGCCGGACGTTGCGGCCGCACCTCCGACGGCATCTGCATCCGGCTCTACACCGAGCACGACTTCCTCGCCCGACCGGAGTTCACCGAGCCTGAGATCCTGCGCACCAACCTTGCCTCGGTGATCCTCGCGATGACCGCCATCGGCCTCGGCGACGTCGATGCGTTCCCGTTCGTCGAGCCGCCGGACCGGCGTCAGGTCAAGGACGGCATCGCCCTGCTCGAAGAGCTCGGCGCGCTCGACCCCGCGGTCACCGACCCCACCAAGCGGCTGACACCTCTCGGTCATCGGCTCGCTGCCCTGCCCGTGGACCCGCGCCTGGGTCGCATGGTGCTCGAAGCCGACCGGCTCGATGTGCTGCCCGACGTCCTCGTCATCGCCGCCGGACTCTCGATCCAGGACCCGCGCGAACGGCCGCCCGAGCACCAGCAGGCAGCGGACGAGAAGCACCGCCGGTTCGCCGATGATCGGTCGGACTTTGCGGCCTACCGCAACCTGTGGGTCTACCTCCACGACCAGCAGAAAGTGCTGTCCGGCAACGCGTTCCGGCGGATGTGCAAGACCGAGTTCCTGCACTACCTGCGGGTGCGCGAGTGGCAGGACCTCGTGTCCCAGCTGCGTCGGGTCGCCCGGTCGCTTGGGCTGTCGACGACCGGTGAGCTGTCCCGCCCGGGTGACGACGTGCGTGCGGTGCATGAAGCCCTCCTGCCAGGTCTGCTGTCGCACATCGGGCTCTGGGACCCCGAGAAGCGGGAGTACGCCGGTGCGCGGGGCGCGCGCTTCTCGCCGTGGCCGGGGTCAGCGTTGGCGAAGAAGCCACCCCGGTGGGTGATGGCCGGCGAGCTGGTAGAGACCTCGCGGCTGTGGGGCCGCGACCTCGGCAAGGTCGAGCCCGAGTGGGTCGAGCCGCTGGCCGAGCACCTGGTGAAGCGGTCCTACAGCGAGCCGCACTGGTCGGCCAAGCAGGGCGCGGCCATGGCCATCGAGAAGGTCACGCTGTTCGGGGTGCCCCTCGTCGCTGCACGCAAGGTCACCTACGGCCGGATCGACCCAGTGGTCTCCCGCGAGCTGTTCATCCGGCACGCGCTGGTGGGCGGCGAGTGGCGCACGCACCACCGCTTCTTCCACGCCAACCGCGAGCTGCTCGACCATGTGGAGGAGCTCGAGCACCGGGTGCGTCGGCGCGACATCCTCGTAGACGACGAGACGCTGATCGACTTCTACGACGCCCGGGTACCGGCGCACGTCGTGTCGGCGCGGCACTTCGACGTGTGGTGGAAGAAGGTGCGCCGCGACGCACCGGACCTGCTGACGTTCGAGCCCGAGATGCTGGTGCGCGACGAGGCGGGGACGGTCGACGGGACGGCGCACCCCGATGTCTGGCGACAGGGCGACCTCGAGCTTTCCCTGAGCTATCAGTTCGAGCCCGGCGCCGATGCCGACGGTGTCACCGTGCATGTGCCGCTCGCGGTCCTCAATCGTCTGTCCCCCAAGGGTTTCGACTGGCAGGTGCCGGGCCTGCGGCATGAGCTGGCCACCGAGCTGTTGCGCTCGTTGCCCAAGGTGCTGCGCCGCTCGCTCGTGCCCGCGCCGGACACGGCGGCGGTGGCGCTCGAGACGCTGGAACCGGTGGATCCCGAGTCGATCCTGTTCACCGATGCGTTGTCCCGCGAGCTCTACGTGGCGCGAGGGGTCGAGGTACCAGCGACGGCGTGGGACCTGAGCAAGGTGCCTGACCACCTGCGGATGACATTCCGGATCGAGGACGCGGCGGCTGCTGTGCTGGGTGAGAGCAAGGACCTGGTCGCGTTGGCCGAACGCTTGGCGCCGCGGGTGCGCAGCACGGTCGCCGCTGCCGCGGCCGAGGTCGAACGCAGCGGCCTCACGTCGTGGACCTTCGGCGAGCTGCCGCTGACGTTCTCGCGGACCGTCGAGGGCCGGGTCGTGGCCGGGCACCCGGCTCTGGTCGACGAGGGTGCCACCGTTGCGGTGCGGGTGCTGGGGTCCGCGGCGGAGGCCGCGAGCACCACCTGGCTCGGCGTGCGGCGGTTGCTGCTGCTGACGTTGCCCTCCCCGGTGAAGGGTGTCGTCGGTCGGCTGGACAACGCGACCAAGCTGGCGCTGGGCCACAGCGCCTATCCCTCGGTACCTGCCCTGCTCGACGACTGCGTGACGGCTGCGGTCGAGGGCCTGATGGCTCGAGATGGCGGGGCGCCTCGCTCACCGGCCGGGTTCGGGGCGCTGCGCGCCGCGGTGGGCGGGTCGCTGGCGTCATCGTCGTACGAGGTGGTGGTGGTGGTCGCCCGGGTTCTGACGCTTGCGCATGCCGTCAGCGTGCGGGTGACAGGCACGGCGAGCCCCGCCGTGCTCCCCGCATGGTTGGACGTGCGCGCGCAGGTGGCGCGGCTCGTGCCCGACGGTTTCGTCTCCGCAACAGGCGTCTCACGGTTGCCCGACGTCGCTCGCTACCTGACCGCTGCGCAGCGCCGCCTCGATGCTGTCGAGCTCTCAGCCGGTCGCGATGCCGGGCTCATGGCGCGGGTGTCCCAGGTGGAGGCCGAGCACACGTCGTGGCTGGCGGCACTGCCCGCGGCGCTACGTGCGAGCCCCGACGTCCGTGCGGTGGGCTGGCTGCTGGAGGAGCTGCGGGTCAGCCTGTGGGCCCAACAGCTCGGCACGCCGACGCCGGTATCGGAGAAGCGCATCTATCGCGCGATGGACGCACTGCTCTGACCTGTCGGTGCGACGGTCGCGGTCGACCCGACCGGGACTGTCCTGCGCCGCCGTGATCGACTGGGTTGATGTTGACACCCGAGAACGTCGTCTACACCGCCCGTGCCACGTCGACCGGCGGCCGCGCAGGCCACGTCCGCAGCGAGGACGGTGTGGTCAAGCACGATCTCGGCGCACCGGCGGAAATGGGTGGCGTTGGCGGCACAGCCAACCCTGAGCTGCTGTTCGCCGCCGGCTACTCCGCCTGCTACCAGAACGCTTTCGAGGGGGTGGCAAAGCGCGAGGGCATCGACGCGTCGGCCTCGACCGTCACCGCCGAGGTCGGCTTCGGCAAGGATCCCGGTGGCGGCTTCGGGTTGATCGTGACCCTGCACGCAGCGGTCCCGGGCCTCGAGATCGGCCAGGTCGTGGACCTGATGGCGAAGGCGCACGCCGTGTGCCCCTACTCCAAGGCCACCCGCGGCAACATCGCCGTCACTCTGGTCGCCGACCCGGTCTGAGGCGCGCTTGCCTGTTGCTCGGATGACCGTCGGTTACGCGGCCTCGTCCATCTGTTCGGAAAGTCCCGCGCCGTCGCTGATCGGCTGGGTGCGGCGCGGCATCAGCCAGAGCACCGCGACGCCGACCACTGCAGCCGCGACCACCCCGAGGAACACGTGGTGGGAGGCGTCGAACAACGAAGATCGTACAAAGGCCATCACTTCCGGCGGCGCCGACGCACTCGAGGTATTTCCGAGCACCAACCGCTCGGCGTTGGCACCGGAGGGCAAGCGGCCGGCCAGCGCCGCAGGTGGGTGCGCGAACCGGTGCGCGAGCGTCGCGTTGGCCACCGCACCGAACACCGCGACACCGACGGCGGAGCCGAGGTTGCGGCAGAACATGTTGGTCGCGGTCACGACCCCGCGACGTTGCCAGTCGACGACCGACTGCACGGCCACCACGGTCGGGGCCGACATGAGTCCGAGACCGATGCCGACGACGAAGGTCGCACCGGCTACCGCCAAGACCGAGGAACCCGCTGTGAGCAGGGCGACGAGCACGGTGCCGGCGACGACAACGACACCACCGATCAACGCGGTGTCGCGAAAGCCAATGCGGAGATAGACCCGACCGGACAGGGCCGCGGCGATCGGCCAGCCGAGTGTCATCGCAGCGAGAGCAAAGCCTGCGACGAGAGCCCCGGTGCCGAGAACACCTTGGGCGTACGTCGGCACGTAGGAGCTCAGACCGATCAGCACGACGCCGATCGCCATCGAGGCGAGGTTGCCCCCGACCAGCACCCGACGGCTGAAGACCCACAGCGGCAGCACAGGCTCGGCTGCCCGGCGCTCGGCGAACACGAAGGCCACGAGGGCGAGTCCACCGACGGCGAACACGGCAAAGCTGAGCGGTGACGACCAGTCCCAAGCGACCCCGCCCTCGAGCAGACCGAGGATCACCAGAGAGCACCCGACTGTGAGCAGCCCTGCGCCCATCAGGTCGAGATCGTGCCGACGGCGGGTCACCTGCTCGTGAAAGCTGCGCCAGAGCATCAAGGCCGCGAGGCCGCCGAGGGGCAAGTTGATGAAGAAGATCCAACGCCAGCTGACGTACTCGGAGAACACCCCGCCTAGGGTCGGACCGATGACCGAGGCGATGCCCCAGACGCTGGCCACGTAGCCCTGCACGCGGGCCCGCTCCTGGACGGAGTACAGGTCGCCGACGATGGTGATGGTCATCGGCAGCACGGCACCGGCGCCGATCCCCTGCACCGCGCGCGCGGCGATGAGCAAAGGCATCGACCAGGCGACGCCGCACAGGATGGAGCCGAGGAGGAAGACAGCAATGCCGGCGAACAACACCGGTCGACGCCCGACGATGTCGGCGAGCTTGCCGTAGATCGGCACTGTCACCGCCTGGGTGAGCAGGTAGATCGAGAACAGCCAGGGGAACTGCGAGAAGCCACCCAGGTCGCGGACCACCGACGGCACCGCGGTGGCGATGATGGTGGCGTCGAGGGCGACCAAGGCGGTCGACAGCATCAGAGCGATAAGGATCGGCCCACGCTCAGAGCGCAGCCCGACGCTCACGTGCTCGGCAGTGTCAGTCACGAAGAACGTGCTCCCGTCGGGGTGGTGCCGGTTGTTGCTCTGTCAGCAGATGCATCGAACGCTGTGTCGACGGCTGCCTCGAGCTGCCGGTTGAACCGGCTGAGCAGCTCGGCGAAGGTTGCGACGTCCACCGGTGCCCACTCCTCGAGCCGGTCCCGCACGAGCTGCCGTCGCGCTCCGCGTGCCTCGGCCAGCCGCCGTCGCCCGACCATGCTCAGCGCGAGGCGTTGGGCGCGACCGTCGTCCGGGTCCGGCGCTCGCACCAGCAGCCCCGCGCTCTCGAGCTCGGCGACCGTGCGGCTCATCGCGCCCTTGTCCATGCCGAAGTGGCCGCACAGCTCGCTCGCCCGAACCGACTCGAGATCGTTGACGCGCGAGAGCAGTGCGTAGGCGGTCGGCTGCAGACCTTCGTGCAGCTCGGCGGCGATGTCCCTGCTCCAGGCGCGGCCGCGGCGCAGGAGGAGGATGAGCTCGCGCTCGACATCGTCGTACGACGAGACAGGCATCTTCGTGCTCGTCATCATCGGCCTCCCACCGGGACGTGCTCCTGCGCCGATGTCTGAGTGGCGTCTCCGAGGTCCAGGGTGCGACGCAGCGGCACCTCACGCATCGCAAGGACGGCGAGGAGCACGAGCGCCGCGAACGGCGCGGCGACAAGGAAGACGTGACCGATGGAGCGGCCGTAGGCATCCTCGACAACCGCTCGGACCGGTGCGGGCAGTTTCGAGAGCTGCGGGATGCCACCGCCGTCAGAGGGAGTGACGCCGAGTCGGGCGAGACCCTCGGTGACCAGCGTCGTGACACGGGCGCTGAGGACCGCGCCGAGAGCCGACACGCCGATCGCTCCACCGAGAGAGCGGAAGAACGCGACGGTCGCGCTGGCCGAGCCCATGTCGGACTGCGCGACGGTGTTCTGCACTGCGAGCACGAGGTTCTGCATCGTGGCACCGAGACCGAGGCCGACCAGCGCCATGTAGGCACCGACCAGCCACACGTCGGTGTCCGCGTCGATGGTGCCGAGGAGGAGCAGCCCTGCTGTGAGCGAGACACCGCCGGCAACCATCCACCACTTGTAGCGACCGGTGCGGGTGATGACGCGCCCGACGGCCACGCTGGACACGACGAGGCCGGCGATCATCGGCAGCGTCATGAGGCCGGCAGCGGTGGGGCTGTAGCCGCGGGCCAGCTGGAAGTACTGGCTGAGGAAGACGGTGGCGCTGAACAGAGCGACACCCACGAAGAGGCTGCCGACCGAGGCGAGCGAGGTGTTGCGGTCCCGGAAGAGTCGCAGCGGGATGACCGGCTCGGCGGCGCGTGACTCACGCCAGACCGCGAGCACAAGGAGCAGCACGCCGCCCACGACCATGAGCGCCGTGCCCGTCGAGGCCCACGCGAACTGGTGTCCTGCCAGCGACACCCAGATCAGCAGGGTGCTGACACCCGCGACGATGAGGGCTGCGCCGAGGTAGTCGATGCTGACGTTCTGACGGCGTACGCGCGGCAGGTGCAGCGTGCGCTGGAGCACGATGAGCGCAAGCAGGGCGAACGGCGCGCCGACGAGGAAGCACCAGCGCCAGCCGAGCCACGAGGTGTCGACGATGACGCCGCCGAGCAGCGGGCCACTGATGGTGGCGAGAGCGAAGACCGCGCCGAGGTAGCCGGAGTAGCGACCTCGCTCACGCGGAGCGATCATCGCGGCCATCACGACCTGCACGAGCGCGGTGAGGCCGCCGACGCCGACGCCCTGCACGGCACGGGCTGCGATCAGCCAGCCGATGCTGGGTGCGAGACCCGCGAGCGCCGACCCGGCGACGTAGATGACGAGGCTGATCTGGACCAGCATCTTGCGGTCGAACAGGTCAGCCAGCTTGCCCCACAGCGGGGTGGTGGCGGTGATGGCCAGCAGGGTGGCGGTGATGACCCAGGTGTAGGCCGACTCTCCGCCGCCGAGGTCGCTGATGATCGTCGGCAGGGCGTTGGTCACCACGGTCGACGACAGCATCGCGACGAACATGCCGAGCAGCAGCCCCGACAGTGCCTCGAGCACCTCGCGGTGGGTCATCGCCGGGGTGGTGGCGTCGGTGCTGACGTCGGTCGTGGCGTCAGGGGTGGCGGCGTCGCTGGCAAGAGTGGTCGACGTCGCAGGCTGGACCGATGCGAGTTGGTCGCCCGCTGCGTGCCGGGGGGTGGTGCGGGTGGTCATGAGGTCCTCTCCGAGGGCGGTACGACGGGGGCGTCAGATCCACCCAGCACGCGTCATACCCACTTAGTTGCGCGATACAACTTATGCAAGATAGTTGCTCTATGCAACTTTCTCCGCGTGTCCGTCCGCACGCTCATCCCAGTAGGCGCCCCCACCCGCCGCCGCTGACCACGTGAGGTAGGTGAACCGTCGCGACAACAGGCGCAGGTGCCTGTTGAGGTGACTGTTCACCTCGTGTCGTACGTCCTGCTCGGCGTCGGAGGCATCAGCTCGTCTCCCGCGCCAGTCGCTCAGCTCGTACGACGCCCCCCATCGGGCCACTGCCGACACCTGCGACCGTGCGGCGCCGCGTCGTGTGAGGTCGGTGTGTCGCCTCGAGATCCATCGGGCTGCGGCGGCGACCGCGACGGCGGACGGCCGTTGCGGAGCTGGCGAGCACCAGCGCTCAGAGACGGTCCCGCCCAACGCCGGGCAATCATCGCCCGACACGGCGACCCGCTGCCCCGCCCCCTGCTGCGACCGACCCACCACCCGGGCAGACGCCCATCACCGGCGCCTCCCTCGGCCCCGAACCACAACGACCCGGCCACAACCGACCACCACCACGCCGCGAGTGGGTCTGAGGACGGTCATCTGGGGCAGGATGGCCCGGCCATGACAGACCGCATCACAGACCGCATGACCGACCGACTCACCGACCGCCTCCCCGGTCAGCCGGACCCGGACTCCCTGTTCGAGGCATTCAACGCCTGGGCAGCCGACCGCGGCCTCGAGCTCTACGACGCGCAGTCCGAGGCGCTGATCGAGCTCGTGTCGGGCAGCAACGTGGTGCTGGCCACCCCTACCGGCTCGGGCAAGAGCCTGGTCGCCACCGGCGCCCTCTTCGCAGCTCTGGCCACGGGCCGGCGCGGCGTCTGGACCGCACCCATCAAGGCCCTCGTGTCGGAGAAGTTCTTCGACCTCTGCGCGGTCTTCGGCGCCGACAACGTCGGCATGCTGACCGGCGACGCCGCAGTCAACCCGACGGCGCCGATCCTCACCGCCACTGCCGAGGTCATCGCCAATCAGGCGCTTCGCGCGGGCGCCGACACCGACCTCGGGATGGTGGTGATGGACGAGTTCCACTACTACGCCGACCCGCAGCGAGGCTGGGCCTGGCAGGTGCCGCTGCTGGAGATGACCCGCGCCCAGTTCCTGCTGATGTCCGCGACCCTTGGCGACGTCACCCGCTTCCGCGACGACCTGGCGGCACGCACCGGCCGCACGACCGCTGTGGTCGCCAGCGCTGACCGGCCGGTGCCGCTTCACTACTACTACGCGCGTACTCCGGTGCACGAGACACTCACCGAGCTGCTGAACACCGGTCAGGCACCGGTCTACGTCGTCCACCCCACCCAGGCCGCGGCCCTCGAGCGCGCGCAGGCACTCACCAGCGTGACCGTGGCGACCAGAGCCGAACGGGACACCATCGGCGAGGCGGTGGCCGGCTTCCGTTTCTCCGCCGGCTTCGGGCGCACCCTCATGCGGCTGATCCGCCACGGGGTCGGCGTGCACCACGCCGGCATGCTGCCGCGCTACCGCCGACTGGTCGAGACCCTCGCGCAGGCCGGGCTGCTCAAGGTGGTCTGCGGCACCGACACCCTCGGGGTCGGCATCAACGTGCCGATCCGCACCGTGCTCATCACGTCGCTGGCGAAGTACGACGGCACCCGGGTGCGGCACCTGACGGCACGGGAGTTTCACCAGATCGCGGGGCGGGCCGGACGTGCCGGCTTCGACACTGCTGGCACCGTCGTGGTGCAAGCACCCGAGCACGACGTGGAGAACGAGCGACTGCGACTCAAGGCCGGCGACGACGAGAAGAAGCTCAAGCGCATCGTGCGGAAGAAGGCCCCCGACGGCTTCGTGTCCTGGGGCGAGCCGACCTTCGACCGGCTGGTGGCTGCCGAGCCGGAGCCGTTGACGTCAAGCTTTGCGGTGTCGCACGCGATGGTGCTCAACGTGATTGCTCGGCCGGGCGACCCGTTCATCGCGATGCGCCATCTGCTCGAGGACAACCACGAACCGCGGTCGGCCCAGCGCCGCCACATCAGGCACGCCATCGCCATCACCCGCGCGCTGCTCGCCGGCGGCGTCGTCGCGCGCGTCGTCCCGCCCGGTCCGGATGGTCGCGGGCTCGCCCTGACCGTCGACCTGCAGCCCGACTTCGCCCTCAACCGCCCGCTGTCGGCGTTCGCCGTCGCGACGCTGGAGGTGCTCGACCCCGCCGCACCGTCGTACGCGCTGGACGTGCTCTCGGTGCTGGAAGCGACTCTCGAGGACCCACGCCAGGTGCTGGCCGCGCAGCGCAACAAGGCGCGCGGCGAGGCGGTCGCTGCTATGAAGGCCGAGGGACTCGACTACGACGAGCGGATGGAGCTGCTCGAGGACGTCAACTATCCGCGGCCGTTGGCCGAGCTGCTCGGGGCTGCCTACGAGACCTATCGGCAAGGTCACCCCTGGGTCGCCGATCACGAGGTGAAGCCCAAGTCGGTCGCCCGCGACATGTCCGAGCTGGCCATGACGTTCACCGAGTACGTCGGTCACTACGGTCTGGCCCGTTCTGAGGGACTGGTGCTGCGCTATCTCGCCGACTCCTACCGGACACTCCGGCAGACTGTGCCCGAGACCATGCGTACCGAAGAGCTCCGCGACCTCACCGAGTGGCTCGGCGAACTGGTGCGGCAGGTCGACTCGTCGCTGCTCGACGAGTGGGAGCGGTTGATCTCACCGGCCGGCGAGGGCAGCGATCGCGAGGTGCGCGACGTCCGCGACGACACACCGCCGGCCGTCACTGCCAACCGGCGGGCGTTCCGTGTCCTGGTGCGCAACGCGATGTTCCGCCGGGTCGAGCTGGCCGCGTTGCGCCGCCACGACCTGCTCGGCGAGCTCGACGCGGAGGCCGGCTGGGACGCCGATCGGTGGGCTGCGGCGATGGCTGGCTACTGGGCCGAGCACGGTGACCTCTCGACCGGGCCCGACGCTCGCGGCCCGCTGCTGCTGCAGGTGACCGAGGAGCCGGGGCGCTGGCTGGTGCGTCAGGTGTTCGACGACCCCGCGGGCGACCACGACTGGGGGATCAGCTCGGTTGTCGACCTCGCCGCCTCCGACGAGCTCGGAGCTGCAGCGGTCATCGTCACCGCCGTCGAGCGGCTGGACTGAGCTCTCGCAAAACACTCGCAGAAACAAGGCACCGCTCAGAAACACGAGGACCCGCAGCCGCAGCCACGGGTCCTCGAGCGAGCAGGTACAGCCACATCAAAGCGTGCGGAGCACGCCTCGTACGGGGGTCAGTAGAAGCGGCGACGGGTGCCGCCGATCGGCACGAAGTTCAGGATCAGACCCACGACCAGCAGGATCAGACCGATGGTCAGCAGGACCTTCAAGCTGGCCACGAGCAGACCGATGATGATGAGGATGATGCCAAGGACAACCATGTCGGGCCTCCGCGGGTGAGACGTGGACCATCCACGCGTGAGAGTGAACTCCCCCGACGACGACGCCCTAATCCTCCGGGCGACAAGGATTCGAGTCCTCTGCGCGTGTCCGAGCGCGGGCGACGGGAGCTCTGGACTCAGAGGAACATCGCCGGGTCGAACTCGTCGATCGGGATGATCCGCACCCGCGGCAGGATGCCGGTGAACGCAGCAACGTCGTGCTCGAGGTCGTAGATCTCCATGCCCTGGTCGACGAGCTCGGCGAAGCGCAGGTTGACGAACTCCCGGAACCCGATCAGCCCGACCTTGCGGCCGTTGCCCAGCAACGCGCTCATCTGCGGCAGGAAGTCGCCGTCGTGGCTGGCGAGCAGCACGTCGCCCGGTCGGTCCTGCAGGGCCTCCAGCGTCCGCTGGATGGCGATGTCGACGACTTTCTGTCCTGGAGCACCCGAGAGCGGGATCGGCCGATAGTTCATCGCGAGAAGGGCCTGGACGAAGTTCATCGGCAGGCTGCCGCTGGTGGCATTGAGGAAGAACAGCGAGGTGACCGGCTGCTCCCAGCGCGCTTCAGCGAACTCGCGCACCCGCTCCCAGCGCGGGCGCTCGTCCGGGTGCGGGCGGCGGTTGAGCACGCTCATGCCCAGCGTGGCATCGATGTTCTCCCCATCGATGACGAGGTACGTCGTGCGGGCCGGCGCCCCGGCTCCGGCGACGTCGGCTGACCCGTCGGCGGCGGTGCCGGGCGAGGTGGCCGACGTCGTGCTGGGCGAGGTGGCCGACGTCGTCGAGTCAGCGTCGAGGTCGCCGGCGGAGCCCGCAGCATCGGTCATGAGCCGACCCTAGACGCAGTCAGGCGCCGAGCGCCCGCCAGACGCCACGCTTGACGACGCCGTCGGCGACCCACCCGTGACTGGTCTTGAACGCGTTGACGCGACGCAAGGTGATGTCGCCGAACATGCCGGTGCGGTGCTTCAGGCGCATGCCCAACGCGGTCTGCAACGCCTTCACGGCTGCACCGGTGCTGCCCTTGTGCAGGACGGTGAAGGTCCAGCGGGTGAGCCCGGAACGCACCGGGACGGTGAGCACCCGCCCGACCGCGATCGTGTCGGTGGTCAGCTTGTTGACCGAGGTGATTGCCGCCGCGGTCGAGTGCCAGCGAGCCGCGATCGAGGTCAGGGAGTCCCCGGTGCGCACTCGGTAGCGCATGCTCGCGGGGAAGGCGCGACCCGCGACCACCGGCTGCACGACCGGTCCGGGCACTGGTGTCGTCGTGGTCGGTGGCGCCGCGGCGGCAGCAGCACGCAACGCCGCCCAGGTCTCGGCCGTGGTCGTGGCCGTCGGCTGCAAGCCGTGCACCGTCTGGAACGTGGTGAGCGCGGTTGCAGTGATCGGTCCGAAGAAGCCGGTGACCGGGGTGACGGCCAGCAGGCGCTGCAGCTGGGTCACATAGCCGCCGGTCGCGTTCTGCGCCAGCAGTGGCGTGCCGGTCAGGGTCATCGGATCGATGGGCGACGGGCAAGGCGTCAACTGCGGGGCGGTCCACACCGGCGCGGGCGAACCATCGGTTCCCGGGCACGGTCCGTAGTCCACCGGACCGGCCGCGCCGGTCCACCAGGACGTGCTGCGCCGGGCTCCTGCCCAGGAGAACGAGACGTGGATGTGGTCGCTGTGCGACTCCCCTCCGGTATAGGGCCGCCAGCCTTCGGCCGAGCGGTAGGCGCCCCAGATGCGGCGGTTGTAGATCAGGTACATGACGCCCAGTCGCCGGGCGTTCAACGCGGCAACCCCGTCGGGGCCGGGCGCGAGCAGCCAGGCCAGCGCCTGATCGGCGACCGCCTTCTCAGCCGGGACGGTCGCGTCGAGCCCCCAGTCCCAGGCCCGGCCCTCCTCGTGCTCACTGATCCCCGCGACGTCGCAGCCGCGGGTGACCCCCAGGTCGCGACCGCCGTACGTCGTGAGCATGAGGCCGCGGAAGGCATCAGTGCCAGGCTTGGTCACGGGGTCGCAGGACACCTGCGGGAGGTAGGGCGAGAAGCCGTCGGCGAGGGCGGGCAGCGGGAAGGCGGACATGGGGTCGGGCACCAGCGGGATCACCGGGCCGGCAGCGGCGGCGGACGTGGCACTGCCCAGAGTCACCGCGACTACCGCCCCCAGCGCTGCGGCCAGGCGAAGGACCCGCCGACGTACGACGGCAGGGCGGACACGCTGGGCACGGCGGACACCGGACACACGTTGGACCCACGACACGGGTGACGGCTCCCCTGGCTCGGCACGGGTGGTACCCCGTCATGCTCGTCCGTCCCAGCCGCCACCTGAACCCCTGGCGCCCCATTTTGGTCAAAAATTGATCAGCCCCCCGGCGTGTCGCGTTGCTTTCACGCCGGGGAGCGACGATTTCTGCGACCTGGATCAGCCGGTGAACGGCACCTTCTCCCACGTCAGGACGGCCGGGTTGCGCGGCTCGACCTGCACCCGGAGGTAGTCCGCGACACCGGTCGACCCGTCGACCGTGATCCGGGTGAGGTTCGGCGCCGGGGTGCTCACGCCGTAGAACGAGAGCCACGACGAGCCCGCGGCCAGCGGCTGGTCAGCGGTGTAGACGTGGCTGTCGCCGTTGAAGAGGTAGACCGGTCCGCGGAAGGCGGCGCTCCGGGCCACGATCCGGGCCACGATCGGGGCGAAGGCGCCGAAGTCGGCCTGCGACGGGGTGCCCACCGTCGGGTCGAACATGTCGGCCTGCATCATCAGTACCACGGCCTTGCCGTGCTCCTCACCAGCCTCGGCGAAGGTCTCGTCGATCAGGTCGAGCGCCGCCTGGGTGCGCGCTGCCACCTCGGCCTGCTGTGCGGACGTCGGCGCGGTCTGACCGGTGCGGGGTGCGAGGGCGTTGTCGCTGCCGACGACGTGTAGGGCAGCGAAGCTGACGCCGGCCCGGTCGTAGCGGACGTTCTCCGGGAAACCCTGGTCAACCTGCGACTCGACCTCGACGCTGCGCTGACCGAGGGTCCGGTCGGCGACCGGGAAGAACGTCGTGCGGACGGCGGCCAGCCGCTCGAGCGGGTCGTAGGACCCGTTGTTCGCCCGGTGGCAGTCGGTCCACTCGTTGTCACCGGGGGTGTAGACCAGCGGGTCCTGGAAGCGGTCGAACTGCGCGCGGACCATGGCGAAGTAGTCGTCGGAGCACACCGACGAGCCGCTCTTGATGTCGCCCAGGTGGTCGACGAAGCGGACCGCGGGGTCGGCGTTGATCTGGTCGACCACGCGCGGGAAGGCGGCGATCTGCGAGGCGCCGTAGGGGATGTCGCCGATGACGGCGAAGGTGAACGGGGACTTCGACGGTTTCTCGTGGGAGGCAGCAGTGGCTGTCTGGGGGGCGGTGACCGCCGCCATCAGTCCGGTGGCCAGGACGGCCAGGACGGCCGTGCCGGCCGTGGCGCCGATCGCGCGTGCTCGGGTGGTCCGCATCGTCTGCTCTCCTGCGTTCGTGGGGTGGACAGGTGGGCGACACGTCGTCGCCCGGGTGCGCTGGCCAACCTGTCCCTCCCGGGTGAACGCCAGGTGCCCTCCGGCCAACCACCCAGGGAACGCCACGCGGCTAAGGTCGGGCGACGTGAGTGCGGACGACGACGCCAACGCCGCCACGCTGGCGACCTACGAACAGGCCGCCGAGACCTATCGCGCGCGCAGCGACCGTGACGACGGGCCGGACTGGGAGATCGACGCCGTCGGGCTGGTCCGGACCCACGCCGAGGCCGGGGCGTCGGTCCTCGAGATCGGCAGCGGTCCCGGGTGGGACGCGGACCGGCTCGAGGCGGCCGGCTTCCGGGTGCGGCGCACCGACGCGACCCGGGCCTTCGTCGAGATGCAGCGCGCGCACGGCCATACCGCCGATCTGATCGACGTACGACGGGACTCCCTGACCGGGCCGGGCGGCGAGCGGTACGACGCGGTGCTGGCCAACGCGGTGCTGCTGCACATCGACCGCGCCGAGCTGCCGGCAGTGCTCGGGCGACTGTCGGGAGCGGTGCACCTCGGCGGCGTGCTCGTTGCCACCGTCAAGGCCGGCGACGGCGAGGCCTGGTCACGGCAGAAGATGGACCTGCCGAGGCACTTCGTCTACTGGCGGGCGGGACCGCTGGCCGAGGTCGTCGCCAGCTCCGGCTGGTCGGTCGTGTCGTTGGACGAGGTGGAGCGGCCGGCCGGGCCGTGGCTGATGCTGGTGGCGCGGCGCTCGAGCCAGACCGACATGGCGAGCACGCCGAGCCCAGCGACGGAGAGGCCGGCGCCGACGACTGCGGGTGCGGTGTAGCCGAGGCCGGCGGCAATGACGAGTCCGCCCAGCCACGCGCCGAGTGCGTTGGCGATGTTGAGCGCCGAGTGGTTCAGGGTCGCGGCTAACGCCTTGCCGTCGCCGGAGACGTCGAGCAGCCGCGCGGTCAGCGCGGGGATGCTCGCCGAGGTGGTCGCCCCCAGCAGCGCCAACGTGATCGTCGCCGGAACGACCGCGTGCGCGGTGACGGTGAACGTCAGCAGCACAGCGATCACAGAGAGCGGTGCTAGAGCGAGAGTGCGCAGCACCGACCAGTCAGCGAGCCGTCCGCCGGCGTAGGTCCCGGCGGTCATGCCCACGCCGAACAGCGCGATCGCGATCGGCACACCGGCCGGCCGGAACCCGGCGACGTGCACGAGGGTCGGGGTGACATAGCTGTAGACCGCGAACATGCCGCCGAAGCCGACGGAGCCGAGGATGAGGGTCAGCCAGACCTGGGGGCGGCGCAGGGCACTGAGCTCCTGCCGCGGGCTGGCGTAGTCGTGCGCGGCGACCCGCGGGACGAACAGCTCGATCGCGAGCATGGTGAGCAGGCCGATCGCCACGACCACCAGGTAGACGCTGCGCCAGCCGAAGTTCTGACCGAGCAGGGTGGTCAGCGGGACGCCGACGATGTTGGCGACTGTCAGCCCCATCATCATCGCGGCCACGGCACGGGCCCGGCGCTCCGGCGGCACCAGGTGTGCCGCGACGACCGAGCCGATGCCGAAGTAGGCGCCGTGCGGGAGGCCGCTGAGGAACCGTGCGCCCACCAGCATCGGGAAGCTGGGCGCCAGCGAGGACGCGAGGTTGGCCACCGTGATCGCGGCCATCAGGACCAGCAGCAGACCCTTGCGCGGGAGGCGTGCACCGAGCACGGCGAAGGCCGGTGCGCCGACGACGACCCCCAGGGCGTACGCCGTGATGGCGTGGCCGGCCTGCGGGATCGTCACGTGCAGCGCGTCAGCGATGTCGGGGAGCACGCCCATGCTGGCGAACTCGGTGGTGCCGATGGCGAAGCCACCGACGGCGAGGGCCAGCAGCGACGCCCAGGCGGGGATGCCGCGGCCACGGACCACGCGTGCGGTCGACAGGGTCGTGGGAGACGAAGGCGGCACGTGGGGTGAAAGAAACGACACGCGTCGAGCATTCCGAGCGGGTGTTACAGGTGGCGCAGGTCTCACTCGCTGGACGCCGCGGTCCCGGAGACCCGGGCGAGCGCGGCGGTCAAGACAGCTGGGTCGGCGTCCCGGCCGGTCCAGAGCGCGATGCCGAGCACGGCCTGGTTCACCAGCATCCCGTGGCCGTGCAGCGTCGTGGCGCCGGCCGCGCGCGCAGCGGTCAGCAGCCCGGTGCCCGCGGGATCGCTGGTGACGTCGGCGACGACCAGGTCTCCGCGGAGGGTGGCCATGTCGAGGTCGGGAAGCGCGGCCTGGCGCGGCGGCATGCCGACCGAGGTGGCGTCGACGAGCAGGCCGACATCGGCCGGCACCTGGTAGGCCGCGGCCCAGACGACCAGCCGAGCCGCGGCCGGCGTACGGCTGGCGAGGAGGTCGACCAGGTCCTGGCCGCGGCCGCGGTCACGGTTGACGACGACCACCTCGCGCGCGCCGGCCAACGCGAGCTCGACGGCCACCGCGCGGGCCGCACCCCCGGCGCCGAGCACCGCGACCGACAACCCGGCGGGGTCGACGACCTCGCGCAAGGACATGAGGAAGCCCTGGCCGTCGGTGTTCTCCCCGATCAGCTGGTCCGGGCCGCCGTCCGGGGCAGGACGGCGCACGACGCAGTTGACGGCGCCGATGATCTCCGCTGACGGGGCCAGCCCGTCCAGGTGCTCGAGCACGGCGACCTTGTGCGGCAGCGAGCAGTTGAAGCCGGCCCAGCCCATCGCGCGGGCTCCGCGCACCGCGTCACCGAGACCCTCCGGGGCGACCTCGCAGTTGAGATAGCGCGCGTCCAGCCCCAAGGCGTCGTACGCCGCCTCCATGATCACCACCGTCGGGTTGTCCAGCGCCGGCGTGCTGAAGGAGCCGGTGAGGATGCTGAGGTAGCCCATCGCCGGAGGCTACAAGTGACCCGCCGCGCCGCCCTCCGCGCGCCGCCCGCGGCCCGCCGCGCCAGCATCTCGACGGACTACTCCGGAGAGGATTCGGCCACCCTCACGTGCCGTTTCCTCTCCGGAGGGCAGCGCGGGAGCGCGCTACACCTAGCCCATCAGGGCAAGCTCCGCTCCCAGGTCGCCATCGTCAGCACATAGCCCTTACGGCGACGCTGTGCCGTCGGCTGGTCCGTGCGGGCGAAGCCGCAGGCCTCGACAACACGGATGCTGGCCCTGTTGTCGGTGGCCACGACGGCCGAGCTGTGGCAGCACCTCGCCGGGCGGCCAGCTCGAGGACCGCCACCACGGCTCGGCGCGCGAGACCTCGACCTTGGAACGGCGCACCGACGGCGTAGGCAATCTCGACCTCGGTGGCCACGGCACCGGGGAACAGCAGCACCTCACCCAGCGGCGTCCTGCCGTCCTCGGTGATGGCGAACTGCCACGTCTCCTCGTCCTGCACCCGCCGTGCGGCCGCGACGTAGTCCAGCGCAGCAGCCAGGTCGAACGGCCGGCAGGGGTGTCCACCTATCCATCTGCTCGGTGTCGAACAGTGCCACCATTGTGGGCGCATCGGTGATCTCCCACGGGCGCAGGACGAGTCCGTGGGCTACCACGACGCCCGCATCGTCTGGCGAGTTGCTCACCAGGTCGAGGCGCTCATGCCGAGACGGTCGAGCGGGCCGACGAGCTCCCGCTCCTCGTAGTCGAAGTGCGAGAGCAGCTTGGCGCTGAGGTCGTCGACGGCCGCCTGCAGGCCGGTCAGGTCCTCCGGGGCGGCGACCAGCGCGACAAGCTCGGCATCGACCGCGTCCAGCAGGTGGTGGATGACGAGGTGCTCGGAGCCGAGCCGGTCGAGGACCGGCCGCAAGCCGGACTCGCGGGAGCCGAGGTGGGTGAAGACTGCGGTGTCCTCGATGGTGTGGTGCTGGGTGATGGTGAAGCAGAACGATTGGCAGAACGAACCCAGCACCCAGGTGTTGGCGCGCAACGCCATCGCGTTCACCTGAGAGCGTGCCTGGGCCGCGCCGATCGCGCCGGTGCGGACCTGCTCCAGGACGTCGCGCAGCGACTCGAGCTCGCCGCGGAAGTGCCCGTGCATCGCGACGAGGTGCGCGCCGGGCCCGGTCGTCGATCCGATCGGGGCGGCGTCAGCACCGACAGAGCCCAGCAGCGTCGGCCTGGTGCTCTCGTCCCAACTGGTCGTCACGGTCGTCACGCCGCCATCCTGACAAAGGTGGAGCCGAACCGCCGCCGACCCGCTCCCAGGAACCTCACAGGAACCTCTAAGACGATCGCTGCATGCGCCTGCTCCTCGTGGAAGACGAGCGAGAGCTCTCGGCGATGCTGGTGGGCCTGCTCGAGACCGAGGGCTATGTCGTCGACCCGGCGTACGACGGCCAGGTGGGGCTGCACAAGGCGCTGACCACGAGGTACGACGTGATGATCCTCGACCGTGGACTGCCCGGCATCGATGGCATCGACCTGCTCCGCCGGCTGCGGCGCAGCGGTGTGCAGGCCCCGGCGCTGATGCTGACGGCATATGACTCCGTCGCGGACCGGGTCGAAGGACTGGACTCGGGTGCGCAGGACCATCTCGGCAAGCCGTTCGACGTCGACGAGCTGTTGGCCCGGGTCCGCGCACTGGTCCGACGGACCGCTCCGGACGACGACGTCGAGATGATCGACCTCGGTGGCCGAAGGCTCAATGTCGCAGCTCGGTTGGTCGTCGGCGGACTGACCGACGTCGCGCTCTCCGACCGTGAGTCGGCGCTGCTGCGGATGCTGGCGGCGAGGCCGACCAGGGTGTTCACCCGCGACGAGCTGCGCAGCCGGGTCTTCGACGACGCCGAGAGCGACGCCGTCGTCGAGACCTACGTGTCCTACCTCCGGCGCAAGCTCGGGCCGGAGGCGGTGCGCACCGTGCGGGGTGTGGGCTATCGGATGGGACAGGTATGAGCAGCTCGACGGTCGAGGCCCAGATCCTGCGGACCGCCACCCGGCGACTGGCCCTGCTCACAGCCGCATCGATCACCGTGGTGGTGCTGGTGGTCGGTGCCGTGGCCGCGCTCATCGTCTGGCGCGAGCAGCAGAGCGAGGCCCGCACGGCCCTGCGCACCGCGGTGCTCGATCTCGACGACCTCACCCGCTCCCCCGCCACCATCGGGGTCTGGGTCCGCGAAGCCGACGGCACGGTGCGCCGCAGCCCGGAGGCGCCCGCCTGGCTGCCGATCAGGTCTCAGCTGGACATCGTGACCCCAGGTGGTCGAGCCCGCGTCGAGACCGAGGTCAACGTCGGCAGTGACCGCTTCCACCTCTTGACGTTGCGCGACGGCGGCCGGGTCGTGCAGGCGGAGACCGGGACTGCGCCGCAGGAGCGAGAGCGCTCCCGGCTGCTGTCCGGTCTGGTGGTGGCCGAGCTGATCGGCCTCGCACTGAGTCTGCTGCTGGGCGGGCTGCTGGCCCGACGCGCGGTGGCTCCGTTGGCCACCGCGATGGCCCGGCAGCGGCGGTTCGTCGCTGACGCGTCGCACGAGCTACGGACCCCGCTGACGCTGCTGTCCACCCGCGCCCAACTGCTCGAACGGCGCCTGCGCCTTCCGGCGGATGTGCGGAGCGGGAATGGAGGTGCCAGCCCATCCACCAGCAGCAGCCGTCACGTGCCTAGCGACGGTCCACACGCCGAGTCGGTTGCTCTCGTGGAGGACACTCGGCGCCTCGCCGGGGTCGTCGACGACCTGCTGCTGTCCGCATCACTGCCCGAGCAGCCGGACCGCCGTCAACCCGTCGACCTGGTCTTACTCGCCCGGGCCGCCACCTCCGGCGCAGCTGCCCATGCCGCAGAGAACGGCGTGACGGTGCGAGGCCCGGACCAGGCGGCAGAGCCGATCGTCGTACCCGGTGCGGCGGGGCCGCTGCGCCGGGTGATGGACGCGCTGATCGACAATGCGATCTCCCACAGCCGCCCCGGCGGACACGTCACCGTGGTCGCGGCCCCCGGTCCACCGGCCACCCTGCAGGTCATCGACGACGGGACCGGCATCGACCCAGCGGTGGCCACCCGGCTGTTCGACCGTTTCGCGCACGGCTCGCACGGCGCGCGCGGCGCCGGGCGGCGGCACTTCGGGCTCGGTCTGGCGCTGGTTCGCGAGGTCGTGGTCGCTCACGGCGGCGAGATCGAGGCCGGGGCGACCCCCGGTGGCGGAGCCACCTTCATCGTCACCTTTCCGGCGTGACTGTCCTCACCCCACGCCGGTCTACCGTCCGGTAACTTGCCGCCATGCCTTCCCCGCACCCGAGCAGCCTGGCGCAGCTGCTGCCCGGGCACGCCCGCAGCACTCCCGACTTGGTCCTGGTCAGCCGGCGCGAGGGCGCAACCTGGCAGCGCATCAGTGCCGCATCGCTCGAGGAGCAGGTCAACGCCGTCGCCCTGGGACTGATCGCCTCCGGCGTCGAGCCCGGCGACCGCGTGGTGCTGATGGCCAAGACGCGCTTCGAGTGGATGCTGGTCGACCTTGCGGTGTGGGCTGCGGGGGCGGTGACGGTGCCGGTCTACGAGACTTCCTCGGCCGACCAGCTGCGGTGGATCCTGCAGGACTCCGCCGCCGTCGCGGCCGTGGTCGAGGGACGCGGGCATGCCGCCCTGCTCGATGAGGTGTCACCGGACCTCACGGCGTTGCGCCTGTCCTGGACCATCGACGACGTCGCGGGTCGTGGCTCGCTGGCCGAGCTCGCGGCCCTGGGTCGCGAGCACGACACGGCCACGACACGAGCGGTCCTCGAGCAGCGGCGGGATCTTCTCGGGCCGGACGACCTCGCCACCATCATCTACACCTCCGGGACGACCGGCCGGCCCAAGGGCTGCGAGATCACCCATGGCAACTTCCTGGCCGAGGTCACCAGTGCCATCGAGATGCTGCCCGAGCTCTTCGAAGACCCGGAGGGGTCGACGCTGCTGTTCCTCCCGTTGGCGCACGTGTTCGGCCGCATGATCCATGTCGCGGTGCTCAAGCAGGGCCTGCACGTCGGCCACAGCGACGTGGCGCGCATCGCCCGTGACCTGCCGACGTTCCGCCCGGTGTTCGTGCTGGCGGTGCCCCGGGTCTTCGAGCGCATCTACGACGGGGCGCGACGAAAGGCCGAGACCGCCGGCAAGGGAAGGGTGTTCGAGGCCGCGACGGCGACCGCCATCGCCTACAGCGAGGCGATCGAGAGTGGCGGAGCGGGTCCCCTGCTCCGGGCCAAGCGAGCGGTGTTCGACCGTCTGGTCTATGTCAAGATCCGGGCGGCATTCGGTGGCCGCACCGAGTGGGCCATCAGTGGCGGTGCGGCCCTCGGCCCGCGGTTGGCGCACTACTTCCGGGGCATCGGCGTCACGGTGCTCGAGGGCTACGGCCTCACCGAGACCACAGCCGCGGCGACGGTCAATAACCGCGCTGCCATGCGCGTCGGGACCGTCGGGAAACCGTTGCCCCGCTTCGAGATCGCGACCGCGGACGACGGTGAGGTGCTGGTGCGCGGCGGCCACGTCTTCCGCGGCTATCTTCACGACCCGGCCGCCACGGCTGCGGTGATCGACGCGGACGGGTGGTTCCACACCGGCGACCTGGGCTCGATCGACGCCGACGGCTTCCTGCGCATCACCGGCCGGGCGAAGGAGATCCTGGTGACCTCTGCCGGCAAGAACATCGCGCCGGGACCGCTGGAGGACGTGCTTCGCGCGCACCCGATGATCAGTCAGGCGATGGTGGTCGGCGACGGCAGACCGTCGGCCGCGGCACTGGTCAGCCTCGACAGCGACGCCGTCACCGAGTGGCTGACGAAGGCCGGGCGTCCCGTCGTACCCCTGTCAGAGCTTGTCGACGACCACGACCTGATGGCTGCCCTGCTGCCGGCCGTTGCCGCCGCCAACGCCACCGTGTCGTCGGCCGAAAGCATCAAGCGACTGCGCATCCTGCCGATCGACCTCACCGAGGACAGCGGACACCTGACACCGACCCTCAAGCTGAAGCGGTCCGTGGTGATGACCGACTTTGCCGACGATGTGGAAGCGCTCTACGCCCGGTCGCACTAGCGTCGGGATCGTGACCCCCACCCAGCTGCGTGCCTTCGCCGCAGTGGCACGTCGTGGTTCGGTCAAGCAGGCAGGTGCCGACCTGGGGGTCTCCGACGCTGCCGTCTCCCTGCACGTCGCCCAGCTGCGCAAAGAGCTCGGGGACCAGCTCTTCGTCCGTACGTCGACGGGCTTGGCCTTCACGCCCGGCGGCCTCCGGCTGGCCAGCCGCGCGGCTGAGATGCTCGGACTGCAGGACCGCACGGTCGAGGAGGTGAGCCGAGCCGGCAACGGTCGTCGGCTGCTGCGGGTGGCGGCATCGGCGTTGTTCGCCGAGCACGCCGCACCCGGGCTCATCGAGCTGTTCACCAGCCGGGCAGACGACCTCGACGTCGAGCTCAGCGTGGCCGACGCCGACTCGTTCGCCGCTCTCCTGCTCAACCGCAGCGTCGATGTCGCTCTCGGGCCGGCGGCCGGCGAGCTCGACCCGTCTCTGGTGGTCACTCCCTTTCTCAAGTACGAGCTCGTTGTCGTCGTGGCCGCGGAGCATCCGCTCGCCCACGGCCGGCCCAGCCTCGACATGGTGCGCGACCAGATATGGCTGCTCGGCCCGACTGCAGTCGCGAACACCGGCGCGGTGCCTGGGCTGCTGCGTTCCTTGCGGGTCGCTGAGGACCACCAGCGGATCTTTCCCAGCGACGCGGCCGCACTGGAGCAGACCCGACGCGGGCACGGGGTGTCCCTCTGTCTGTCGTTCGCTGTCGGTCGGGAGACCGCTGACGGTCGCCTTGTCCGCATCGCCGTGCCCGGCCTGCACACGGCAGGGGTCTGGAACGCGCTCAGCCTGCCCGGGCACGACCGGTCGTCGGCCATCGCCGAGCTCACGCGCTTTGTCAGCACCCCCCGCGCGACTCAGGCGATGCTGCGGGGCTCCGGTGTCAACGTGGGCCATTTCCGCCCGTCGGTGCACGTCACGTTGTGGAGCTGAGCCTCAGGTCTGCCGGTGTGATGCCGAGCAGCCGCCGCAACGCACGCGACCCTGACTCGGTGACGAACACGGCCCTACCGGTCCCGGGTCCGATCCAGCCGTTCTCGTTGAACGCGTCGTACATCGCCGCACCGACCGCACCGCCGAGATGGGCGCGCCGCTCGGTCCAGTCGAGGCAGCTGCGCACCACTGGGCGTCGCCCTCGCTCGAGCTCGTCGACATCGATGCCGATGTCCGCCAGCCAGTGCCCGCCGGCGTCGGTGACCACCACACCGCGCCGTACAGACAAGAAGTCCTGAACAACCATCGCGTTCAACATCGCAACGCCGAGACGCCCCGCCAGGTGGTCGTAGCACCGGCGACCCCGGGCCAGAGCCTCGCCGGCGGTGACGGCGCGCAAGGAGCGAGGCAAGGCACCGGGTGCGGCTTGGCTCGCGAGGGACTCGAGCAGGGCAGCCACCGACGGGGACGCGAGCCGCAGATAGCGATGCCGCCCCTGTCGTTCCTGGGCGAGCAGCCCGCCGGCTACCAGCTGGTCGAGGTGCTCGCTCGCGGTGGACCGGCTCACCCCTGTGGCGGTGGCCAGCTCGCCCGCGGTCCAGGCCGTGCCGTCGAGCAGCATCAGGCAGATGCTGGCGCGGGTCGGTTCGGCGACGAGGGCAGCCAGCCTGGCGACGGACGCACCGTCGGAGGGGACCCTCACCCTGGTGTCCTCATCAGCCGGTCTCGGCGTGACCACGGCGCCACCGGGTCCGCCGGGTCTGCTGGCTCCGCCGGGCGACGGCGACACCGAGCAGGCACAGGGCTCCCCCGACGAACGCCAACGGGACGGGAGTCTCGTGCAGCATCATCCAGGCCAGCAGGATCACCACCGGTGGGACGAGGTAGGTCGTAGCGCCCATGCGCCCGGCCGTGGTGTGCGACAGCGCATAGGCCCACGTGGTGAACGCGATCGCGGTCGGGAACGCGCCAAGGTAGACCACCCACGCCAGCGTCGACACGTGCGCCCGACTGCCCTCCGACAGCAGCTGCGGGAGAAAGGGCAGGCAGGCGACGGCACCGATGGTGCAGGCCAGCCAGGTGACCTCCAACGCCGGCAGTCGGCTCAGCAACGGCTTCTGGGCCACGACGCCGAGCGCATAGCCGACCGCCGCGACCAGGCACAGGACGACGCCGGCGGTGCCGGCTGCGTGACCCGAGGTGGCTGCCCCGATGACCAGCACCCCAGCGAATGCAACCAGGCTGCCCACCACCAGTCGCCGCGGAAAGCCCTCACCGAGCAGCACGCCGGCCAGGACGGCAAGGATCAGCGGGCCGATGTTGACCAGCATCGCGGTCGTCCCGGCATCGACGCGCTGCTCGGCCGCGTTGAGGGCGACGTTGTACACGCCGAACCACAAGAGTCCGCAGACCAGCAGCAGACGCCAGTCGCGAGCAGCTGGCCACTGCGGCCCACGGACCATGACCACGACGCCAAGCACAAGACTGCCGACGAGCAGTCGCCCGAGCGTCAGCGCCCCCGGGGAGATCTCCCGCCCCACGTGCCGGATGGCCACAAATGCAGAGGCCCACAAGACGACGGTCACAGCCGCAGCCAGCAGCGGCAGCCTTGAGGGTCGCAGCCCAGGCGAGTTGGTCGCGACGACTGCGTCATGTGTCTGCGTCATGGCAACAAGACTAACGTCGGCATTGTTCGGTGATCACCGAACTGTCAGCGCCGGCTACCGAGAGCACGCACCACAGCCGCCAGCCCGCGGAAGTCGGCGGCGGGCAGGAGCTCGTCGCAGAACGGCAGCGCGGCCGCCATGGTGCCGACGAGCGGGGCGAAGCCGGGGGCGGCCGCGCGCGGGTTGACCCAGACGACCCGGTGGGCGCGGCGCCGCAACCGGGCCATGGCGGCCGCCAACGCCTCCGGCGGCTCGCTGTCCCACCCGTCGGAGGCAATCACGACGATGCCGCCGCGCACAGCGTTGCCGTGGTGGGAGGCGAGCAGCTCGGTCACGCAGCCGGCGATCCGCGTGCCGCCGAACCTGTCGACCACCCGCTCGCCGGCCAGGGCCACCGCGACCGACGCCGACCGGTGCCGCAGCACCGGCGTCAGGCGGGTCAGTGTCGTCGCGAAGGCGAAGCCTTCCCCGCCCGGGAGCTGCGCGAGTGCCCGCAGCAGCTGGAAGTACGCCGGCACCTGCGCCTGCATCGACTGGCTCACGTCGCAGAGCATCACGACCCGACGCGGTGTCGGCACCGGTGCGACCCGCACCAGCTCGACCGGGTCCCACCCGGTGCGCCGCGACCGAGCCAGCGTCGCGCGCAGAGCGACCTCGCGGCCGCCGGAGCCGGGCGCTCGTCGCCGCGACTTCCGTTGTGGCCAGGTGTGCAGCTGCTCGGCAAGCCAATGCCCGAGCTGGTCGGTCTGAGCCGGGTCGAGCTCCTCGAACGGCACGTCGGCCAGGCCCTGGAGAACGCTGGCCGAGAGCTCGGGGACGTGCGCGCCACTGTCGGAGTCATCGGCGCTGCCCACGACCGTCGGCAACGTCGCCCACGGCAGCCCGTCCCCCGAACCGCTCGCCGCGGTGGCCTTCGGCACCTTTGTGTGCGCGTTGCCATCGTCGACTCCGGGCAACGACTGGCGCCGGGCATGGGGATCCATCGGCAGGACAGCGTCGGAGAACACCGCGTCGAACACCGCGTCGAACGTCGTCAGCTCCACCCGCCGGCGTACGAACGAGATGCGGGCTGACCAGTAGAGCCGGGTGCGCGAGTCAGGCGGGACGGCCACGAGGGCGCGGGTGAAGTCCTCGATTCCGGTCTGGCCGACCGGCACTCCCGCATCGCGGAGGCGCACGGCCAACGAGACGGCGAAGGCCGCGCGGTCCACCCCGCGCAGCAAGGTGCCGCCGGCCTGAGTCACGCGGTCATCTGAGTCACGTCTTCATCTGGTCAGCGGCGCACAGGTCAGCGAGTCACCAGGTAGACCACGACGGCGATCAGGACCACGACGCCGACCGCGACCGGGACCAGCCGCTTGGTGACCGACGTACCGGCCAGGGCCATCAGATCCAGTGGGACCGTGTCGCCCGTGGGGGTAGGTGCTGCGACTGCCGAAGGGGGTACGTCGGCAGGAGCGGGAGCCGCGACCAGCTTGCTCTCGAGGCAGGCCACGAACTGGCCGAGCAGCTTGCTGGACACCTCCTTGATCATGCCGCCGCCGAGCTGGGCGATCTTGCCCGAGATCTTGAGGTCGGTGTCGACCACGACGCGGGTGTGGTCGCCCTCGTCGTGCAGCTGCGCGGTGATCATCGCTGCCGCATTGCCGGCCCCGCGCGAGTCACGACCCTTGGCGTCGATCACGGCCCGGTGGGCAACGTCGTCCTTCTCGGCGAAGGTCGCCGTGCCCGCGTAGTGCGACACCACCGGCCCGACCTTGACGGTCACCTCGCCGGAGAAGACGTCGCCCTCGACCCCGGTGAGGCTGGCGCCCGGCAGGCAAGGTGCGATGCCGGCCAGGTCGGTGAGCACCGTCCAGGCGCGTTCGATCGGCACGCCGACGGTGAACTCGTTGTCGATCTTCATGCGGTTCCTTCGGCAGAGTGGAGGACATCGGGGTGCAGGACATCGGGGTGGGGATCGGCGGTGAGCTCGTCGATCGCGGTCATGATGGAGGTCCGGTCATCCGGTGTCTTGGCAATCGCGCCGAGGGTGCGCAGCACCTCGGGCGGAGCGAGATCGGCCGCCCCCAGCGCGTGCAGGGCGGCCACCCAGTCGATGGTTTCGGCCATGCCGGGGGCCTTGTCGAGGTCGAGGGTGCGGGCCCGCCCGACGAACGTGGTGACCGAGGCGATCAGCGACTCGCGTGCCTCGGGCACGGATCGCCGTAGGATCTCGGCCGCCCGTTCCGGGGCCGGGAAGTCGATCCAGTGATAGAGACACCGCCGCCGCAGCGCGTCGTGCAGCTCGCGGCTGCGGTTGGAGGTCAGCACGACCACCGGCTTGCGCGGCGCGACGAAGGTGCCTATCTCCGGCACCGTCACGGACATCTCTCCGAGAAACTCGAACAGCAGCGCCTCGAACTCGTCGTCGGCCCGGTCGATCTCGTCGATCAGCAGCACCGGCGCGACCGGGCCGGTGGCGCGCACCGCCTTGAGGATCGGCCGTTCCTGCAGGAACTCCTCGGTGAACAAGTCGGCGTCGGCCATCGTCTCGTGCCGCGACTCGCTCAGCCGGATCGCCAGCAGCTGGCGCTGGTGGTTCCACTCATAGAGCGCCTCGGCCGCGGTGAGCCCCTCGTAGCACTGCAGCCGGATGAGCGGGGCGCCCAGAGCAAGCGCAAGGCTCTTGGCTGCAGCTGTCTTGCCCACACCGGGCTCACCTTCGAGCAGCACCGGCTGCTCGAGGCGGATGGCGAGGAACAGCGCCGTCGCGAGTCCATCGTCGACGAGGTGGTCGACGGCGTCCAGTCGTCGGCGTACGTCGTCGGCATCGACGACGGCGGGCGGCGCGGTCACGCGCCGGCAGCCCGAAGTGCTTCGCGCTGTACGGCGGGGTGCTCGGCTGCCCAACGGTCGTGGCAGCCGGGGGCGCAGAACCAGTGCGCACCCTCAGCGTCCGTGTGGTGCGGGGTGGCTGGTCCGACCACGACTGTCATTCCGCACACGGGGTCGATCACCTGCATTGGCGCAGCGACCGCACCAGCCTCGGAGCCCGCACTGGCTCGCAGCCCGTCCCGGCGTACGGCCCGGACGACCTCGGCCAGGATCGACAGGGCGATCTCCTCGGCCGTGCGGGCACCGATGTCGAGACCCATCGGGGTGCGCACCCGGGCACGCTCCTCGTCGGTGAGCCCCATGCCGGCCAGCACCGAGCTGCCGCGTCGGGGACTCGCGACCAAACCCACCAACGGCACACCGACATCGAGTCCGGCCCGGATGGCCTCGACCTCGCCGTGCCCGTGCGTCGCGACGACGAGAACTGTGGCCCCTGTCGGGGGCTCCCCGTCATCGAGCCTACGACCGACCATGCCCAACGGTGTCGCCATGTCCAGCAGCGCATCGGTGATCGGGGTGCTGCCGACCACCGCGATCAGCGGTGCCGGCAACAGCGGCTCGAGGAAGATCTCCAACGCTCCTCCGGACAGGCACGGGTTGACGACCACGCGAGCGCGCGGCGACTCGGGAAAGGTCTCCTGGCTGTCGGGCAGCACCCGCAGCAGCAGGGTCTGCCCGTCGACGAGGGTGTCCAACGCCGCCGCCCGCACCGAACCCTCGGCGCAGTGACCGCCCACGAAGCCCTCGATGCTGCCGTCGGCGAGCACGACCGCGTCGTCACCCGGTCGCGCCGATGCGGGTTCCTGCGCCCGCACGACGGTGGCGTGCACGAACGGCACCCGGGCGGCCGTCAGCTCGGCGACCCGTGCGGCCATCCGGTGCGACATGCGGCTCCTGCCCAGATTGGGGTGTCGGTCAGATCGACGGTGTCGGGCGACCCTGCATGGCATCCCACACCCGCGACGGAGAGAGCGGCATGTCGGCGTGCCGGACACCGAAGGGCTTGAGGGCGTCAACCACGGCGTTGACGATCGCGGGTGGCGAGCCGACGGTGGCCGACTCCCCCACCCCCTTGGCGCCGATCGGGTGGTGCGGCGACGGGGTGACGGTGAAGCCGGTCTCCCAGTCGGGCACCTCGAGCGCGGTGGGGATGAGGTAGTCCATCAGCGAGCCGCCGAGGCAGTTGCCGTCCTCGTCGAAGGCGATCATCTGCATCAGCGCCATGCCGACACCGTCGGTGAGGCCGCCGTGCACCTGGCCCTCGATGATCATCGGGTTGATGCGGGTGCCGCAGTCGTCGACCGCGATGAAGCGCCGCACTTTGACCACCGCAGTTCCGGGGTCGACGTCGACCACGCAGATGTAGCAGCCGTGCGGATAGGTCAGGTTGGAGGGGTTGTAGCAGATCTGTGCCTCCAACCCGCCTTCAAGACCCTCCGGGAGGTCGCCCGCGCCGTGGGCGCGCATGGCGATGTCCTGGATCGTCACCGACTTGGTGGGGTCACCGATGACACTGAAGGCGCCCTTGTCCCACTGCAGGTCTGCGACCGACACCTCGAGCATGCCGGAGGCGATGATCTTGGCCTTGTCGCGCACCTTGCGGGCGACCAACGCCGCTGCCGCGCCCGACACCGGCGTCGACCGGCTGCCGTAGGTGCCGAGACCGAACGGGGTGTTGTCGGTGTCGCCGTGCACGACGTCGATGTCGGCCGGGGGGATGCCGATCTCCTCGGCCACGATCTGGGCGAACGTCGTCTCGTGGCCCTGTCCCTGGGACTGCACAGACAGCCGAACGACCGCCTTGCCGGTCGGGTGGATGCGCAGCTCGCAGCCGTCGGCCATGCCGAGACCGAGGATGTCCATGTCCTTTCGTGGCCCGGCACCGACGGCCTCGGTGAAGAACGAGATGCCGATGCCCATCAGCTCACCGCGCTCCCGCTTCTCGGCCTGCTCGCGCCGCAGCTCGTCGTAGCCGGCGATCTCCATCGCCTTGCGCATGGTGGGCTCGTAGTCGCCCGAGTCATAGACCCAACCGGTCTTGGAGGTGTAAGGAAACTGCTCCTTGCGCAGCAGGTTCTTCAGCCGCAGCTCGGCCGGGTCCATCTTCATCTCATCAGCCAGGCAGTCGACGAGACGCTCGATCAGGTAGACCGCCTCGGTGATCCGGAACGAGCAGGCGTAGGCCACCCCGCCGGGCGCCTTGTTGGTGTAGACCGCCGTCATCTTGGCGAAGGCCGCCTCGATGTCATAGCTGCCGGTAAAGACCCCGAAGAAGCCGGCGGGGTACTTCACGGGAGCAGCGGTGCCGTTGAAGGCGCCGTGGTCGGCGAGGACGTTGGTGCGGATCGCGAGGATCTTGCCCTCGCGGGTCGCCGCGATCTCGCCGCGCATGATGTAGTCGCGAGCGAAGCCGGTGCTGATGAGGTTCTCCGAGCGGTCCTCCATCCACTTCACCGGCTTGCCGGTGACGATGGAGCCGACGATCGAGCACACATAGCCCGGGTAGATCGGCACCTTGTTGCCGAAGCCGCCGCCGAGGTCCGGGGAGATGACGCGGATCTTGTGCTCGGGCAGTCCCGCGACGATGGCGTAGAGCGTGCGGTGCGCGTGCGGTGCCTGCGTGGTCGACCACAGGGTGAGGCGACCGTCGATCTTGTCGTAGTCGGCGACCGAGCCGCAGGTCTCCATCGGCGCGGGGTGCGAGCGCGGGTAGACGATGTCCTGGCTGACGACGACGTCAGCCTTGGCGAAGGCCTCTTCGGTGGCCGCCTCGTCACCGGTCTGCCAGTCGAAGCAGTGGTTGTTGGTCTTGCCCTCGAGGTCGGTGCGGATGACGGGGGCAGAGGGCTCCAGTGCACGACGTACGTCGATGACGGGTTCGAGGATGTCGTATTCGACGTCGATCAGCTCGAGCGCGTCACGCGCGGCATAGCGGTCCTCGGCGACGACGAACGCCACCTCCTGGCCCTGGAACCGCACCTTGTCGGTGGCCAGGACCGCCTGCACGTCGTTGGACAGCGTGGGCATCCAGGCGAGGTTCAGCGTGGCGAGGGTCTCGCCGGTGACGACGGCCTTGACCTTGGGGTGGGCCTGGGCGGCGGTGATGTCGATGCTGACGATGCGGGCGTGCGCGACGGGCGAGCGCAGGATCGCGAGGTGCAGCATGCCCGGCAGCTGGACGTCGTCGACGTAGTGGCCCTTGCCGCGCACGAAGCGCGGGTCTTCCTTGCGCAGCATCCGGCCGTAGCCGACCGGCTTCTCGTCGTTGTTCTCGAACTCGCGGACCGGACGGTCCTCGACGGCGGTCATGCCGGGCTCCCCGCGGCCTCGGTGCTCGTGGCAGCTGCTGCTGCTGCATTGCCGACGGCCCGTTCCTTGTCGGCCGCCCACTGGATGGAGCGCACGATGGTGGCGTAGCCGGTGCACCGGCAGATCTGGCCGGAGATGGCCTCGCGGATCTCGTGCTCGTCGGGGTCGGGTGACCGGTCGAGCAGCGCGCGGGCGGTCATCATCATGCCGGGGGTGCAGAACCCGCACTGCAGGCCGTGGCACTCCATGAAGCCCTGCTGCACCGGGTCGAGACCCTCGGGCTTCTCCAGGCCCTCGACGGTCCGGACCGCGCGTCCGTCGGCCATCGCGGCGAGCACCGTGCAGGACTTGACCGGTTCGCCGTCCATCCAGACCACGCAGGTGCCGCAGTTGCTGGTGTCGCATCCCCAGTGCGTGCCGGTCAGACCCAGGTGGTCGCGCAGGTAGTGCACGAGCAGCAACCGGCCCTCGATCTCGCTCGAGACCTCGTCACCGTTGACGGTCATCGACACCTGCATGGGTCAGCTCTCCCTGGTCGTGCTGCTGGTGGGGTTCTGGGCGCGTTCGACGGCCCGGCGCAGCGCGCGCCGGGTGAGCTCGGAGGCGAGGTGGCGCTTGTACTCCACGCTGCCGCGCATGTCGGTGGTCGGGCTGCAGGCTTCAGCGGCGATGGCTCCGGCCTGGCTGTAGAGGTCCTCGGAGGGCACCTTGCCGCGCAGGGCTTCGGAGATGGCGGGGATGCCGGTCGTGTTGGGGCCGACGGCGGCGAGGCCGACGCGGGCGTCCGCGATGGTGGCGCCGTCGAGCCAGACCGCGGCGCCGGCCGAGGTCACTGCCCAGTCGCCGGCCCGGCGCTCGACCTTCTCGTACGCGCTGGATCCGTTGGCGCGCAACGGGATGCGCACCTCGACCAGCATCTCGGCATCACCGACCGCGGTCTCGTACGGTCCTTGGTGAAAGTCCTCCATCGAGACCACGCGCTCGCCGGCGCTGCTGCGGATGACGCAGCTCGCGTTGAGCGTCGTGCAGACCGCCGACAAGTCCTCGGACGGATCGGCCTGGCAGAGCGAGCCTCCCAGGGTGCCGCGGTTGCGCACGATCGGGTCGGCGATGACCCGCTCGGCGTCGCCGAAGATCGGGAAGGCCGCGTTGAGCTCGGCTGACTCCAGCAGCTCGCGGTGCCGGGTCATCGCGCCGATGCGGATCTGGTCGGCCTCCACCGTGATGTGGCCGAGCTCACCGTGCAGGTCGTTGATGTCGATGAGGTACTCGAGGTTGGCCAGCCGCAGCTTCATCATCGGCAGCAGGCTGTGTCCCCCGGCCACCAGGCGCGAGCTGCTGCCCAGCCGTTCCAGCAGTCCGATGGCGTGGTCGACGCTCGTGGCGCGTTCGTACTCGAATGGTGCTGGAACCTGCATGGGTTGCCACTCCTCGACGCCTGCGGCCAATGCTGTCGGCGCAGTATCCGGACCTGCATGCCGTCCGTGTCAACGGTCACCTAAGCAAACCCTTAGGTGGCCGTTGACCGCCCTTCGAACAAGCGCGATGCTCAACGACGATGATGCCGACCGGGTGGCTGCGCGTGCTGCTCGCCTTCGCCCTCGCCGGGGCCGTCACTGCTGTTGTCGTGCAGCACGTGCGTGACAGGTGGGGTCGACGCCAGACCACGTCGCCGTACGGCGAGCGCGAGGCTGCCGTGGGGCACCTGCTCATGGCAGCAGCGATGCTGGCGCTCGTGGTGGCACCGGTGCAGGTGCGCCCCGCCGCGTTCCTGCTGGTGCCTGTGTCCGGGGCGCTGGGGTGGTTTGTGGTCCGGCCGCTGGTGAGCGAGCGTCGTCGTAGCCCTGCGCACACGGGGATTGTCGCCCATCTGAGCTCCATGCTGGTCATGCTCGGGCTGGTCGTTGTCGGCGCCGCGCCGATGCCCGCGTCGATGTCCGCGTCGATGTCGATGTCAATGCAAGGCGCGAGTGCCGCGGGGGTCAGCGCGCTGCGCTGGCTCGGCGTCCTGGCGCTTGCCTGCACCGTCGTGGTGGCGGCCGCGGGCGACCTGCGCGACCTGCGACAGGTGGTGGGTCGGGCTGAGGTGCGGGCCGCCGTCTCCGCCCCGTCGCTGTCCTGCCGCAGCGCCATGAGCCTGGCGATGGTGTCGATGCTCGTGGGCCTTGCCCTCGCCTGACCCGACGTCACCGCCAAGATAATCCGGAGCCGGATCCCATGCCGATCGAGGACTTCCCGCGCTATCCGCTGCTGTTCGGCCCGAGCCCGGTGCACCGGCTGGAGCGGCTGACCAGTCACCTAGGCGGCGCGGCGATCTGGGCCAAGCGCGAGGACTGCAACAGCGGCTTGGCCTACGGCGGCAACAAGACGCGCAAGCTCGAGTACATCGTCCCCGAGGCGATTGCCGTCGGCGCCGACACTCTGGTGTCCATCGGTGGCTATCAGTCCAACCACACCCGCCAGGTCGCGGCCGTTGCCGCGCACCTCGGCATGGCCGCGGTTCTGGTGCAGGAGAAGTGGGTCGACTGGCCCGACGCCGTCAACGACCGCGTCGGCAACATCATGCTGTCGCGCATCATGGGTGCCGAGGTGCGACTCGACCCGGCCGGCTTCGGCATCGGGTTCAAGGACAGCTGGAACGACGCACTCGAGGACGTTCGCCGCCGGGGCGGGACGCCGTACGGCATCCCGGCCGGTGGTTCTGACCACCGGCTCGGTGGACTCGGTTTCGCTGGCTGGGCGGCCGAGGTCGAAGCGCAGGAACGTGACCTTGGTGTCTTCTTCGACACCGTCGTCGTGTGCACCGTCACCGGATCGACGCAGGCCGGCATGATCGCGGGCTTCGCCGGACAGGACCGGCCGCGTCGGGTCATCGGCATCGATGCCTCGGCGACCCTGGCCGAGACCCGCGCCCAGGTGGAGCGCATCGCCCGGGCGACCGCAAAGCTGGTCGGACTCGGTCGGCACCTGCGCGACGACGAGATCACCCTCCTCGAGGGCTGGGCCGGCGACCGCTACGGCATCCCGGTGCAGTCCACGCTGGACGCGATCCGGCTCGTCGGTCGGCTCGAAGGCGTCATCCTCGACACCGTTTACGAGGGCAAGTCGATGGCGGCGCTGATCGATCTCGTCACGACCGGCGACATCCCAGCCGACTCGACGGTGCTCTACGCCCACCTCGGCGGCCAGCCGGCCCTCAACGCCTACAGCGCACTCTTCACCAGCTGACAGGTCCTGGTCACGAGCTGACGTCGGGCAGCGTCCGCTTCTGCGGATAGACGGTCTCGCCGCGGGCCAGCATGGCGACGAACTGGGCGATGCGCCTCGCGCGGGTGTCGGCGCGCTTGGCCCCGTTGGTCCGGAAGATGACGGCGAACCGGTTCTGGCTGGTGAGGATCCCGAACATCGCCGCCGCGCGCGGCTCGGCGGCGATCGCAGCCGCAAGGTCGTGCGGCACCTCGATGGTGGCCGCGCCGGCGTAGGCCGCCTCCCACCGTCCGTCAGCCTTGGCCCGCTCCACCTCGGCGATGCCCGCCGGCTGCATCCGCCCTTCCTTCTCCAACCGGGTGATGATTCCGATGTTGCGGGCCGACCACATGCTTCGGGTACGCCGAGGGGTGAAGCGCTGGTACCACGTGACATCGTCACGGCGCCTGGTCTGGCCGTCGATCCAGCCATGGCACAGGGCTTCGTCGAGCGCCTGGTCGTAGGTCAGCGTCGTGGGGCCGTCCTTGTCCTTCTTGGCAAGCACCAGCCAGACACCGGTCGGCTCGGTGCGATGTCTGCTCAGCCACCTGCGCCACGCAGCCGCGTCGGCCACCAGCAGCTCGGGAATGTCAGCCCCGGCGCTCACGACGGCAGCACTGCCTCGGCCAGGTGGATGACACCGAGACGGTCGAGCAGCATCTGCGCCGACAGGGTCATGCCCTCAGCATTGCGGTCGCCGGTGACGGTCGCGATCCGGGACCACTCGTGCAGGGTCAGCGCGAGCTCGAAGTCGGCGTTGGCCTCGGTCGCGCGGCCTCGGCTGCGGTGCAGCGCCCGCAATGCTGCTCTCAGCTGTCCCGTCTGGAACAACGCAAGACCCTGCAGTCGCTCCAGCATCGCCAGCACGACCGGCATGCCACCGAGTGACTCCGCGCGCAGCAACGCCGACGTCACGACCGGCAACGCGGCTGCACCCTCACCCTGCAGCACCAGCAGCTCGGCCACTCGGCTGTCCAGCTCGACGACAAAGGCGTCCGCGCCGATCGCCACGAAGTGCTCACGCGCCTCGCCGTACCGCGCACTGGCCTCGTCGAAGCGACCGGCGCGGCTTGCGACGCGGCCGAGGTTGCTCAGGCAGAGTCCGAGCCCCACCGGATAGCGGACCGAACGCCACAATGCCAACGCCTCATGGAAGACGGCGTCGGCCTGGTCGAGGTGGCCTTGATCAGAGAGGATCTCGCCGATGTTGTTCAGTGCGGTGCCGTCCATGACCACGTTGCCCGACCGGCGACACACGTCTCGGCTGCGCTCGTAGAACCCCCTCGCCTCGTCCCACCTGCCCTCGTAGTAGGCATCGATGCCGAGGTTGTTGAGCACCGTGGCCTGTCCCACCAGGTCGCCCAGCTCCTCGTAGATGGGCAGCGCCTTCTCGCGGTAGAACTCCGCCTCGGGGCGGCCCAGGTCGGTGAGGGCCCAGTCGAGCAAGTAGTAGGTGTGAGCCAGCGTCGGAAGATCACCCAGCCGCTCGGCCTCGGTGGCGGCCCGCTTGAGGTGCGGGATCGACGCGGCATAACGGCCTTGGCGGGCGCGCGCAGCACCGTAGGACATGGCGAGAGCCGCCCGCGCCCTCGCCGCGTCCTCGTCGACGCGATCAGCGATGTGACGTTGCGCGCGGGTGTACCAGCCAAGGGCGTTGCTGTAGCGGCCAGACCGCTCACGCACCCAGCCTTCCTTCTTCAACAGGCCCGCGACTCGCATCGGTTCGTGCCGCACGAGCCGACGTGCGGTGGCGAAGGCGCGCGACGCGTCGTCGTACCTGCCATCGAGCTCGAGTGAGTCGCCCAGTCGCTCGCCGACCTCGGCGCGGTCCTCGGGCGGGGTGTCGGGCAGGTGCACGGCAGCCTGCAACGCCCAGCGGTAGTAGCGCGCCGCCTCGACCGGGGCCGTGTTGCGACGGGCCCGTTCGGCTGCTTCCCGGCAGTACCACCACGCCTCGGCGTGCCGCTCGGCCGAGTGATAGTGCAGCGCCAACAAGTCCAGGGTCGACTCCTGCTCGGCGAGGCGCAGGTGCAGCAGGTCCCCGGCCCTGCCGTGCAGATCCCGACGTCGCCGGAAGGGCAGCCCTTCATAGGCGACGTCACGCACGATGCCGTGCTCGAAGCGCAGCGTGCCGTGGTCCTCGACGAGAAACCTCCCCAGGCCGAGCAGGATACGAGCGATGTCATCTACCGGCCGATCGAGCATCCGGGACAGCACCGGAGCGTCGATGCCGACACCCAGCACAGCAGCGACCCGTAACACCTCGCGCTCTCCCCTGGACAGCAGATCGACCGAGGCTCCGATGACGCCTTCCAAGGTGTCCGGGAGGACGACGTCGCCGTCGTGCTGGCCGCCGACGAACGAACCGAGCAGCTCACGCAGGAACAACGGGTTGCCGGCCCCACGCGCGGCCAGCATCGCGCGGTCGCTCGGTGCGAGTGGTCGAACGAGTGCCACCTGACGCAGCAGCTCGTCGGTGTCGCCGGCCGTGAGGGGCGCCAGTTCGATGGTGATGCGACCGAGCGCTGCCTCCGGTCGCCAACCGAGGGCGCCGGGTCGCCGGGTCACGCACACCAACCACGGTCGCTCGGTCGTCAACGCGCACAGGTGGTCGAGCAGCTCGCCGGTCGCATCGTCGAGCCAGTGCGCATCCTCGACGACCAGCACCGTGCGCGCGGGCAACACCTTGGCGAGCAGAGCGGTCGTCTGCACGTGCCGCACCGAGCTGCGGAACCGTTGGTCTAGCGCAGCAGTCTCGGCGGTGTCGGGCAGGTCCACCCCCAGAAGCACAGCCAACAGCGGCAGCCACGGCAGTGCTTCCGGTGCAGCATCGGTGGTCGCCGCCTGCAACCGGTCCGCGACTGTCGCGTCGTCGTCCTGCTGGGTGGCGCCGACCAGCAGGCGCATGGGTGCGCGGACCGCGGCGTACGGCGTGGTGGCGGTGTACTGCCCGCCCTCGACCGTCAGCACGAAGCCATCACCGACTGCACCGCACAGCTCGTCGACCAGACGCGACTTGCCGAGACCCGGCTCACCGATGATCTCGACAACCCCGCCCGAGCCGCCCTGCGCCGCGGTCAGAGCGGCCCGCAAAACACTGACCTCCTGCGCCCGTCCGACGAACGGCAGCTGCGAGCTCACGGCAACCCGACCGCCGATGGCCGCACCGACGACAGCCGCACTCACCGGTTGGGTCTTTCCCTTGACCAGAAAGGGTTCCAGCGGTTCCAGCTCGAAGGTGCCGTGCGTCCGGTCCAGCAGGTCCTGAGTGGCCAGCAGCTGACCACGGCCGGCTTTCCCCATCACCCGGGCCGCCAGGTTGGTGGCGTCGCCCATCACGGCATAGGTGCGGCGCCCCGCCGTGCCCACGTCGACTGCGAAGGCGCGACCGCGGTTGGCCCCGGCCCGGAGAGAGAGCGCGCCGTCGGTAGAGACGGCCTCGCGCACCGCGAGCAGCAGCCGGTCCTCGTCCTGGTCCCCGGCGCGAGGGGCACCGGCCACGAAGAGGATCTTGCCGCCGTCCGCGTCGACATCAGTGGCGAGAAACGTCACACCGTGGCGCACACACGCCTGTTGCGCCGCAGTCACAACCCGCCCGACCTCGGCGGCCACGCGATCCGGTCCCTCGCTCGCCAGCAACGCATCCGTGCCACGGAAAGCAAGGAACGCCAACGACGCCACCCTGTGCTCACCGTCCTCGCGCCCGGTGCCCAAGTGGTCCTGAAGCACCTGAGGCACCGCGTGCGCTGCATGCTGATCGTCGGCTGAACCGGCAGCAACAGCAGGGGCGAGTGGTGCGGCCAGCAACGGCTGCCCGTCCCCGTTGTCTGGCCCCACGACACCGGCCGGCAGTGCAGCTGCGAGAGCCGGCCCGAGGAGTACCTGGCCGGCCGACGCACGGCTCTCGAGAGTTACGGCACTCGTCACCACCGGCCCGACGGCGAACAGCTCACGGTGCGAGTCGCCGACGTGCAGCAGGTGCACCTCGCCGCTGTCAATGCCGATCGACATCGACAGCCGCACCCAGCCCCCGCCGGTCTTGAAGCGGCGATAGGGGCGCAGGGTCTCCAGCAGCCGAACTGCACACGCGGCTGCGCGCACCTCGTGGCCAGTTCCCGTAAACAGCAACAACAGGGCGTCCCCACCGAAGGTGATGAGGTCACCGTCGACGCCGTCCGCGACGGCCAGCAGCTGGCCGAAGACGGCGTTGAGGATGTCGGTCAGCTCCTCGGCTCCGACCTTGCCCTGGCGAGCCAGCCGTTCGGTCAGTGGCGTGAAGCCGGCGACGTCACCGAACAGGATCGTGCCCGGCACCGTTCGTCGAATGGTCCGCTGGTCGTCGCGTGCCTCGTCGGCGAGCCAGTCCAGGGCCGTGCGCGAGACGTACGGCGCCAGCGGGTGCGGTTGGTCCGCCACTCCCCCTACGGGCGCCTGCCCCTGCGTGCCCTCTGCCACTGCGTCCTCTCGTCGGGGGTGCCGACCGACCGCCCTGGCGTGAGTCTGGCCCGCGATGATGCCCGCCGTCGACATCAATGCCCGCTATGGCAGGCATTGCCCGGGAACCGGCACGAAAGGGCATCAGGCGGCATGAGCAATAGCCCAAACGGGTGGTGGTCTCCTGCCGCGAATGAGTAGACGATCAGCCAGGGGAGGATGCGCGTCCGCCTGGGGAGGAACAACATGCAGCAACGCCGTCGGGGTCTGATCCTTGCTGTCCTGATGGGGCTGCTGGCCGCACCACTGAGCATCCTGCCGTTCACGACCGCGCAGGCCGCTCCTCCGACCAGCGGGCCAGGGTCGCTGGACCCGACGTTCGGCCCGGGCGGCGTCTGGAGCGCAGGCAACGGTTTCGGCGGCGCGCTGGACTCCTCGGTGGTGCAGCCGGACGGCAGGATCGTCGCGGCGTTCATGACCGCCGGCCCGTCAGGCATGTACATCTACCGGCTGCTGCCCGGTGGCAGCATCGACCCGGGCTGGGGTACCAACGGCCCAGTCTTCTGGGACGCCGGCACGCCGGGTGACGACCCCAAAGGAGCGCTGGCCCAGGACTCGCTCGGGCGCACCTACGTGACCTCCGCCTTGCCGAACAACGGCTCGCCACAGGTGGCCGTCCTGCGGCTCACGCCCGGCGGTGTACCCGACCCGTCCTGGGGCGCCAACGGTGACGGCGTGGTCATCCAGGCGATCGGCGGCAACCCCAACGACCACGGCACCTCACTCGCTATCGACGAGGGTCGCAACCGGGTGTATGTCGGAGTGTGGCTCGGCGTCAACGGGAACACCAACTTCGGGTTGATCGCGTTGGACAGCACAACCGGCACCCGCCAGGGAAATTTCGCTGACGGAACCGTGGCGACGGCCGACTTCAACGGCGGGGACGACACGGTGCGCGACATCGCGGTCGCCCCGAACGGCGACGTCGTGCTTGCCGGCTATGTCCGAGCCACCAACCAGGGCGGGGACGACGTCGGACTCGCTCGGTTCCGCCCGGACGGCACCCTGGACAGCGGGTTCGGCAACGGCGGTCTGGCCGAACACGACTTCGCGTCCGGCGCCAACGACGGTGCCCGCTCCGTCGTGGTGACCAGCAGCGGCCGCATCTTCATCACCCTGCGTGACGAGGCCGGTTCGCTCGTGCGCGGCGGGGTGGCGGCGTACAGCCCGTCCGGTGTGCTCGACACGTCGTTCGGGCGGCTGGACAACGCCACCGGCGACGGCCTCGCCGTCACCGACTACGGAGCATCGGGGGACAACGCCGGGATCGCACTGGACGAAGCCGGTCGGCTCGTGGTCACGGGCAGTGCCGGCGGTGCCCCGGTGATCAGCCGTCTGGTCGACGACCGCTATGCCTCGGACACCACTTTCAACAGCTCCGGCCTCGAGTCGTTGAGCTGTCCCGGGGGCGGTGGCGGGGCCAGCAGCGCTGCCGTGCAGCCCGACGGCCAGATCATCGTGGTGGGCGCGTGCCCCGAGGCGGTGCCGCCGTTCAACGCCAATGTGCCAACAGTCTGGCGGCTCAAGGGTGGCAACGAGGTCCCACTGCCGACTGTGCCCACCGGCGGCGGTGACGGGGTGGCCGGAGGAAAGCTCACCGCCTCGGGCATCTCGGTAGTGCCGATCGGCGGCGCCGGGGGCGGCCGGACGCTGACCGTCAACCCTGGCCAGAACTTCACGCTGTCCTATACGTGGACGATGACCGGCGCGTCCGCCGCTTCGTGCCCGGGCTGCATCGACCAGAACATCGCGGGCTTCGTCAACCGCGGGCCCCAGATGTGCACGGACATGGGCCAGACAGAGGCCACCGGCGGTTCAGGTGCGGCGTCGTCGACCTTGACCGCACCCACCTTCCCCGGTCGCTACTACCTCGCCGTGCACACGGTGCAGTTCTTCGGTTGCGCCGCCACCGGAGACCCCCAGGCTCCCGGGTGGGGCGATCGACCGCAGCCGTGGACGCTGCCGTCCGGGCCGGGACCGGAGGCCTACCTGGCTGCCATCGACGTGGTCGGCCTCGGTGGTGTCACGGTCACCACGAGTCAGACCACAGCCGCGGCAGGCCACCACGTCACCCCCGTCGACGGCATCCCTGCAGATGCACTGACCGGCACGCTGGCCAGCCTGCAGTCGGCACCCCTGCGCGGGTCACCACTGCGCGGCAGCCCCCTTCGCGGGTCACCGTTGCGCGGGAGCCCCCTGCGCGGATCTCCGTTGCGTGGCAGCCCCCTGCGCGGCTCGCCGCTGCGTGGGTCGCCGCTTCGGGGGTCGCCCATCCCGCTCTCCCAGGTGCCGCTCGACGCACCGAACACCTGGACAGCAGTCCTGGCCGGGACGGTCTACGCCAGCCAGCCGGTGCAGAACGTCACGCTGCAACAGGTCCTCGACCTGACCCCGCCACCCGCCGCCGTACAGGCGCTTTCGCTGGCCGACATCGACCTCAGCCGCACGGCCCTGCGCAACGTCAGCATGGTTGCCTTCCTGCTCGGCAACACTCCCGCGGGCAACCTGGGTCTCGCCCTTCCCGCAGGCACAGACACGACTCAGAGCCTCATCGGCCTCGAGCTCGGCGGCCTCGACCTCACGTCGGTGTACGCCGCCGGTGTGCATCTCAAGGGCAAGCTGCTGGTCGACGCGCCGATCAGCAACGTCCGCCTCGGTGACATGTGGTTGAGCCAGACACCGCTCGGTGCAGTGCCGCTGTCCGCTGTCCCGGCCAGCTGGTACCGCTGCACCAGCTCCCCCGGCAACGCGTGCAGCACCCTCGCCGATGCCCAGGCGAACGACGTGGGTGCGGGACTCACCGACGTCGCGACCGTCGGCGCCCTCATGGCGATGGCTGGTGCACCGGACGCCACGGTGGGTCAGCTGCTGCTCGGTCTCGTCCCGCGGGACCAGCTCGGCTACGAGCGACTCGGCGAGGACACCGTCGCTGCCGCGTCACCACTGCCCAGCACCGGAGTCACCATCAGCGCGACCTTCGGGCTGATCTGCCAGGGTTCAGGCCCGCTGTCCGCGGTCATCGACCTCCCGACGGGGTTCCGCGCCCTGCCGGGCAGCCAGCACATCGATGTGACCGGCACCGGACCCTTGACTGCCACCGCCAGCACCACCGGTGGCAAGGTGACCATCGAGACCGTGCTCAGTGGCTGCACCGGCGCCCAGACGGGCACCGCCAGCCTCCAGACCGAGCCCGGGATCGACCTTGGTCCGGTCACCACCGACGCCACAGTGACTTATCTGGGCACTACGACGGGCAGCGCGGCACCGACAGCCATCACCGTCGGCGACAACCCCGCGCTCACGCCTGTCCCCATCAGCAACGCGGGCGCGCCCCAACCGACGGTGTTCCTCGGGCACATCTCAGCCCCTGGCGAGCAGGACACCTACACGCTGCCCTCGATGGCCGGGGGGTCGACCGTGACGGTGTCGCTGGGCGGCGTCACACCGGGTCACGATGACGACCTGTCCGTCTTCGGTCCCGGCACCCCGGAGCTGCGGGCAGCACCTCTGCGTGGCTCACCGTTGCGCGGCTCGCCGTTGCGCGGGTCAGCCGTCGACGACACCACCCTCGACCCCTCGACCGGGGCGAGCACCTCCTCCCCCGACGTACAGGCTGATGTCCCGGTGCAGCCACCGGCCGGCAGCACCGTGCTCGGTGTCTCGGCCAACAGGGGGGACGCCAACGAGTCGGTGTCCTACCGGGTGCCGGAGGGTGGCACCAGCGCGCCCACCCAGGTCGTCGTCAGCGGCTACAACGGGTCCTTCGACACCACGACGGCCTACACGCTGCTCGTCGCGGTGACTCCCCCGGAGACCCCGCCGGCGTGCGCCACCCAGGCGTTCCCCTTTGCCGGTCAAGGGACCACTGGCGCAGCGGTCACCGCACCTCTCCCGAGCAGCACGCAGACCATCGTGCTCACCAGCCAGAAGCGGCTCGGCGACCTCTTCGGCGCCACAGCAGCAAGCTCAGTGACGGGCAGGCTGGCAACCCTCGTCGCCCGCGGCGACGTCAGCGGCACCGTCGTGCCGGTCGAAGGCGACGCTGCCGTCCGGGCTGCGTACGCCGCGTGGGACGCGTCGCCCTGCTCGGCGTCGAAGGCCAACGACGTCGTGGCCGCCATCAACGCCTACGTCGACCGCCTGCGCAGCGGGCTGCCCGGCCTGCGCAACATCGTCATCGCCGGTGGGGACATCGTCGTGCCGATGGCGCGCGTGCAGGACCGGATGGCGCTGGACAACGAGGCGTCCTACGCCGGCGACCAGGTCTACAGCGGCAACGACAACGCCGTCAGTGGCTCGCTGCGCGCGGGCTACCTGCTCAGCGACGACCCCTACGGCGACGTCAACCCGATCCCATGGCTCGACGGTCAGGCCTACGTCCCCGACGTCGCACTCGGTCGGCTCGTCGAGACGCCCACGGACATCACCAGGGCTGTCGATGCCTACGTCGCCAGCAACGGCATCCGCACCCCGAACACCGCCTACACCGCGGGTTACGACTTCAACGCCGACGGCGCGCAGCTGGTCGCCGACACCCTGGCGACCAAGGTGCCCACCGGCAGCGCGCGCACCAGCATCAGCAGTGCCTGGACCCGCGACGACGCCATCGCCGGGCTAGCCGCAGCCGCCCACGGCTATGCGTCGGTCAACGCGCACTACGACGCCTATCGCGCGCTGCCCGCAAACGAGAACAGCGGCGGCACCCAGAACCAGCTGCTCACCACCGCCGACCTGCCGGGCGACCTGACCGGGGGCGTGCTGTTCACCATCGGCTGCCACGCCGGGCTCAGCGTCGCCGACACGTTCGTCGCCACGCCCACCGAGGCTGCGCGAAAGGCCGACTGGGCGCAGACCGTGTCGGCCCGTGGTGGCGTCTACGCCGCCAACACCGGCTACGGCTACGGCGACAGCGTCGCGGTCGCCTACTCCGAGCGGTTGATGGCCGACTTCGCCAAGAACCTCGACGGCAGCATGACCGTCGGCCAGGCGCTCATGTTCGCCAAGCAGAGCGGCGTACACCTGCCGCTGTCCGTCGTCGACGTCAAGGTGCTCGAGGAGGCCACGTTCTACGGCCTGCCGATGTACCGCCTCGGCGCCGCCGGTGTCTCCGCGCCCAGCGCCGTGCCCTCGGCACCGGCGGTCGGCACCTCGACCGCGGTCGGGCCGCCGGTCACGGCCGACTTCGGGACCGCCGCCGGCCGGCATCTCGTGCTCCAGAACACCACTCGCGGCAGCTACTACGCCGTGCAGGACGGCGCCGGACCACTGCAGGCACCGCTGGCCATCCCCGGGCAACCGCTCGAGCCGCAGACCGGCGACGCCTACCCGGTTCGTCTTGACGGGCAGCGCGCGCACGGCGTGCTGCTCGACGCCCTGAGAAGCCACCTGACCGCGAGCGACGGCGGCTTCGACCCCGTCTACTCCAGCGCCGTCCCCGATGCGAGCTCTACGACACCTGAGCCTGCGTCGGTCGGGTCGTTCTTCCCCTCCCACCTCACCGGCCTGGTCGAGCGCGCGACGCCGCAGGGCCTGCGGGAAGTCGTCGTCCTCACGCCGGGGCAGTTCCGCAGCAGCGGGCCGACCAGTGGCCTGGGCTTCCAGCAGCTCGCGGACACCGTCGGCTATCACCTGCTCTACAGCGACAAGAACGACGTCGAGCCACCAGCGATCAGCACCGTCAACGGGACCATCACCGCCGGCATCGCGACCTTCACTGTCACGACGCCGGCCACCGATGCCGCGACGGCCCGGGTGCTCTTCCTCACCCGGAGCAGCACCTCGGCACAGTCCTGGTCCGTGGTCGACCTCGTGACCACCGGCGGCGGCACTTTCACCGGCACGGCCTCCGTCGGTGCGAGCACTACTCAGGTCGAGCAGTACTTCGTCCAGCTCGTCGACAGCGCCAACAACGTGGCGGTGTCGAGCAAGAAGGGCCAGGACTACTCAGCCGCTCCGGCACCTCTCGTCGGCGCCCCGGTCATCACCGTTGCCGGTACGCCGGTGGGCGGGACCTATACCGGGCCGCAGCAGGTCACTCTGACCGGTGACGGCACGCTGACCTACGTGCGCGACGGTGGAGCACGAACGCCGTACACCGTGCCGTTCACGGTGAGCGGCACGGGCACCCACACGATCGTCGCGACCAATGCCGGTGGTAGCACGACGACCACCTTCAGCATCGCCGCCCCCGCGCCGCCGACGGTCTCCATCAGCAGTCCGTCGGCGACCACCCTCTACACCGCCGGTCAGCGGATCGACGCATCGTTCGCCTGCAACGGCACCGACGTCGTGAGCTGTGTGTCGACACCCGCGACACCGGACACCACCGCAGGGCAGCACACCTTCAGTGTCAGGGCCACCGACTCCGGCGGCCGCACCGGCACTGCGAGCGTGACCTACACCGTTGGCAAGTCGCCGTTCATCGGCTTCCTGCAGCCCGTCAACGACGCAACCGCGCCGACGTCACCGACGAGCGTCTTCAAGAAGGGGTCGTTCATCCCGGTGCGCTTCCAGCTGGTGGAGAGCGACGGAAAGCCCATCAGCGACCTGCGCGCCGTCAAGCTGGTGCTCGCCGGCGAGGCGCGGCTCACCTGGACCGCCAACGGCACGACGTCGGCTGCAGTCAACGAGGCGGTCTATCCGGGACCGGCGTTCGTCAAGGGCTACTTCCTCTACGACCCCTTCACGAAGACGTTCCTCTACAACCTGCCCACCTCGGGGCTGGTGTCCGGATCGACCTACACGTTGACGGTGCGATTCGTCACCGGCTACGCCGCCGACCACAGCGTCACCATCGGGATCCGCTGACGACCGGCAGAACTCAGGACGTGATGTCCTTGGTGTGCAGCCGGGCTGCGGCAGCGGGTAAGAAGATGATGATGTAGGCCAGCTGGGTGAGCAGCCCCGTCTGCAGCGAGTGCCACGCGATCGGTGACCGCAGCAGGTCGCCGAAGTTGAACCAGGTGTGGGAGAACAGGTAGGGGTGGATCCAGGCCACCTGCGGGATACTGTCGGTGATCTGACTGACGATCGCCAGTACTGCGGTTGCTGCCATCGCTCCGATCGGCACCTCGGTCAGCGTCGACACGAAGACGCCGATTGCCGCGAGCCCGGCGAGCATCACCGTGACGTAGCCCAGCACCAGCACGGTGCGGCCCAGCGCGGACGCATAGCTCACCGTCGTACCGGACAGCAGGGTGACCGCGCCGTGCGGGAACAGCACGAGACCGACGACGACGCCCACCACAGCTACGGCGGTGACGCACACCAGCGAGAAGATCACTGCCCCGGCGTACTTCACCAGCACGACTCGCGTGCGTGACACCGGAACGACGAGCAGGTTGCGCAAGGTGCCCGTACCGGCCTCGCCCGCGACCGACTCACCCGCCGCAACAGCCACGGCCAATGGCAAGAAGAACGGCAGCAGCACGGTCAACGAGGTGAAGACGAGGAACAGACCGTTTTCGGTGACCTGGCTCAGGAACGGCGGCCCGTCACCACCGTTGGTCGGCGACGAGACCTTGACCGCGATGCCGATGAGCACGGGGAAGCAGCACAGGACAGCGATCAGCGCGATGTTGCGCCGGCGCCCGAGCACGAGCCGCAGCTCGGAAGCGAGGAGCCGCCCGCCACCGGTGCGGCTGCGGGTCGCGGTCTCGGCGCGCGGGACGGGTCGGGTCAGCTCACTGGTCGACATCGAAGCCCTCACCGGTCAACGACACGAACATCTCCTCGAGGTCAGGACGTTCGACGACCACCTGGCGTACGTCGATGCCCGCAGCCACCAGAGCCGCCGTCAGCTCGGCGCTGTCGACACCCATCAGCTCAGCCACGACACCGTCGGGGCGCAGCGTGGGGGCGCCGGTGCCGAGACGAGTCAGCACGACGGCCGCCTCCTGGCCGCGGCTGGTCTCGACCCGCACCCGGATGCCGGCGGCGGCCCGCAGCTCGGGCAACGAGCCCTGGAACACCAGGCGGCCGCGGCTCATCACACCTACGTCGGTGCAGACCTGCTCGATCTCGCTGAGCAAGTGCGAGGAGACGAAAACCGTTGATCCTTCAGCCGACGCCTCACGCAACAGGGTGCGCACCTCGCGAGTGCCCTGCGGGTCGAGACCGTTGGTCGGTTCGTCAAGCACCAGCAGGTCGCGTGGACGCAGCAGGGCGCCGGCAAGTCCGAGTCGCTGACGCATGCCGAGGGAGTACTTGCGATAGCGCTTACCGGCAGCAGCGGTAAGACCGACCCGCTCCAGCGCGGTGTCGACCCGGGCGCCGGCCCCGCGACGAGACGCAGTGAGGTCGCCGGCGTCCAGCCGCAGCAGGTTGTCGCGACCGCTGAGGTAGGGGTGGAACGCCGGGCCCTCGACCAACGCCCCGACGTGCGGTAGGACCGTGGCGGCCCCGGCGGGCATCGGCTCGCCGAGCATCTCGTGGCTGCCGGCGCTGGCACTCACCAGGCCCAGCAGCATCCTGATCGTCGTGGTCTTTCCGGATCCGTTGGGTCCGAGGAAGCCGTAGACCGCCCCGCGCGGCACCACCAGGTCGACACCGTCGACGGCGGGGTGCGCGCCTGCCCCGCGACCGAACAGCTTGGTCAGTCCGCTGGTGCGGATCGCGGCGCCAGTCGCGGGCGCGGCGGGAGCGCCTGCCGAACCAGTGCGCGCAGCCAGCTCTGCTTGGGCCGTCACCCGGCCGCTGCCTGCTCGAGGGTGGCCGGGGTGACCGCGCCGACGAGGAGTTTGCCGTCGGAGGTGAGGAGCACCGAGACCAGCTTGGTACGCAGCAGCTGGCCGCTGCCGAACGCCCCGCTTACCGGGGTCATCGCCCGCTGCAGCGTGGAGACCAGCGCGGAGGTGGAGCCGGAGTCCTTGCCCGAGGACGCGCCTGGACCGGCGAGGTCGGTCAGACCAGACATGACCAGCACCGAGGTCCAGCCGGTCCCGACGACGGTCGGCTTGGCGCTGCTGTCCCTTGTGCTGCTGTCCTTCGCGCTGTTGTCCTTCGCGCTGTTGTCCTTTGTGCTGTTGTCCTTTGTGCTGCTGCCCTTACTCGCGCCGGCCCTGCTGGGCGAGCCCGAGCCACCCATCGCCGAGCCGAGCTCGCTGACCTTGGCACCGGCTGGCGGGGTGAATCGGAACACCGCAGCATCCGGGGCCGCGAAGGTGACCGACTCGAAGGCCGTCTCGAAGGCCGGCCGGCTGGCGGTGGCGCCGCGCGCGTGGATCTGCACCCGCAGCGGCACGCCGGTCTTGCTGTCGATCGCCAGACGGACATCGCCGACGAGCGAGCGAGTGTCCTTCGGCGTGAGCACCAGCTCGTAGGCCGGGCGGCCCGCAACCTTGGCGGTGCCGTCCACGACAACCGTTGTGGTGGGGTCGATCGCGGCCAGCGCCTTGGCGGCCGCCTGAGCCGGCGTCAGCGCGACGCCAGCGGCAGCGCCGTCGGTGGCATCGCCGCCATTGCTCGCGCCAGCGGCGGCGGTGTCGCCGGTCTTGGGCGCAGGCATGGTCGCGTGCTGCGCGGTGTTGGCGCCGCTGGTCCAGAGCCAGACGTCGCGCCCGTTGTGCACGAGGTCGGTCTCGGCCAAGCTGCCGACCAGCGCGACGCGGGACTTGTGCTTACCGTCGTACCAGACGTGCGCAGTGTGCGACCCGGACAGCAACGACGTCGGGGTGATCGCGCTGCCGCCGACCTCCGGCAGCGCCGGCAGTCCGAGTCTCGCGGTCTCGACCACGGTGCCCGACAGCGCCGTGCCGTCTGCCTTCGAGATGTCGACGAGCAGCTGGGCCGCGGTGCGGTCGGGCAGCTTGGGCGACGCGCTGGCCACCATGGGCACGGCGACGGCGGTGCCGACGACAAGCAGGCCGGCGAGCGGGGCTGCCCACGGGGCGCGACGCGCGCCGGGGCGGAACGGGTGCGGGAGGTACGACGACATGCCCTCAGCCTGCCTTGCGCTGGCTGTGACCATGCTGAGAGATCCTGTGCTGCCTCGCTCGGCCGCTGCAGCCCCTCCTGGCTCGCTGGCAGTGATCGCCGTCCCAACGTGCGGGATCCGGCACACTCCGGCGGTCGATGCCGCGCCTTCTACCGTATCCACAGTAAGCGTAGAGGTCTTGATTCAGCGCACGGACAGGCGTACACTCGAACACATGTTCGAGAACGCGGTGGCGCCAGCGGCTCCCATCGTCCTGCCCTCCGCTAGCACCGCGCCTGCCGCCACTTCTCCGGCCGCGCCAGCCGCCACCACGCCTGCCCCTGCAGTACCCGCCATAGCCTCTGTGACTGTCGACTCAGGTTCGGTGGCCTCCTGGATCGCGGCGTTGGCCGGGTTGGCGCGGGCGGTGGGGGATGCGGAGCGGGTCACCCAGCTCGAGCTGCTGGAACGCCTGAAGTCCGCCGCCGCGGCCGCGCAGGCGGTCGTCACCGCCGACTTCGCGGTGTCCCAACGGGCGGAGCAGCGGGCAGGCGGGGTGCCGGCCGATCGGGTCGGGCAAGGGATCGGCGCCCAGGTCGCGCTGGCCCGGCGGGACTCCCCGTTCCGCGGCGGCCGGCACCTCGGCCTGGCCCACGCGTTGACCGCCGAGCTGCCCCGCACGATGGCCGCGCTCCAGGCCGGGGACACCAGTGAGTGGCGGGCCACCATCATCGCCCGGGAGACCGCCTGCCTCACCACCGCCGA
>JANLYQ010000003.1:0-2464 GCA_031365725.1 Sporichthyaceae bacterium | reverse complement strand
GAGAGTCTCCGCCGAGGCTTCGGCGGACCCTTCAAGTCTCGGCACGTCTGGTGTCCTGTGCCGCACCTCGCGGTGTCGATCGGGTCACAAGCCCCGGTGCCAGCGTGGTCAGTGACAGAGATCACCGGACAGCGTGACGGGCGTCTTTCGCGAGGGTTACGGGCCCGGTGTCGCGGACGCACTTCACCGCGCGGTCCAGCCGCCGTCGACGAGCAAAGTGTGCCCGGTCACCAGCGAAGCGGCAGGCGAGCAGAGGTACAGCACCGCCCCCGCGACGTCCATCGGCTCCCCGATCCGATGCAGCGCGGCGATCCGTTCCAGCACGTCCGCCTCGTACGTCGGGTCCGACAGCGCCGGCTCGGTGCCGTCCGTGCGGACGAAGGTCGGTGCCACACAGTTGACGTTGACCCCGTGGCGACCCCATTCGACCGCGAGGCACTTCGTCAGGTGGGAGATCGCGGCCTTCGTCATGCAGTAGACCGACTCGCCGGGCAGCGCCACCGCACCCGCCTGGGAGCCCATGTTGACGATCCGGCCGGAGCGCTGGCCGGCCATCACCCGGCCGGCCGCCTGACTCGCGAAGAAAGTTCCCTTCAGGTTCACCGCGATGGTTCGGTCGAAGTCTTCCTCGGTGACGTCCAAGGCGTCATTCCCGGGGGCGACCCCAGCATTGTTGACCAGGATGTCCAGTCGCCCGAAGCGGGTGACCACCGCCTCGACGGCAGCCCGCACCTGCCCGATGTCACTCAGCTCGCACTGCAGCGGCAGCACCCGGCGACCCATCGCCTCGATCTCCGCAGCCAGTCCCGCGTCGCTGGCCAGGTCGCGCAGCCCCAGCGCGACGTCTGCACCGGCGTCGGCGAGAGCCAGCGCGACAGCCCTGCCGAGCCCGCGGGCGGCGCCGGTCACGAGGGCCACCTGGCCCACCACGTCGAACCGCGGGTATCCGCCCACTACGTGCTCCTCCAAGGGTCAGAGAGCGCCGGCTCTAGAGCGAGCCCTGGAGCTTTCCGCCCGGGGCGAGCTGGAGGGCGCCGGTCATGACCGCCACGGCGTCGTTCATGCTGATCTGCTTGGGGTCGACCACGGCAGCGCGCTTGCCCAGCCGCTGAATGTGGATGCGGTCGGCCACCTCGAAAACCTGCGGCATGTTGTGCGAGATGAGGATGACCGGCAACCCGCGCTCCCGGATGCTCTGGATCAGCTTGAGCACCTGGTTGGACTCCTTGACCCCGAGCGCGGCAGTCGGCTCGTCCAAGATGATGACCTTGCTGCTGAAGGCGGCGGCACGGGCGACCGCAACGGCTTGCCGCTGGCCGCCCGACAGCGACTCGACCGCCGCACCCATGTCCTGCAGCGTGCCGATCCCCAGCGCGCTCATCTGGGCCTTGGCTGCCTTGCGCATCCCCGGTCCGTCGAGCATCCGCAGGACCGAGCCGAGGAAGCCGGCGCGGCGGGTCTCCCGGCCCAGGAAGAGGTTGCTCGCGATGTCCAGCGCCGGAGCGACCGCAAGCGTCTGGTAGACAGCCTCGATGCCCTGCGCTCGCGCGTCCTGCGGCGAGCGGAAGGTCACCTCCGCACCATCCAGCAGGATCGTCCCGGTGCTCGGGCTCTCCGCGCCGGACAGACACTTGATCAGCGTGCTCTTGCCGGCGCCGTTGTCGCCGATGACGGCAAGCACCTCGCCGGGGTAGAGCTCCAGGTCGACAGCGTCGAGCGCGACGACGTGCCCGTAGGTCTTGACGATCGCCTTGGCCTGCAGCACTGGCTGCGCTGTCTCGGCCGGCGAGGACGTCTGCTCGGACACGCTGGTCATGCCCGAGCCCTCCGGATCCACTGGTCCACCGAGACGGCGAGGATGATGAGGATGCCGATCGCGAGGGTCTGGTAGTTGGGGTCGACCCCCGCCAGCAGCAGGCCGTTGCGGAACACACCGACGATGAGGGCGCCGATCAGGCTGCCGAGCACCGTGCCGCGTCCGCCGAAGAGGCTGGTCCCGCCGATCACCACGGCGGTGATGGAGTCGAGGTTGGCGTCGATGCCGGAGTTGGGGCTCGCGGCGCTGACCCGGCCGATGAGGATCCACCCTGTGATGCCGTAGATAAGGCCGGCCACGACGTAGACGCTCAGCAGCACCCGCTGGACCTGGATGCCGGCCAGCCGGGCCGATTCGGCGTCGTCGCCGACGGCATAGACGTGCCTGCCCCAGGCGGTGTAGCGGAGCACGAACGCGAAGAAGGCGTACATGATCAGCATCGCGATGACGCCCGACGTGATGCGCACCTGCCCGACCGAGAACGTGTTGCCTAGCCAGGCCAGCCCGGGCGCGAGCTCAGCGTCGCGGATCGTGCGGCCGGTCGCGTAGAGCAGGGTGAAGGCCAGGAAGATGTTCAGCGTCCCCAGGGTGACGATGAACGGTGGCAGCCGCACCTTGGTGACGAGGTATCCGTTGCCTGCACCTGCG
>JANLYQ010000096.1:0-35834 GCA_031365725.1 Sporichthyaceae bacterium | reverse complement strand
GTGGTCTTGCCCGCGTCGATGTGCGCCATGATCCCGATGTTGCGGACCTTGGCGAGGTCGATGTGGGCGGTGTCGAATGCCACTGCTAGCTCAGTCTTCTTTCGGGTCGTGGGGTGGTGTCAGCCGCGGACCGGCAACGGGCCGGCTCGCCAGGGGTCACCAGCGGTAGTGGGCGAAGGCCTTGTTGGACTCGGCCATCTTGTGGGTGTCCTCGCGTCGCTTGACGCTGGCGCCAAGGCCGTTGCTGGCGTCGAGCAGCTCGTTCATCAGCCGCTCGGTCATGGTCTTCTCACGACGCTGCTGGGAGTAGCTCACGAGCCAGCGCAGGGCGAGGGTGGTGGCCCGGGGACCGCGCACCTCGACCGGGACCTGGTACGTGGCGCCACCGACGCGGCGGCTCTTGACCTCGAGGGCCGGCTTGACGTTGTCCATCGCGCGCTTGAGCGTGATGACAGGGTCGGCGCCGGTCTTCTCACGGCAGCCCTCGAGGGCGCCGTAGACGATCCGCTCGGCAACGGACTTCTTGCCATCGGAGAGGATCTTGTTCACCAGCGAGGTGACCAGAGGAGAGTTGTAGACCGGGTCGATGATGACCGGACGGGCGGGAGCGGGACCCTTGCGGGGCATGTCAGCTCTTCTCCTTCTTCGCGCCGTAACGGCTGCGAGCCTGCTTGCGGTTCTTCACGCCCTGGGTATCCAGTGAGCCACGGATGATCTTGTAGCGGACACCGGGGAGATCCTTGACCCGGCCACCACGCACGAGCACGATCGAGTGCTCCTGGAGGTTGTGACCGACGCCCGGGATGTACGCCGTGACCTCGATGCCCGAGGTCAGCTTGACGCGGGCCACCTTGCGGAGCGCGGAGTTCGGCTTCTTCGGAGTGGTGGTGTAGACGCGGGTACAGACGCCTCGACGCTGCGGGCTCCCCTTGAGGGCCGGCGTCTTGGTCTTCTCGACCTTGTCCTGGCGGCCCTTGCGGACCAGCTGCTGGATGGTGGGCATGAGCCGCCTTCAGTCTCCGTCTCTTGCGCTGCAGTGATGTGTGCGAGGTGTGCGTGCGGGTCGGGCGGCAGTCAGGCCGCCGACCCACGAGGTCGGGCGTGTCGCCCCGGCCCGAAAACAATCGGGCTCGAGAGGTCACTGATCGGTTCGTGCTCGCGGGGCGACGGTCCTGCTGGCCGCACGCGCGAGGGCCCGGGAAGCCCCAGGCACGGAGTCACAGGCTACCCAGCGCCTGCGCAGAGGTCAAAGTGGCCCCCCTACCGACGCCTTCCCCGGTGGCCAGGCATGCCTGGCCACCGGGAAAGGCGTCTGTATCCCCGCTGCCGGTGACTCAGCTGCGGAAGGGTCCGTAGTCGAAGTCCTCCAGCGGGACGGACTGGCCGGAGCCGGCGCCCGAGCCGAACGGGCTGTAGTCGAACGCGCCCGCATCGGCGTCGTAGCCGCCCATGGAGTACATCGCGGCCTTGGCCTCCTCGGTGGGCTCGACCCGGATGTTGCGGTAGCGCGGGAGACCCGTGCCGGCCGGGATGAGCTTGCCGATGATGACGTTCTCCTTCAGCCCCAGCAGCGGGTCGGACTTGGCGTGGATCGCCGCGTCCGTGAGCACCCGGGTGGTCTCCTGGAAGGACGCCGCCGACAGCCACGACTCGGTAGCCAACGATGCCTTCGTGATGCCCATGAGCTCGGGACGGCCGGAGGCGGGGGTGCCACCCTCGGCCACCACCCGACGGTTCTCGTCCTCGAAGCGGGTGCGCTCAGCGAGCTCACCCGGCAACAGCTCGGCGTCGCCGGACTCGATGATCGTGACCCGCTTGAGCATCTGGCGGACGATCACCTCGATGTGCTTGTCGTGGATCGACACACCCTGCGAGCGGTAGACCTCCTGGACCTCGCTGACGAGGTGCTGCTGCACCCGCCGCGGGCCGAGGATGCGCAGGACCTGCTTGGGGTCGATCGCACCCACGATGAGCTGCTGACCCACCTCGACATGGTCGCCGTCGGCGACCAGCAGCCGGGACCGCTTGGAGATGGCGTAAGCCATCTCCTCGGACCCGTCGTCGGGCACGACGACGATCTCGCGCTTCTTGTCGGTGTCGTCGATGCGCACCCGGCCGGCCGACTCGGAGATCGGCGCGACACCCTTGGGCTGGCGAGCCTCGAACAGCTCGACCACGCGCGGAAGGCCGTGGGTGATGTCGTCACCGGCCACACCGCCGGTGTGGAAGGTACGCATCGTGAGCTGCGTGCCGGGCTCGCCGATCGACTGGGCCGCGATGATGCCGACAGCCTCGCCGACGTCGACGACCTTGCCCGTGGCCAGCGATCGGCCGTAGCACGCGGCACAGGTGCCGACCTTGCTCTCGCAGGTCAGCACGCTGCGCACCCGGACCTCGAGCACACCGGCAGCGATGAGGGCGTCGATGAGCACGTCTCCGATGTCACCACCTGCGGTCCCGATCGTGGTGCCGTCGACGACGACGTCCTCGGCCAGGTTGCGGGAGAAGACACTGGTGTCGATGTTGTCGAGCTTCACCAGGCGGGGGGCGGCCTTGGCGTCACCCTTGGCCTCGCGCGCGATCGGCATCATCAGGCCGCGGTCGGTGCCGCAGTCCTCCTCGCGGATGATGACGTCCTGCGAGACGTCGACCAGCCGACGGGTGAGGTAGCCGGAGTCGGCCGTCCGCAGCGCGGTGTCGGCCAGGCCCTTGCGGGCCCCGTGGGTCGAGATGAAGTACTCGAGCACGGACAGGCCCTCGCGGAAGTTGGCCTTGATCGGCCGCGGGATGATCTCGCCCTTGGGGTTGGCGACCAGCCCACGCATACCGGCGATCTGACGCACCTGCATCCAGTTGCCACGCGCTCCGGAGTTGACCATCTGGAAGACCGGGTTGGTCTTCGGGAAGGCCTCCTGCATGGAGTCGGCGACCTCGTTGGTCGCCTCGGTCCAGATGTTGATGAGCTCCTGGCGACGCTCGTCGTCAGTGATCAAGCCACGTTCGTACTGGCTCTGGACCTTCTCGGCCCGCGCCTCATGACGCTCGAGGATGCCGGCCTTGGCCTCGGGGGTGACGACGTCCTCGATCGAGATCGTCACACCGGAGCGCGTGGCCCAGTGGAAGCCGGCGCTCTTGAGGGCATCCAGGGTGGCGGCGACGACGACCTTGGGGTAGCGCTCAGCGAGGTCGTTGACGATCGCCGACAGCTCCTTCTTGTCGACCGGCTTGTCGAAGAAGGGGTAGTCCTCGGGCAGCGCCTCGTTGAGCAGTGCCCGGCCCAGGGTGGTGGTCAGGGTGAACGGCTCGCCCTGCTCCCACCCCTGCGGGGCATCCCAACCACGCGGCGGGGTGACACCGGTGAGACGCACCGCGATCGGCGCCTGCAGGTCCAGCTGGTGCTGGTCGTGGGCCATGATCGCCTCGGCCACCGACGCGAACGCCCGGCCCTCGCCCACCATGCCCTCCCGCGACGCGGTGAGGAAGTAGATGCCGAGCACCATGTCCTGGGTCGGCGAGGTGATCGGACGGCCATTGGCCGGGGACAGGATGTTGTTCGAGGACAGCATCAGGATGCGGGCCTCAGCCTGAGCCTCGGCCGACAGCGGCAGGTGAACCGCCATCTGGTCGCCGTCGAAGTCGGCGTTGAAGGCGGTGCAGACCAGCGGGTGGATCTGGATTGCCTTGCCCTCGACCAGCTGGGGCTCGAAGGCCTGGATGCCCAGTCGGTGCAGCGTCGGTGCCCGGTTCAGGAGCACCGGGTGCTCGGCGATGACCTCTTCGAGGACGTCCCAGACGTGTCCGTAGCGCGCGTTGTTACCGCCGGCCCGCTCCACCATGCGCTTGGCGCTCTTGATGTTCTGGGCGTGGTTGAGGTCGACCAGCCGCTTCATGACGAACGGCTTGAACAGCTCGAGCGCCATCTGCTTGGGCAGGCCGCACTGGTGCAGCTTGAGCTGCGGGCCGACGACGATGACCGACCGGCCGGAGTAGTCGACGCGCTTGCCCAGGAGGTTCTGGCGGAACCGACCCTGCTTGCCCTTGAGCATGTCCGAGAGCGACTTGAGTGGGCGGTTGCCCGGGCCGGTGACCGGCCGACCGCGACGACCGTTGTCGAACAGCGCGTCGACGGCCTCCTGCAGCATGCGCTTCTCGTTGTTGACGATGATCTCGGGCGCGCCGAGGTCGAGAAGCCGCTTGAGCCGGTTGTTGCGGTTGATCACCCGGCGGTACAGGTCGTTGAGGTCCGAGGTGGCGAAGCGGCCACCGTCGAGCTGGACCATCGGGCGCAGGTCCGGTGGGATGACCGGGACGCAGTCCAGGACCATGCCCATCGGAGAGTTGCGGGTGTTCAGGAACGCCGAGACGACCTTGAGTCGCTTCAGCGACCGGGTCTTCTTCTGGCCCTTGCCGGTGCGGATGATCTCGCGCAGCGACTCGGCCTCGGCCTCGAGGTCGAAGGACTCCAGCCGGCGCTGCAGCGCGGCTGCGCCCATGCCGCCCTGGAAGTACATGCCGAAGCGGTCGCGCATCTCGCGGTAGAGGATCTCGTCGCCCTCGAGGTCCTGGACCTTGAGGTTGCGGAAGCGGTCCCAGACCTGGTCGAGGCGGTCCACCTCGGCGTCGGCCCGCTTGCGGATCTGGTTCATCTCGCGCTCGGCGGACTCACGGACCTTGCGCTTGACGTCGGACTTGGCGCCCTCGGCCTCCAGCGCGCCCAGGTCGGTCTCGAGGACCTTCTGTCGAGCCTCGACGTCGGAGTCACGACGCGACTCGATCTGCTTGCGCTCGACGCCGATCTTGGCCTCCAACGACGGCAGGTCGCGGTGGCGCTCTTCCTCGTCGACGGACGTGATCATGTACGCCGCGAAGTAGATGACCTTCTCGAGGTCCTTCGGAGCGAGGTCCAGCAGGTAGCCCAGCCGGGACGGGACGCCCTTGAAGTACCAGATGTGGGTGACGGGCGCGGCGAGCTCGATGTGGCCCATCCGCTCACGACGCACCTTGGCACGCGTGACCTCGACGCCACAGCGCTCGCAGATGATGCCCTTGAAGCGGACGCGCTTGTACTTGCCGCAGTAGCACTCCCAGTCACGGGTCGGCCCGAAGATCTTCTCGCAGAAGAGGCCGTCCTTCTCGGGCTTCAGGGTGCGGTAGTTGATCGTTTCGGGCTTCTTGACCTCGCCGTGGGACCACTGACGGATGTCGTCGGCGGTGGCGAGACCGATGCGCAGCTCATCGAAGAAGTTGACGTCCAGCAAGACGTTGCCTGCTCTCTCTTTATCAATGCGTGGTGATGCTGTGTTGGTGGTGCGGGAGCCGGGCGATCCGCCCGTGCGGGCGGATCGCCGGGGCCTTTAGACCTCTTCGACGCTGCTCGGCTCTCGCCGGGACAGGTCGATGCCGAGCTCTTCCGCAGCGCGGAAGACGTCCTCGTCGGTCTCGCGCATCTCGATCGACATGCCGTCGCTGGACAGCACCTCGACGTTGAGGCAGAGGGACTGCATCTCCTTGATGAGCACCTTGAAGGACTCGGGGATGCCGGGCTCGGGGATGTTCTCGCCCTTGACGATCGCCTCGTAGACCTTGACCCGGCCCAGCACGTCGTCGGACTTGATCGTGAGCAGCTCCTGCAACGCGTAGGAGGCGCCGTAGGCCTCCAGGGCCCACACCTCCATCTCGCCGAACCGCTGGCCACCGAACTGCGCCTTACCACCGAGCGGCTGCTGGGTGATCATCGAGTACGGGCCGGTCGAGCGGGCGTGGATCTTGTCGTCGACCAGGTGCAGCAGCTTGAGGATGTAGATGTAGCCGACTGCCACGGGTGCGGTGAACGGCTCGCCGGAACGGCCGTCGAACAGCGCCGCCTTTCCGCTCTCGCCGATCAGCTGCACGCCGTCGCGGTTGGGCAGGGTGGACCCGAGAAGGCCGGTGATCTCCTCCTCGCGGGCACCGTCGAAGACGGGAGTCGCCACGTTCGTGCCGGGCTCCCCCACGTCCGCGCCGATACGGGCCAGGCTCTGCTGCCAGGCCGGCGAGCTCTTGGTTGCGCCGCTCGCGTCCCAGCCGGTCTTGGCGACCCAGCCGAGGTGGGTCTCCAGGACCTGGCCGACGTTCATGCGGCCGGGCACGCCCAGCGGGTTGAGCACGATGTCGACCGGGGTGCCGTCCTCGAGGAACGGCATGTCCTCGACGGGCAGGATCTTGGAGATGACGCCCTTGTTGCCGTGCCTGCCGGCCAGCTTGTCCCCGTCGGTGATCTTGCGCTTCTGAGCCACGTAGACGCGGACGAGCTGGTTGACGCCCGGCGGGAGCTCGTAGCCCTCGTCGCGGTCGAAGACCTTGACGGCAATGACCTTGCCCGACTCGCCGTGCGGCACCTTGAGCGAGGTGTCGCGCACCTCGCGGGCCTTCTCACCGAAGATCGCGCGCAGCAGCCGCTCCTCGGGGGTGAGCTCGGTCTCGCCCTTGGGCGTGACCTTGCCGACCAGGATGTCGCCGGGGACGACGTCGGCACCGATCCGGATGATGCCGCGCTCGTCGAGATCGGCGAGGACCTCCTCGGAGACGTTCGGGATGTCCCGGGTGATCTCCTCGGCACCGAGCTTGGTGTCGCGGGCGTCGACCTCGTGCTCCTCGATGTGGATCGAGGAGAGAATGTCGTCCTGCACCAGGCGCTGGCTGAGGATGATGGCGTCCTCGTAGTTGTGACCCTCCCAGGACATGAATGCCACGAGCAGGTTGCGCCCGAGTGCCATCTCGCCCTGATCGGTGCACGGCCCGTCGGCGATGACCTGGCCGACCTCGACCCGGGCGCCCTCGTCGACGATGGGCTTCTGGTTGAAGGAGGTGCCCTGGTTGGAGCGCCGGAACTTCGCCAGCCGGTACGTGGAGTAGGTGCTGTCGTCGTTCATCACCGTGATCAGGTCGGCCGAGACCTCCTGGACCACGCCCGGCTTCTCGGCGGTGATGACGTCACCGGAGTCGACGGCGGCGCGGTACTCCATGCCAGTGCCGACGTAGGGCGACTCGGAGCGCAGCAACGGCACCGACTGGCGCTGCATGTTGGAACCCATGAGGGCGCGGTTGGCGTCGTCGTGCTCGAGGAACGGGATCATCGCGGTCGGGACGGACACCATCTGGCGTGGCGAGACGTCCATGTAGTCGACCTCGGCGGCCGGGATGAACTCGACCTCGCCCCCCTTGCGGCGGACCAGGACGCGAGGCTCAGCGAAGCTGTTGTCCTCGGTGAGCGGCGCGTTGGCCTGGGCGATGACGTGCTCGTCCTCCTCGTCGGCGGTGAGGTAGTCGACCTCGTCGCTGACCTTGCCCCCCCGTACCTTGCGGTAGGGGGTCTCGACGAACCCGAAGGCGTTGATGCGTCCGTAGGTCGCGAGCGAGCCGATCAGGCCGATGTTCGGGCCTTCAGGGGTCTCGATCGGGCACATCCGGCCGTAGTGGCTGGTGTGCACGTCGCGGACCTCGAAGCCGGCGCGCTCACGCGAAAGGCCACCGGGGCCGAGCGCCGACAGCCGACGACGATGGGTCAGACCGGCAAGCGGGTTGGTCTGGTCCATGAACTGGCTGAGCTGTGAGGTCCCGAAGAACTCCTTGATGCTCGCCACGACGGGCCGGATGTTGATCAGGGTCTGCGGCGTGATCGCCTCGACGTCCTGGGTCGTCATCCGCTCGCGGACCACGCGCTCCATCCGGGACAGGCCGGTACGGACCTGATTCTGGATGAGCTCACCGACCGTGCGCAGACGGCGGTTGCCGAAGTGGTCGATGTCGTCGACCTCGACGCGGACAGCGCCGTCGCCGCGGTCCTTGGCGACGCTCGGCATCTCGGTCTCGCCGGCGTGCAGCTTCACGATGAACCGGATGGTCTCGACGATGTCGTCGACGGTCAGCACGTTGGACCGCAGCGGCAGGTCGAGGCCGAGCTTCTTGTTGACCTTGTAGCGACCCACCTTGGCGAGGTCATAGCGCTTGGGGTTGAAGTAGAGGTTGTCCAGCAGCGTCTGGGCTGCCTCGCGCGTCGGCGGCTCGCCCGGACGCAGCTTGCGGTAGATGTCGAGCAGCGCGTCGTCCTGGCCGGTGGTGTGGTCCTTCTCCAGGGTGGCGCGGATCGACTCGTACTCGCCGAACTCCTCAAGGATCTTGGCGTCGTCCCAGCCGAGGGCCTTGAGCAGGACCGTGACCGACTGCTTGCGCTTGCGGTCGACACGGACGCCGACCTGGTCACGCTTGTCGATCTCGAACTCGAGCCAGGCACCCCGGGACGGGATGATCTTGGCGCCGAAGACGTCCTTGTCCGAGGTCTTGTCGACGCTCTTGTCGAAATAGACGCCCGGGGAGCGCACCAGCTGGGAGACCACGACACGCTCGGTGCCGTTGATCACGAAGGTGCCCTTGTCGGTCATCAGGGGGAAGTCGCCCATGAACACCGTCTGGCTCTTGATCTCGCCCGTGGTGTTGTTCATGAACTCGGCGGTGACGAACAAGGGCGCCGAGTAGGTGATGTCGCGCTCCTTGCAGTCCTCGATCGAGTACTTGGGAGGCTCGAAGCGGTGATCACGGAACGACAGGGACATGGTCCCCTGGAAGTCCTCGATCGGGCTGATCTCCTCGAAGATCTCCTCGAGACCCGAGGCGCTCGGGACGTCGTCGCGCCCGTCAGCCTGGGCTTTGGCGACCCGCGTCCGCCACTGCTCGTTGCCGAGCAGCCAGTCGAAGCTGTCGGTCTGCAGGGCCAGGAGGTTCGGGACCTCGAGGGGTTCGCGGATCTTGGCGAAGGAGATGCGCCGGGGGGCGGTGGAGCTGAGACTGCCGGGGGCGGTGGCGTTGCGGGACGTGCTGGTAGTGCGCGAGGCGGCCAAGAGGGGTCCTTCCGAGGGCTGCCGGACTCTCTGCATGAAGTCACTCGGCAGACGGCCCACGTGCGGCCGGCTGCGTCAATCTGCATCTGTCTGCGTCAGCGCATGCCGGACTGCCCGAGGCAAATGCCCAGGGTCAGGTCAAATGGCAGCGCAAAGCGACAGCATACCCCTCGGGCACGCCGACCTCAAGTGGCCCTTCCCCGCCCTCGCGGGCGGCAGGCCAAGACTTCGATTGTCACGGCGCGAGCAGGATGACTCCCTGGGGCGCCGCCGTCAAGCACCTGGCCACGTTCAGGCACGGAGATCGTGGTCTGCGAGCGTGCGACGGGGCCGGCGCGACTGGGGTCGAGACGGCCGGACTACGCCGAAGGGGTGACCCGACCGGTCCTGCCGGTCGTGCCACCCCTACGGACGTGCTCGTCGTGCTGGTCGTGCTGGTCAGCGAGGCCGACCGGGCCGCGGCGAGCGCCGCCGCGGCGTCAGCTACTTGACCGAGACGGTCGCGCCAGCGCCCTCGAGGGCTGCCTTCGCCTTGTCGGCAGCCTCCTTGTTGACCTTCTCCAGGACAGGCTTGGGGGCGCCGTCCACGAGGTCCTTGGCCTCCTTGAGGCCCAGGCTGGTGAGCGCGCGCACCTCCTTGATGACCTGGATCTTCTTGTCGCCGGCTGCCTCGAGGATGACGTCGAACTCGTCCTGAGCTGCCTCCTCCTCGGCACCGCCGGCAGCGCCGCCGGCCGCAGGGGCAGACGCCATCGCCACGGGGGCCGCGGCGGTGACGCCGAAGGTCTCCTCGAACTGCTTCACGAACTCCGAGAGCTCGATGAGGGTCATCTCCTTGAACGACTCAAGGAGCTCGTCGGTGCTGAGCTTCGCCATGGTGGCGGTCCTTCCTTCTAGCTTGGGGAACTGCGGGGCAGGTGCGTACGAACTGCTGACTGGCGGTGCAACTGCTGGCTGGCGATGTCGCCGGTCAGCTTTCGGTGGTCTCCTCGGCTACTGCCTCGGGGGCAGCGGCCTCGTCGGCTACTGCCTCGGGGGCAGCGGCTTCGTCGGTGGCCTCCCCGGCTACTGCCTCGGGGGCAACGGCCTCGTCGGCAGCTGGTGCGGGCGCTGGCGTGCCGGCACCGCCGGCGAGGATGCTCGGGTCCTGCTCGGCCTTGGCCCGCAGGGCTTCGATGACCCGTGCCGTCTGCGCGAGCGGCGCAGCGAACAGCGAGACAGCATTCTGCAGGGACGCCTGTAGTGCGCCGGCCATCTTGGCGAGCAGCACCTCGCGGGACTCGAGATCGGCAAGCTTGGTGATCTCGGCTGCCGTCAACGGCTTGCCGTCGAGCACGCCACCCTTGATCACGAGGAACGGGTGGGCCTTGGCGAAGTCGCGAAGACCCTTGGCTGCGTCGACCGGGTCGCCCTTGACGAAGGCGATGGCGGACGGGCCGACAAGCATGTCGTCGAACGCCGAGACACCGGCGTCCTTGGCGGCGATGCGGGTCAGGGTGTTCTTGACCACGGCGTACGTGGTGTCGGTGCCGAGGCGCCGACGGAGATCTTTGAGCTGGGCGACCGTGAGACCGCGGTACTCGGTGAGGACCGCAGCGTTCGAGCTGCGGAACTCCTCGGTGAGCATCGCGACCGCGGCCGTCTTGTCAGGCCTTGCCATCGATGACCGGCCTCCTCTCGTCTGTGGCGCCGGCTCGCGCCCCGTGTGTCGGGGACGCGCACGGGCCCTGGACGCACGAACGCCCCGGCGCAGACGCGACGGGGCGTGGCGGTCGGGCTCCGAGGGAGCCGTCGGGCTGGCCTTGCTGCGCCTGTGCGGGTCGCCCGCGGGTGCGGGGCCTTCGGCCACCCCGTTGCGGGGGCGGCGACCGGCGGTCTGTGGCAGGGCGAGACTACGGGGGCGGTCGACGTACCGGCAAATCGCCCCGGCGCGAACGAACGGCTCTACCGGGCGAGACGGGAGCTGCCAGCGGCCGGTCAGCCCTTCACGGTATCGGCGTCGACCACCTGGGATGCCGTAGGCGCGACGATGGCCACCGGGCGTCCCCAGCCGCGGTAGACCCCCGTCACGGAGAACAGGCCGGTGGTGGCCGGGACGTCGACCGACACCTTGACCGGGCGACCGAGCGGGTCCAGCCACACCCGCAGGTCCAGAGCGCGGACGCCTGCGGCCCGCATCGCGTGGTACTGGTCTCGCAGCACCGCGTCCCCGGTGACCAGTCCGGCCGCCCGGAGGTCGACGGTGGCTTGGTACTGGACCGCGCGGGCGCCGTCCACCGTGCCGGGCCCGACCTCCTGCACGATCGGGGCCGCCCGGAGCAGGCCCAGTGTCTGGGCCGGGTCGACGGCCGCGCGAGCCTGCTCGGCCACGGGGCGCATCTGGACGCCCAGGGTGCTGGTGGAGCCGGCGACGACCTTCAGCCACGGCTTGTCCCTGGCCAGGCCCCTCGCCGGGGGCAGCGCGAGGTAGAAGGCGCCGGGAAGGAGCACCGCACGGGTGGCTCCTGAGTAGCCGGCCGACAGCGTCACGTCGGCGTCGAACTCCTGGGCCGGCTGGCCCGAGGGCAGGAACCGGATCGCGCCGGCGCCGGACTGGGTCTCGCCGCCGCCGCTGCTGCCCGAGAAGGTGTACGTCGTCGTGCCCGCCGCCTGCATCCGGGTCAGCAGCGTCGCGAACATCGCCTTGCCCGACGTCGAGCGTCGGGCGAGGGTGGCGGCTGCCGGGCTCGCGACACCGCTACGGGAACCTGCCGGGTCGAGAAACCACCCGCCGGCGGCCAGCGCGATGACCGTCAGCAGGGAGAGCAGAACGAGCGCAACCCGGTGCCGCATGGTCAGGCGGTGACCGCCTCGGCGTCCTCGAGCAGGCCGCGGGTCTTGTTCGGGTCGACCTGGATGCCGGGGCCCATCGTGGTGCTCATCGTGGCCTTGCGGATGTAGCGGCCCTTGGAGGCGGACGGCTTGAGGCGGAGCACCTCGTCCAGCGCCGCGGCGTAGTTCTCGACCAGCTGGGTCTCGTCGAAGGAGACCTTGCCGATGATGAAGTGCAGGTTGGCGTTGCGGTCGACCCGGAACTCGATCTTGCCGCCCTTGATGTCGGCCACGGCCTTGGCGACGTCCGGGGTGACGGTGCCGGTCTTCGGGTTGGGCATCAGGCCGCGCGGGCCGAGGACGCGACCGAGGCGACCGACCTTGCCCATCAGGTCCGGGGTGGCGACGACGGCGTCGAAGTCGAGACGACCCTTGTTGACCTCCTCGATGAGCGCGTCGTCACCGACGATGTCGGCGCCCGCGGCGAGGGCCTGCTCGGCCCGCTCGCCGGTGGCGAAGACCAGCACGCGGGCGGTCTTGCCGGTGCCGTGCGGGAGGTTGACGGTGCCGCGCACCATCTGGTCGGCCTTGCGCGGGTCGACGCCCAGCCGCATGGCCACCTCGATGGTGGCGTCGTACGCCGTGGTCGAGGTGTCCTTGGCCAGCCGGACGGCGGCCAGCGGGGCGTAGAGAGCGTCGGCGTCGATCTTCTCGGCGGCGGCGGTGTAGGACTTGCTGCGCTTCATGACTGCTCCTGAGGTGGCGGGCCCGCCGTGGGCGGGACTTGCGGGAGTCGTGGTGTGTCGGGCCGCGCTGGCCCTCCCACGTGGTGCTGACGTGCGCGATTCGTAGCCGGCTGGTGCCGGCCGTGCAGGTGCTAGTGGCCCTCGACCGTGATGCCCATCTGGCGAGCAGTGCCGGCGATGATCTTCTCGGCGGCGTCGAGGTCGTTGGCGTTGAGGTCGGGCATCTTGGTCTCGGCGATAGTCCGCACCTGGTCGCGGGTGAGCTTGGCGACCTTGGTCTTGTGCGGCTCGCCGGAGCCCTTCTCGATGCCGGCGGCCGCGAGGATCAGGCGGGCGGCCGGCGGGGTCTTGGTGATGAAGGTGAAGGAGCGGTCCTCGAAGACCGAGATCTCCACCGGCACGACCTGCCCGCGCTGGGACTCGGTCTGGGCGTTGTAGGCCTTGCAGAACTCCATGATGTTGACGCCGTGCTGGCCCAGGGCGGGGCCGACGGGCGGCGCCGGGGTGGCCAGGCCGGCCTTGATCTGCAGCTTGATGACAGCTGCGAGCTTCTTCTTCTTGGGAGGCATGTCGGTCCTTCTTCTCTGGGCTGCCGGCGGTCGCTGTGCCGGTCGTACGGGTGCAGGACGGGAGTCAGATGGTCAGGCGCTCAGATCTTCTGGACCTGGCTGAACGAGAGCTCGACCGGGGTCTCGCGACCGAAGATCGAGACGAGGACCTTGATCTTCTGCGAGTCGGCGTGGATCTCGCTGATCGAGGCCGGGAGGGTGGCGAACGGGCCGTCCATGACGGTGACCGACTCGCCGATCTCGAAGTCGGCCGCCCGGGTCTCGACGACCTTCTCCTTCTTCTCCTGCTCGGGAGCGAGGAACTGCATGACCTCGTCGAGCGTGAGCGGTGAGGGGCGGTGCGTGTGGCCGACGAAGCCGGTGACACCGGGGGTGTTGCGCACGGCCCCCCACGACTCGTCGGTGAGCTCCATCCGGACCAGGACGTAGCCGGGCAGGAGGTTCTGCTTGACCATCTTGCGCTGGCCGTTCTTGACGACCGACTCTTCGCGCTGCGGCACCTCGACCTGGAAGATGTAGTCCTCCATGTTGAGCGAGCCGGTGCGCGTCTCGAGGTTGGTCTTGACCCGGTTCTCGTACCCCGCGTAGGAGTGCACGACGTACCAGTCGCCGGGGGCGCGGCGCAGTGCCGCCCGCATCTCCTCGACCGGGTCGGCCTCGGCCGGCTCCTCGGGCTCGCCCGCGGCGGTGGAGGCGTCAGCCTCAGCGGTCATGTCAGCGTCGTCCTCGGCGGCCGCGTCTGCGTCGGCGGTCGCCGCTGCGTCGGCGGTCACGTCGGTCTCGGCGACGACGTCATCGGACGCGGCGTCCTCGGCCGTGAGGTCGCGCTGGGGCGCGTCGGTGACGCCGGGGGTCTCGGACACGGTGACGGGTCACTCCTGAGGCTGGGGGCTTGCGGGCGGGGTGCTGCGGGGCGGGCGGGCTCGCTATCCGAAGACGGCGAGGATCAGCTTGCTGAAGAAGAAGTCGAGGATGGTGACGAACACGATGACGATCAGGACGAAGACGATGACCACCGAGGTGTAGGTGATCAGCTCCTTGCGGGTCGGCCAGATGACCTTGCGCATCTCCGCGATGACCTGGCGGTAGAAGAGCGAGATGCGCGCCGGCAGCGGCAGGCGCTGCGTGCGGCTGCCGCGCTCCGCACGGCCGCGGGCATCGCCCTCGTCACGTGCGGGGTTCGGGGTCTCCCGCGTCTCTGTCACGTCTGCTCCACCTGTCGGTCGGTTCGTCCCGCACCACGGTGCGGGTGAGGCATCCACTCGCTCGCGCGGATGACTCGCAGGGCCGGAGGGACTCGAACCCCCAACCGCCGGTTTTGGAGACCGGAACTCTACCAATTGAGCTACGACCCTTCGGGGGCCGCGGCGGCACCGTGAGCGTCGGCGACGTCCGTTTCCGGGCGCGCTGCCGCGAGGGGCCATGAGCCTCCGAAGCCCCGAGTCTACGCACAAGCGGCGTCATGGTCGAACACGGTCGAACCACGAGCACCCCGTCGCCGCGGGCAGCCCACCTGGGAGGATGGTCGCATGAGCGAGCATGCGCGCCGGGTCTCCCGGCGGATCGGAGCCATCACCGAGTCGGCCACCCTGGCGGTGGACGCGCAGGCCAAGGCACTGAAGGCGGCCGGCCGGCCGGTGATCGGCTTCGGTGCCGGTGAGCCCGACTTCCCGACCCCCGCGGCGATCGTCGAGGCGGCCGCTGCCGCCTGCCGTGACCCGCGCTGGCACCGCTACACCCCCGCCGGCGGTCTGCCGGAGCTGAAGGAAGCCGTCGCTGCCAAGACGCTGCGCGACTCGGGGTACCCCGTGGTGCCCTCCCAGGTGCTCATCACCAACGGCGGGAAGCAGGCCGTCTACGAGGCCTTCGCCACGCTGCTCGACCCGGGCGACGAGGTTCTGCTGCCGGCGCCCTACTGGACGACGTACCCGGAGTCGATCCGGTTGGCCGGTGGCGTGCCGGTCGAGGTGATGACCGACGAGCACAGCGGCTACCTCGCCAGCGTGGAGCAGCTGGAGGCGGCGACCACCGAGCGCACCAAGGTGCTCCTGTTCGTGTCGCCGTCCAACCCGACCGGGGCGGTCTATTCCCCCGCGCAGGTCGAGGAGATCGGGCGCTGGGCGCTCGAACGCGGGCTGTGGGTGGTCACCGACGAGATCTACGAGCACCTGGTCTACGGCGAGGCGCGATTCTCCTCGATGCCGACACTGGTCCCCGAGCTGGCCGACCGTTGTGTGGTCGTCAACGGGGTGGCCAAGACCTACGCGATGACTGGGTGGCGGGTGGGCTGGCTGCTGGGTCCGGCCGACGTGGTCAAGGCGGCCACCAATCTGCAGTCCCACGCCACGTCCAACGTCGCGAACGTCAGCCAGATTGCCGCACTGACCGCCGTACGCGGAGACCTGTCGGCGGTGGAGATGATGCGGGACGTCTACGACCGGCGCCGGCGCACGATCGTGTCGATGCTCAACGAGGTGCCCGGCGTCGAGTGCCCCGAGCCGTTCGGCGCGTTCTACGTCTACCCCTCGGTCAAGGGCGTGCTGGGCAAGGAGATCCGCGGCCGTACGCCGACCACCAGCGCCGAGCTCGCGAGCCTGGTGCTCGAGGCGGTCGAGGTGGCGATCGTGCCGGGTGAGGCGTTCGGGACACCCGGCTACGTGCGGATGTCCTACGCCCTCGGCGACGACGACCTCGTGGAGGGTGTGACCCGGCTGCACACCCTGCTGGCCGAAGCGCGCTGATCGCTGCCGGGGCGGGCGAGGCGCGTCGCGACCTGCGCGCGCTGCCCAAGGCGCACCTGCACCTGCACTTCACCGGGTCGCTGCGGCCGGACACCCTGCGTGAGCTGGCCGCGGCGCACGGGATCCGGCTGCCCGACCTGCTCGCTGAGGTCGACGCGGCGCACCCGCCGTCGCTGACCGCGACTGACGAGCGGGGCTGGTTCCGGTTCCAGCGCCTCTACGACGCGGCTCGGTCGGTGGTGCGCTCGGAGGCCGACGTACGGCGGCTGCTGCTGGAGGCTGCGCAGGACGAGGCCGCCGAGGGGTCGGGATGGCTGGAGATCCAGGTCGACCCGACGTCGTACGCACCGCACCTGGGTGGCCTCACCCCCGCGGTGGAGACGGTGCTCGACGCGGCGCGGGTGGCCGCTGGTGCGACCGGTGTCGGCATCGGGGTCGTTATCGCGGCCAACCGGACGCGGCACCCGCTGGACGCGCGGACCCTGGCGCGACTGGCGGCTGCGCATGCCGGCGCCGGGGTGGTCGGCTTCGGCCTGTCCAACGACGAGCGCCGCGGGCGGACGGAGGACTTTGCTGCGGCCTTCCGGATCGCCGCGCGGGCCGGGCTGCTGGCGACCCCGCACGGCGGTGAGCTGGCCGGACCGGAGAGCGTGGCGGTGTGCCTCGATGCGTTGGGGGCCGGGCGGATCGGCCACGGCGTGCGGGCCGCCGAGGACCCGCGGCTGCTGGACCGGCTGGCGGCTGCGGGTGTGACGCTGGAGGTGTGCCCGACCTCGAACGTCCGGCTCGGTGTGTTCGGGTCCGCCGCCGAGGTGCCGCTGGTCCGGCTGCGGGCGGCGGGGGTGCCGGTCGCCCTCGGTGCCGATGACCCGCTGCTGTTCGGGTCGCGGCTGGTGGCTCAGTACACGCTGGCGCGGGACGTGCTGGGGTGTGACGACGCCGCGCTGGCCGAGCTTGCCCGCTGCTCGGTCCGAGGGTCGGTCGCGCCGCTGGGGGTCCAGCAGCGGTTGCTGGCCGGCGTCGATGCGTGGTTGGCCGACTGACGCCGTTCCGCGCCGGTGGCCGGTCCGCTTCGGTTGAAGGGGGGGCTGACTAGAGGGTGACGCCGACCAGGACGGGCTCGATCTCGAGGGTGACGGCGAACCGGGCGGCCACGCCGGCCCGGATCTCGCGGGCCAGGTCCAGCAGCTCGACGGTCGTCGCGCCACCGGTGTTGGTCAGGGCCAGGGTGTGCTTGGTCGAGACCCGCGCACGAGGGTCATGGCCGCGGCCGTAGCCCTTGCCGAACCCGGCCTGCTCGATCAGCCAGGCGGCGCTCGTCTTCACCCGGCCATCGGCGCTCGGCCAGCGCGGGGCCTCAGGCGGCAGCCCTGCGGCAGCAGCTTCTGGCAGCACCGGGTTGGTGAAGAACGAGCCGGCGCTCCAGGTGTCGTGGTCGTGGGCGTCGTGGTCCAGAGTGTCATGGGCGGGGCGGGCGAGGAGGGCGGCGGGGGGCGGCGGCTCGAGCAGCATGCCCTTGCGGCGGCGCAGAGCCAGCACTGCTCGCCGTACGTCGCGCGGCGGGGCGGGATCACCGACCTCGACCCCGAGCGCACGAGCCAGCTCGGCATAGCGGACCGCTGCGCCGAGCGGGTCATGACCGAGGGCCAGGCTGACGGCCAGCACGACGTAGCGAGGGCTGCGCTTGAGAACGCTGTCGCGGTAGCCGAAGCCGCACCCGGCCGCGGGCAGCGTGACGACATCGCCGCTGCGCCGGTCGAGCACCCGTAGGTCGCGGACGACGGCGGCGACCTCCTGGCCGTAGGCGCCGACGTTCTGGATCGGCGCGGCACCGACCCGGCCGGGGATGCCGGAGAGGGCTTCGAGGCCGCTCATCCCCTGCTCGACAGTGAGCGCCACGAGGTGGTCCCAGTCGACACCGGCCGCCACCTGCAAGGTGTGCGGCTCAGGTCCCGTCTCGACACCGGTGGTGGCGATCTGCAGCACCGTGCCGTCGAAGCCGTCGTCGGCGACCACGACGTTGCTGCCGCCACCGAGCACCAGCAGCGGCTCGCCCGCGTCATCGGCAGCTCGCACAGTCTCGACGACCTCGGCCTCGCTCGTGGCAATGAGCAGCCGCCGGGCCGGACCGCCCAGGTGCAGGGAGGTCAGTTCGGCGAGCGCGACCCCGCTCAGCTCGCGCACGCGGGTCAGGACGACAGGGTGGTCGGGGCCGTCGTCGCCGGCGGGTCGGTGGCGTCGGAAAGACCGGAAAGACCGGAAAGATCGACGACAGCCTGCGCGCGACCGAGGACCTTCGCGCCGGCGTGGATGGCGGTGAGGTCCACTCGGACCCGCTGATCGTCGAGCAGAGCCGCAACCACGGCGGTCACCTCGACGGTGGAGCCGATGTCGTCGTCGGGGACGGGCACCGGCCGCGTGAACCGCACGCCGTAGTCGACGACGCGGCCCGGGTCACCGACCCAGTCGGTGACGACGCGCACTGCGAGGGCCATCGTGAACATGCCGTGCGCGATGACGTCGGGCAGGCCGACCGCGCGGGCCGTGCGCTCGTTCCAGTGGATGACGTTGAAGTCGCCGGAGGCACCCGCGTAGCGCACGAGATCGCTGCGGCGCACCGTGAACGTCTGCGGCGGCAGCGTGGTGCCGATCGTCATGGCGTCGTACGTCGGTGGGTCCGTCCGGTCGGTCACGTCGGTCAGCTCGCTCATCACTCCGGCCCCCGCACGACGAGGGTCGACCAGGCGCTGAGCACGTGCCCGCCGTCGACGGTGGCCACGTCGCTGCGCGAGGTGAGCATGTCGTGGCCCCCGGCCGAGCGGATCGTCTCCAGCGTGACCGTGACGGTCAATGCGTCGCCGGCGCACACCGGTCGGGCATAGCTGAACCGCTGCTCACCGTGCACGACCCGGGTGTAGTCGATACCGAGCTCGGGGTCCCCGATCATGACCCGGGAGGCGGCGAAGGTCAGCACGAACGGAAACGTCGGCGGCGCGACCACGTCGGGATGTCCCAGCGCCCGGGCCGCGGCCCGATCGCGATAGGCAGGGTTCGAGTCGCCGATGGCGTCGGCGAACTCTCGGATCTTCTCCGCCCCGACGAGGTAGGGCTCGGTGCTCGGCCAGGTGCGGCCGGCGTGGCTCGGGTCGATCGGCATCCGACCGGCGCGGGACTAGCGGGTCTCGCGGTGCAACGTGTGCCGACGGTCGCGCGGGCAGAACTTCTTCAGCTCGAGCCGGTCGGGATCGTTGCGGCGGTTCTTGCGGGTGATGTAGTTGCGCTCCTTGCAGTCCACGCAGGCCAGCGTGATCTTCGGACGGACGTCGCCTTGCTTGGCCATGATGCTGGCTCCCAGCCTTGTTCTGACAGGTCCCCGGACGGGAACCTGAGCACTGCGTGGACTTAGCTGGCGATCCGTCACGGATGCAGCTGGATCATGCGTAGCGAGGGCCGGACTTGAACCGGCGACACAGCGATTATGAGCCGCTTGCTCTACCAGGCTGAGCTACCCCGCCGAGGGACGAACGAGAGCCCCCTTACGGAATCGAACCGTAGACCTTCTCCTTACCATGGAGACGCTCTGCCGACTGAGCTAAGGGGGCGTGGGGCCTGACGAGGATACAGGCCTGGCGAGGACTGCTGCCACCGGGTGAGACGACGGCCGCCGACCCCCGAGGGGGCCGACGGCCGTAGTGCTGTGGCAGGTGAAGGATTCGAACCTTCGAAGGCATCGCCGACGGATTTACAGTCCGCTCCCATTGGCCACTCGGGCAACCTGCCGGGCGTCCCGCGCGGGGACCCGGAGAGGATAGCGCGGCTGCTCAGCTCTCGGTGTCGACGGTCTCGACGGTCTCGACGGTGTCGAGGGTGTCCAGGGCGCCGACGGTGTCCAGGGTGTCGACGGTGTCGGTCTGCCTGCGCCGCAGCGAGCCGGCCAGCCCGGCGCCGCCGAGCGCCACGAGCACCAGCGGCACCAGCCAGCGACCGTCGATGTGCGCCGAGGTCGTCTCGACCAGCAGGTGGCCGGTCGCGATGGCGAGGAAGACCAACCCCGCCACCAGGGAGAACACGTCGAGCTCATGCCGCCGCACGACGGACCTCCAGGTCACCGAGGGTCAGCCGGACGTCGATGACCAGAACTGCAGCTGCAGATGCCGAGTCGGCAGGGGACACCACGCGTTTGCGTAGGCCGGTGCCGTCGACGCTGGCCCAACCCGGCACGAGGAGGCTGCCGGCGCGGACGTCGGCGTCGACCACGACCACACCCGTCGGCGGCAGCACGATCTGCAGGACACCGACACCTTGGCGTACGACGACGCGGGTGCGACCCGCGGCGGCCAGCGCAGCCGGATCCAGCTTCGACAGGTCCAGCAGACCGTTGCCCGCGGTAAGCCGGTAGTCGGTCCGCACGGCGCTCACCGTGCGGGGTCGCCAGGTCCGGTCGCCGGTGCCGGACCGGACGTCGACCTCGCTCACGCTGGCGGCCGAGGCGAGCACCGCCAGCAGCAGGCCGAGCACGACGAGGCCGCGGGCCCGGCCGCGGACGGCTCCGACCACGAGTCCGACTCCCACCACGGCCAGCGCCGCCGCCAGCACGAGGTGCGCCGGCACGTCGCTGGTCGTCGCGAGGTTCCAGGTGATCAGCAGGCCGACCACGACCAGCATCGCGCTCAGCGTGAGCCGGCCGAGGATCGAGCGTTCCTTCGGTGCCGTCACGACAGGCGCGGCGTACGGCTGCGGAGCCGTCGGCGCGTAGGGCGGCAGCGGGGTGGGGTCCGAGATCGGCGGCGGCACCGGGCCGTAGGCGACCGGATAGCTGGTCGTGGGTGCCGGCCCAGCGGCGTACGCCGTGCCCGTGGTCTGTCCGTAGGCACCGGGCTCGGGAGCGGGTCCGGACGGGACCCAGCCGGGTGCGCCGGGCGGCGCCAGGGGACGTCGGCTGCCGTTGCGGGTCACCCACACCACCAGGACGATGATCGCGACGAGGCCGAGGCCGCCGACCCCGAGGCCGGTGCGCAGGAAAGACCCGGTCGCGATCAGGCCGGCGATCACGACGAACGCCACCAGGAACCGGGTCGAGGTCTTGGCCGGCTGATGGGCGCCATGGAAGAGCCGCTGCCCCTCGGACTCGGTCTGGCCCTCCTCCGGGACGAGCAACCAGGCGAGCCCGTAGAGCAGCACGCCGGAGCCGCCGAAGACCGTGAGCACGACGAACAGCACCCGGATCAGCAGCGGGTCGAGCCCGGCCCACTCCCCTAGGCCCCCGGCGACGCCGACCACCTTGCGGTTGCGGCGACTGCGGCGGAGCGCGGCCAGCGGCGGGAAGCCGTTCGGGCTGCCCGGGGCGGGAGTTGGTGGTGCGGACGGGTACGAGGACTGAGTAGACATGGGCTCATCGTGCTGAGTCCGGCGCCTGGTGACATCAGGTGGCGACCCTGGTCGGGCCCTGGTCGGACCCTGACCCGGGCTCCGGCGGGTGCCGGATGCCGCGGCAGGGTCCCGAGGAGCAGGATCAGGGGGTGAGCACTCCTGCGCCGTCCGCGCCGCCCTCCCCGGCGTCGGCGTTTCCTGCCCCGCCACGGCTGTATCGCAAGGGCAGCGGCCGGGTGCTCGGGGGCGTGGCGGGCGGGCTGGCCGACCACCTGGGCATCGAGGTCGTGGTGGTCCGGGTGGTCTTCGTCCTGCTCGCCGCGACCGGCGGGGTCGGGGTGGCGGCGTACGGCCTGCTGTGGGTGTTCGCACCCCAGGACCCCTTCGAGACCGTGTCGCCCCGGGACCGGGGCCGCGACCTGAGCGCGCTGCTCGCGTTGGGGTCCCTCACCGCCGGCGGGCTGCTGCTGATGTCCGCGCTGGGGATCGGGGTGCGACCGGGTGTCGCCGTGCCCCTGCTCGCCGTCGGCATCGGGGTGAGCCTGCTGTGGCGTCAGGCGGACGACGCTTCCCGATCGCGGTGGCGGCAGGTGACCGGCACGCACCGGCTGAGCGGGCTGGCTCGGGCCGGGATCGGCGCGGCTCTGGTGCTCATCGGATCGGCACCGTTCCTGGCGGGCGGCCCGGGACGGCTGGCCGGCAGCGTGCGCGGCCTGGTCGCGGCACTCATCGTGGCGGCGGGGCTGGCGCTGGTAAGCAGCCCGTGGTGGGTGCGGATGGCCCGCGACCTCAGCGCCGAACGCAGCGCCCGCATCCGCGAGCAGGAGCGAGCCGAGGTGGCTGCGCACGTGCACGACTCGGTGCTGCACACCCTCACGCTGATCCAGCGGCACGTGGACGATCCGCGCGCGGTGGCGCGCCTCGCCCGGGCCCAGGAGCGCGAGCTGCGGGGCTGGCTCTACCGACCCGGCGGGACAGCGCCGGACCCCGAGCTGGCTCTGGGCGCGGCCCTCGAGGGGGTGGTGGCGGAGGTGGAGGACACCCACGGCGTGCCGATCGAGGTCGTGGTGGTCGGCGACTGCCCGATGGACGAGGGGCTGGTGGCGGTCCGCGATGCGGCGCGTGAGGCGTTGGTCAACGCGGCGAAGTACGCCGGCGGGGCGGCCGTCTCGCTCTATGCCGAGGTCGAGCCCGAGCAGGTGACGGTGTTCGTCCGCGACCGCGGCCCCGGCTTCGACCCCGACGCGGTGCCGGAGGACCGGCTGGGGCTGCGCCAGTCGGTGCGAGGGAGGATGGATCGCCACGGTGGTCGCGCAGTTGTGCGCACCGCCCCCGGCGACGGGACCGAGATCCAGCTGGAGATGCCGCGCGGGAACGGCCGAGCCACGAGGAGCACACCGTGACGGACAACTCGAACGCATCGAGTGCTTCTCACGCATCGCACGCATCGCCGGAGGAGGGCGCCGCACGTCCGCCGCGGACGGTGCGGGTGGTGCTCGTGGACGACCACCGGATGTTCCGCTCGGGGGTCAAGGCCGAGCTCGGCGCGGCGGTCGAGGTGGTCGGAGAGGCCGAGGATGCCGCGCAGGCCGTGGCTGTGATCACCGCGACCCGGCCGGACGTCGTGCTGCTCGACGTACATCTTCCCGGGGGTGGTGGTCGCGCTGTCCTGGCCGACCTCACCACGACGATGCCCGACGTGCGGTTCCTCGCGCTGTCGGTGAGCGATGCCCCCGAGGACGTGATCGCGGTGATCCGCGGCGGCGCCCGGGGCTACGTCACGAAGTCGATCACCGGGCCGGAGCTGACCCTTGCCGTACGGCGGGTGGCGGACGGGGACGCGGTGTTCTCACCACGGCTGGCCGGGTTCGTGCTGGACGCGTTCGCCGCGACCACCGATGTCGCCGAGGTGGACGAGGACCTGGACCGGCTCTCCGCACGCGAGCGGGAGGTGCTGCGGCTGATCGCGCGCGGCTACACCTACAAGGAGGTCGGCAAGGCGCTGTTCATCTCGGTCAAGACGGTCGAGACCCACGTGTCGGCAGTGCTGCGCAAGCTGCAGCTGTCGAACCGGCACGAGCTGACCCGATGGGCGACGGCTCGCCGACTGGTGTGAGAGCTGCACGTGCTCGTCACGCTGGTGCTGTCGTGCTCTTCCTCGTCAGCAGACGAGGTCGGCATCGAGGCCGTTCTTGATGAACTGCGCCAGTCGGACCGGGCCACCGGTGAAGGAATGGTCAGGGCTGCAGTGGCTGCGGGCTGCGGCCAGCGGGCCCGCACCGGCGTACCAGACGGGGGCCTTATCGAGAGTGGCGCCGCCGGTGATGCGGAACCACTGCTCGGTGGTGCTGTAGACGCCGACCCGCCGGACGCCCTGTCGGCGCAGGTAGGCGGTCATGCCGGCGAGGACTGCCGTGTCGTTGGCGAGGAGCCGCGGGCGGGGACCGTGGACGAGGGCTTCCCAGGTGTTGTGCACCTCGACGTCCAGCCACCAGGTGCTGCGGGTCGGGGAGGCGGCGCCGGCCTGCACGGCGGCGACGCGGGCCCGGCGCAGCGAGTCGGCGGCGGCGATCCAGCCGTAGTCGAAGGCGCAGCCGGGGCTGTCGGTCGCGGCCCGGGTGCAACGTCGTGGCCAGGAGCGACCGACCGGCCAGTGGCTGGACAGCGGTGCGCCGGGGTTGGCGGTGTTGGCGTAGTAGACCGGCCGACCGGCCAGGCGGGCCCAGGCGATCTGCTCGGCCAGGCACGGGTTGGCGTCGAACGGCTTGCCGCCGTCGACCCCGACGATGCCGAGGGCACCCGGGGCGGGCAGCACGCGGCCGCACTGGGGGTAGGACACATCGGTGCCCACCTGGACAGCGACCGCTCCGGGCGCCGAGGGGGAGGTGAAGCCGTCCGTCAGGGGCGCGCGGACCGCCGCGGCGGGGGTCGCCGTGATGACGAGGCTCATGCAGACGCCGAGGAATGCCGGCACCAGGCGTCGAGCCCGCATCTTCGTCCCCCCCTCGTCGACTGTCACGACCCTATCCGCGGATCGTCCTCCACCGGCGGGTGTCGTATAGCGTGCCGCCATGGCTGATTCTTCCTTCGACGTCGTGAGCAAGGTCGACCACCAGGAGGTCGACAACGCCCTCAACCAGACCGGCAAGGAGATCTCGCAGCGCTTCGACTTCAAGAACGTCGGCGCCTCGATCGCGTGGTCAGGTGAGTCGGTGCGGATGGAGGCCAACAGCGAGGAGCGGGTGAAGGCCATCCTCGACGTCTTCGAGACCAAGCTGATCAAGCGCGGGATCTCGTTGAAGACGCTCAAGCGCGGCGAGCCGACGCTGTCAGGCAAGGAGTACTACCTGGTCTGCGAGATCGAGGAGGGCATCTCCTCGGAGAACGCGAAGAAGCTCGCCAAGATCGTGCGCGACGAGGGCCCGAAGTCGGCGAAGGCCCAGATCCAGGGCGACGAGCTGCGGATCAGCTCCAAGAGCCGGGACGACCTGCAGGCCGTGCAGGCGCTGCTCAAGGGTCAGGACCTCGACTTCGCGGTGCAGTTCGTCAACTACCGCTGAGAGCGGGGCCGCCGGGGCTCGATCGTCGACCTCACTCGCGCGGGCCGCGGTACGAATCGCTGGACGCATGAGTGGCGATCGCGGACGACACTGGGCGGGGCACAGGGCCGGTCAGCACCTGGATATTCGGCTCACAGCCGACGACGGCTACACCGCGACCAGGTCCTACTCGATCGCGTCGGTGCCCGACGGTGAGCTGGTCGAGATCACCGTCGAGCGGCTGGCCAGCGGCGAGGTGTCGCCCTAAGAGGCTGAGCGGACGGGTCTCAGGAACTTCCCGGCGGGGGCGGGGAGTTTGCCAGTGTGTCGGTCGCCGGGTTCTCGCTCCGCTGCCCCGGTGACCGTCACCTCAGGCGGGTCGCTCTTGCCCCGCTGGTCGTCGCCGTCGCAGCAGCGGTGGCCCGGCTGGTGCCGGTGCTACTGGGGAGCGGGCTCACCGGCGTGATCGGGTACGACGACGGGGTGTACTACTCGGCCTCCGCCCTGCTGCTGGACGGTCGGGTGCCCTACCGCGACTTCCTGCTGCTGCACCCGCCGGTGGTCACGATCGTGCTGCTGCCGTTCGTCGCGCTGGGACGCTGGCTCGGCGACCCGGTGGGGCTGGCGGCGGGGCGCCTGGCTTTCGTCGCGATCGGCACCGTGAGTGCGCTGATGGTGTGGTGGCTCGCGCGGCGGGTCTCTGCCCTGGCCGGGCTCGCTGCCGGTCTGGTCTACGCGTTGCTGCAGCCGGTCACCGATGCCGAGGGCAGCACCCTCCTGGAGCCGCTGGTCAACGTGTCCGTCCTGGGATCGATGGTGCTGCTCGGCGACCGCGCGTCGAGCCGGCGTCGGGTGCTGCTGGCCGGCGGCGTACTCGGTCTGGGGGTGGCGACGAAGGCGTGGGCAGTGATCCCGTTGCTGGTGCTGGCCGGGTGGCTGTGGCGGAGCCGGGGACTGCGGACGGCCATGGTGTACGTCGCCTCGGCGGCGGCTACCGCTACCGTTGCCTGCCTGCCCTTCGTGCTGCTGGCCGGGTCACGAATGGTGCGCCTCGTCGTGCTGGACCAGCTTGGCCGGCCGGACAACGGGGTCACCACAGCGAGCCGGCTGGCCAGCATACTCGGGCTCCAGGTGGCACCCGGCCCGGTGCACGGGACGCTCCTGGTCGCGACGTTGGCCGCGACGCTGCTCGTGACGACAGCCGCGGCCTGGCTGGCCTGGCGGCGACCGGTCGCACGGATGTGGTGCGTGCTGTTGGCGGCCGAGGCGACGATGCTGCTGACGAGCCCGTCGTTCTTCGGGCACTACGGCTCGTTCACCGGACCGGGGCTCGCGCTCACCTGCGGGGTCCTCGTCGACGCTCTGGTCGGCGCGACCCGGTCGCGGCAACATCGACTGAGCGGGCTGACCCGACCGGCCCTGAGGGCTGCCGGTGCCCTCGGGTTGCTCGTCATGTCAGCGCATGTCGTGCTCGAGCCGGAAGGGACCACGGGACCGGACCAGTCGAGAGTGGCTGCTGCCGTCGCAGCCTCCCGCTGCGTGGCCGCCGACAGCGCTATTGCGTTGGTCGCGGCAGACGTGCTGAGCAGGGACCTGCGCCGCGATTGTCCGGTGGTGGTGGATCTGACGGGCTACACCTACGACCAGGACCGGGGCGACCTGCGGGCCGGGCCGACGCCGAGAGCGCGACGCCTCGACCGTGAGTGGCAGGCCCGTGCCACGGCGTACCTCGGTGGGGCCGACGGGCTGCTGCTCATCCGGGCCCGGGCCGACGGTTTGGGCCGCCGAACCCTGTCGGTGCTGCGCGGCAACGATCGGGTGGTGCTCCCCCCGCCGTACGAGGTGCTGGTGCGGCGGGTGCCGCCGTCGGGCTAGGGCGCCATCTCCACGCGCACCCAGTCGATGTCGCCGCTGAAGTAGTCGCAGGTGATCGACGCCTGGTCGCAGTTGGTCTTGCCGGCGATGGAGATCGGGTACCTGTTCGTGAGGTCGCCGGTGGGACCGGCGATCTTGCGGGTCTCGAGAACAGTGCCGACGTCGTCGGTGACGGTCATCGTGAGCCCGGCCACCGTGCGCACACAGCGGACCGTGTGCCAGATGCCGTCACGATAGGTGTTGAGCGTCGTCACCGCGCGCTTGCCGGCGAGGCCACGGACCAGGCAGGTGACCTTGCCGCCCGGCAGCTCGAACTTGATCTGGCCGCCGGACGTGGTGGCCTGACCCTTCTGCACGATGTTGCCGAAGGGGTTGGTCGTGCGGTAGCGGAAGGAGATGGCGAAGTCCTTGCTGCCCGGGTTGAGCCGGGTGCTGGTCGCCTTGACCAGTCGCTCCGGCTTGGGCGGTGGCGCGGTCGGCGACGTGAAGTCCCAGCGGTAGCCGGTCACTCCGGCCGCGGTGAATCCAGTGTGCACCGCGCTGCCGATGACACCGGTGATGCCGTTGCCGCTGCTGTCCTGCATGACCGTCGCGCCGGGGGCCTCGTTCAGCTGCCAGTCGGCAAGAACGTTCAGTGCGGGTGTGGAAGCCTGGGCGGCGGTGAGCCCGGCCGGCAGCAAGGCGACCAGAAGGCCCGCGGTCAGCAGCCGTCGTGCGTGACGGTATCCCATCTCGATTCCCCCGAGGTGTGGTGACGACGTTTCCCTTGACGGTAGACCGGGGGCTCGGGTCGTGAGGGCTGAACTACGCGATGTGACCGGCGTTGACGGCTAGTGACCCGGCCAGCGCAGGAGCACACCGGGCGCCACGGAGAACCACAGCGCCGCGCCGAGGGTGATGCCGATGGCGAGCCCGTCGGACCAGGAGATGCGGTACGACGGGGGGCGGCGGGCGGACTCGGGGCGGGTGAAGAGCCGGGCTGCCCAGGCCAGGTAGTAGAAGAGGCCGAGCGCGACGTTGACGGCCATCACGACCGCGAGCCAGCCGACGCCCCGGTCGACGGGTGCCCGGAAGACGACGACCTTGGCGAACAGTCCGAGCAGGCCCGGTGGCAGCCCGGCGAGACAGGCGAGGGCGAAGGCGAGAGCCGCAGCGGTCAGCGGCTCGGTGCGCATCAGGCCGCGGTAGTCCTCGAGGGTGTTGGCCGGGCGGTGGCGACCGACGAGGGTGACGACCGCGAACGCACCGAGGTTCATGACCGCATAGGCCAGGACGTAGGCGACGGTGGCCGGCAGGACGTCGTCCACATGCCCGACACCGGCTGCGCCGAGCGGCACCAGCATGTAGCCGGACTGAGCGACCGACGACCAGGCGAGCAGGCGGACCGCGCGGGTCTGGCGAAGTGCCGCGAGGTTGCCGACGGTCATCGTGAGGGCAGCGAGGACGGCAAGGGTAGGACCCCAGATGTCGGCGTACGGCGCGAAGCCGCGGGTCAGCAGCAGAGCGAGCCCGACGAACCCGGCGGCCTTCGACACCACCGACAGGTAGGCAGCGACCGGCACCGGCGCGCCCTCATAGGTGTCCGGCGCCCAGAAGTGGAACGGCACCGCGGCGACCTTGAACCCGAAGCCTGCGATGGCCAGCAGCACTCCGAGCACCAGGATCGTGTCGCGGCGGCCACCGGCGTCCAGTGCCGTGGCGATGCGGTCGAGGTGCACCGCGCCCGTCACGCCGTAGACGAGGGCGAGGCCGAACAGCATCACGGCGGTGGACACGACGGAGACGAGGAAGAGCTTGAGGGCGGCCTCACTGGCACGGCCGTCGAAGCGGCGCAGGGCGACCAGGGCGAAGGCGGGCAGCGACACGACCTCGAGGCTGACGACCAGCGTCAGGATGTCGCGGCTCGCGGCAAGGGTGAGCGCGCCGGAGACCGAGGCGAGCAACAGGAACCAGTACTCCCCCGGTGGGATGCGGCTGAGGCGCACGGTGTCGAGCGAGAGCAGCACGACGACCAGGGCACCGGCGAGGACGAGCGCCTGGAACACCAGCGTCAGGTCGTCGACGGCGTAGGAGCAGGCCGGGAGGACGAGTCCCTTGCCTGGCACGCAGAACGTCTGCCGCCGGTCGCCGACCAGCGGCACGAGGGTGGCTGCGGCCCCGACCAGGCCGAGCGCAGCGAGGACACCGGTCACCTGACGACGGGCTGGGGGCAGGAACGCGTCGAGCAGCAGGAGGAGCAGGGCGAGGCCGGCGACGATCAGCGGGGCGGCGATCGCGGTGTAGTCGACGGACTGGACACCTGTGGTGAGAGTGCTCATCCCGACATCCCGAGCAAACGTCGGACGACGGGGTCGGACGCACTGAGCAACCAGCCGGGCCACAGACCGAGCGCCACGACGAGGACGACGACGGGCGACCAGACCACGAGCTCGTGCGTGGTCGCGTCGCGCAGGAGCACCGCGTCGCGCCACACCTGGAACGACGTGCCCTGGGCGACCCGGCGCAGGACGTTCACGAAGTACAGCGTGGTGAGCACGACACCGGTGCCGGCGATGGTCATGAGCACGAGGTAGTAGCCGCGGGACAGGTCGGCCCCGGGGTCGAAGGCGCCGTACAGGCTGAGCATCTCGCCCCAGAAGCCGGCCAGGCCGGGCAGCCCGACGCTGGCGACCGCCGCGAAGGCCAGCAAGGCTCCGAGGCGCGGCATGCGCTGGTAGAGGCCGCCGCCGAGCAGCTCGAGGTCGGCGGTGTGGTGCCGGTCCTTGATGGCGCCGACCAGGAAGAACAGCAGGCCGGTGATGAGCCCGTGCGCGAGGTTGGCGTAGAGCGCGCCGTTGACCCCGACCGGCGTGAGGGTGGAGATGCCGAGCAGCACGAAGCCCATGTGCCCGACACTGGAGAACGCGATGAGCCGCTTGAGGTCGCGCTGAGCCAGGCAGGCAAGCGCGCCGTAGACGATGCCGGCAACGGCGAGCGCGCCCAGGAACGGCGCGAACGTGTGCGCGCCCTGCGGCACCATCGGCAGCGCGATGCGGACGAGACCGTAGGTGCCCATCTTGAGGAGTACGCCGGCCAGCAGGACGGACCCGACAGTGGGGGCTGCGGTGTGCGCACCGGGCAGCCAGGAGTGCAGCGGCCACATCGGGGTCTTGATGGCGAACCCGATCGCGAGGGCAGCGAAGGCGAGCAGCTGGGTGCTGTGACCGAGCCCGCTGCCGGCGCGCGCGGTGAGCGCGACCATGTCGAAGGTGCCGGCGCGCAGACCGATCAGCAGGATGCCGAGCAGCATGACCGCGCTGCCGAGCAGGGTGTAGAGGATGAAGATGTTGGCCGCGCGCACCCGACCGCCGGGGACCTTGTCGTCACCCCAGACCGCGATGAGGAACCACATCGGCGCGAGCACGACCTCGAAGAACACGAAGAACAGCAACAGGTCCTGGGCCACGAACGTGCCGAGCATGCCGACCTCGAGCAGCAGCACGACACCGACCAGCGCCGGCAGGCGCAGCGCCTCGGGCTGCACCCGCAGCAGCAGGACCGTGCACAGCAGGGTGAGGAATGCGGTCAGCAGAAGCAGCGGCGAGGAGATGCCGTCGGTGCCGAGGTGGAAGCGGATGCCGAGCTCGGGGACCCAGGACACGTTGGTGCTTGGAGCGGTCGCGGCAACGACTGCGGAGAGTGCCAGCGTCGCGGCGCTGACGACGACACCGAGGCGGGTGGCGACGTGTTCAGCGACCGCACCTGGCAGCACGAGCAGCGCCACGGCCCCGAGCAGCGGGACCGCCAGCAGCAGCGGGATCAGCCAGTGACTCACGTGAACACCACCAGGCCGGCGACCAGCAGCAGGACCCCGGCGAGCAGCCCGGTGAGGTAGGTCGTGACATTGCCGGACTGGGTCCGGGCGACCAACGCCGACAGGGCCACGGCGCCGCGACCGGTGCCGAGCACTGCGCCCTCGACGACCTGGTCGTCGGTCCAGCCGACCGCGCGGGCAGCGAGCCGCACCGGTCGCACGACGACCCGGTCGTAGAGGTCGTCGACGCGGAAGCCGTGCAGGAGCAAGCCATGGCCGGGCAACCCGGCCGTCGGGTCGGTCGATGGTGCGCGGGTCCAGGCCCGCCACACCGTGGCCATGCCGGCGACGGTGAGCACAAGGGACAGCACCGAGGTGACGAGCCCAATGTGCAGTTTCGGTTGGCCGAGACCGGCGAAGCCGAGCAACGCCGCCGGGACGGCGAGCAGCACCAGCGGCCAGCGCATCACCGCCGGCGACTCGTGCGCGGCCACCCCGCGCCGCGGCTGGCCGAAGAACGTCATCAGCCAGAGACGGGCGACGTACGCCCCGGTCACCGTGACGGTGATCAGGCCGACGACGAGCACCAACCAGCCGGTCCAGGTTGCCGCCGCGCCGCCGTGCCGCGCCGTCTCCTCGGCGGCGCCGAGCACCGCCTCCTTGGAGAAGAAGCCGGCGAACGGCGGCAGCCCAGCCAGCGCAGCCAGGCCAACGGTCATGGTGGCGAAGGTGACCGGCATGAGCCGACGCAGGCCACCCATGTCTGCCATCCGGTTGGTGCCGACGGCGTGGATCACCGAGCCGGCGGCGAGGAACAGCAACGCCTTGAAGGCGGCGTGGGTGAGCAGGTGGAAGGTCGAGGCGAGCGACGAGCCGACGGCGAGAGCGGCCAGCATGTAGGCCAGCTGGCTGACGGTGGAGTAGGCGAGGACGCGTTTGATGTCGTCCTGCGCAAGGGCGGCGAGTGCCCCACCGAGCATGGTGATGCAGGCGATGACCGCCATCACGGCAAGGGTGGTGGGCGCGAGCAGGTACACGTCGTAGAGCCGGACGACAAGGTAGATGCCGGCCGCCACCATCGTCGCGGCGTGGATCAGCGCACTGACCGGTGTCGGACCGGCCATGGCGTCGGGCAGCCAGGTGTGCAGCGGGAACTGCGCCGACTTGCCGACGACCCCGCAGAGCAGCAGCAGGGTGGCGATGGTGAGCCCCGGATGCTCGGGCGCCGCGGACACGATGCGATGGATGCTGAACGTCCCGAAGACGTGCCCGAGGGCGAAGATGCCGAACAGGAAGCCGACGTCACCGAGCCGGGTCGTGACGAATGCCTTGACCGCAGCAGAGCGCGACCCCTCCTGCTCCCAGTGGTGCCCGACCAGGAAGTAGGAGCAGACGCCCATCACCTCCCAACCGATCAGCAGCACGAAGAGGTCGTCCGCGACGACGACGAGCAGCATGGCCGCGGTGAACAGCGAGACCAGGGCGGCGTACGACGAGTAGCGCGGGTCACCGCGCAGATAGCCGGCGGAGTAGACCTGCACGGCGAGGGCGACACAGGCCACGGCGACGGCGACGAGGGCCGCGGTGCCGTCGACGCGCAGGTCCAGCCCGATCGGGACCGCGCCGGTCGGGACGGTGGCCAGGTGCAGCCGGGCGACGATGTCGTTGCCGGCGACCAGACGCAACGCCGGGACGCAGACGGCCAGCAGCGCGACAGCGGCTCCGGCCACCGCGACCGGCACGACGAGCCGCGGTCGCACTGGACCGAGCAGCAGACCGACCACGGCCGCGACGGTCGGTGCGAGCAGGGCGATGAGGATCGCGGTCACGGCACCGTCTCGCGCAGCTCGGTGAGCTCGTCGAGGCTGGTGGTCTCCCGGTTGCGGAAGACGAGCAGCACGATGGCGAGGCCGAGCCCGACCTCGGCGGCGGCGATGGTGATGACGAACAAGGTGAACACCTGGCCGGCAAGCAGCCGGTCGCGCCACCACATGTCGAAGGCGACCAGGTCGATGTTGACGGCGTTGAGCATCAGCTCGACCGACATCAGCACGAGGATCGCGTTGCGTCGCGCGAGGACGCCGTAGACCCCGATGCCGAAGAGTCCGGTCGCCAGCAGCACCGGCATGAGCAGCGGCATCAGCGGTCGTCCTCGCCGATGTCGCGGCGGGAGAGCACGATTGCGCCGACAAGGGCAGCGAGCAGCAGCACCGAGAGGACCTCGAAGGGCAGCACCCAGACCCGGAAGACCGCAGAACCGGTGGCGGCGGTCGAGCCGCGGCCGGTGTGCGCGAGACCGATGTGGTCACCACGGAACGCCTCGACCGACGCGACCCCGAGCAACGCCGTCAGCCCGAGCGCCACGACGGCCGCAGCCACCTTCTGCAGCGGCGGCCCGTCGAGGTCGGTGGACACCCCGATGGGTGCTCGGGTCAGCATGAGGCCGAAGAGAAGCAGGACGACGACAGCGCCGACGTAGATGAGGACCTGCACCCAGGCGACGAACTCAGCCGACAGCAACAGGTAGCAGCCGGCGATAGCACCCAGAGCCACGACGAGCCACAGAGCGGCATGCACCAGCTGACGAGTCGTCACCACCAGCAGGGCCGAACCCAGAGCCACCACACCGAGCAACCCGAACAGCACCTCGACCACATTCACCGCTCGAGGGCCTTGGCCGCGGCCTTCTGCGCCGCGTCGAGCTCCTTGGGGCGCGCGCCGCGCTCGTCGTGCGCGGGCGGTGCGGGCACGGTGTCCATCCACTGGCCGAGGCGTTCCTTGCCGTGGGTGAGGTCGCGGATGTCGAGCTCGGCGTACTCGAACTCGGGCGACCAGAACAACGCGTCGAACGGGCACACCTCGATGCAGATGCCGCAGTACATGCACAGGGAGAAGTCGATGTCGAAGCGCTCGAGGACGTTGCGCTGCCGCTCACGGCCACCGGGGGGCGCCGGGATCGTCTCCTTGTGCGAGTCGATGTAGATGCACCAGTCGGGGCACTCGCGGGCGCAGAGCATGCAGACCGTGCAGTTCTCGGCGAGCAGCGCGATCACCCCGCGGCTGCGCGGCGGCAGCTCGGGCTTGACGTCGGGATACTGCTGGGTGACCGAGCGGCGCCCCATGGTGCGCAGCGTCACGGCAAGCCCCTTGACCAGACCCGCACCGGGGATGCTCACGACAGACGTCCTCTCATCGGGCTACCGCCACCACACCGGTCAGGGCGAGCTGCGCGAGGGCGACCGGTACCAGACCCTGCCACGCCAGCCGCTGCAGCTGGTCCTCGCGCAGCCGCGGGTAGGACACCCGCAGCCAGATCACGACGAAGGCCAGCAGGAAGGTCTTGGCCAACGTCCACACGATGCCGGGTGCCCCGCCGAGCGCGGTGGCGAACGGCCCCTGCCACCCGCCGAGGAACAGCACCGTGGTGAGGGCGCAGAGCACGACGATGCCGGCGTACTCGGCGAGGAGGAACAGGGCGAACCGCAGACCGGTGTACTCCGTGTAAGCACCGAAGATGATCTCGGAGTCGGCGACCGGCATGTCGAACGGCGGCCGCTGCAGCTCGGCCAGCCCCGCCACGAAGAACACGACCGCGCCGGGTGCCTGCCAGAGCAGCCACCACGGCTCCCAGGCCTGGACGATGCCGGACAGCGACACGGTGCCGGCGGCCATCGCTGCGGAGGCGGCGGCCAGCAGGAACGGCAGCTCGTAAGCCATCAGCTGGGCGGCCGACCGCAGCCCGCCGAGCAACGAGAACTTGTTGGCGCTGGCCCAGCCGGCCATCAGGGAGCCGAGCACACCCACACCCATCACGGCGACGACGAAGACGAGGCCGGCGTCCAGCCGCTGCGCCACCCGCCCGGGCGCGAGCGGGATCGCGACCATCACCACGAGGTAGGGGATCAGCGCGACCGCGGGAGCCAGCTTGAAGACCGTGCGGTCGGCAGCCGCGGGGACGATGTCCTCCTTCTGCGCGAACTTCACCCCGTCGGCCACCAGCTGAGCCCACCCGTGAAACCCACCGGCGTACATCGGTCCGAGCCGGCTCTGCATGTGGGCCATGGCCTTGTGCTCGGTCTGTCCGACGACCAGCGGCAGCGTGAGGAAGGCGCCGAGCACCAGGACGAGGCGTACGACGACACCGAGGACCTCGGCGCCGTCGATCACGAGGTGGCTCCATCGACCACATCGGCCGCGGCGCGCGGACCCCACACCTCGGGGTCAGGCACGCCGGGTGGTCGGGTCTTCCGACGACTTGGTGCAGCGTGCTTGTCACTGGCGTGCTTGCCGGTGGCATCGGCGTCGGACTCCCCCGGCTCCTTGGCGCCCGGCCAGGCCTTGGCGGCCCGCGCGGCGAGCACGAAGTCCTTGCGGAGCGGATGACCCTCGAAGCCGTCCGGCAGCAGCAGCGGCACGAGGTGCGGGTGTCCGACGAAGTCGAGCCCGAACATCTCGGCCGTCTCGCGCTCGTGCCACGACGCGCCGGCGAAGACACCGGTCAGCGTCGGCAGCGCATCGCTGACGCGGGTGCGCACGACGAGGTGCTCATGCCGGTCCACCGACCACAGGTGCACGACCACGTCGAAACCCGGGGCGTCGGCGGCATCGGTCTGGTCGACCGCGGTCAGCCAGTCGAAGAAGGTCAGACCCAGGTCGTCGCGGGCAGCAGTGAGGACCTGCACCCACACCTCGGGCGGCACGTCGAGGGTGTCCTGGCCGTACGACGACTCGACACTGCTGCCGACGTAACGCTCGGCGAGGGTGGCCGCGGCACCCACGGTCACTCCCCGACCCGGATCGAGGTGACCGGTCCGCGCCGGGGCGTCGCGCGGTAGCGGTCGGCGAGCGACTCGGCGGCGATCTTCTCCTGCAGCTTGAGGATGCCTTGCAGCAGCGCCTCGGGCCGGGGCGGGCAGCCAGGGACGTAGACGTCGACGGGCACGATCTGGTCGACACCCTTGGTGACGCAGTAGGAGTCCCAGTAGGGGCCGCCGGAGTTGGAGCAGGCGCCGAAGGAGATGACGTACTTCGGCTCGGGCATCTGGTCGTAGAGCCGCTTGATCGCGGGCGCCATCTTGTCGGTGACCGTGCCGCTGACGACCATCAGGTCGGCCTGGCGCGGGCCGGGCGCGAACGGGATGACACCGAGCCGGATGAAGTCGTGCCGGGACATCGACGAGGCGATGAACTCGATCGCGCAGCAGGCCAGCCCGAAGTTGAAGACCCAGAGGCTGTAACGGCGCCCCCAGTTGAGCACGATGCGCATCGGCTCAGGCGCCAGACGCTGGAGGACGCCCACCTGCGGCGGCCCGACCGAGGGGATCGGGAGGTCTACTGCCATGTCAGCACCCCCTTGCGCCAGGCATAGACCAGGCCGACCGCGAGGAACGCGATGAAGACGCCCATCTCGACCAGCGTGGTGGCACCGAACCCGGGTGCTGCGAACACCGTCGCCCACGGAAAGAGGAACACTGCGTCGACGGCAAACACGACGTAGAGGTAGGCGAAGACGTA
>JANLYQ010000018.1:0-120856 GCA_031365725.1 Sporichthyaceae bacterium | reverse complement strand
CCCTCACCAAGTTCGGGCCGCCGGCCGCCGTGCGGCAGGGCCAGACCGTCACCTGGAGCGTCCGCGCGACCAACAGAGGCGACGTCACCCTCACCGGGGTCACCGTCACCGATCCCAGCGCCACCGGGTGTGCCATCGCCTCGGTCACCCTCGCCCCCGGCCAGAGCGCGACGAGCACCTGCTCGCAGCCGGCCGGTGCCGCCGACATGACCAACACGGCCGCCGCCACCGGCGACGACCCGTCCGGGCGCGCCGTGACCGATAGCGCCAGCGCCGGCGCCGATGTCATCGCACCCTCGATCGCTGTGGCGGTCAGCGTGCCGAGCGCACCGGTGCTTGCCGGCACCCCCGTCACCGTGACGATCACCGTCACCAACGACGGCGACACCCCGCTGTCGGGGGTCACGCTGTCCGCCGCAGCGCTGCCCGGTTGCGACCAGGTGGTGGGCGCTCTGGCCATCGGCGCCTCGTCGACCTACAGCTGCGTGGTCACCGCCCCCGCAGACGATCTGTCCGTCGCCGTGCTTGCCGTGGGTACGCCGCCGGCCGGAGCAGTCGTCGCCGCCACCGCCGGCACGGTCGTCGACGTCGTGCACCCCGCTGTCAGCATCGTCCTGGACGGGCCGGCCGGTCCCGTGCACGCAGGTGACGTGGTGACCTTCACTGTCACGGTCACCAACACCGGCGACTGCAGCCTTGCTCCGCTGGCGACCTCCGTGCCCGGTGCTGCCGCCTGCGACCGCAACATCACCACCCTCGCCCCGGGCGCCACCACCACCTGGACCTGCACCCGCACCGCACCGGCAGACGACATCACCGCCACGGCCACCGTCGTCGGCACCGACATCACCGGTGGCACCGTCACGGCGTCCGACCCTGCACCGGTCGACGTCATCCACCCCGCCGTTACCATCACCGTGACCAGCCCGGTGCTGCCGGTGGACGCCGGCAACCGAGCCACCTTCACCGTCGCTGTCACGAACACGGGCGACGTACCCCTGTCCGGCCTCGCGGTCGACGTGCCCGGCCTCGCCGGTTGCACCCGCAACGTCGGGGCCCTCTCCGCCGGCGCCTCGGCCACCTACACCTGCAGCAGCCCGGTCCTCACCACCGATGTCAGCACCACGGCCACCGTCACCGGCACCGACCCGACCGGTCTCACCGTCAGCGCCAACGACCCGGCGACCACCACTGTCGTGCACCCCGCGATGTCGCTCACCAAGACCGGACCAGCCGGTCCGGTGCACGTCGGTGACACCGTCACCTTCACCCTCACACTGTCCAACACCGGCGACTCGGCGTGGACCATGGTCACCGTCACCGACCCGACGCTGCCCGGCTGTGACCAGGCCGTCGGCACCCTCGCCGTCGGCGCCGCCAGCTCATGGACGTGTACGACGACAGCCGGCGCGGCCGACTTCACCAATGTGGCCACGGCTTTCGGTGTCGACGCCTCCGGTGCCACCGGCAGCACGACCGGTCGCGCGCTCGTCGACGTCGTGCACCCCGACCTGCAGCTGACCCTCACCGGGCCGACCAGTCCGGTGCACGCCGGCGACCCGGTGACCTTCCTCGTGGTCCTCACCAACGTCGGTGACATCGCCCTGTCCGGTGTGGCAGTGGCCGATGCCGTCGTCCCTGGTTGCGACCGCGACGCCAGCACCTTCGCAGCACTGACCTCGATGGCTGCCGGGTCGACCGTGTCGTGGAGCTGCACGACGATCGCTCCCGCCGACGACGTCACCACCACCGCTGTGGCCACGGCCACCGACGACCAGGGCACGGTCCTGACCCGCTCCGCGCAGGCCGCGCTCGACGTCGTGCACCCCGCACTCACCATCAGCAAGTCCGGCCCCACCGCGGCCGTGCGCACCGGTGACACCGTCACCTTCACCATCGACGTCCGCAACTCCGGCGACGTGCCGTTGACCGGTGTCCGGGTCGCCGACCCGTTGGCCCCCGACTGCGTCCGCGGACCGCGAGCCCTGGCGGTCGGCCAGACATGGAGCTTCACCTGCACGATGACCGCCCCGGCCGACGACATCGCCAACGTCGCCACCGTCAGTGGTGACGACCCGCTGGGCCTGACCCAGCGCGCCACTGACGACGCACCCGTCGATGTCATGCACCCCGCCGTACGTCTCGTGAAGCGCGCACAGACACTGCCCGCACGACCGGGCGCGTCCGCAACCTTCACTCTCACGGTGCTCAACACGGGCGACGTGACGCTGCACGACATCAGCGTCTCCGACCCATCCGTCGCCGACTGCAGCCGCCCGGTGCGTGACCTGCCCGTCGACGACGCCGTCACCTGGACCTGCACCGGCGTCGCGCCGGCCAGCGACCTCACCAACGTCGCCTCCGTCACCGGGACCGACCCGAGCGGTCGCACCGTCACCGACACCGGCACCGCGGTCCTCACCGTCATCCACCCCGCGGTGCGCCTCACCGAGACCGGCCCCAGCGCCCCCGTGCACCCCGGCGACCCGGTGACCTTCACCCTCGTCCTGACCAACACCGGTGACGTCGCCCTGAGCAACCTCGTGGTCACCGACGCCACCACCGGCTGCGCGCGCACCGTCGCCACGCTGGCGGCGGGGGCCAGCCTCACGTGGTCCTGCAGCACCACCGCCCGGGCTGACGACGTCGTCGACAGCGCGTCGGTCACCGCCGACGATCCGAGCGGCTCGCAGGTCAGCGACAGCGCGAGTGCCCCCGTCGACGTCGTCCACCCCGCGCTGTCGGTGACCAAGACCGGCCCGGCGCTGCCCGTGCGGCCCGGCGACGCCGTGCCGTTCACCATCGTGGTGACCAACAGCGGCGACGTCGACCTGCGCGCCGTCACCCTGTCCGACCCGCTGGCGGCCGGCTGCGACACCACGATCGGCCTGCTCGCGGCTGGTGCCGCCCGCACCGTCGGCTGTACGACGACCGCCCCGGCCAACGACTTCGTCAACACGGCCACCGCCTCGGGTGACGACGTCACCGGGCGCACGGTCAGGGCGTCCGGAGCGGCAGCGGTCGATGTCGTCTCGCCGAACATCAACGTGGTGATGACCGGTCCGGGCGCTCCGGTCCGTGCAGGTGACCCGGTGACCTTCACCTTCGTCCTCACGAACAATGGCAACAGCCCGCTGAGCATGGTGAACGTCACCGACCCGGGCGGTCTGCTGGCCGCCGGCTGCGACCGCAGCTTCGCGGTGCTCGCGCCCGGCGACGTACGCACCTGGACCTGCACGATGCCCGCCGGACCTGACGACGTCCTGGCCTCGGCCACCGCGACCGGGCTCGACGCGGCACTGCGCCCGGTCTCCGACACCGGCTCGGCGCCGGTCGATGTCATCCACCCTGCGCTGACGGTGACCTTGACCGGGCCGACCGCGCCGGTGCGCGTCGGTGACCCGGTGACCTACCGGGTGACGGTCCTCAACACCGGCGACGCTCGCTTGTCCTCGGTGGCCGTGGCGGACCCGTTGCTGCCGGCGTGCGACCGCACCGCCACCGACCTGCCCACCCTCGCGAGCCTCGCGCCGGGTGCGTCGGTGAGCTACACCTGCACCGTGCCGGCGCCGCTCGACGACCTGGTCGACGTGGTGACCGCCGCCGGCACCGACAGCACCAGCCGCCCGGTCACCGCAGTCGCCTCGGCTCCGCTGGACGTGATCCACCCCGCGGTCGCGATCGACATCGTCGGTCCGTCGGCGCCGGTGCACGCCGGTGACGTGGTCATCTTCACCGTGACCGTCCGCAACACCGGCGACGCGGTCGTGGACGCGGTCACGGTCGACGACCCGCTGGTCGCGGACTGCGTCCGCAACCTCGGCACGATGGCGCCGGGGGAGACCCGCGTCTACACCTGCACCGTCACGGCCGGCACTGTCGACATCGCGACCACCGTGTCAGCGATCGGCACCGACGTCACGGTTGGCACCGCAACCGCATCGGCGCGGGCCGCGTTCGACGTCATCGCGCCGCTGCTCGCGCTGTCGGCCACCGTGCCCCCGGTCGCTGTGCACGCCGGTGACATCGTGCTGATGACCGTCACCGTCACCAACACCGGCGACGTCGGGCTCACCGGCGTCGACGCCGGAGCCGGCCTGCCCGGGGGCTGCTCCCGGACCCTCGGCACCCTCGCCCCCGGCGAGACCCGCACCTGGACCTGCCCCGTCGTGGCACCCGCCGACGACATCGTCTGGACCGGCACCGCCAGCGGCACCGACCCGGTCGGCACCGTCGTCAACGACACCACGTCCCCGGCCCTCGACGTCATCCACCCCGCGGTGGCGATCATTGCCACCGGTCCGACTGCGCCGGTGCATCCCGGTGACCCGGTCACCTACGTCCTCACCGCGCGCAACGTCGGCGACGTCGACCTGAGCTCGGTCGACGTGACCATCGCCGACCCGGCGCTGGCGGCCTGCGCGCGCACGCTGGGCACCCTGGCCACCGGCGGTTCGGTGCGCTGGACCTGCACCGTGCCGGCGCCGGCCGCCGACGTCGCCAGCGCGTCAACGATCGTGGGCACCGACCCGGTCGGTACGGCGGTCACCGCCAGTGCCCCGCTCACCCTCGGCGTCCTGCACCCCTCAGTCACGGTCGCCATCACCCCGCCGACCGTCCCGGTGCGACCCGGCGAGCCGGTGACCTTCACCGTGACCGTCACCAACACCGGCGACGTCCCGCTGACCGACGTACGCACGACCTCGGCGGACCTCCCCGCCTGCGACCGGACCTTCCCGGCGCTGGCACCCGGTGAGAGCCGCACTTACAGCTGCACCCTGGCAGCAGCCGTCGACGATGTCACCGTCGCTGTGGTCGTAGTCGGCACCGATCCGGCCGGCACCGACGTCCGGGACCGGGCAGCTTCCGTGGTCGACGTCGTACGCCCCGGCTTGGACGTGTCCCTCACCGGCCCGGCGATCGCCGTGCACCAGGGCGACCCGATCACGTTCACGGTTACCGTCACCAACAACGGCGACTCACCGGTCACCGGGGTTGTCGTCGACGACCCGCTGGTGCCCGGCTGCTCGCGCACCGTCGGCACTCTCGCCGCCGGTGAGACCCGCACCTGGACCTGCACGATGCCCGCGGGCGCCGATGACATCGTGGACGCGGTGACCGCGACCGGCGTCGGTGCCGACGTCCGCACCCTGACCGACACGGCCACCGCGCCGGTGGACGTCACGCACCCCTCGCTCTCGGTTGTCGTCACTGTGCTCGGTGGACCGGTGCGGGCCGGTGACCTCGTCACCGTGCTCGTCACGGTCACCAACACCGGTGACGTGCCGCTGACCGGCGTCGTGCTCGCCGACCCGCTGCCCGGCTGCGACCCGCACATCGGTGACCTCGCGCCCGGCCAGCAGGTGGTGCTGCGCTGCATCGTCACCGCGCCCCAGGACGACCTGCACCCGCTGGCCACCGCCGACGGCACCGACCCGCTCGGCAAGCCGACGACGGCCAAAGACAGCTCGACGCTCGACGTCGTGCACCCGGCTGTCGTCGTGCGCAAGACGGTCGACTCCGACTCCGTGGCGGCCGGCGCCAAGGTGCGCTTCACGGTGACCGTGCACAACACCGGAGACGTCACGCTGCACGATGTCGTCGTGTCGGACCCGTTGGCGGCCGGCTGCTCGTGGACCGTCCCGGTGCTCGCACCCGGCCAGCACCGCAGCCGCAGCTGTTCGATGGTGGCCGACGCGACGTTCGTCAACCACGCCGCTGCGACCGCCCGCCCGGTGCTGGGCGTCGGGGTTCTCGGCCGTCAGGTCGGTGCCGCCGATGCCGCGAAGGTGCACGTCAGGGGCGTCAAGCACGGACGTACGCCGACCACCGGGACACCCGGCAGCCCCAGCACCCCCAGCAGCCCAGCCGACCCCGCGGCGCTGCCGCACACCGGTGGCGATGCACCCCGTCTCCTCGGTCTCGGCCTCTCGTTGCTCGGCGCCGGTGTCCTCGCTCTTGTCGCCGGCCGTCGGCCGCGGCGCCGGAGCAAGCACGCCCGCTGACCGAAGCCGCCGGTGGCACGCGGCACAACGGAGACGGCCCGCGGAGAGAAGCCACCGCATCCGGCATTACCGAACGAACGGACGCACGCTCAGGCTGATAAGCGGTCGGCTTCGAGCGGGTCCCCGCGCGGCCCGTCTTCGTGATACTCGAAGCGCCTCGTTCGCCGACCGTGGATTCTTCAGTCGAGGGTCTGTGTCAGCGCCAACTGCTCGACGTAGTCATCCGGCAACCCGTTAGCACGGGCGGCCCTTACGATTGGGTCCCGGTACGAGCGCGTGGGCTTCAGGGAGTCATCGATGACGTCAGCTTCGGCAACGTAGACCGACGCCTCGTGCTGATTGCCGTCTTTGTCGATCACTCTCACTTGGTTCTCGGCGTATCGGGCATGACGCTGGGCATCATCGATGAGCTGGAAGCCTGCCGGACTGAGTTGATAGACGACGCCCCATACAGCGTCCCTGCCGTTACTCGTTTCGTATGCGGCCAGCTTGCCTTCAGACCCCGCGCGCTTATGCCATCGCACGGTGTAACCAGGCAGCCGAGCCACCGTCAATCTGAGCGCGCCTGGAACAATTCGCCGGAGGTACTCGGCGTCCATGTTGGTCCCGACAGCGAAGAAGTTCTTCGGCCCCACTGCACGTCCTTCCTCGAAGCAGCAGCCATCCCGTGTTGGTCTGCACGAAGCCCTGGGGACTGGGATGCGTGGTGACCACCCGTACATCTTCTACTCCACGTTTGGCACCGACCATCAGCTTGGCGAGACGCCACCCCGTAGCCTCCTCCGCCGCGCCGAGATCGTGACCCCCTTTGACAGACCTATGCAGGCGGGGTCACGGCCCGTCCGAATTGCCGTCCTAGAAGTGGCGCTCCGACGCAAAGGCGTTTCCGCGGAAACGTCTCCCGTGGACAACTCGACCGAGGTGCCGCATGGACCAGCGACTCGCGGCAGGGTTAAGCCTTGTTCTCCTGATCGTGCTGTCCGCTTGCGGGGGTACGAGCGCGGGTACGCGGAGCCACGGGTCACCGTCCGGTTCGACCCCGGCGCCCCAGGCGTTCGGCGTCCCGTCGGCGACGTCAACGCCTCAGACTCACCCAGCGACCGACGCCGACAACCTCCGCACTGCGGCGCGGGAGTCGGAGCGGACCCTCCGCCTCGCGCCCTTGCCGCCCGGCGCCCAGCGGCTTCGGGGAAGACCCTCGGGATGGCCGTCGCGCCTCGGTATCGGGCTGAGTCCGTCAGACGGTTCGTTGACACGGACGGCGTGGTACGCGGTGCCTCTCAGCGTCGACGCGGTCCAAGGGTTCCTTGTGGGTCACCCCCCTCATGGCATGACTGGCAACCGAGACCCCGTCGGCTACGGCGCAGGGGTGCGGTTCTACCGTTACCGAGCTCTCCATCCACGCGAGCCCGCGGCCTGCACCGTTCCCGCGCTGCTGGTGCAGTGGTCCGAGCTCGGACCGAGGACCATCATCCGATTCGGCGCAACGTCCGGACCTCTGTGACCGGGAGCGGCAGCCCGCGGGTCGTGTCCACTGTTCGGCTCACCGCTGATACGAACCCTGGCGCCCTGGGCAAGGTGGTCGCTGCTCTCAACGGCCTGGCGGCACGGTGCTCCGGCATCTCAGCTGACGTCGCTCGGTCGGTGATGGCGACCGACAGACGACCCCGCGGAGTCGTCGGCTGTGGACAACCCGCCGGCATCGATTCTGTGCCGCTGCGGCCGCACCCAGGTGCCGACGCCGGCGTCGAGGTGCAGCTCGGCATCACACTCGGCAGCGGCCTGCGGGTCGTGGGTGGCGAGCACGACGGCCGCGCCGCGGGCGGCTTCGGCCCGCAGCAGCAGCACGACCCGGGCCCGGTTGGCCGCGTCCAGCTCGCTGGTGGGTTCGTCGGCGAGCAGCACGCTGCCCTGCTGGGCCAGGCCGCGCGCGACCGCGACCCGCTGCTGCTGGCCACCGGAGAGCTCCTCGATCAGCTGGTCGCCGGCCTCGCCGAGGCCGACCGAGGTCAACGCCTCGGACGTACGCCGACCGGCCTCGCCGACCTCTACCCCGGCCGCCAGCAACGGCAACAGGACGTTCTCGTGCGCGGTGAGCACGCCGGCCAGCGCGTTGTCCTGCGGGATGAGCACGACACCGGCCGCGCTGGTGCGGTCGCGGCCCTCGGCCGACCCGGCTGCCTCGCCCAGGGCGGTGCCGTCGAGGCGCACTGCACCGCTACTGGGGTGCACCAAACCGGCCAACGCCCACACCAGGCTCGTCTTTCCCGCACCGGAGGGGCCGGTGATCGCGACCATCGTGCCCGGCCGGGCCACCAGGTCCACTCCGACCAAGGCGTGCTGGTCGCCGTACGTCACGTGCACATCGGTCGCCTCGAGCTCGGTCATCGCGATCCGTCCTCGTCGTGAGTTCCGCGGTCGGTGCGGTCCAGGCGCACCGAGTCGTCCTCGACGATCGTCACCTTGAGCAGCGAGCCGGGCGGCACCCGTTCGAGCACGTCCGGCGGCAGGGTGAGCGAGCCGTCCCTGCCGACGACGGCAAAGTCCTCGCCGCGACGACCTTCGGCACCCACCCGGCCGTCGCGGATCGTCACGGTGCGCGGCAGCCGTGCGGCGACATCCGGGTCGTGGGTAACGGCCACCACCGTGGTGCCGAGGTCGCGGTTGACGCCGGCGACCGCGGCCAGCACCTCGTCGCGGCCCTCGTGGTCGAGCTGGCTGGTGGGCTCGTCGAGCAGCAGCAAGCCGGGCTGCGCGGCCAGACCGACGGCCACCGCAAGACGCTGGCGCTGACCAGGGGTCAGGGCGGGCAACGCCGTGCGGGCATGGTCGGCCAACCCCACCAGGTCGAGCACCTCCTGGGGTTCGAGCAGCGTGACGTCGCGGCTCGCCCCGTCGTCCCGGCCACGCCGCCGCACCGCCCGCGCACCGCGTTGGGCGAAGCGCACGTTGTCGACCGGCGAGGCATAGGGCAGCAGGTTGCGCAGAGCCCCCTGCAGCACCACTCCGACGTCCTCGGCGCGCATCCGGGCCAGCCCGCGCTCGTCGGTGCGCGCGATCTCGTGCCGGCCGACGGTCAGCCGGCCGGCACTCGGGCGCAGCAGTCCGGCACACAGGTTGAGCAGCGTCGACTTGCCCGAACCGGAGGGTCCGAGCAGCCCGACGACCTCACCGGCCGCGACGTCGAGGTCGACACCGGCCAATGCCACCACGTCGTTGCCCTCCAGCCGATAGATGTGCACCAGGCCGTGGCACGACACCGGGATCCCGGTCATCGGACTCCTTCCCGCAGCCGGTCCGGGCGACCGCTGCGCAACTGCAGGGCGGCGACCGTGAGGCCGACCGCGACGAGGAGGACGGCGAGCCCACCGAGGGTGGCGCCCGCGACGGGCCAGGCAGGGGCGAAGCGCACCGGCGCGAAGCTCGGCGTCACGTCCGACTGCGGCAGGGCCGGCAGCAGCACGCGTACGGCGACCGCTGCAGCGGCTGCGCCAGACCCCAGGGCCACCAGCAAGGCACCGACGTTCTCGACGAGCAGCAGGCGACGCAGGGTACGGCGACGGATACCGACGACCCGTAACGCCGCGACCTCGTAGGCGCGCTGCCGCCGACCGACGTACGCCGACACCAGCAGGGCACCCACCGCGACAAGGACGGCCGCAGCCCCGCAGACCAGCAGCAGTCGCAGCGCGAGCACGGCGCCGTCCTCGGCGTAGGTGCGCTCCAGCTGCGCCCGGGTGTCGCGGCTGGTGACGGTGATGCCGTGCTGGGCCAGACGGCTGCGGAGCCGCCGCTCGGCTCCCAGGTCGAGCTTGGAGAGCCATACCTCACGGTCGCCGACGTCCGGGTTCTCGGTGAGTGCTGCGGCGAGGGCGAGGTCGACGAGCACCGCATCGGGTCCGAGAGAGGGGAGGTACGCCGCCCGCGCCCCGCCCGCGAACCGGGACGACTCACCACCGAGCCCGGTGGTCGTGCCGACCCGGGCGACACCCGCGGTCACCAACGCGGGCAACGGGTCGGGCGAGTCACCATGCACGACCTCGGCAACGGGGCCGCCCCGTGCACGCAGGCGCACGAGCAGTCCCGGGGGAGTCGAGCCGACGGTGACGACAGGGCCGCCCAACGTCGGCGAGCCCGGCCGCCAGTCGCCCACCGCGGTGCCGGCACCGCCCAGCGGCGCGCCCTCGATCGAGGTCACGACCACCGTGGCGTCCGCGTTCGCGAGGTCGATGCCGGCGTGGCTGAAGCCGAGCGCTGCGAGCCGGCACCGGGTCGCGGCGGTGCAGCCACTGGGCAGCGCACCTGAGTAGGTGCGTGGCCCGACAGCGACCGGTCCGAGCGTCACCCGCTCCGATCGCGACGCCGGGGTGGCGTCCCACCCGACCCGAGCCGTCAGGAGCAACGGCGACGGCGAGGTGACCGACTGCGCGTCCAGGTCCACGGTGAGGCGTCCGCCGTTCACCGCCAACGGGGCCGGCAGCGGTGGTAGCAGCACCGACCGGAGCGTGCGAGTCGGCCGGGCCCTGGGCGCACCCCAGGCGACCACCCGATCAGCCCGGCTCGCGTCGACCGCCAGCAGCTGCGCCTGCTGGTTGCTCGAGCGCACGGCCACCGCGGCCATCGCATAGGTCCCGCCGGGGTCGGCCGCGCGCACCTCACGGAGCAACGACTCCGGGCCGGGAGCGAGCACGTGCAGCACCACCTCGGCACCGGTCTCGGCCGCGGCCCGCTCGTGCCGGTTGCGTTCCGCGACCGACCACGCCTGCACTCCTACCAGCAGCAGGCAGGTGGCCACGGCGACGACCGAAGCGATGCGGGCGGTGCCGGGTCGGCGCGCGATCGCCGCCCAGCCGCCGACCCCCGCGACGCGGCCGCGTGCCAGAGCTGCCGTCGTACGGCGCCGGGCCACGCGCACCAGCAACCGCCCGGCAAGCAGGCCGCCGGCGACGGCGATCATGCCCGGGCCGAGCAGCGCGACCGGGCTGGGGCGGCCGCCGCGGTCACTCGCCAGCTGGACGACCCCGGCGATCGCGAGCACCACCACGACCGCCTCGACGATGCCAGCGCCGCGGCCGGCCCGACGCGGCGGGACGCGACGCAGCAGCTCGGACACCGGCCGACGCAGGACCGTCCGGGCCGCGAGGGCGGCCGTCAGCAGTCCACCGAGCGAGGCGATCGCCACGGTCAGCACGACGGACAGACTTGTCGAGGTCAGAGTGACGACCGTGCCCGGAGCAAACACCCGGCCCGCGGCCGCGCGCACCAGCAGCCAGCCCAGCACCGTGCCCAATGGTGCCGCCACCAGCAGCAGCAGGAACACCTCAGCCAGGCCGAAGGTCCGGGTCTGTCGCGGTGCGAGCCCGCGCAGCCGGGCCAGACCCAGCTCGGGCGAGCGCTCCTCGGTCGCCGAGCCGACCACGAGGTACAACGTCCACCAGCTCAGCAGCACCAGCTGGGTGACCGCCAACGGCGCGGCAACCCGCACCAGTGACCGGCCGACAGCCGCCCGGTCCAGGACGCTCGGGATGCGCGACTCGGTGCTCAGCCCGTCGCGGGTGAGCACGACCGTGGTGCGCGCGACCTGGCGCCGTACGAGGGCGGTGTCGGCGAGGGTGATGCGCTGGGGGTTCAGCGGTACGTCGACGACGTAGGCGTTGATCTCGGCCGGGTCGGCGCTGCCCGGCCCGAGGAACGCCGGGTCGGCAGTCGGGGGGACCTCGCCGAGGCCGCGCGGGAAGGAGTGCGGGAAGAACGCGGTAAACCACGGCCGCCCCACCCACACGGCGTTGTCGACCGGCACAGGGTCGTAGGCGCCGACCACGGCGACCGTGAGCGGGGTGCCGTCGCCCAACAGGACCGCAAGCCGCAGCGTCTGTCCGACCGACGCACCGATCAAGGCGAGGCTGCGGCGCGACATGATCACCTCGAGGGGTCGGCTCGGGCAGCGCCCCGACACGAGTCGCAGCTGGGGACAGGCATCGGCCCGCTCGACCAGTGCACCCGCGACGCCGCCACCGGCGAACGGTCCGGCCGCGGGAAGGTAGACCGGGTCGGTGCTCGCTGGGCGTTGCAGCGACACGACGGCGGTGCCGAAGCCGGGGTGGGCGAGCAACCGATGCGCGGCGCGCAGAGCGAAGCCCGGTGTCTGCGCTTGCTGCGTCACCCCACCACCCGCGCTCGGGACGGCGATGTGCACCGACCGGTCGAAGGCGCTCGCCCCGGTGAGGGTGTTGCGCAGAATCGACTCCTCGGCGGCCTGGGCATAGAGCGGCGCGACCACCGCCGCGGCACTCGCCACGGTGGCCAGCGCCAGCACGATGACAGCGGTGCTGCGGCGGAACCACAGGCCGGCAACCGCCAACCGCAGCCCCGCGAATGGAGCTGAGCCGGCTCTCACGCGACCCTCCGCGTCGCGGGGGAGTCGGCGGCCGACGCCAGCGCCCTGCCCACCACGACAGCCGTCGTCAGCAGCAGCACCAGGCCCAGGACCCCGGAAACGAGCACGGCAGTCCACGGCACCGTGAGGTCCACCGGGGTCGACCTGCCCGGGGCTGAAGCGAGTCCGAACCTCGCGTCGGCCTGCGGCAGGGACGGCAACGAGGCGGCTGCCGCCACCAGACCGAGCGCAGCGCCGGTCACAGCGCCGAGGGCGGCCACGGTCAGCTGTTCACGCACGCACGCCACCCGGACCACGGCGGCCGGGACTCCGGTCAGGCGCAGTCCCCACAGGTCCCGCGCTCGAGCCGCCCGCGAGGTCGCCGCCCCGACCAACAACCCGGCCGCGCCGAGGAGCAACGCGAGGACGCCCAGGGGGATGGCGATCTTCAGAGCCACGGCCGAGGCCCGCCGACCGAGTGCCGCGGCGTGCCGCGCCGTGGTGTCCCGTCCGGTGACCGTCACGCCACGTCCGGCGAGCGCCGCCCGCAGTTGCTGCTCACGCGCCGGGTCGTCCGCCGCGAGCCACACGTCGTACGCCGTCCTGCCGCTGGCGCCGGGAGCCCCGGAGGCCAGCGCCGCCAACGGCACGACGACGCCGCGGGCACCCGACCGGGGCACGACCCTGACCCGCCCGACAAGGAGGAACCCGGTGTCGACGCCGGTCAGGTCGGGGGCGGCAGCGGTGGTCTGACGGCCGTCGTGCGTATCGCCGGCGGCGCGGGGCAGCTCGCCGGTGGCTACGGCCGCAGCCGCGGCGGGCCGGTCGCCGCGCTGCACCGAGACCGGAGGTCCGAAGGAGTCGGCGACGGCCTGCAGCGTGCGACCACCCAAGACGTTGACGTTGCTGCGGGCCTCACCGGCCGACGTCGCACCGACCCATGCTCCCTCGCGGGCGTCGAGGTCGACCGGTGTCAGGGCCGAGCCTGCGCCGTCGGCCAGTGCGGTCACCGTCAGCCGGACCTCGGCCTCCTGGAAGTCGCCGAACGTGCGTGCGACGGTGATTCGCCGCAGCAGGCACCCGGCGGTGCAGGGCATCGGGGCCCGGTAGCGCATTGGACCGGCTGGTGCTGACTGCGGCACCACCCCGAGGTCGACGTCGACGACCCCGCCGCCGGTTGCGCGCTCCACGCCGAGTAGCAGATGCACCGGCTTGAGCGCCGGTGGTCGGCCGCCGGGAGTGGTCGGGGCCGCGGCGAGCCGGACGGCGGCCGTGACGGCCACCTGGTCGCCGGTGAGGTGCACGGCAAGTGGCAGGTGACGCACCGACGCGGTCAGCCGGCGCACCGCTGCTCGTCCGACGGCGGGCTGGGTCCACTGCGCGAAGCGGGCGAAGGCGTTGGGCTCCACGGCGGTCGTCCGTGGGCCGGCGTCGGTCGCCGACGACACCGTGACGACCGGCGTCGCGAAAGCCCCGGTCGGGTCGACCGCCAGCACCGCCCGTCGGAGGTCACGCGGGCTGGCCACCGCGACGTGCAGCACGACCGGCGCCCCGGTCTCGACCTGGGCAGCGTCGCTGCGGTTGCGGGCCGCGACGGCGGCGATGTCGACGGTGAAGACGAGCAGCGCAGTCGCGACCGTCACGATCGCGACGAGTCGCCGCAGGGCCGGGCGTCGGGCCAGCTGCACCGCCGCCAGTGCGGACGACACCGTGCCTCGACTGAGGTGGTGGCGAGCCAGCGCCGAGCAGAGCGGCACGACAACGGTGCCGAGCAGGAGACCGCCCGCGACCGCCAGCAGCTCGGGTGCCAGCAAGGCGACGGGTCCGCCGCCGCCAGCGACGAGGGTGACGAAACCGGCCGCCGCCAGCGCCAGCACTGCGCCCTCGACCGCGCCCACCCGCAGAGCCGAGGCGCGAGGCGGCACCGTGCGCAGGAGCGCGGTCAGCGGTTGGCGCAGTGTCGGCAACCCGGTTACCACGACGACCACCAGGCCGACGACCAGTGCGGCGACGCCGGCGAGCAGCACGGGAGGACGCAGCTCCAGGGTCACCCCGTCGGCCAGCCACTCCCGCGCGGCCAGCACCGCGAGCAGCCAGCCGCTCGCCATGCCGACGAGGACGCCGACGGCGACGAGAGAGCCGAGCTCGCGCAGCAGCATGGCCAGGGCGCCGCGCGTGCCGTGCCCCCGCAGCCGGGCCAGTGCGATCTCCGGACGCCGCGCTTCGGTGACCGCCGCGCACACGAAGCCGAGTACCACGATGCCCAGCACAGCCAGCTGCACGGCCAGCAGCGGCGCGATGGTGGTGGCGGTGGCCACGTCCGCGGCGGCCCGGTCGAGCACGGCAGCCACACCGCTCGTGGCGGTTGCGTTCACGGTGTGGGCCAGCTCGTCGGCGCGTGGGACCGCAACCCGCACCGCGTCGACCCGGTCGAGCCGGATCCCTTGTGCTGTCAGAGGAAAGATGGCGCTGGTCCGGATGGCGGCACCACCCACCGCAGCGACTGTTGCTGCCTGTGCGTAGAGGTCGGTCACGGCTCCGTCGGTGCCTGTGCTGCCCGTGATCGCCCAGTACGTCGACGTGCGGTCGGGGGGGTCTACGACGCCGACGACCTGCAGGCGGGCCGGACCTGTGCTGGTCGTGGACGCGGAGGGGATGACCATGAGTGGCGAGCCGGGCGACACCTGCCAGCGGCGGGCGAGCTGGACATCGATGAGGACCTCTCCGCCCGCTCGCAGGCACCGGCCGGCTACCAGGTGCAGGTGGCGGCAGACTGCACTGCGGCTGACGAGACGTCCTGGTGCTGCGCCACTCCTCAGCGCCGCGTGGTCCGTCTCGGTCCCGACGGTGGAGGTCGTGACGTCGACCGACGACGTGAGCACCGGGGGGCCATAGGCCGTGGGCAGCACCGACCGCACTGTCGTCGCCAGCCGGGGCGGTGGGGCCGGCGGTCGCGTGCTGGCGGTCGTCGGGGTGGTGCTCACGACAAGGGCGCTGCCCGCGGGGTCGTCATGGACCGACGAGGCGAGGACGGATTGTTCCGACGCCCTGGAGTACAGCGGTCCGACGACTGCGGAGGCCGACACGAGAGCTGCTAGCAGCAGGACCAGACCGGCCTGGCGTGGCCGGTGCCGGAGTGCGGCGATCGTCAGATGTCCACCGTCCGCGGTGGGGACGGCAACAGTGTCGTCCGGTCCCGCCGTGGTGCTTGGCATCTCCGTCCCCGTCCCCCGTGGTCTACCTGGGGCCCCACCGTGCCGGACCGGCAGCCGGCGGGGCCAGTGCGGGGGATCATCGTGACGCAACCGTTGCCGTGGTCGACGACCAGGTGTCGGGAAGGCCGTAGGTCAGCGACCGGTGAAGCTGCCCGCGATGCGGCGCTCGGCCTCGTCGTAGGTCTGGCCGGCCTGCGCGAGAAGCTGGCTGATGCCACCCAGCGCCTCCTGCAGCGCGCGGGCGCTGCGGTTCCACTCGTCGTACAGCGTCTGGAAACGGTCCTGCGCCTGACCCGTCCAGCTGCTGCTGATCGGCACGACCCGACCGCGCAACGTGGCGAGCTCGGAGTCGATGGAGCCGGCTGTCCCCTGCACCTGCTGGGACAGGCCGAGCAGCTCGGCGGGGGTGACGCGGAACGCGGTCATGGTGACCTCCAGGGTCGAGGCGGATCGGCGGATCGGCGGAATTGCTGACCGTCCTGACAGTAGGGAGTTCGCCGCGGCAGCCTCAGAAGTTGTGCACAGGCAACAGTTCGTCCACAGCGAGGCCACCAGCAAGGCGCCGCAGTCAGTCGCTGGGCAGGCCTCCGACCGGACCGACGACCACGCCGGCTGCCTCGCACACCCAGTGCGGGTCCTCGCTAAGGTCGGGGGCGACCCGCAGCTCGTGCCCCGGATCGGTGTCCCCACGGTCCTGGTGGGCCACCGTGCACGCCGGCCATCGGCCCACCGGCTCGAGCAAGACCTCCTGCACGTCCTGCGCCACCAGGCAGGTGACGTACGCCGCCCCGGCCGGCCACTGCTCGACCCACCACCGCCGTGCGGTCACCGCATCGTCGAGCAGCGACACCGCCGCCGCCGTGTCGCACCCGCGCGCCACGAGGTCGTGCAGCACCCGGGCCCGAGCCTCCAGCAGCGCGTCGTCCACCCGTACATCCTGGCCGACATGGGGCACCATCGCGGCATGACGGTGCTGGTCGACCCCGCGATCTGGCCACTGCGCGGCAGGCTGTGGTGCCACCTCGTCAGTGACACGTCCTACGACGAGCTGCACGAGGTGGCCGCACGCCTGCGCATCCCGCGGCGGGCGTTCCAGGGCGACCACTACGACCTGCCCGAGGAGCTTCGGGATGCGGCCGTCGATGCCGGCGCAGTGCCGGTCAGCGGTCGTGAGCTGATCACCCGGCTGCTGGCGTCCGGTCTACGCCAACGGCACTGATCGCCGGGCCCGTGACGCACCGCCGAAGAGATGCAAGAGTGCCGCCGTGACGCTGCCTGCTGCCTTCGGTGTGCGGGCGACCGACGCGTTCCATCGGGTCACGACCCTCGAGCTGTTGTTCGACCTCGTGTTCGTGTTCGCGCTGACGCAGGTGACGGCGCTGATGGCCGGCGACCCGAGCGCCCGCGGACTGTTCCACGGTCTCGTGCTCCTCGCGCTGATGTGGTTCGCGTGGACGGCGTACGCCTGGTTGGGCAACCAGGCCCGGGCCGACGAAGCACTGCTGCGGGCCTGCATGGTGCTCGCGATGGGCGCGTTGTTCGTCTCGGCGCTGGCGGTGCCGGACGCGTTCGGCACCCGGCCCGATGGCCACGTCGGGACTGTAGGGCTGCGCGCCGCGCTGGTGCTGGCCCTCTGCTACGCCAGCCGGCGTTGCGCCGTCGGCTGTACGTGACTGCGGTACCAGCGTTGTCGGCCAACTCCTTGCTCGTTGTCGGTGCTCTCGTGTCACCGCGCTGGCAGGTGGCGTTGTGGGCGGCGGTGAGTCCGTGGTGGCGATCGGCGCCGGCGTCACCGGCGAGCCCCTCACCTGGCCGGTGGTGGTCGCCGCGCTCTGCGGCCTCGCGGTGTCCCTGACGCTGTCGTGGGTCTACTTCGACGTTGTCGCCCTCGTCGCCGAACGCGTCCTCACCCGGCTCACCGGTGACGACCGCACCCGGTTGGCCCGCGACTCCTACACCTACCTGCACTTCCCGATGCTGCTCGGCATCGTCTACTCGGCGCTGGCGCTGAATAAGGTGCTCGGCTTCGTGTCCGACACTGCGCACCATGACCTCGGCGACGCGCTGCCGTGGGGTGGAACCGGCAGCGGCTGGCGGCGGTCGCCCTGCTGCTCCTGCTCATCCCGATCGCCGGCCGGGTGCCGGCGCTGGCCGCTCTTGCCCTGCTCACAGTGACGATGGTGGCCCTGGTGTCGTTCGAGGCGCGACGGTTGGCGGCGGCGCGGGATGCGGTGCGGCACCAGGCGGAGTAAGGGAATCTCCGTCCTCGAGTGCTACCAGCTCGCGCTGCATGTTGGACCGCGCCACTGTCTCCCAGTGCGCGCGGCCGTGCTCGGTCGAGAACAGCGCTGGTCGGTCGAGCAGCGTCCGCAGCACTGCATGGCGTCCCGCGGCGAACGTCGCCTCGGTCAGCTGATGGTTTTCGGAGCGCACCCCAGCGACGTACGACGTGTAGCGGGCCGGCTCGGCGGCGAGCACCGCGAGGTCGGCGTCGCACAGGACGGCAGCATCACGGTCGTCCGGTGGTGCGACGTGGTCAGAGGTGATGCGCACGAGTCGGTCGACGGCGGCGGTCGTCTCTGGGGGGACGCTGAGACGGGTGAGGACCTCGATGGCGAGCTCGGCGCTGCGGCGCTCGTTGTCGGTGGCGCCGGGGTCGTAGACCGCGTCGTGGAACCACGCGGCGAGCCGGACAGCGTCGGGCCGGTCGGGCCGGTCGGGCTCGCCCGCCTCGCTCGCGAGCAGGTCGATGCTGTCGAGCACCTCGGTGAGGTGCCGCAGGTTGTGATAGCCGCGGTGGGACTCGCCCCATCGCCGGACGAGATCGGCGCCGGTCTGCTCGACCGTGTCGTTATCGGCCTGGCTGCCGACTGCCCGCACCAGCCGCGACCAGTCGCTCGTGCTGGCCGGCGTCGAGCGCTCGGGCGTCACCCCGGCGACGCTAGCCCCGTCCGGTCATCGGGCCTAGGCGTCGGCGAGAGCGCGGCGCAGGCGGGCGAGGCGGACTTGCAGCAGGGTGGGGGAGGTCGCCGCGGGGGAGAACAACAGCCGGGCCACCAGCACCCTCGCGCGCGGCAGCTCGTAGCCGTCGACGGCGTAGCGCGGGATCGGCGTCGTGGAGCTCACGGCGGGGGCCTTCTCCGTGGCCAGGCGCAGGGCCGCCATCGTGGTGTCGATCTCGCCAAGAGCGTCGACGGGGTCGCCGCGGCTGGCGCGCAGGGCGTCGGCCACCCGCCACCAGACCGCGAACGGCACCGGGTCGGTCACCGACTTGCGCACCAGGGCGCCCGCCACGACGTGCTCGGCGAGGCGCTCGGCCAGACCTTCAGCGTCGGTCCTGACCTCGGTGCTCGGTGCGGCGTCGTCCAGCAGGTGCGCAGTCATGTGCCTCTCCTCGTCGGTGCGGCGGTGATGGGTCACCCTCACACTCACCCGCCTCCCTGTGAGGTGTCTGGGCTCCAACTGTCGGATCGCTGCGCCTTCTCAGAACGGTGCTGACCCTTGCGGTGCCTCGGATCACCCGCTACCTTGTGATGCATGGAACCCGGTGACGCACGAAACGTGCTGACGCAGCTGCGCCGCGGCACCATCGAGTACTGCGTGCTCGCCGTCCTGGCCGGCTCACCGGAGTACGCCTTCGAGCTCGTCCGACGGTTGTCCGAGGTCGACGGCCTGGTCACCAGCGAAGGCACCATCTACCCCCTGCTCTCCCGGTTGCGTCGGGACGGTCTGGTGACGACCACCTGGCAGGAGTCGGCGGCCGGGCCGCCGCGCAAGTACTACCGGCTCACCCCGGCAGGCGGCGGGGCCCTTGCCGCGTTCACCGACGAGTGGTCGCGGTTCCGCGACGCCGTCGACCACCTGCTGCAGCCGAACGCCCCGGCTGCAGGCGACCGAGAGGCTCATGATGACAACCGGATCGACCCACGAGGTGACCGCAGTGAGCTCTGACCCCCGGGCCGAGGCCCTTGTCCGCGACTACCTCGGCCGGCTGCAATCGGCTGTTCTGGGCTCGCCGCTGACCCCCGAGCGCCGGGCCGAGCTGATGGCGGAGGTCAGCGATCACATCACCGACGCCCTCGGGGCTCTGCCGGAGACCGACACCCCCGGGGGAGCGCCGACGGAGGCCGCGGTGCGCAACGTCCTCGACCGGCTCGGGGCACCGGAGGCCATCGTGGCCGCCGAGGTCTCCCCGGAGGGCTCGCCCTGGCAGGTGCCGACCACCGGCTACCCGCCGTACGGCGGCAGACGGCCCGGCCCGACCGCCTTCCAGCGCGTGCGCGACCCGCTCGCGCTGTTCCTGCTGCTGTTCGGCGGGTTCTTCTTCGGCGTCGGTTGGCTCGTCGGCGGCGCTTTCCTGTTCGTGTCGCCGAGCTGGCGGCTGCGGGACAAGCTGCTCGGCGTGCTGGTGTGGCCTTTCGGCTACGCAGGCCTGGGCATCTTTGCCACGGTGGCAGCTAGAACCTCCACCTCCAGCGGCTTCTGCACCTCGACGTCCACGGCCACCCCGCCGGCTCCGGACGTTTCCTCCACCTCGGTGGCCGAGACCTGCACCACCTCCTCCTCAGGTGGTCTGCCGCCATGGGTCGGCTTCCTGATCACCGTGATCGTGCTGGTCGCACCGCTGGTGATGGCGGCGTGGCTGTGGCGCACCCGGCGGGTCGTGCCGGAGGAGCAGCCGGCCTGAGACTCGCTGCTGAGCGATAGCGTCGCCGGATGTCTTCCGCCGATCATGACTCTGCCGCGACGATGCCCGGTGTCATCCAGGTGACCGGTCAGGGCAGCGCCACCGTCCTGCCCGACGTGCTGCAGGCGTCCTTGGCAGCAGAGGCCATCGGCGCTGACGTGGCCACGGCCTTGACCTCCGCGGGTGACTCGTTGGCTGCGATGGCGGCGGCGGCTCGAGCAGCCGGCCTCACCGACGGCGACCTGTGCAGCACCGACATGTCGGTGCAGAACAACTACGACAACCAGGGCCGGCCGTCGGGCTTCCGCGCGTGGCTCGGCCTTGCCGTCATTCTGCACGACCTGGCGTCAGCCGGCGGCGTTCTCGCCCACGTGGTCGCGGCCGGGGGAGACGCGGCGCGGGTCCAGTCCGTGGGGCTTGCCGTGTCCGACCCTGCGGCTGCGACCGATGCCGCCCGCGCTGCGGCCTTCTCCGATGCCCGGCACCAGGCGGAGCAGCTGGCCGGGCTCGCCGGTCGTGCCGTTGGCGAGGTCCGCGAGATCGTGCACGCACCGTCGTACGGCGGCGGGGGGAGGCAGTCCGGCGACGTGATGGTGGTGGCCACGAGGGCGTCGATGCCGGTCGAGCCAGGCACCGGCAGCGTCACTGCCACCGTCGAAGTCCGCTTCACCCTCGTCTGACCCGTGGACCGGGCCGACGGCCGTGTCGGATTCGCCTGTCGCCGTTCGTGGGGTAGACAAGGACGGTCCACTGGGTCCGCCACGAGAGAGGGAGCGGACATGCCCGAGTACCTCATGTACTTCAATCAACAGTGGGTCGGGGACCACCCCGATGAGTGGTTCCGTCGGCGCGGACCGCTCGCGATGGCGGTCGTGGCCGAGATGAAGGCTGCCGGGGTGTACGTCTTCGCGGGCGGACTGGAGGAGGAGGACGGCCCGGTCTACAGCGCCGACCCCACCGGTGGCGCCGTGGTGATCACCGACGGGCCCTACGTGGAGACCAAGGAGTTCCTCGGTGGGTTCGCCATCGTGGACGTGGCAGATGACGAGGCCGCCACGATGTGGGCAGGCAAGGTTGCCGAGGCATGCGGCTGGCCCCACGAGGTCCGCCGCTTCAAGCCCCAGCCTCGGACCGGGTAGCGCGCTGGTCGCGCCGCCCGACCGGGCCGGGCGCGGGTAGTCAACGCCTACCGTGTGAGCCCGGAGCGTCGGTGCCGCCTCTAGCTGGGCGCATCCAGGGACGGCAGGTCGTCGGCGTCGACGATGCGGTAGGCGTAACCCTGCTCGGCGAGAAACCGTTGCCGGTGCGCGGCAAAGTCCTGGTCGACGGTGTCGCGGGAGGTGACGGCGTAGAACCGCGCGGTGCGGCCGTCGGCCTTGGGGCGCAGCACCCGGCCGAGCCGCTGAGCCTCCTCCTGCCGCGAGCCGAAGGTCCCCGACACCTGCACGGCGACCGCCGCCTCGGGCAGGTCGATGGAGAAGTTCGCGACCTTCGACACGACCAGCAGCGAGACCTCGCCGGTGCGGAACGCCTCGAACAACCGCTCGCGCTCCTTGACCGTCGTGTCGCCCTTGATGACCGGAGCGTCGAGGCGAGCACCGAGGTCGTCGAGCTGGTCGAGGTACTGCCCGATCACCAGCATCTGCTCACCGCGGTGCCGCTCGACGATCTGTTCCACCACGTGCGTCTTGGACATCGCGCAGGAAGCAAACCGATAGCGCTCCTCGGGTTCGGCCACGGCGTAGGCCAGCCGCTCGGACTCCGACAGCGTGACCCGCACCTCGATGCAGTCGGCCGGCGCGATGTAGCCCTGCGCCTCGATGTCCTTCCACGGTGCGTCATAGCGCTTGGGTCCGATGAGGGAGAACACGTCACCCTCGCGGCCGGCCTCGCGGACCAGCGTTGCGGTCAGGCCCAGACGCCGTCGGGCCTGCAGGTCGGCGGTCATCCGGAAGATCGGCGCCGGCAGCAGGTGCACCTCGTCGTAGACCACGAGGCCCCAGTCGCGGGCATCGAGGAGCTCGAGGTGGGTGTAGACACCCTTCCGCCGCGTGGTCATGACCTGGTACGTCGCGATGGTGACCGGCCGGATCTCCTTACGGGCACCAGAATATTCGCCGATCTCGTCCTCGGTCAGCGTGGTCCGCTTGAGCAGCTCGCTGCGCCACTGCCGCGCGGCCACCGTGTTGGTGACCAGGATCAGCGTTGTCGCGCCGGCCTTCGCCATCGCCGCAGCGCCGACGATCGTCTTGCCGGCACCGCAGGGCAGCACCACGACCCCGGAGCCGCCGTGCCAGAACCCCTCGACCGCCTCGGTCTGGTAGGGCCGCATTACCCAGCCGTCGGTCACCAAGCCGATCGCATGGGCCTCGCCGTCGACGTAGCCCGCGAGGTCCTCCGCCGGCCAGCCGAGCTTGAGCAGCACCTGCTTGAGGTGGCCGCGTTCGGAGGGATGCACAGCCACGATGTCGGGGTCCACCCGCTCACCCAGCAAGGGTGCGACCTTCTTCGACCGGATGACCTCTTCGAGCACCGCCCGGTCGGTGGTGATGAGCACTAGCCCGTGCACCGGGTGCTTCTCCAACCGCAGCCGGCCGTAGCGCGCCATCGTCTCCGCGACGTCGACGAGCAACGCGTGCGGTACGGCGTACCTGCTGTACTTCAGCAGCACGTCCACGACCTGCTCGGCGTCGTGACCGGCGGCCCGCGCGTTCCACAGCCCCAGCGGGGTGAGGCGGTAGGTGTGCACGTGCTCCGGTGAGCGCTCGAGCTCGGCGAACGGCGCGATCGACCGGCGGCACTCCCCGGACAGCTCGTGGTCGACCTCGAGCAGGAGAGTCTTGTCGGACTGCACGATCAGGGGCCCGTCGGTCATCCGACCATTGTCCGTCACGCCGGAGGCCCGTGCCGCCGGACCGACACCTAGGCTTCCGCGGGTGCAGTCCAGCGAGTACGAGCGATCGATGGCGGTGCAGGTCCGCGGCCTGGCCAGGCGCTTCGGTCAGGTGGTCGCCGTCGCCGGGGTCGACCTCGACGTGCGACGTGGCGCGTTCTTCGGCCTCGTCGGACCCAACGGGGCTGGCAAGACGACCACCCTCGCCATGGTCACCGGGCTGCTGCGTCCGGACCTGGGCGCGGCCCGGGTCGACGGCATCGATGTCTGGTCCCAGCCGCTGCTGGCCCGCACCCGGATGGGTGTGCTGCCCGAGGGGCTGCGACTGTTCGAGCGGCTCTCCGGCCGCGAGCTGCTGACCTTCACCGGTCGGCTGCGCGGCATGGACAGCTCGGAGGTCGACAGCCGCGCCGGCCAGCTGCTCGACGTGCTCGGCCTCGCCGACGCGGACAACCAGCTGGTCGTCGACTACAGCACTGGCATGCGCAAGAAGGTCGCCCTTGCCGCCGCTCTGCTGCACAACCCCGCGGTGTTGTTCCTCGACGAGCCCTTCGAAGCCGTGGACCCGGTGTCGGCACGCACCATCAGGGACGTGCTCAGCGCCTTCACCCGTCGAGGCGGCACTGTCGTGTTCTCCAGCCACGTGATGGAGCTGGTCGAACGACTCTGCGACGAGGTGGCCATCATGGCGGCCGGTCGGGTGCTCGCAGCCGGCACCGTCGACGAGCTGCGCGCCGGCCGCCCGCTCGAGCAGGTCTTCGTCGAGCTCGTCGGTGGTGGCGCGACCGGGCACGAGTCGCTGGACTGGCTGGGGCAGACCTGAGCACCTGGGCGGTCGCGGGCGTCGCGGTGCGTCTGCGACTTGCGCTGCTGCGCGGGTCGCTGCGCGGCGGAGCGGGTGCCGTCGCACGACGGGTCGGCTTCGTCCTCGGACTCGTCATGGGTCTCGGCGCCTCGGTCGCGGCCTTCGTCGGGCTTGCCGTCTCCCGCGGGCACGGCGTCCTCCCCGGTGACCTCGCGGTGGTGCTGTTCTCGTCGCTCGTCGCCGGCTGGGTGGTCCTGCCGATCCTCACCTTCAGCAGCGACGACCTGCTCGACCCCTCGCGTCTGGCGCTGCTGCCGCTGACGCGCCGCCAGCTGCTCACCGTCATGGGTGTCGGCGCGCTGGTGGGCGTGCCGCCGGTCGCCACGTTGCTGGCGGCGTCAGGTCTGCTGCCCGCCGTCGTCACCAGCCCCACGTCGTACGTCGTGGGGCTGGTGGCCGTGGTCCTGCTGCTCGCGCTGTGTGTCAGCGCCAGCCGGGCGGTCGCGGCACTGCTGTCCGGGCTGCTGCGTTCGCGGCGCGGTCGCGACCTCGGCGTGGCGCTGTCCGCGGTGGTGGCGCTGTCGTTCCAGCTGATCAACCCGCTGCTCCGGGTGGTCACCGGTGACGGCAGCACGCGCGGATCGCGCGTCGGTGAGGATGCGCTGCACGGTCTGGCGGCACCGCTGCGCTGGACGCCCGCCGGCTGGCTGGCGGCGGCGCCGACGCAGCCCCTGCCGACCGCGCTCGCCTCGCTGGCGGGTGCTGCGGTGGTGATCGCGGTCCTGCTGGTGGTGTGGGAACGGGCGGTGCGCCGCGGGCTGGAGCGCCCGGACCGCAGCGGCTCGCGTCGACGCCGGGAGACCGGTCTGGTGCCGCGCGGGCTGTGGCTGCCCGCCGGTCGGGTGGGTGCTCTGGTCGCCAAGGACCTGCGCTATCTCGTGCGCGAACCCAAGCGCATGGTCGCTCTGGTGACCAGCATCGGGGTGCCGGTGCTGATCCCGCTCGGCCCCCTGCTGGCCGGCGGCGGCCTGACCCGCAGCGATCTCGCGCCGCTGGTCTATGTGGCATGCGGCATCGCGCTGTTCGCGGGCCTCGCCGGTGCCAACCGGTTCGGGCTCGACGGCAGCGCGACGTGGGTGCTGCTGGCGAGTGGCACCGATCCGCGCGACGCCCGCCGCGACCTGTTGGCCGGCGACATCGCGGTGGCCGTGGTCGTCGTGCCGGTGCTGCTGGCGTTCGTGGTCGTGGTCGCTGCGCTCACCGGCGGCTGGGTGCACGCGGCGCCGGCGCTCGGCTGCGCGTTGGCGCTGCTCGCGATCTCGACCGGCGTGTCCGCGGTCGTGTCCGTGGTGGCTGCCTACCCGGTGCCGGAGCGGACCAGCATGTTCGGCGGCGGCAACGCCTTCTCCGGGGGCAACGCCGGCGCTTCACTCACCGCCGGGCTCGCGATCTTCGTCGGGATGGGCGTCGAGCTGGCGCTGATGCTGCCGCTGCTGGGCCTGCTGCTGCCCGCTCTGCTGCTGCCCTCGACCCTGCTGGGCATCCTGCTGCTGGTGGTCGGACCGGCGTACGGCGTGCTGATCGGCACCATCGCCCGTCGGCTCGCGGCCAAGCGCTGGGCCGGGCGCGGGCCCGAGGTGCTGGCCCTGGTGCAGTCGGCCCGCTGAGGCCGCTTTCGCCACTGTCAGCGTCAGGCGCCGGTGCCCATGCCTTCGGCCACCTCGGTGACCCCCGTGATGCGATGGACGGCAAACGCGCGCACCGTGCCGCGCAGGTGGTCGTAGGCGTTGAGGTAGCCGCCCGACACCGCGACGGGCTCGACCACTCGTTGCGTCGCGCGGCCCTCGGCATCGACATAGCCGATCCACAGCGCCGCGCCGGTGCTGGCGGCCTGGGTCAGCATCGCCAGCAGGTCCGCGGTGGACCGCCCGGTGCGCAGCGCCCCGGCCAGGGTCGGTGCGTCACCGCCACGGATCGCGCGTACGGCGGCGTCCAGCAGTGCCTCGCCCGGCGCCGGCTGGCTGCGCAGGGGACGGGCCGGCGGCCGACGCGGGGTCGTGCGTCGCGACTCCGGACGCCGCACCACCACGGTGCCGTCGGCGCCCTCGGCCGCTGGCGCCGCGCCCATCGACCGCAGCCGCTCGAGCACCACCTCAGCCCCGGACGAGGAGGCCAGCACGGTCGGTGCAATCCGGCGCAGCCGCAGCGTCGCGGCCCGGCCGTCGGAGAGCAGCACCTCGAGGGTGGACTCGTCGTCGCAGCGCACGAACGAGGACGCCGCCCCGACCCGGACCCGTCCGTGTCGTCGCGCGACGTCGTCGATGAGGTAGGTCAACGGCTGGGGTACGGCGGTCCGCGAGGCGCGCGCGAGCAGGGCGCTGACATCGGCCGCGGTCCACCCGGCGTCGAAGGCGCGGCGCACCGTGGCCTCGGTGAAGCGATAGACCGTCGCACCCCCGGTGGACTCGATGTCGGCGACCATGCGTAGCGACCGGGCCAGCGCCGGCTCGAGCGGACCCGGTGCCACCGCTGTCAGGTCCGCCTGCAGAAGTACGTGGTCGAGCTGGTCGGGCAGTGCAACACCCAGGGCCTTGGCAGCCGCCTCGGCGTCGCCGGTGGACAGAGCGCGGCCGTGCGCCGACAGAGCACCCCCGGTGGTCAGTCCCAGCAGCGCCGCCTCGACCAAGGTCCACGCAACCAGGTCGTCCTGCAGCCGACCGCCGGCCCGCGGCGCGCGCCACCGCAGCCGGGCAGCCAACGACTCGGGCGTGGTGGCCGAGCCGCGCGGCAGCACCGCCGGGTCAGCCAGGTCAGCCAGGACCGCGGCCCGCACCACCGGGGCCGCGCTGCGGTCCAGCTCCGGTCCCAGCGGCGCGAGTGCGCGGCCGCGCTGGTCCAGGCCGCCGACCAGACCGGGCACCCGGGTGGTCACCAGCCACGCCGAGGCCAGTGCCACCCACCGCGCCTCGACCGGCAGGTCAAGCCACCCGTCGTAGGCCGGGGTCGGCAGCCACAGCTCAGCCACGTCGTGACCGTCGTCGCCCGCGGCCAGCAGCCCCGACACCGCCGCGACCTCGGCGAGGACGGCCAGCTGCTGCTGGTCGATGTCGAGCGCCGTGGCCGCCCGGGCGCGTTCGCGCACCCCGACACCGCCGGCCCGCAGGACCTTCGGCGGCTCGGCCGACCACAGCTCCAGCAGCTCTTCCATCAGGCGCACCGCATCGGCGGCCGCCCCCGCTGCGGCGCGGTCGACGTGACTCTCATCCACCGGCGAGCGTTCGAGGTCGGGCAGCGTGACCTCGGCCGCCGCGTGCACCCGACCGCCGCGCAGGTGCAGCCCGACCTCGCGCGGCAGCACGGCGGTCGTGTCGTCGGCGCCGATCAGCAGCGCATGAGCCAGCAGCCAGTCGACGGGGGTGACCGCGGCGGCCGCGTCGACCTCGCGCCTGGCCCGGTCCAGCCGGGAGGTGGCCGACACCCAGACCAGCGTTGCCAGCGCCTCGGTCGCACCGGCCGGTGCAGTCGCCAGCAGCGCGTCGAGCCGGGCCGCGTCACCGAGGACGGCAGCGATCGCCCGGGCGTCCCCCGTGCTGTCACCGCTGGGAGCGCCGCCGAGGTCGGTGACGATGCGGGCCAGCCGCGCCGGGCCGTAGGCCGCCAGCAGAGCCTCGGCGGGCAGCCCCAGTCCCGCTGGGGCACCGACGACCTCGACGACCGTGCGCGGCACCGCAAACCGTCCCCCCGGCCCACGCAGCACCAGGGCCCGGGTGACCAGCACCTCGAGCCCGCCGTCGGGGCGAGCGCCAAGCAGTCGTCGTACGTCGGCAGCAGTGCTGCCCTCCGGCAGGGCACACAGCACTTCGAGCACCTGCAAGGTGAAGCGGTCGAGCCGGTCCACGGCGCGGGTCACCGACGGCCGGGTCGTCGCGCGAGCCGCCAGCGACGCGAGATCGGAGGGGATCGGGGTCAGCAGATCCGGGCGCGCGCGGAGTAGCGCGACCAAGGCCGCGTCGTCGCGGGCGCGCAGGTCGTCGGCGAGGCTGCGCGGCCGGACGGTGGACATCCGCACTATTTTACGCGGTCCTCGCTGCTGCTCGGTCCGCATGGACCGCGCGCCGGTGGGGTAGTCGCCAGTAGCAGCCCGAGGGAGGAACCCATGACGACGACCACCATCGCGATCATCATCGTTCTCGTCGTGATCGTGTCCATCGCGTCCGGCGTCGTGATCGGCAACCGGCGTAAGGCCGAGCGCGCTGGTCTGCAGGAGCGCTTCGGCCCGGAGTACGACCGGGCGGTCGACGAGCACGGCAACCGCCGCGAGGCCGAGCACCGCCTCGCCCAGGTCGCGAGCGCGCGGGACAAGGCCGAGATCCGCGACCTCGACCCGCAGGAGCGCGCGGCCTACAGCCAGCGCTGGTCCGACGTGCAGAGCGCGTTCGTCGACGACCCCGTCCGGGCCACCGGCGAGGCCGATCAGCTGGTCGGCGAGGTGATGCGCGACCGTGGCTATCCCCTCGACCAGCTCGGTGGCGCCGGCAATGCGGGCGACCTGGTGGCCGCCGACCAGCACCCCGAGCTCGCCGCGCACTACCGCGCCGCGCACGAGATCGGGCAGCGGGCGACCGACGCCACCACCGAGGAGCTGCGCCAGGCGTTCGTGCACTACCGCTCGCTGTTCCTCGACCTGCTCGCCGAGCCGCACCACATACCCTGACCCCTGTGCCACCCTCCCCGCTGGTCGTGGGCTTCGACCTCGACATGACCTTGATCGACACCCGGCCCGGGGTCCGCCCGGTGTGGGAGGCGCTCTCGGCCGAGACCGGTGTCCACGTCGACGCAGACGCGGCGTCGAGCCGACTCGGCCCGCCCCTTTCCGAGGAGCTGGCTCGCTGGTTCGCTCCCGACGACATCCCCGCCATGGGCGACCGGTTCCGCGCGCTCTATCCCGCGCTGGCCGTCGTACCCACGCCGTTGTTGCCCGGCGCGCGCGAGGCGATCGACGCGGTGCACCGGCACGGCGGTCGGGCCGTCGTGATCACCGGCAAGTTTGCTCCCAACGCGCAGCTGCACCTCGACCACCTCGGGCTCGACGTCGACGAGCTCGTCGGCTGGGTCTGGGGGGAGCAGAAGGGCACGGCGCTGCGCGAGCACGGCGCGAGCGTGTACGTCGGGGACCACACGGCTGACGTGATCGGTGCGCGGGCCGGTGGTGCGCTCGCCGTCGCGGTGCCCACCGGGCCCGTCAGTGCCGCCGAGCTGGCCGAGGCGGGTGCCGACGTGGTGCTCGAGGACCTGACCGCCTTCCCGGCGTGGCTCGACGAGCACCTGCTCACCACCCGTCTGGTGGCGCTGGAGGCAGAGTTGCGCACACTCGGGTCGGTCGTCGTCGCCTTCTCCGGCGGTGCCGACTCAGCGTTCCTGCTCGCGGCTGCGGCCCGGGCGCTCGGACCCGACCAGGTGGTCGCGGCGACCGCTGTCAGTGCGAGCCTGCCGGCCGACGAGCTGACCCGCGCGACGGCGTTCGCCGCCGGTCTGGGCGTGCGGCACGTGCTGCCGCGCACCGAGGAGATGAGCCGTGCGGGGTACGTCGCCAACGCCGGCGACCGGTGCTACTTCTGCAAGGCCGAGCTGCTCGACGTGCTCGGCCCCGTGGCCACCGGCTTGGGCCTCACGGCCGTCGCCACCGGCACCAACGCCGACGACGCCGTCGCGGGCTTCCGTCCCGGCATCCGTGCGGCGGCCGAGCGCTCAGCGGTGACGCCGCTGCTCGACGCCGGGCTCACCAAGGCCCAGGTCCGCGAGGCGTCGCGACGTTGGGGCCTCGAGACCTGGGACAAGCCGGCTGCGGCCTGCCTGTCCAGCCGGGTGGCGTTCGGCATCGCGATCACTCCGGCCCGGCTGGCCCGGGTAGAGCGCGCGGAGGTCGCAGCGCGCGACGCCATGGTCGCGGCCGGGCTACAGGTGCAGGACCTGCGGGTCCGCGACCTCGGCGACACCGCGCGCCTCGAGGTCGACGCAGTGCTGGTCCCCGCCCTGCTCGCTGGCACGGACGGGGCCCAGGAGGCCGTGCTTGCGGCAGTCATCGCCGCCGGTTTCTCCTCCGCCGTGGTCGATCCGCGGGGCTTCCGGTCCGGTGCGATGAACGAGCTGCTGCCGGACCCCGCCCAGCACCGCTGAGCCGGCTCAGGCCTCGAGGTCGGCGGCCACCGCGCGCAGCACGGACGCGGTCTTGCCCGCAGCGCTCTTGTCCGGCCAGCGCCCCCGCCGCAGGCTGTTGCCCACGCCGTCGAGCAGCTTGATGAGGTCCTCGACGATGATCGCCAGGTCGTCGGCCGGCTTGCGCGCGGCTGCAGCCACCGAAGGCAGTGGGTCCAGCAGCACCACCGAGAGCGCCTGCTCGCCGCGCTTGCCGTCGACGATCCCGAACTCGACGCGTGACCCCGGCTTCAACCCCGGCACGCCGTCGGGCAGCGCGGACAGGTGCACGAACACGTCACCGCCGTCGTCGCGGGAGAGGAAGCCGAAACCCTTGTCGGTGTCGTACCACTTGACCTTGCCGGTGGGCACGGGAGACCTCGAGTTCGTCGGAGAGGGGAGGGGGGAAGCGGCGTCCGGGGAGTTGCACGGTCCCGGTTGCAGGCGGCTGCTCACGATATCCCGCGCCGCACCCGACTCCCAGCGAGTTCACTCAACCCGGCCCGACTCCCATCAGGTGAGCGACGCCGTTCATCATTCGAGGGACAGCCTGAGACGGGCGGTGACCTCGGTCGGCGACTCTGCCAGTCCCGCCACGAGGAGCCGTCGGTCTGCGCTGACCAGAGACACGCCCAGTGCACGCGCCGCAGCGGCCCAGCTCGCGCGTAGAACGACAGCCCCTGCTCGTGAGCGAGCAAGGCCTTACGTCGCCACCAGTCCGACGTCATGACCAACGGCGGCCCGAGGATGGCGTGCAGGTCGTCCCGGCGACGGGCTCAGGTGGCTGTGCGGCGCCAGGCGTGCTGCTGTACCAGCAGCGTCAACGTCCCGGCGAGCACGATGCCCGCGAGGTTGACCACAAGCTGCACGGAACTGCCGCGGGCCTGGCCGAGGTCGCCGTAGGCCAGCGCGACCGCGACGTTTGCCGCCGCGGGGATGGTGGTGACCGAGATGAGTACGCCGACCAGGGCGCCGGACTTGGCCGCGGTCAGCGACACCATGCCGGCGATCCCAGCGAGGAAGGCGACCACGAAGGACAGGGCGTCCGGCTGGGAGATGAACGCCGTGTCCGGCCGTGCTCCGGTCAGCATCGAGGAGTCCAGCACCCCGGCAGCGGTCAGCAGCAGCGTGAGGGCGGCGGTGAAGGCCATGCCGGCGGGAAAGCCCACCAGCAGCGCCACCAACGACCGCCGCGTCTCCGTCCGGCGGCGTTGCACCACAGCGACGCAGAACCCGGCCACTGGGCCGAACTCCGGCCCCACCACCATCGCGCCGACGACCAGGATCGGCTGGTCGAGCAGCAGCCCGACAGCAGCGATCATCGTGGCCACTGCCATGAACACGAGGTACGTCGCCGACAACGACGACTCCTCGGCGGTGCGGGCCTCCACCTCCTCCCACACGACGGCGTCGGTGCCGAGACCCGGTGCGGCCCGCTCGGCTGCCGTAGCCCGGTCGGACAGCATCAGGGCGACTTCGCCGGTCGCGATCGCCCCGGTGCGTTCGAGACCGAGGCTGCGCAGCTGTTCCAGCAGGTCGCTGGTGGCCTCCCTGGCCACGTCGGCGGTCACCAGGTCACCGGCCGGGGCCACCGCGGCGCCCGGCACGTGCACCACGTGACAGACCGCGGGTGAAGCCACCAACAAGGCCCGCACGTCGTCGACCGCATCGACTGGGACGAGCAGGCGCAAGTGCAGCACAGGGGCAAACCTACGATGGGCGGGTGCACTTCCCCCCACGCTTCGGTCTGTCCCCAGCCGCTGGTGTCGCTCTCGGTCTGGCGTTGCTGGCCGGGGTTGCGGGGCTGGCCGGCTGCAGCTCGTCCGGCGACCCCGCGGTGACCGTGGCGGCTGCCGGCCGGGCGGACGTCGCCGAGGTGGTGCAGGCACCGGCCACCGTCGCCGCCCACGCCAGCGCGACCGTCGTCTCCCCGGCTGACGGCTCGGTCGGCGACCTACGGGTGCGCGAGGGTCAGCAGGTGCACGCCGGCCAGGTGCTGCTGCAGGTCGACTCGCCCTCGGCCCGCCGCACCCTCCGGCAGGCGCTGCAGGCCGACCGGCAGGCGGCCTCGGCCGGCTCCGGAACCACAGCCACCGGGCTGACCACCGGGGCAGCGGCGAGCAGTGCTGCCGCAGCTGACCGAGCGGCGCGGCAGGCATTTGCCCGAGCCCGGCGGGCGGCCCTCGCGCTGCCCCCCGGAGCGGTCCGCACCCAGGCCCTGGCAGCGCTGCAGGTCTCCCATGCGCAGTACGCCGCCGCCCAGGCCGGCGCGACCCAGACCGGCCAGCAGCTCAGCGCCGGCCTCGGGGGGCTCTCCGCCGCGGTGCGCGCCCTCGCCTCTGCCCAGCAGGTCCAGACCAGGGTGGCCGTCGAGTCGGCCCAGCGGGCGGTCGACGGTCTCACCGTGCGCGCCCCGGTCGACGGGACCGTGTCGCTCGCCCCGCCGCCTGCCTCGTCAGCCGCCGCGACCGGCGCGGGCTCGGCCGCCTCGATCCTCGGCTCCCTCCCGCAGAGTCTGCAGGGTCAAGCCGGGGCGCTGCTCGGCGGCGGCTCGCCCTCGTCCTCGGTCGATGCGGCACTGTCGGCGGGACGACCCGTGACCTCGGGCCAGCCGCTGCTCACCGTCACCGACACCTCCGCCCTGTCGCTGACTGCCCAGGTCGACGAGACCGACGTCCTGCTGGTGACGCCCGGTGTGACAGCCACCGCCGAGGTCGACGCGGTGCCTGACGCCACCTACGCCGCGGCCGTCACCTCCCTCGACCCGACCCCGACCGCCTCCAGCCGCGGCGGCGTCTCCTACGTCGTGCGGCTCACCCTCGGTGCCGGCACGCTGCCCGGAGGCGGCGCTGCTCCGACCCCCCGGCCGGGCATGAGCGCCGTGGTGGCGCTGCGGGTGCGCACTGCGCGCAACGTGCTCGCGCTGCCGGCCGCGGCGGTCTTCCGCTCCGGCCGCAGCGACGCGGTGTGGGTCGTCACCGCCGGGGTTGCGCACCAGCGCGCGGTCCGGCTCGGTGCCCAGGGCGCCACCCGGGTGCAGGTGGTCGAGGGGCTGAAGGCCGACCAGCAGGTCGTCGTACGCGGCGCCGACCGGGTCCACGAGGGCCAGCGGCTGCCGTGACGGCAGCCTCCTCCACGGCGACACCTCCGGGCGGCCCCGCCGTCGAAGCGATCGACCTGCGCCGCAGCTATCCCCTCGACGGCCTCGTGGTCGAGGCGCTGCGCGGGGTGAGCCTGACCATCACCCAGGGCGAATACGTCGCCATCGTCGGCCCCTCCGGCTCCGGCAAGTCCACGTTGATGCACCTGCTCGGCTGCCTCGACCGGCCGACCTCCGGGGTGCTGCGCGTCGGCGGCCGCGACGTCGCCACCCTCGACGACACCGCGCTCGCCGACCTGCGCAACCACACGGTCGGCTTCGTCTTCCAGTCCTTCCAGCTGCTCGGGCGCACCAGCGCCCTGGACAACGTCGGGCTGCCGCTGATCTATCGCGGCGTCCCGCGGGCGGAACGACGCGAGCGGGCGGCGGCCGCCCTGACCGCAGTCGGTCTCGGTCACCGCCTCACGCACCGACCCGGTCAGCTCTCCGGTGGCGAGCAGCAGCGGGTCGCCGTGGCCAGGGCACTCGTCGGCGAACCGCGGCTGCTGCTCGCCGACGAGCCCACCGGCAACCTCGACACCCGCAGCGGTGCCGAGGTGATGGGCATCCTCGAGTCGTTGGTGACCGACCGCGGTGTGGCTGTCGTGGTCGTCACTCACGACCTCGAGATCGCCGGCCTGGCGCAGCGACGCATCAAGGTCCGCGACGGGTTGCTCGAGGACGACGTGAGCGCGACATGAGGACTCGCGAAGCGTTCCGGGTCGCCCTGGATGCGTTGCGGGCCAACAGGTTGCGCAGCGCGCTCACCATGCTCGGCGTCGTCATCGGTGTCGCCGCCGTGGTCATCCTGGTGGCGCTGGGCAGCGGCGCCAAGCAGGAGGTCCAGTCGCAGGTCGAGGGACTCGGCAGCAACATCGTGATCGTCGTCCCCGGCAAGTTCGAGCTCGGCTCGGCGCCCTCGGTGAGCCGGCTGTCGCTCGACGACATCGACCTGCTCGGGCGGGTCATGGGCGACCGGCGTCGGGTCGCGGTGTCGGTGGCGTCGGGCGAGACGGTCGGTGTCGGGCGCCGGCAGACCTTCGTGACCGTCAACGGGGTCAACGAGAACGTGCCCAACGTCTTCGATCGCCCGGTGGCCCGCGGCGACTACATCTCCGCAGCCGACGTCGCCACCCGCCGTCGGGTCGCCGTGCTCGGACCCACCGTCGTACGTCGTGTGTTCGGCGACCTCGACCCTCTCGGCCGGCAGGTGTCGATCGCCGGTGTGCGCTTCCGGGTGATCGGCGTGTTCACCCGTGTCGGGTCGTCCTTCGGGGTCGACCGGGACACCGAGGTGCACATCCCGGTGACCGCGGCGCAGCGGCTGTTCGGTGTCACCCGGATCGATGCGATCGCGGTGAAGGCGCCGCGCGCCGCCGACGTCGAGCCGCTACGGCCGCGCCTGATCGCGGCCCTGCACCAGCGCTATCCGGGCCAGCAGTTCTCGGCCGTCACCCAGACCCAGATCCTCGGCACCATCGGCCGGATCCTCAGCCTGCTCACCCTCGTGCTCGCCGCGATCGCTGCCATCTCGTTGCTGGTCGGCGGGGTCGGGGTCTCCAACATCATGCTGGTCAGTGTCCGCGAACGGACCCGCGAGATCGGCCTGCGCAAAGCCCTCGGCGCCCGGCAGCGGGACATCTTGCTGCAGTTCCTCATCGAGGCCGTGCTGCTCTGTGTCGTCGGCGGGATCGCCGGCATCCTTCTCGGTATCGGCACCTCGCTGCTGGTCGGTGCCCTGTCGCCGCTGCCGGCGGCCATCGCGTGGTGGTCACCTGCTGTCGCCTTCGCCGTGTCCGCGGCCGTCGGCATCTTCTTCGGTGTCGCGCCCGCCCGGCGCGCCGGCCGGCTCGACCCCGTGGTGGCCCTGCGTACCGAGTAGCCCGAGCGGCTAGGTCTCGACGCGTCGAGCGCAACGGCCCGGTCGTCCAGAGGTGACGACTCCGCGGAGTCGTTTGTGGAGGTGGGTTCAGGCTGGCCGTCACGCGACCCGTGAATTTCCGCGGAGGGCCTGTCGGCCAGGCTACCAATCCGGGTCCATTGCCTGGCCTGCGATGCGCGCCGCGGTGGGCCACGAGATGCCACCGACCCCGGCTGGGTAACGTGCCGCTATGAGCGCATCGGTGGTCGTCCCGTGGGACGACGCGCTGGTGGGATACGACTTCGGGCGCGGGCACCCGCTCAACCCGCTCCGGGTCGACCTGACGATGCGGCTGGCCCGCTCGCTCGGGGTGCTCGACCGGCCCCACGTCACGATGGTGCGGCCCGAGCCGGCCACCGATGACGAGCTGCTGCTCGTGCACGACGAGGACTACGTCGAGGCCGTCCGCGCGGCCAGCGCCGACCCGCAGGACGTCGACCTCGTCCGCGGCCTCGGCACGTCTGACACCCCGACCTTCGCAGGCATGCACGACGCCACTGCACTCGTCGTCGGTGCGACGCTGCGGGCAGCCCGCGCGGTGTGGACCGGTGAGGCCGAGCACGCCGTCAACGTCGCCGGCGGCCTGCACCATGCGATGCCCGGTGCCGGCAGCGGCTTCTGCGTCTACAACGACCCGGCGATCGCCATCGCGTGGCTCCTCGACCAGGGCGCCGAGCGCATCGCCTACGTCGACGTCGACGTCCACCACGGCGACGGTGTGCAGCAGGCGTTCTGGGACGATAAGCGGGTCCTCACCATCTCGGTGCACGAGAGCGGCGCGCACCTCTTTCCCGGCACCGGTTTCCCCAGTGATACCGGCGGTCTCGGCGCCGAGGGCAGCGCGGTCAACGTCGCACTCCCACCTGGGATCACGGACGGTCCGTGGCTGCGCGCGTTCCACGCCATCGTGCCGCCGCTGCTGGCCGAGTTCGCGCCGCAGGTGCTGGTCAGCCAGCACGGCTGCGACAGTCACCTGCTCGACCCGTTGGCCCACTTGGGGCTCACCGTCGACGGCCAGCGAGCGTCGTACGCCGCTCTGCACGAGCTCGCGCACCAGCACGCCGGCGGACGGTGGGTGGCCACCGGCGGCGGGGGCTATGAGCTGGCCCGCGTCGTGCCGCGCGCCTGGACCCACCTGCTCGCCGAGGCGGCCGGGACACCTGTCGACCCGCAGACGGCCACGCCGCCGGAGTGGCAGTCCTACGTCGCCGACCGCTACGGCCTCGAGGCCCCGACCCACATGACCGACGGCGCCACCCCCACCTGGCGTTCGTACGACGACGGTCACGACCCCCAGGACGCCGTCGACCGGGCGATCGCCGCCACCCGCAGGGCGGTCTTCCCGGCGCACGGTCTCTGGTGAGGGCCGCACCCTCCCGCGACGAGCTGCGCGCGCACCTGGTCACCAGCCGCATCGCCGGGGACGTGCGCACCACCCGCGAGGACAACCTGCTGAAGTACGCGATGCTCGCCGCGAGGCTGCCACTGGCGACCTTCGGACTCGAGCTCACGCAGCGCTGGCACCTGCGCGACATCCTCGACCTGATGGTGGACAAGGTCGGGGTGTCATCCGACCCCGGCCACCTGCACGGCGCAGACCGCATCGACCCGGACCGCACCCTCGACGCGCTGGACCGGATGGCCGAGCACCTCGCGCGCGCGTCGCGGGACCGCTGCCGGGTTCTGGTGGCCACGGGTCACCCGGCCGGGCTGATGGTCGTGCACCTGGCCGCCGCGGCCGCGCTCACCCGGGCCGGTGCCACCGTCCTGACTCCGGGTGCGGGTTTCGCCTACGCCACGATCACCCGTCACGGCCGGGTACGCCGCCACGTGCGCTACATAGACGACGTGGCGGTGGTCAGCAGCGCGGGAGAGCTCAACCACACCCACTCCGCCGAGCCGATGCGCGGGCTGTTGGCAGCTCTCGCCGCCGACGGCGAGCCACCGCCTTACCTCGTGCTGGCCGACCACGGCTGGGCCGGGGCGGCCGGTCAGGCAGGGGTGACGACCGTCGGTTTCGCCGACTGCAACGACCCGGCGTTGTTCGCCGGCGAGGCTGAGGGTCGGGTCGCGGTGACCGTCCCGCTGGACGACAACGTGCCGCCGCACCTCTACGCGCCGTTGACGTCCTACCTGATCGACGCGGCCGGTCTGAACGAGTGAGATCTGGTCACCCCTTTCCCACGAGGCACTCCCGCACCTACCCTGTCCCCCAGAGCGCGTACGCCCGTTGTGCTCCGGTTCTAGGAAGCCGGCGCCCGTGACGTGCTGAATGGTTCGGTGCGTCATGGCTGCTCAAGGTCCCAGGGACCGTCCGTTGTCCGAGGTCACGTTCCTCACCGTCGCCGAGGTCGCCTCGGTCATGCGGGTGTCGAAGATGACCGTCTACCGACTCGTGCACGCCGGCACGCTGCCCGCGGTGCGGGTGGGTCGCTCGTTCCGCGTGCCGGAGCAGGCTGTGCACGACTACCTCGAGCACTCCTACGTCGAGACGGCCTGACAGCGCCGGGTAGGCTCGCTGCTCACTCCGCTCATCCACCACCGAAGAGGTCCACCTCGTGGGTTCCGTCATCAAGAAGCGCCGCAAGCGCATGGCCAAGAAGAAGCACCGCAAGCTGCTGAAGAAGACCCGCGTCCAGCGTCGCAACAAGAAGTAGCGGACGAGACAGAAGCGGACCAGACGTAGCCGGGCGGGAGGTCGCGGTGGGGCGGGTCGTGATGGTGACCGGTGTCTCCCGCTACCTCGGTGGCCGGTTCACCCAGCTGCTGCAGGCCGACCCGGACATCTCCCGGGTCATCGGGGTCGACGTGGTGCCGCCGAAGACCGATCTCGGTGACGCCGAGTTCGTGCGGGCCGACATCCGCAACCCCGTGATCGGCAAGGTCATCGACCAGGCCGGGGTCGACACCGTCGTGCACATGGCGGTGCTCGCCACCCCCCGCGACGCGGGCAGCCGGGCGATGATGAAAGAGATCAACGTCATCGGCACCATGCAGCTGCTGGCCGCCTGCCAGAAGGCGCCGTCGGTCCGTAAGCTCGTCGTCAAGTCCTCCACCGCCGTCTACGGCTCCTCTCCGCAGGACCCCGCGATGTTCACCGAGGACCTCGAGCCCAACGCGATGGCCCGCGCCGGCTACGCCAAGGACTCCGTCGAGGTCGAGGGCTACGTCCGCGGCTTCGCCCGCCGCCGCCCCGACGTCGAGGTCACCACCCTGCGCTTCGCCAGCTTCATCGGCCCCCGGGTGCGCACCTCGTTGACGTCGTACTTCTCGCTGCCGGTCGTGCCCACCGTGCTCGGCTTCGACCCCCGCCTGCAGTTCGTGCACGAGCGCGACGGGCTCGAGGTGCTGTGGCGCACCACCCTCGAGCGGCACCCCGGCACGTTCAACATCGCCGGTGACGGGGTGATGACCCTGTCCCAGGCTGTCCGCCGTGCCGGGCGGGTGTCGCTGCCGCTCCCGCAGCCCGCGGCGCCATGGGTCGGGCAGGTGCTGCGACGTCTCGGGGTCGCCGACTTCTCGCCCGAGCAGATCCGGTTCCTGTCCTACGGTCGCGTGGTGGACACGACGTTGATGACCGAGGTCCTCGGCTTCCGACCGCGCTACACCACGCGGGAGGCCTTCGATGACTTCGTCAGCGGGCAGGACCTGCACGGTCCGCTGTCACCCGATGTCGTCGGTGCCGCTGAGGCCAAGGCTGCCGAGCTCATCGGTGCTGCCGCTGGGGCTCTTGGTCGTCCCGCTGACACCACGGGTGCGCGGGCATGACCGACGCCCGGGTGATCCCGATCGGTGCCGCCGACGCGGTCGCCGCCGGCGCCAGCCGCGCCTCCGGTGAGCGGGCCCGTCGACGCCGCTCGATGGTGCGTCCCGACCTGGTACGCGCCGTCGCCGACGAGGAGCGCGCCGAGCCCCCGGAGTGGGAGCGGAAGGTGGCGGCCACCCTTGCCTTCCTGCGTCGCCGGCTCACCGGTGACGTCGAGGTCGACGAGTTCGGGTTCGACCCCGAGCTGACCGAGAAGGTCCTGCTGGCCGCCGTACGCCCGCTGTATGAGTACTGGTTCCGGGTCGAGGTCCGCGGTCTCGAGAACATCCCGACCGAGGGCGGCGCGCTCGTCGTGGCCAACCACTCCGGCACCATCCCGCTGGACTCGGTGATGACCCAGCTGGCGCTGCTCGACCACCACCCGGCGCACCGGCACCTGCGCATGCTCGGTGCCGACCTCGTCTTCTCGACCCCGCTGGTGAGCGAGCTCGCCCGCAAGAGCGGCACGACCCTTGCCTGCTCGGCCGATGCCGAGCGGCTGCTGGAGCGTGGCGAGCTCGTCGGGGTCTGGCCGGAAGGCTTCAAAGGCATCGGCAAGCCGTTCTCCGAACGCTACAAGCTGCAGCGCTTCGGCCGCGGCGGATTCGTGTCGGCGGCGTTGAAGGCGCGGGTCCCGATCGTGCCGTGCTCCATCGTCGGCGCCGAGGAGATATATCCGATCCTCGGCAACGTCTCGACCCTCGCCCGGCTGCTCGGTCTGCCCTACCTCCCGGTGACCCCGACCTGGCCCTGGCTCGGGCCGTTGGGTGCGATCCCGTTGCCGAGCAAATGGATCATCGAGTTCGGCGAGCCGGTGGCGACCGACGGCTTCGGTCCTGGCGCGGCCGACGACCCGATGCTGGTGTTCAACCTCACCGACGAGGTGCGCGAGACCATCCAGCAGACGCTCTACCGCCTGCTGATGGCCCGGACCTCGATCTTCTTCTGAGCCCGGTGCCTCTCGGTCACGGCGTGCCGGTGCCGCTGGCGACTCCGGCCGCGACACCAGACGCTGCGCCCGCGACGACCGCACCGGGGTCCACCGTCACCGGGACCGGGGGTGCCGGTGCCGGGTCGGCCGGAGGTGCGGGGGCCGGCGGCGGGTCGGCCGGCGCGGGCGGCAGGGGTGCCGGCGCCGGCAGCGACCCCGCGTCGCCACCGCTGGAGCCGGTCGTCCCACCGGCCGGCGTCCCCGCCGTCATCGTGCTGCCCGTGCCCGGATCGCTGGACGCGGGGGAGCTGACGCCGGTGGAGCCAGCAGTGACGCCAGGGTCGGCGTCGGTTGCCGGGCCGGTGCTGGTGGTGGTCGAGGGGGCGGTCGCGGTCACAGCGGGGCCGTCGGCACCGGCGGGGACCCCGGGACTGCTGACCGCGTGGTCGAGGGTCGTCGCGACCGGGTCCCCGGCCGACCCGGAGTCGGGGTCGCTGGCGTCGCCCGGCAGGACGTCGTCGAGCTGGGCGTGCAGGCTGGACAGCTGGCCGGCCAGCTGCTGGGCGCTCGCCCGGTCGGCCGGGGCCAACTGTGCGCTCAGCGTGGCCAGCCGGGTCTGCTGGTCGCGCACCGCGCGGCCGAGCACCTGTAGCGGACCTGGGTCGCCGGATCGGCGGTAGGCCGCCGTTAGCTCGTCGATGCTGCCCGACCATGCGGTGCCGAGGTCGTGCAACGTGCTCGTGACCAGCGCGCGGTCACCGGGCGTGGTCGGCGGCGGACCGCCTGGTCCGGGACGGTCGCTGCTGCGGGCCGCCAGCTGCTCGGTCTCGGCCAGCCGCGCGGCGGCCTGGGCCAGCAGCACCCGCCCACGGGCCAGTTCGCCGTGCGCAAGAGACAGATGGACCGCTTCGACCTGGCGCTTCACGCCGTAGAGAGCATCGCCGGGCAGCGCATGGGTCGACGCCGCTGCCACCCCGGTGCCGGCGGCGGTGGCCGCGATCACCACCGCGGCAGCCGCCCAGCGGGTGCCCGGGTGCGCGGCGGAGGTCGGGGGTGCCGACACCCGCCGTCGTACGGCGAGCGGCAGAGGCAGCGAGATCGGCCGGGGTGCGGCGTCCGGCAACGGGGCCAGCGAGCGGACCGACTGGCGGGTCACGTCCGGGTCCGCCGCGGCGCGCACGAGCAACGCGCGCAGGTCGGCCCGGGCCTCGGGATTCATGTCGCCCTCGACCAGCGCCAATTCGAGTGCGGTGGTGGCATCGGCGACGGCACACAACCGCTCGACCGTCGGCAGCAGCGCGGCAAGTCGTGGTGGAGCGGTCGTGTCTCGATGCGGCGATGGTGGTGCTGTCGCCTCGGCAGCGGCGCCGGTGTGTGAGGCGTCGAGCCGGCCCTGCAGCTCCTCGGCGAGCCGGCCCGTCGGGACCAGCGCACGGGGCAGCGTGGGGCGGCTCATGCGCAGGCCCCCTTCTCGCGGGGACTCCGCGACCGGAGACCCTCACTGTGACAACGATCTGCGGGGTCGGTGGTCACGGCGCCTCCCGACCAAGATCTCGGGCAAGCGCGCGGACGGCTCGCAGCTGCAGCTGCTTGACGGCGCCCTCGGAGCGGCCGAGCACCTCGGCGGTCTCGGCCAGCGTCAGCCCCTGCAGGAACCGCAACCCGATGCACGCCCGTTGGTCGGGCTTCAGTCGGCGTACGGCGTCCAACAGCAGATGGTCCCGCCACCGGTTGAGCACGAGCGCCTCGAGGCCGTCGTCGCCGTGGTCGACGTCGAGCATGTCTGCGGTCGGCACCTCTAGCCGGGCCCGGCCGGACTTGAGATGGTCGAGCACCAGGTTGCGGGCGATGGTGATCAGCCATGCGCCGATGTCGGTGCCTGCGAAGGTGAAGGAGTCGAGTCGGCGTAGTGCCCGGAGGAACGTCTCGGAGGTCAGGTCCTCGGCGAGGGGGTGGCTGCCGACCCGCCAGAGCAGGAATCGGTAGACCTTGTCGACGTACTGGTCATAGATCAGACCGAAGGCGGCGCCGTCACCGGCCTGGGCCCGGATGACGAGCTCGGCGGTGGCGACCTCGGGGGTGGCGACGTCGGGAGCCTGCTGCACCGCGCGCCTCCCCTCCGCTGATCTACCGTGCCGCACCCCGACGGCGTACGGCGCCCACCGCGGCGACCGCACCAGCAACCGCGCCCGCCGCAGCCGCCGTCGGGACCCCGACTCTTGCAGCCTTGCGCCCGGTCCGGTAGTCCCTGATTCGCCAGCCGGATCGGCGGGCGTGACTGCGCAGCGCGCCATCGGGGTTGACCGCGCACGGGTGCCCGACGAGCGACAGCATCGGGATGTCGTGGGCGGAGTCGGAGTAGGCCGAGCACTCGCCCAGGTCGAGGCCCTCGGTGACCGCCAGAGCGGCGATGGAATCGGCCTTGGCCGGGCCGTGCAGGATCTCGCCGACGAGGCGCCCGGTATAGACCCCGTCCTCGGTCTCGGCGACCGTGCCCAGCGCACCGGTGAGCCCGAGCCGGCGGGCGATGACGTCGGCCACCTCGACCGGGGTCGCGGTCACCAGCCACACCCGCTGGCCGGCATCCAGGTGCATCTGCGCCAACGCCTTGGTGCCGGGCCACACCTTGCGTGCCATCACCTCGTCGAACACGTCCTCGCCGATCGCCGTGAGCTCGGCCACCGTGTGACCGGCGACGAAGGACAACGCGGTGTCCCGGGCCCTGTGCACGGTGCCCATGTCCTCGTTGCCGACCAGCCGGAACCGGGCCTGCGCCCAGGCGAAGCGCGTCAGGTCGCCGACGGTGAAGAAGTCCCGGGCATAGAGACCCCGGGCCAGGTGGAACATCGACGCGCCCTGCATGACCGTGTTGTCGACGTCGAAGAACGCCGCAGCGTTCGGGTCGGTCGCCACCATGACCCAACCCTAGGCCGGAGCGGCTTAGGCTCGATGGCGTGCAGCCTCGCGTCACCCTCATCGGCAAGCCGGGCTGTCACCTCTGCGACGACGCCCGCACCGTGGTCGCCCGCGTGACGGCCGAGCTGGGTGAGGAGTTCGTCGAGCGCAACATCCTGGACGAGCCCGAGCTGTACGCCGAGTACTGGGAGCAGATCCCGGTCACCCTCGTGGACGGGGCCCAGCACGACTTCTGGCGGGTCTCCGAGGACCGGCTGCGGGCCGCACTCACCCGCTGACCAGCGCCACTCCGCTCACTTTGTGCTCTCGTTCACAAGCGCCTAACCTGGCGGACACGCGCGGCGGCATGCGGTCACCGGCGGAGTGGGAGTCCCGTGACGAGCCCTGAGGCGAGTGCATCGCGGACCGGCGTCAGCCGGCCTGCTGCCGAGCCTGGGCGGAGCCCACGAGTGAGTCGACCGGGTCGACCCGGTCCCACCCGGCAAGGCATCCCCGAGGCCACGGTGGCGCGCCTGCCGCTCTATCTGCGGGCGCTCGGCGTGCTCGCCGACGAAGGCGTCTCGACTGTCTCCTCCGAGGGTCTCGCTGCCGCGACCGGAGTGAACTCGGCCAAGCTGCGCAAGGACCTCTCCCACCTGGGTTCCTACGGCACCCGGGGCGTCGGCTACGACGTCGACTACCTGGTCTTCCAGGTGTCCCGCGAGCTCGGGCTCACCCAGGACTGGGGCGTCGTCATCGTCGGGCTGGGCCACCTGGGCCATGCGCTGGCCAACTACGGCGGCTTCGCCTCTCGCGGCTTTGCCATCAAGGCGCTGGTCGACGCCGACCCCACCATCGTGGGCACCGAGGTGGCCGGGCTGACCGTCCAGTCGCTGGACCGCCTCGAGGACATCGTGTCCGACCTCGGCGTCGCCATCGGCGTGGTCGCCACCCCTGCTGTGGCTGCCCAGGAGGTCTGCGACCGGTTGGTCACCGCCGGGGTCAGCAGCATCCTGAACTTCGCCCCGAGCGTCCTGGTCGTGCCCGACCACGTCGAGGTCCGCAAGGTCGACATGTCGATCGAGCTGCAGATCCTGGCCTACCACGAGCAGCGCAAGCTGGGCAGCCAGTCCAGCCCCGCCGACCATGTCGGTCGACCGTTCGCCCACCTCGCCCGGGCCGGGCGTCGATGAGCGTCTTGGTCGTGGGCCTGTCCCACCGCAGCGCACCGGTCGACCTGCTCGAACGTGTCGTGCTCACCGAGGACGCGGTCGGCAAGCTGCTGCACGACCTGCTCGAGGGTGAGCACGCCACCGAGGCGCTGGTCCTCTCGACCTGCAACCGGGTCGAGGTCTACGCGGAGGTCGACAAGTTCCACGGCGGTCTGGGCGAGGTGTCCGAGCTGCTCGCGCGGCAGTCCGGGGTCGACCTCGACGAGCTGACCGGGCACCTGTTCGTGCACTACGAGGACCGCGCGGTGGCGCACCTGTTCTCGGTTGCCTGCGGGCTGGACTCGATGGTCGTCGGGGAGAGCCAGGTGCTGGGCCAGGTGCGGCTGGCGCTGCGCCGCGCGCAGGAGTCCGGTGCCGCCGGACGGCAGCTGGGCGAGCTCGCCCAGCAGGCCCTGCGCGTCGGCAAGCGCGCCCGCGCCGAGACCGGCATCGACCGTGCCGGCCGCTCCCTGGTCACCGCGGGGGTCGACGCTGCGGCGGCCGTCCGTGGGCCGGTCGCCGGCTCCGAGGTGCTGGTGGTCGGTGCCGGGGCGATGTCCAGCCTCTCGGCCACCGTGCTCACCCAGGCCGGTGCCGGCCACGTCGTGGTGGCCAACCGCACCCTCGAGGCCGCCGAGCGGCTGGCCATGGCGGTCGGTGGCACGGCGCGTCCGCTGGCCGAGCTCGACGCCGCTCTCGCCACCGCCGACCTGGTCGTGTCCTGCACCGGAGCGGTCGGCCACGTGCTCTCCGCCGACCAGCTGCGCGCTGCTGTGGCGGGGCGACCGGACCGCCCGCTCGTGGTCCTCGACCTGGCCCTGCCGCGCGACGTCGAGCCGTCGGCCCACGACGTACCCGGTGTCACGGTCATCGACCTCGAAGACCTGGCCGCGGTCCTCGCCACCTCCGAGCACGCCGCCGATGTCGAGGCCACCCGCGCGATCGTCGCCGACGAGGTCGCGGCGTTCCTGGGATGGCAGCGCGCCGTCAGCGTCGCCCCGACCGTCGTGGCGCTGCGCGAGATGGCCGACGGTGTCGTGCGCTCCGAGCTCGTGCGCCTTTCCGGGCGCCTGCCCGACCTCGACCCGCGCGCGCAGGCCGAGATCGAGCAGACCGTGGCCCGCGTCGTCGACAAGCTGCTGCACGCCCCCACCGTCCGGGTCAAGCAGCTCGCCGAGGAGCCGGGCGGCCAGTCCTACGCCGACGCGCTGCGCAAGCTGTTCGGGCTCGACCCCAAGACGGTCGAAGCCGTCATCCGGGCCGACGTGGCTCCCGAGCCGTCTGTCCCCGCGGTGCCGTTGTCGGACACAGCGGTGCCCTTGTCGCCCGGGAGCACCTCATGACCGCGCCGCTGCGGCTCGGCACCCGACGCAGCGCCCTCGCCACCGCGCAGGCGCTGCTGGTGGCCGACGACCTCACCCAGGCCACCGGACGCATCGTCGTGCTCGTCCCGGTGACGACGTACGGCGACACGTCCTCGGCTGCGCTGGCCCAGATCGGCGGGACGGGTGTGTTCGTCTCGGCGCTGCGCGACGCGTTGCTGGCCGGTGAGGTCGACTTCGCCGTGCACTCGCTCAAGGACCTTCCGACTGGTGCTGCCGAGGGCATCACCCTGGCCGCGGTGCCGCGGCGCGCCGACCCGCGGGATGCCTTGGTTGCCCGCGACGGGCTCGTGCTCGGTGAGCTGCCGGCCGGGTCCCGGCTCGGGACCGGATCACCGCGACGGACAGCCCAGGTGCGCGCCCTCGGGCTCGGGCTCGACGTGGTCGACATCCGTGGCAACGTCGACACCCGGCTCCGCATGGTGGTCGACGGCACCGTCGACGGCATCCTGCTGGCGCGGGCCGGTCTTGCCCGGCTCGGCCGCCTCGACGCCGTGACCGAGACCCTCGACCCGCTGCAGATGCTGCCGGCGCCGGGGCAGGGTGCGCTGGCTCTCGAGTGCCGCGCCGACGACGCGGCGACGGCTGCGCTGCTTGCGGTGCTCGACGACACCGGTTCCCGCGCGACGGTCACCGCCGAGCGCAGCCTGCTCGGTGCCCTCGAGGCCGGCTGCTCGGCTCCGGTCGGCGCCCTCGCCGAGGCCGCCGACCCCGAGTCCGGCAGCGAGGAGCCCGAGATCTACCTACGCGCCGTCGTGAGCAGCATCGACGGCGCGGCCGCCGTACGCCTCTCCGCCACCGGGCCGTTGCACCAGGCCGAACGCATCGGCCGCGACCTGGCCGCCGACCTCCTCGGCGAAGGTGCCGCCGACCTGATGGGAGAACGCATCCCGTGACCACCAGCAGACGTAAGAGACCAGTACCAGAAGCAGTGCCCGACTCAGCCCACACCCCGTCCACGAGCGGAAAGACAGCGATGACCCGGAAGATCAAGCCCCTCGGCACCGTGGCCTTCGTCGGCGCGGGCCCCGGTGACCCCGAGCTGCTGACGGTGCGTGCCGTCGAGCTGCTCGCCTCGGCCGACGTGGTCGTGACCGAGTCCCAGGATGCCGACTTCGTGGCGAGGTTCTGTCGCCCCGACGTCGAGGTCGTCGACGGCTCGCTCGGTGATGACGGCCAACCGCTGAGCCATGCGGTCCGCGCTCGACTCGTCGTCAAGGCGGCCAAGGGCGGCGGCAACGTCGTGCGGCTGCTCGACGGCGACCCGTTCCTCTACGCGACCGGCTCGGAGGAAGCGGTCGGCTGCGCCAAGGCCGGCATCGCCTTCGAGGAGGTGCCCGGCGACTCGGCGATCACCGCCGTCCCGGCCTACGCCGGCATCCCGCTCACCTCCGCCAAGCACCGCGAGGTGCGGGTGGTCAACGTCGCCGAGGGCTCGGTCGACTGGAGCGGGCTCGGATCCGGCACCGCGACGCTCGTGCTGCTCTCGGCGACCGGCGTGATCGGCGAGGCGGCCAAGGCGCTGATCGCGGCGGGCCGCCCGGCGGAGACCCCGGTCGCTATGACCCAGCTGGGCACCACCACCCACCAGCGCACGGTCGCCTCGACCCTCGAGCGCATCGCCGCCGACGTCAAGGCCGCCAAGCTCGCGCCGCCGACGATCACCGTCGTCGGCGACACCGTGGCTCTGCGCGACACACTGTCGTGGTTCGAGACCAAGCCGCTGTTCGGCTGGCGGGTGCTCGTACCGCGCACCAAGGAGCAGGCCGGTGCCCTGTCGTCCCGGCTGCGCGCGTTCGGTGCGGTGTCGGAGGAGGTGCCGACCATCGCGGTCGAGCCGCCCCGCACACCGCAGCAGATGGAACGCGCGATCAAGGGCCTGGTGACCGGACGCTACGAGTGGGTGGCGTTCACCTCGCGCAACGCCGTCAAGGCGGTCCGCGAGCGCTTCGAGGAGTACGGCCTGGACGCCCGCGCCTTCGCCGGCATCCGGGTCGCCGCGGTGGGCGACCAGACCGCCGCCGACCTGCTGGCGTGGGGCATCAAGCCCGATCTCGTGCCCAGTGGTGAGCAGTCCGCCGCCGGGCTGCTCGAGGACTGGCCGCCGTACGACGCGGTGTTCGACCCGATCGACCGGGTCTTCCTGCCGCGGGCCGACATCGCCACCGAGAACCTCGTGGCCGGCCTCGTGGAGCGTGGCTGGGAGGTCGACGACGTCACGGCCTACCGCACGGTGCGGGCGGCCCCGCCGGCGGCGCCGATCCGCGAGGCGATCAAGAGCGGTGGCTACGACGCGGTCGTGTTCACCTCGTCCTCCACGGTGCGCAACCTGGTCGGCATCGCCGGCAAACCGCACCCGTCGACGGTGATCGCGTGCATCGGCCCGGCGACGGCCAAGACGGCGGAGGAGCACGGCCTGCGGGTCGACGTGCTCGCCTCGTCACCCTCGGTCGCCGACCTCGCGAGCGCGCTGTCGGAGTACGGCACGAGCCTGCGGGCGGCGGCGATCACGGCCGGCGAGCCGGTGCTGCGCCCGTCGCAGCGGCGCACGGCGGCCCGTCGTCGCGCGACCTGAGATGACGTCGGCCCAGTTCCCGTCGGCCCAGTTCCCGTCGGCCCGGCCGCGGCGGCTGCGGTCGTCGGCGTCGCTGCGGGCACTGGTGACTCAGACCCGGCCGGCGCCGGGTGACCTGGTGCTGCCGATGTTCGTGCGTGAGGGTCTCGATGCTCCGGCGCCGATAGCCTCGATGCCCGGTGTGGTGCAGCACTCGCGCGACTCGCTGCGCAAGGCGGCGGCCGAGGCGGTGGCGGCCGGTGTCGGCGGGTTGATGCTCTTCGGTGTGCCGTCCTCACGTGATGCGACGGGCCGCGGTGCGACCGACGACGACGGCATCCTCAACGTCGCGATCCGCGACGTGGTGGCAGAGGTCGGCGAGGCCACGGTGGTGATGGCCGACCTGTGCCTGGACGAGTTCACCGACCACGGTCACTGTGGGGTCCTCGCGGCCGACGGGTCCGTCGACAATGACGCCACGCTGGTGCGTTACGCCGAGATGGCTCTCGCGCAGGCGAGCGCCGGGGCGCACGTGCTGGGCCTGTCCGGGATGATGGACGGCCAGGTCGGCGTGGTGCGCGCTGCCCTCGACGGTGACCGCTTCCTCGACACTGCGGTTCTCGCCTACACCGCGAAGTACGCCTCTGCGTTCTACGGCCCGTTCCGCGACGCGGTCGAGTCGACACTGCAGGGGGACCGGCGCACCTACCAGCAGGACCCGGCCAATGCCGACGAGGCGATGCGCGAGCTGGCGCTCGACCTCGCCGAAGGTGCCGACATCGTGATGGTGAAGCCCGCGCTGCCTTACCTCGACGTGCTGCGCCGGGTGGCCGACGAGGCTTCGCGACACGGCGTGCCCGTTGCTGCGTATCAGGTTTCGGGTGAGTTCTCCATGGCTGAGGCGGCGTTCGAGCGAGGTTGGCTCGACCGCGAACGCACCATCGTCGAGACGCTGACCGCGGTGCGCCGTGCGGGTGCGGGCATCGTGCTGACCTACTGGGCGGTCGAGGCCGCGGGGCTGCTGCGCGACGGCGCGCGGGCATGAGCACCTACCCCTACGAGGCGCCGGTGTCCGCCGCCCTGATGGACCGTGCGCGCGCGGTCATCCCTGGCGGAGTCAACTCCCCGGTGCGGGCGTTCCGTGCGGTCGGTGGCACCCCGCGGTTCATGACCAGCGGCCACGGGCCCTACGTCGTGGACGCCGACGGCCGCGACTACGTCGACCTGGTCTGCTCGTGGGGACCGTTGCTGCTCGGGCACGCGCACCCGGCGGTGGTCGAGGCCGTGACTGCTGCCGTGTCGCGCGGCACGTCGTTCGGCACGCCGACCGAGGGCGAGGTCGCTCTGGTCGAGGAGATTGTGGCGCGGGTCGCCCCCGTCGAGTCGCTGCGACTGGTGTCCAGCGGCACCGAGGCGACCATGTCGGCGATCCGGCTGGCGCGAGGGTTCACCGGGCGCAGCAAGGTCGTGAAGTTCGCCGGCTGCTATCACGGGCACGTCGACGCACTGCTCGCGGCCGCGGGCTCAGGGGTGGCGACGCTGGGGCTGCCCGACACCCCGGGCGTCACCGGCGCATCGGCCGCCGACACGATCGTGTTGCCCTACAACGACATTTCTATAGTCCGGGATGCCTTCGCGATGTACGACGGTGAGATCGCCTGCGTCATCACCGAGGCCGCCGCAGGCAACATGGGTGTGGTGCCACCGGTCGCCGGCTTCAACGCCGGGCTCGCGGCGCTGTGCCGGGAGCACGGGGCGCTGTTCGTCAGCGACGAGGTGATGACTGGCTTCCGGGTCAGCGCCGCCGGCTGGTTCGGCCTCGATGGTGTCGTGCCCGACCTAATGACCTTCGGCAAGGTAATGGGAGGCGGTCTGCCGGCCGCGGCTTTCGGTGGTCGCGCCGACGTGATGAGCCGGCTCGCTCCTGAGGGTCCCGTCTACCAGGCCGGCACGTTGTCGGGCAACCCGGTGGCCACCGCTGCTGGCCTCGCCACCCTCCAAGCAGCAACGCCCGAGGTCTACGCGCAGGTTGATGCCACCTCGCTGGCGTTGCAGGCGCTGGTGGCCGAGGCGTTGTCGGCGGCCGGGGTCGAGCACCGGCTGCAGCACGCGGGCAACATGTTCTCGGTGTTCTTCGGCCCTGACGAGGTGCGCGACTACAACGACGCCAAGCGACAGGACACCTTTCGCTACACCGCGTTCTTCCACGCCATGCTCGCCCGCGGGGTCTACCTGCCGCCCTCGGCCTACGAGTCGTGGTTCCTTTCGGCCGTGCACGACGACGCAGCGATGGAACGGGTCGCAGACGCGTTGCCGCACGCCGCGACGGCTGCGGCTGCTGCGGTTGCCCCTGCCCCCGCTCCTGGTCCGGCGGCCTGACGTGGACACCACTGTCGTACACGTGCTGCGCCACGGCGAGGTCGACAACCCGACCAAGGTGCTTTACGGCCGACTGCCCGGCTTCCACCTCTCCCAGCTCGGCCGGGACATGGCGGTGCGGGTGGCCGAGCACCTGGCCGGTGAGGACATCACCTACCTCGTCGCGTCCCCGCTCGAGCGCGCGCAGGAGACCGCGGCGCCGGCGGCGGCGACGCTGGGCCTCCCGGTTGTCACCGACCCGCGATTGATCGAGTCGGCGAACGTGTTCGAGGGCAAGACCTTCGGGGTCGGCGATGGCTCGCTGCGCCGGCCCAGGCACTGGGTGCACCTGCGCAACCCGCTCCGCCCGTCGTGGGGCGAGCCATACATCGAGGTCGCGACCCGGATGATGGCCGCGGTCGAGGCAGCCCGCGACGCCGCGCGCGGTCACGAGGCACTGGCCGTGAGCCACCAGCTGCCAATCTGGACGTTACGGTCCTACGCCACCGGCCGGCGGCTCTGGCACGATCCGCGGCGCCGGCAGTGCTCGCTCGCCTCGCTCACCTCCTTCACCTTCCACGACGACTCGCTGGTGGCCGTGTCCTACACCGAGCCGGCCAAGGACCTGCTGCCCGTGCCGCCCGCGGGGCAGGGCAAGAAGTTCGCCGCAGGGGCCTGATGAAAGCTCGCTCGTCTCGCCTCTCGCTGTCAGTGCCGGCGATGGTCCCGGCGTTGCTCGCGGTGCTGCTCACGGTCAGCCTTTCCGGGTGCACCTCGTCCGGGCAGACCGCGGCGGTCGCCGGTCAGGGGTTCATCTCCGGTGACGGCACCGTGACCCAGCTCGCGGCGAGCAGGCGCAAGGCACCGGTGGAGTTCGCGGGCACGACGCTGGCCGGCGCGCCCTTCGACCTGCGCCGGCACCGCAGCCAGGTCGTCGTCGTCAACGTGTGGGGATCATGGTGCCCGCCGTGCATCGCCGAAGCGCCGGACCTGCAGGCCGTTCACGCCGCCACAGCAGCGGCCGGGGTGGTGTTCATCGGGATCGACACCAAGGACAACCCCGCCGCGGCCAGAGCGCACGAGCGCCGGTTCGGCGTGACCTATCCCAGCATCGGCGACGACGGTGGCCGAGTGCTGCTGGCCCTGCGCGGGTCGCTGCCGCCGATCGCGACACCCTCGACCCTGGTGCTCGACCGGCAGGGCCGGGTGGCTGCGCGGGTGATCGGCAAGGTCGACAAGGTGGTGCTGCGCGGGTTGATCTCCGACGCCCTTGCCGAGCCCGCCGCTTCAGCGCGGGCCGGCTCATGAGCATCGGTACGACGATCACGGACGGGTCGCTGCTGCTGGCGTTGCCGCTGGCTGCTGCGGCCGGCCTGGTGTCCTTCCTGTCGCCGTGCGTGCTGCCGCTGGTGCCCGGCTACCTCGCCTATACGACGGGCTTGTCCGCGGCCGAGGTGTTCGACGACGCCGGCCGACGGCGTGGCCGGATGACCGCCGGGGCGCTGCTGTTCGTGGCCGGCTTCACGTTCGTCTTCGTCAGCGCGGGCGTGCTGCTCGGCGGTCTTGGTGGCTTCCTCCTCGAGCATCGCACCCTTCTGCAGCGGGTGCTGGGCACGGTGACCATCGCGCTGGGGCTGGCCTTCATGGGAGTGCTGCCGTGGTTCCAGCGCGAGGCCAGGCTCGACCGGCGGCCCGCGGTGGGGCTGGCCGGCGCGCCGTTGTTGGGCGCACTGTTCGGCCTCGGCTGGGCGCCCTGCGTCGGGCCGACCCTGGCCGCTGTGCTGACGCTGGGCATCACTGAGGGCAGCGCGGCGCGCGGCGGCATCCTCGCGGTCGCTTACTGCCTCGGCCTGGGGCTGCCGTTCGTGGCCACGGCGTTGGTCTTCGGCCGGGCGATGACGGCCTTCGCCTGGGTGCGTCGCCACCACCTGGCCGTCATGCGCACCGGCGGGGCGATGCTCGCGCTGATCGGCGTACTGCTGGTGAGTGGGGTCTGGAACGACCTCGTCGTGGCCAGCCAGGTATGGGTCGTCTCCTTCACCCCGGCGGTCTGAGTGGCCGACCAGACGATGACCAGTGCGCCGGCCCGCGACGTGCCCGCCGAGCCGCGACCGCCGGCCCTGCGACCGGTCGAGCTGGCCCGGTGGTCGTGGCGGCAGCTGACCTCGATGCGCACCGCACTGGTGCTGCTGTTCCTGCTCGCGCTCGCCGCGGTGCCGGGGTCGCTGGTGCCGCAGCGCAGCGTCGACGCCGCGCGGGTCGCACAGTTCGCCGCCGCCCACCCGACGCTGTCGCCGTGGTACGAGCGGTTCTCCCTCTACGCCGTCTACTCCTCACCGTGGTTCTCGGCCATCTACCTGCTGCTGTTCGTCTCACTCGTGGGGTGCGTCCTGCCGCGCAGCCGGGCTCACCTCTCGGCCAGCCTTGCTCGCCCGCCCAAGGCGCCGCGCAACCTCGGTCGGCTGCCTGTGCACCGGTCGGCGTCGGTGGCGGAGCCGTCTGCCGACGTACTCGCTCGGGCCGAGAAGCTGTTGCGTAGCAAGCATTTTCGGGTGCAGGTCGCCGACGGTGCAGTGTCGGCGGAGAAGGGCTACCTGCGCGAGACCGGCAACCTGGTGTTTCACCTGTCGATGCTGCTCCTGCTCGTCGCGGTCGCGCTGGGCCACCTCTACGGCTTCAAGGCGAACGTGTTGCTGGTGGAGGGCGAGTCGTTCTCTGACACGGTCACGGCGTTCGACACCTACACGCCGGGGCCGCTTGCGAGCCCCTCGTCGCTTCCGCCGTTCACGGTGTCACTGGACACGCTGTCCGTCACGTACCAGACCGACGGGCAGCAGCGGGGCGCACCTCGGGACTTCCGGGCCGCCGTCCGCTACACGTCCTCACCCGGCTCGCCGAGCCGCTCGTTCGACCTGCAGGTCAACCACCCACTGCAGGTCGACGGCACCAAGGTGTTCTTGCTCGGACACGGCTATGCGCCCGTTTTCACGGTCAAGGACAAGAGCGGTGCGATCGTGTCGCAGGGGCCGGTGCCGTTCCTGCCGCGCGACGGCAACCTCACCTCCAGCGGTGTGGTCAAGGTCAACGGCACCACTCCCCAGCTCGGTTTCGACGGGGTCTTCCTGCCCACCGCGGTGCTCGACCGGACCGCCGGTCCGGTGTCGGTCTACCCCGGGCTGCTGCTGCCTCGTGCGGTGCTGTCGGCCTATCGCGGGGACCTCGGCGTCGACGGGGGCATCCCGCAGTCGGTCTACAGCCTGGACAAGCGCTCCATGGTGCAGGTGAGGGCCGAGGACGGGCGCTTTCTGGTGCAGTCGTTGGCTCCCGGGGCGACGATGACCCTGCCGTCGGGGGAGTCGATCACCTTCGACGGGGTCCGTCAGTGGACCTCGCTGCAGATCGCTCGCGACCCCGGCATCGTCCCTGCGCTGGTTGCCGCGATGCTCGCTCTGGCGGGGCTGATGCTGTCGCTGTTCGTCCGTCGGCGACGCGTCTGGGTGCGTGCAGGGCCCGATGACGACGGGCGTACGCTGATCGAGGTGGCAGGTCTTGCGCGCACCGACGGCGAGGCGAGCGAGAGTCTTGCCGGCGAGGTCGGCGAGTTCGCCGACGCACTGGTCGGCGCACCTGGACCACCTGATGGCCAGAGCATCGACGACACGAGGGGTGCCCGCTAGTGAGCCCGGCGACGACGGCGAGCATCAGCAACGACCTGCTCTACTCCGCGATGGTGGTCTACGCCCTCGCCATGTACTTCTTCGCGGCCGAGCTCGCATTCGGTTCGCCGCGCCGTTCGCGCGGAGTCAACGCGGTCACGGACAGCGAGGTGCGAGAGCTGGCCGCTGTCGGCGCGATGTCGTCGTACGCCGACAGCAGCGCGTCTCCTGCATCGTCGGAGGCAGTGCCTGCCGTCGGTCGACGTGGGGACAAGGCGAGCCGCCTGGGCCGGATGGCAGTGTCCGTCACTGTGCTGGCGTTCCTGCTGCACCTGGCTGCGGTCGTCGCTCGCGGCGTCGCCGTGAGTCGCCCACCGTGGGGCAACATGTTCGAGTTCTCGACCGCCGGCTCGCTCGCGGTGACCGGGGTGTTCCTGGTGGTGCTCGGCCGCAAGCCGATTCGCTACCTCGGCACGTTCGTCGTCTTCCCGGTGCTGCTGACCCTCGGGCTTGCCGTGACGGTGCTCTACACCGAGGCCGCGCAGCTGGTGCCGGCGCTCAAGTCGGTGTGGCTGGTCATCCACGTCACCGCTGCGATGATCGCCGCCGGCATCTTCACCCTCGGCTTCGCCCAGTCGGTCTGCTATCTCGTGCAGGAGCGCCGCGAGCGGGTGCCGGCCGCCGAGCGGGGGGCGTCCTTCATGGACCGGTTGCCCGCCGCCGCCGTGCTGGACCGGTCGGCGTACCGCATGCACGCTTTCGCTTACCCCATCTGGACATTCGCGGTCATCGCCGGTGCGATCTGGGCTGAGAACGCGTGGGGTCGCTACTGGGGCTGGGACCCCAAGGAGACGTGGGCCTTCATCACCTGGATGGTCTACACGGCCTACCTGCACGCGCGCGCGACGGCCGGGTGGAAGGGTCGCAAGGCGGCCTACCTCGCATTGCTGGGCTACTCGACCTTCCTGTTCAACTACCTGGTCGTCAACATCTGGCTGGTGGGCTTCCACTCCTACGCCGGCGTTCGCTGAGCGATCGGCGCATCACGACAACTCAGACGGGGACGCCCAGAGTCGCAGTGGGGCCCGTGCTCGGGTCTCCGGTGAGGGTGGCCATCTGCAGGGACCACCCGTCGCTGAACACCACGTCGGTCTTCAGTGACGTGTGGGCGAGGTCGGCGAGGCTGCCGTCGTACCCGCTGGTGCCGTAGACCTTCCTGCAGACCGCCTGGGGCAGTGCCAGCTGGGACGTGCGCAGCTTTCCGCGCGCGTGTACCGCGTCGACCATCATCGGATAGACCTCGAAGTGCACGTGCGGCCAACGACCCGGGTAGGCCGCGGGGAAGATGCTGGTGAAGGTGACGGTGCCGTCAGAGCCGGCCGCCTGTACGCGCGCAGGTAGTTCTCCTGGGTCACGCCGGCGGAGTAGAGGGAATATCCACCGTGCGCATCACAGTGACAGACGTAGACCGCCCCACCGGCGTACGGCGTGGAGCCGGCTCTCGTGTGCAGCACGCATAGTCGGAGGGTGAGGGGGACGCCTGCCGCTTGCTTGGAGGACGAGCCGAAGCTGCGGGTGATGTCGCTGCGCAGGATGCCGCTGCCAGTCAGGACGTTGACCCCGTTGGACCCGTCGCCTGCTGGGGCTTCCTGGGCAGGTGCTCGTAAATGGGCCCAGCGACATAGTTGTGTCCGGGGTCCCTCCTAGGTTCGACGCATGACCTCGATGGTGGTGACGGTGACCGACCAGCGGCTGCTGGCTGCCCTCGCCGGGGGCTCGTGGGCCGAGGTCGTGGGGCTGGCGGCGGTGGGTGGAACCGGTGCCGGGCTCGGTGTGGCGTCCGTGCTGGACTCGGTGGACCCGGGCTCGCTCGAGGGCGGCCCCCGGGTCGATCTCGTCCGCGCGTGGGGACGTGTGCTCGCGATGATCGAGGGCCGCATGCAAGTTGCCCTCGCGTCGCTCGTCGACGCCACCGACGCCTTGGGAGTCGCTGGCGAGCAGGCGCGGCACGAGGTGGCGGCCGCCCTCAAGCTCGCTCCGGCGACTGCATCGATCCGCACCCGGGTGGCCGCAGACCTGCGCGACCGGTTGCCTGACACCTTGCGGGCGCTCGAGGCTGGCGACATCTCCTACCGGCAGGCAGCCGCCATCGTCGACGCGGTCCGCGAGCTGACCGATGACATCGCGACGAAGGTCGAGGCGGAGGTGTTGTCGGGCGCCTTCCGTCAGACCTTGGGGCAGACCCACCGTTCGTTGAAGCGAGCGTTGCTCCTCATCGACCCTGACGGGGCGGCGGCGCGTCGTCAGGCGGCGCTGGCTCGCCGCTCGGTCGACCGCATCCCTCAGCTCGACAGCATGCAGGCCTTCCGGTTCAGCGTGCCCGCCACCATCGGGCACGACTGGTGGGGCGTCCTGTCGTCGCGCGCCCGTGACGAGCAGCTGGCCCGCCGCGAGCTCGGTCGTGACGACCCTGGGCTCGACGCGCTCCGGGTCGACGTACTCGTCCAGGCGCTCCTCGGCAACGGCGGCGCGGACCCCCTGGACCCGCTGATCACCTGCTGGCTGGGTCCCGATGCCGACTCCGGTCGCTGTGACCACGACGCACACACCCCCGCGCCAGCAACCCCAGCGCCCACGACCCCAGCGCCAGCAACCCCATCGCCCAGACCCTCAGACCACCCAGACGAGGCATCCGAGGCATCCGACGCAGACGAGGCAGCCGAGGGCACGATCACCCACGTGCCGCAGCGGTGGTCGCCGACCCCGCGCTGCTCGTGCGGTGGCGCCCAGGTGGCTGCCGTGGTCGTCGATCTGCCGACCCTGCTCGGCTTTACCGACAACCCGGGAGAGCTCGCCGGCTACGGCGCCATCCCCGGCGACCATGCCCGCGCGATGGCCTGGGACCGCGACTGGGTGCGCTGGACCGTCGATCCGGTGGACGGCGCCCTGCTCGACCGCGGCGCCGAGCGCTACCGACCCTCCGACCGGCTGCGCGCCTTCGTGGCGGCGCGCGACCGTGTCTGCGGCTTCCCCAGCTGTTCCCGGCCTGCCCACGTGTGCGACTGCGACCACATCGCCGCTTTCCGTCACGACGACCGCGGCGGCGGCCGCACGATACGCGCCAACCTCGGCCCACTCTGCCGTCAGCACCACAACGCCAAGACCCATGGCCGATGGCGACTGACCTACGACGCCGTCACCCGGGTCAAGACCTGGCTCAGTCCGCTCGGTCGGACCTATACGACGGGCACCGACCCGCCGCTCCGGTGAGCCCGACAGGCACCCAAGAGAACGTCACCTCCCTGGGACAACATCACAACATCACAACATCACAACATCGTGCGACGGCAGCGCTCAGGACAACGAGAGCGTGACGCCCAGGACGACGCCGTACACCAGCAGCAGCAGTCCGGTCTCCTTGAGCGCCGGCACGAGCTCTCGCCCGACTGCGCCCGCCAGCACACCGAGCACCGGACGCAGAGCCGGCAGCGCCGTGCCCAACGTGATCACCGTCAGCGGGTGCTGCAGCGCGATCAGCACGACCGCGGCGTACGCCGTCAGCACCAACGCCAGGTAGAACAGCCGGGTCCGGCGGTCCCCGAGCCGCACGGCGAGCGTCCGCTTGCCCGCCGGCCCGTCGGTGGGTATGTCGCGCAGGTTGTTGGCGACGAGGATCGCGCAGGCAAGGGCCCCACAGCCCACACCGGCCAACACTGTCGCCGACGTCACCCGCTCGGCCTGCACGAAGGTCGTCCCGACCGTGGCGACGAGACCGAAGAACACGAAGACCGACACCTCGCCGAGCCCGCGGTAGCCGTACGGCGACCGCCCGCCGGTGTAGAACCACGCAGCCACCACGCACGCCGCACCCACCGCGATCAGCCACCAGGCGACAGCGAGCGCGAGCACCAGCCCGGCCACCCCCGCGACCCCGAACGAGAGCAGCGCTGCCCGCTTCACCGCCCCTGGCGAGGCGACACCTGACCCGACCAGCCGTAGCGGTCCGACCCGGTCGTCATCCGTCCCTCGGACGCCGTCGCTGTAGTCGTTGGCGAAGTTCACCGCCACCTGCAACGCCACCGCGACCACAAGCGCCAGCAGGGCTCGCCATGCCACAAACCCGTCGACCGCCGCGGCGGCGCCGGTCCCGGCCGCCACCGGCGCGACGGCCGCCGGCAACGTCCGCGGCCGGGCGCCCTCGAGCCACTGGGCTGGCGTGGCCATCGGCGCGGATCCTCCGGTAGGGGTGCGAGTCATGCGTAGGAACTACGGGCGGTCGCGCAGGAGCGTACGCACTGCCTCCTTGTCGGGCTTGCCGGAGGGGAGCACCGGCAACAGCTGCAGGGCCACCACCTGACGCGGCAACGCCGCCTTGTCCAGCGAGCCAGCCGCAAAGCTGCGCAGGTCCTCGATCGTCGGCGCAGCCGACCAGTCGACCGGCTGCACGACCGCCACTACCCGCTCGCCCCACTCCGCGTCCGGCCGCCCGACCACGGCGCAGGCCGCCACGCCCGGGTGCCCGGACAGCACCCGCTCGACCAGTGCGGAAGGCACATTGACGCCACCGCTGACGATCACGTCGTCAACGCGGCCGAGCACCTCGAGCCGCCCGTCCGGCAACCAGCGACCCAGGTCCTGCGTCAGATGCCGACCGTCGACCAGAGCTGCGGCCGTCAGCCCCGGCCGCAGCCGGTAGCCGACGAAGACCGTCGGCCCCCCGAGCTCGACCCGCCCGTCGTCGCCGATGTCCACGGTGACCCCGGCCAGCGACTCCCCGTCGTACACGCACCCGCCGCACGTCTCCGACATCCCGTACGTCGTCACGACGCGCACCCCGGCAGCAGCCGCCTCGTCGCGCAGCGTCGGCGCGAGTGCGGCGCCACCGACCAGCACCGCGTCGTAGGACGACAGCGCCGGCCCCTGCCCCGCGCCCAACCGCCGGCGCAGCTGCGTCGGCACGAGCGAGGTGTAGCGCGGGACGTCGGTCCGCAACCGCGCGGTCGCCTCGGTGAAGGCAGCCACCGAGAAGCCGCCGTAGAGGTCGACGACCTCCGGTCGCGTGCGCGCCATCAGCGAACGCACCAGCACGGTCAGCCCGGCGATGCTGCTGACCGGCAACGCCAGCAGCCACTGGCCACCGCCGCCGAGCCGCTCATGCGTCGCGGTCGCTGATGCCCTCAGCGCATCGGCGGTGAGGAGCACTCCCTTCGGCTCGCCGGTCGAACCCGACGTCGCCACGACCAACGCCACGTCGTTGCGTTCCAGCGGTTGCGTGACGTCCATCGCCGCGAGAACGTCCCCGCGTCGACCGCCGGTCGGCAGCGGCAGTAACGCCGGCCCAGCGCCGTCGAGCGCTGCGGCCAGAGCCGGCACCAACGACGTGACCACGTCTGCACCCGTCGGCGCAGTCAGGCCGCGCAGCGCGCGGCTCAGCGGACGTCCTCAGCCCTGCCGGCTGCAGACAGCGACTTCGACATCAGGATCGAGTCGGTCTCGTAGCCCAACGACCGGTAGAGCGACTCCGCCGCCGTGTTCCCGCCGAACACGTTCAGCCGGATCGCCGACCAGCCGTCCCGCCGGGCGACCTCTTCCGCGGCGAGCATCGTGGCGCGGCCAAGGCCTCGGCCGCGATGCGCCTCGTCGATCTCGATGTCGTAGATGAACAGGCTGTCCACTCCGTCTGGTGCAGGTGAGAGCCACAACCAGCCCACGTCCTGGCCGTCGGCCAGCACCCGGGACAGGGAGGCTCCAACCTCGGCCAGCAGCTCGTCCAGGGTCGACGGGAACGACTTCTCCGCCTTGGTCAGTGATATGTCCGGCGGGACGCCGCGGCCCCGAGTCAACTCGTCGGCATACGTCGGCACCAGCCGGGCTCGGTACGCCGGATACTCCTTGGCGGTGAACGGACGGAGCACCACCTCGGGCTTGGACATCGCCGGCATGCGGCGACTCTACTGGTGACTGCTGCGCCGGCCAGGGGTCAGCGGCGCGCTCTCGTTCACGTCAGCCAGCACGCGCCAGGGCGTGCTGCAGTCCGTTGATCACGAGGTCGAGACCGAAGGCGAACTCGATGCCGTAGTCATAGCCGGGCGTGAGCACGTGGTCGAAGGTGAGCTCGGCGAGGTGCGGAAACTCGTCGACCGGGAACCGGGACAGGATGGCCTGCGCGAGCTCGGCGATCTGCTCCGGGGACTCGAACGGCAGCGCGCGGTCGGACATCGCGAAGCCGTAGGTGTAGCTGTCCAGCAGCGAGTAGGCGTGCGCCACCAGCGGCACCGAGAAGCCGGCCCGCCGAAGGCAGCCGATGACGCTGTCGTGGTGACGCAGGTTGGCCGGCCCCGGTGAGCTGCGGGACTCCATGAGCCCGTTGGCCCAGCGGTGCCGGCCGAGCACCGCGCGCACGCAGACGGCTCGTGCTCGCATGGCCGTCTGCCAGTCACCGTCGACGGGGAACTCGATCTCGGCGAAGACAAGGTCGATCATCCCGTCGACGAGGTCCTCCTTGTTCGACACGTGGTGGTAGAGCGACATCGCCTCGACGTCGAGGGCCTGGCCGAGCTTGCGCATGCTCAGCCACTCCAGCCCATGCTCATCGGCGAGGACGAGCCCGGTCCGGAGGATGCGGTCGCGGCTGAGCGGCGTCCGGGTCAGCGGCGGGTGGGTCCGAGATGCGGACGACTCGGGTGTGCCACGCGGGGACATCGGCGTACCTGCTCTCGGTTGCGGTGGTGGTGGCGGCGCTTGACAACCTTACGACGTAAGGCTATCTTTACTTACACCGTAAGAACAGCAAATGAAGGAACTCTCATGACTCTCCACCTCTCCCCACCCGTGCAGGATGCGCCCACCCCGGCCGCCACCATGCTGGCCCTCGTCCAGGACGCCTACGGCGACGCCGACGCTGTCCTTCGCGTCGAGAGAGTCCCCCTACCCGACGTCGGTGCGGACGACGTTCTGGTCAGCGTGCAGGCCGCGGGCCTCGACCAGGGCGTGTGGCATCTGATGACCGGCCTTCCTTACCCCATCCGCCTGGCCGGTTACGGGCTGCGCGCACCCAAGTCCCGCGTGCGCGGCGGCGACCTCGCCGGTCGGGTCGCTGCCGTCGGCGCCGGCGTCACGTCCTTCCAGGTGGGTGACGAGGTCTACGGGTTCGGCCGGGGAACGTTCGCCGAGCAGGCGATTGCCAGCCCGCACAAGCTCGCGCGCAAGCCCGCCAACCTCACGTTCGAACAGGCTGCGGCGGTCCCGGTCTCGGGACTCACCGCGCTACAGGCCGTCCGCCGCAGCGGGGTTGCCTCGGGTCAGCGCGTCCTCGTCCTCGGTGCCTCCGGAGGCGTCGGCCACATCGCCGTGCAGCTGGCCAAGGCGGCCGGCGCGGAGGTCACCGGTGTCGCGAGCGCCGCCAAGCTTGACCTCGTGCGCTCGCTGGGTGCCGACCACGTCATCGACTACACGACAGATGACCTCGGCTCCCTTGCCGGGACCTTCGACGTGATCCTCGACATCGGCGGAAACCGCCCGCTGCGCGGTCTCCGCCGCCTGCTCACCCCACGCGGCACGCTGCTCATCACCGGCGGCGAGGGGGGCGGCCGGTGGCTCGGCGGGACCGACCGACAGCTGCGCGCGATGGCCTTGTCCCTCGTCGTGAAGCAGCGGCTCGGCACCTTCATCGCGTCGGAGAACGCCGCCGACCTCGACGAACTCAGGGCGATGGTCGAGAGTGGTCACGTCACCCCGTGGCTCGACCGTGCCTACCCGCTCGCCGCGGCGCCTGAGGCCATCAACGACCTGCGCGCCGGCCGGATCCGCGGGAAGGCTGTGATCCTGCCGTCGCAGTAACCATGGACCCGTGTCGGGTCAGTAGTACCAGGGGTACGCCGACCAGTCCGGCGCCCGCTTCTCGAGGAAGGCGTCCCGGCCCTCGACGGCCTCGTCGGTCAGGTAGGCGAGCCGGGTCGCCTCACCCGCGAAAACCTGTTGCCCCATCAGGCCGTCGTCCACGAGGTTGAAGGCAAACTTCAACATCCGTTGCGCGGTCGGGCTCTTGCCGTTGACCTCGGCCGCCACCTCCAGCGCCACCTTCTCCAGGTCGGCGTGGTCGGCGACGATGTTGACCGCGCCCATCCGGTGCATGTCGTCAGCGGTGTAGGTCCGGCCGAGGAAGAAGATCTCCCGGGCGTTCTTCTGCCCGACCATCTTCGCGAGGTACGCCGATCCGTAACCCGCGTCGAACGACCCCACATCGGCATCGGTCTGCTTGAACCTCGCATGCTCCCGCGACGCGATGGTGAGGTCGCACACCACGTGCAGCGAGTGCCCGCCGCCGGCAGCCCAGCCGTTGACGACCGCGACGACGACCTTGGGCATCGTGCGGATCAGCCGCTGCACCTCAAGGATGTGCAGCCGCCCGCCGGCGGCCTTGACGCGTGCTTGCTCATCGGCAGTCATCGAGTCGGCCGTCTCGCCGGCGGCGTACTGATAGCCGCTGCGACCCCGGATCCGCTGGTCGCCGCCGGAGCAGAACGCGTGTCCGCCGTCGCGCTCAGACGGACCGTTGCCGGTCAGCAGCACGCACCCCACATCAGGCGTCATCCGGGCGTGGTCGAGCACCCGGTAGAGCTCGTCGACGGTGTGCGGCCGGAACGCGTTGCGCACGCCCGGCCGGTCGAACGCGATGCGCACGGTGCCGCGCCCCGGACCCTCGACCACCGCTCGGTGGTAGGTCACGTCGGTGAGGTCGAAGCCTGCGACCTGTTCCCAGCGGGATGGGTCGAACAGCGCACTGTCACTCGGCTCCGCGGTCACATCGGCGAGGATAGGTGCCGTGCCCCCCGCCGTTGGTGCCCCGGTGGTGTTCGCCATCCCGATGCGCACACGCTTCCGCGGCATCGACGTGCGCGAAGGCGTGCTGCTGCGCGGCGACGCGGGGTGGGCCGAGTGGTCGCCGTTCTGGGACTACGACCACGCCGAGTGCATGTCGTGGCTGGCTGCCGCGCGCGAGGCAGCCGACGTCGGGTGGCCCGCCCCACGACGTACGACGATCCCGGTGAACGTCACCGTGCCCGCGGTCGGACCCGACCTGGCAGCGCGGGTCGTGCGTGAGTCACACGGCTGTCGGACCGCCAAGGTCAAGGTCGCCGAGCCCGGCCAGGCCGAGTCCGACGACGTCGCCCGGGTCGAGGCGGTGGTCGCTGCCCTCGCCGAGGGTGGTCCCGGTGGCCGGGTCCGGGTCGACGCGAACGGTGCCTGGGACGTCGACACCGCGGTGCGCATGACCCGCCTGCTTGACCGCGCTGGCGGCGGCCTGGAGTACGTCGAGCAGCCGTGCGCCTCGGTCGAGGACCTCGCCCGGGTACGCCGACAGGTGCAGGTGCCGATCGCCGCCGACGAGTCGATCCGCCGGGCCGCCGACCCGCTGCGGGTGCGTCGGCTCGAGGCGGCCGACGTCGCGGTGCTCAAGGTGCAGCCGCTCGGGGGAGTGGCGGCGTGCCTGCGCATCGCCGAGCAGATCGGCCTGCCGGTGGTGGTCTCCTCAGCCCTGGAGACCTCGGTCGGCATCGCCGCGGGCCTGGCCCTGGCCGCCGCGCTGCCCGAGCTGCCCTATGCGTGCGGGCTGGCCACCCTGCAGCTGCTCGAGGGCGACGTGACCTCCTCGCCAATGGTGGTCGTCGACGGCGCGCTCCCCGTCGTACGCCCTGATGTCGACGCAGCTTCCGCGCCCGCCGCAGACGATGCGACGACTGCCCGCTGGCTCGCCCGCCTCACCTCCGTAGGGTCGCTCGCGTGAACCCGTCGACTGCTCTGGCCCGCGCCATCGTCGACCAGCTGGTCGAGGACGGTGTGCGCGAGGCGGTGCTCTGCCCGGGGTCGCGCAACGCGCCGCTGTCGTTCGCGCTGCACGCCGCGGATGCCGAGGGGCTCGTGCGGTTGCACGTGCGCATCGATGAGCGCACCGCCGGCTTCCTCGCTCTGGGACTGGCCAAGGCGTCGGGGCTGCCGGTGCCGGTGGTCACGACGTCGGGCACCGCAGCGGTCAACCTGCACCCGGCGGTGGTCGAGGCCGATCATTCAGGTGTTCGGCTCATGGTGCTGACCGCCGATCGGCCGGTCGAGCTGCGCGGCACGGGCGCCAACCAGACGATCGACCAGGTCCGGCTGTACGGCGACTCGGTGCGCTGCTTCGAGGAGCTTTCAGCCGACGGAGACCTCGCGCCGCCGGACGTCAGTGGATGGCGGGAGACCGTGGCCAGGGCGGTCGAGCTGAGTCGTCGCGGGCCGGTGCACCTCAATGTCGCGTTCCGGGAGCCGTTGGTGCCGGGGACGGCTGACGGTGGCGCGGCTGACTCGGCTCACGATTCCGACGATGTCGGCAGCGGTGCTCGGGCGATGCCGCTCGGCGACGGCCTGCTGCCGGTGGTGCTGCTCGATGCCGGGCCGCGCACGGTCGTCGTCGCCGGCGACGGGGCGGGGTGGGAGGCGCGCTGGGTCGCCGAGGCCGCGTCCTGGCCGCTGCTGGCCGAGCCGAGCTCGGGGGCCCGCAGTGGACCGAATGCCCTTGCTGCCTATCGGTTTCTGCTCGACCGGCTCGGTCCGGAGATCGAGAGGGTCGTCGTCTACGGCCGCCCCACGCTGTCGCGTCCCGTGACGCGGCTGCTGGCGCGGGGAGACGTCGAGGTCGTGGTCGCCCCCCGGCGTGGGCGAGTGGTCGCACTCAGCCCCACGCCCCCGGTGGTCGCCGAGCTCATCGCGCCAGCATGGGTGGCGAAGGGCGCCCCGCGGGCCGACCCGGACGCGTGGCTCACCCGGTGGCTCGACGCCGATCGCGTTGCCCGGCAGGCGATGACGGCACGCATCGACGATGAGGCCAGTGGCGTGTCGGTGGCGCGCGCCGTCGCTGCCGCTTTCCCACCTGGCGCGCTGCTTGTCGTCGGCTCGTCCAGCTCGGTCCGCGACCTGGACCTCGCGCCGCCGTGGGAGGAGCCGCTGCTCGACAGCGACGGGGTCGCCCATCCCGACGACCACCGGCTCGTACTCGCCAACCGTGGTGCGGCCGGCATCGACGGCACGGTGTCCACCGCGGTCGGCGCAGCTCTCGCACACCAGGCCGGTCGTGATCCGGACGGCAGCGACCACCGACCGGCGTACGCGCTGATGGGTGACCTCACCTTTCTGCACGACAGCAACGGACTCGTCCTCGGACCTGACGAGCCACGGCCCGACCTCACGATCGTGGTCGTCAACGACGACGGCGGCGGGCTGTTCTCCCTGCTGGAGCAAGGAGATCCCGCCTACGCGGCAGCTTTCGAGCGAGTCTTCGGTACGCCGCACGGTGTGGCAATGTCCTCGCTCTGCGCCGCCACGGGGACGCCGTACCAGCGGGCGGAGACGCCCGACGAGCTGCGCGCCATGCTCGAGAGACCAAACGGCATCCGGGTGGTCGAAATCCACACGGATCGCTCACGCACCCGCGCTCTTCACGAGTCCCTGCGCCAAGCCGTCGCCGATTCGCTCGGCTCGATCTAGCAGTGCAGCGGCCTTAGGGCGGGACCACGACGATCGTCGGATCCAGTCTCCGCAGGTCGTCCGGATCGCCGCTGACCACCGCGTGGCCTGCTCGTCGCGCGCAGAGCACCACGTGCGCATCGACGACAGCCCTGCTGTCAGCCGAGCTGTGCCCGCAAGGCTGTGAGGTCGCCGAGCACCCAGGCGGAGCTGAGTCGACCTCCTGTCGCTGTGAAGAACGCCGCTCCGGCGTAGGAGAACCGCCGTCCCGTCGCGGGGAGTCCGAGCAGGACCCCGTCGTGCGTGCCGGTGTACGTCAACCTTGCCGCTGCGCGCTCGCCGTCGTCGACAAGGGTCACGATCCCGTTGTGAAAGTCCGACGAGCCGGCGCGGACACTGTCGCGGTAGCGCCGCCAGTCGTCGCGCCCCACGGTGTCGGTGCCCAGCGAGCCGCGGAACACGAAGTCCTCGGCGAGCAGGCCGTCGACAGCGTCGTCGTCCCAGCGGTTCCACACGGTGTCGTAGAAACGTCTGACCAGGATTTCCACGTTGTCGAGTGTGACATCGCGGGACGGTCGACTCTGGCATGCTCGCCGCATGCTCGAACGTATGCACTTGCAGGATGCGCTGACCGGCGGCTACGCGCTGGTGGCACTGCTGGCAAGCCTCGTTCAGGTCCACCGACTTGCTGACCTGCCCATCGGCCTTCGGGCGACGACCGCCACCTGGCTGGCGTTCTGGGTGCTCACTGGACTGTGGTCGTCGTTGACCTGTGTGTTGTTGACGGTGCTCCGCGGTCGCGGAGCCGTCAACGAGGAACACCTCCCTGAGCCACCGATCGACCACTACAGCTGACCGCGGGTGTCTGACTGGGGGATCACGCGTCTCGGCCCCGGCGACGATACGCTGGTCGCCGCCGCCGAGCACCTCTTCGACGGGCCTGCGCGGCCCGAGGCCACCGCCCGGTTCCTCAGCGAAGCGGGTCACCACCTCCTGATCGCGTACGACGAGGGGCATGCCGTCGGCATGGTCACCGGAGTCGAGATGACGCACCCTGACAAGGGGACTGAGATGTTTCTCTACGAGCTCGGGGTCGACAAGCCGTCGCGCAACCGAGGGGTCGGACGAGCGCTCGTGACGGCTCTGGCGGACCTGGCTCGTCAGCGAGGCTGCTTCGGCATGTGGGTCCTTACCGACGACGACAACCTTGCGGCAAGCAAGACCTACGAGGCTGCCGGCGCAAACGTGGACGACCTGACTCGCGTCCTGGTCTGGACGTTCTAGCCGGTGACGCCTTCGAGGGCGTCCCGGACCGGCACGAGCTTTGCTTGCGCCTCGAGCACCTCGGCGTCCGGGTCGGAGCCGGCGACGATGCCGCACCCGGCGAACAGCCTGGCGGTCCGGCCGGAGAGCTGTGCGCACCGCAGCGCGATGCCCCATTCGCCGTCACCGGAGGCATCGACCCAGCCCACCGGCCCGGCGTAGCGGCCACGGTCCATCGGTTCCAGCTCGGCGAGCAGGTCGAGTGCGGCACCACGCGGCGTACCCCCGACGGCAGCGGTTGGATGCAACGCGGCCACGAGGTCGAGCACGTCCGACCCGTCGTCGACGACGCCGGTCACGTCGGTGGCGAGGTGGGTGACATTCGACAACGGCAACGCGTGCGGGGGCGCCGGCGCGGACAGCGAGCGCACGTGCGGCGCGAGGGCCTGCACCAGCGACTCGACTGCGAAGCGGTGCTCCGCCTGGTCCTTACCCGACGCCATCAATGCTTCGACTCGAGCCTGATCGTCGGCTGCATCGCCGCCGCGTGACGTCGTGCCCGCCAGCACCCGCGACACCATCCGGTCGCCGGCGCGGCTCACCAACAGCTCCGGGGTAGCGCCCACCAGCCCGTCGACGGCGTAGGTCCAGCAGTCCGGGTTGCGAGCGGCCAGACCGTTCAGCACGGCGCGCACGTCGATGTCGTCGTCGGCGACGGCGAGCAGGTCGTGGGCCAGCACCACCTTGTCAAGGTCGCCCGCGTCGATGCGCGCCACTGCCCGGCGTACGGCAGCCCGGAAGTCCTCCACACCCATCTCTCCGCGGGCATAGCGCAGGCCCTCGGTCTGCCGCACCGGCTCGGGCGAGGCCAGCCGCGGCGGCTCGTCGACCGTGGTGAGCCAGCTGCCCTCGGCGCTGTGCCCGAGCACGACCTGCGGCACGACGAGCACCGACGGCGCATCATCCCGGAACGCGAACGAGCCGAAAGCAACAGGCCCCGACCCGCGTACGCCGACTTCGTCAGCAACCTCGAGACCGGCCGTGAGCTCCTGCCACCAAGCCCGCGCCTGCGCGAAGCGGTCCGGTCCGCTGACCTCGATCCGGGCGGCAACACCCCAGCCGACCAGCCCGACACCGTCGCGCACCCAGGCCACCGCATCCTCGGCATGGGGCAGCCGCGCGAGCAGCGAACCCACCAGATCGACCTGCTGGGACCGCACCGATCGGGGGCGAGCTCCGGGCTCCGGGGCGGACCTCGCGGCCGCGTCGCCGGTCAGGGGGCTCATGCCCATGAGGGTACGTGGGGGTCGTGACGGGCACGACGCCGCCATGTGTCGCCGGCCGGCGGGGCAACGCGCGTGCCCCAACGCCCGCCCCGGCGCACCTCGTCCTGCCGCCGACACTTCTCCACGCTGGGGCGATGATCGCTGCGGTGGACCGTGCGCTGTGCGCACTGATGCGTCGCGACGTGCTCGGCGAAGCAGTCGGCGTCAGTCTCGAGGCACCCAACCGGGCGTGGTCGGGCACGATCACGAAGCCAACCGTCAACCTCTTCCTGTTCGACATCCGCGACAACATCACCCGTCGCGATGTGATGCTGGAACCGGTGCGGGATGACTCCGGCGCGATCATCGCCCGCCGGCCACCACCGACGCGGTTCGACATCTTCTACTGCCTGTCGGTCTGGGGCTGCCCGGTCGAGGTGGAGCACGACGTGCTTGCCGCCGTGGTCGTGTCGCTGAACTCCTACGACGTCTTGCCGCCGGACCTGCTCGGCCCCGACTCTCCTCCCCACGCCCACTTCCTCTCCACCGCGAGCGGCATGAAGCGCGCGATGCTGCCGATGTTCGGTGGGGAGTTGAAGATGCAGCTCGACGTCGCGGTCACGGTGCCGGTGGAGATGCCGGCAGTGATGAAGGCAGGGGCGCCGGTGCGCCAGGCCGCGCGCATCGTGGTCAGCCCGAGCACCCCGGCGCAGATCCAGGCTGCGCGCGCGCCCCGCACTGGCCGACTTGCGCCGCTGCCTCCCGACACAGACCCTTTCAAGCCGCTTCGTATGGCGTTGGCGGAGACCGTCGCCGCGCTGCCGCCGCCCCGGCCGGCTGCGCCGCCTGCGGGTCAACGTCCGCCGGGTGCACCGCCTGCGGGTCAACGTCCGCCGGGTGCGCCGCCTGCGGGCCCTCCCGCCGCCGGTCAGCGACCACCGGGTACCGCCGCGCAACCAGCACCATCGCCACTCGCGATCCTGCGCGGGGCGCTGCAACAGGCTGCCCAAGCGCAGGCGGCCTTGGCTCAAGCCGTCGCGAGCGTCGCCACCCTGTTGCCAGCACCGCCAGCACCGCCAGCACCGCCAGCACCGCCCGCAGCACCGCCAGCACCGCCAGCAGCAACGCCGCCGGCACCACCAACAACTGACAAGCCGGCCGGACCGGTGAAGGCGACCACACCTGCGCCCGAGGAGGAGTGATCACGACTGCACCAAGAGGCAGCGGCAACGCGTATCTCGTTTGCCACACAGTCGCTCTTTCCCTCCAGGCCGTGCACGAGGCGCGGCTACAACGCGGAGGTTCACATGCCAAACGAACAGGAAACCTACGAGGAGGCAGCAGGTGCCGCCACGTTCGCCGGTGGGGTCATCGGCGCAGTCGCAGGGCTCGGCGCCGAAGCAGTCGCTCTCCCCGTCGAAGCGGCTGCCGCAGTCGGTGCCGGGATCGGGATGGGCATCGAGTACCTGACCGACGGAGCTGTCAGCGGCGCCATCAGTGACGGACTTTCGTGGGCGGTGGGCGACGAGGAGTCGCTCAAGGCCGCCAACGACTTCGATGACGGCAACTACGTCGGCGGTATCGAGCACATGGCGAGCGGGATCGGCAACCACATCGCCGACGGTGCCGGCGAGGTGTGGGACGACGTCACCGGTGTGGCGTCGGACGTGTACGACACGGTCGGCGACGCCGCAAGTGACGCGTACGACGCGGTCGGCGACGCCGCTGGTGACGTCTATGACGCCGCCAGCGACGTCGTGGACTTTCTCAACCCCTTCGACTGAGCGCGAGCTCGTCCGGCGCACCCGGTGCCGGGGTCGGTGAGCAGCGTCGGGTGTGACGCCTGCGAACAGACCCCGGCTCTGAGCGGCACGGCTTTCAGCACCACCCGTCAGCCGGTGAGCCGGTCCCCCACTCCGCCACTCAGTCAGCACAACCCGTCAGCCACTAGATCCGTCAGCCCAGCACGCCCATCAGCCCACCGAAAGGCGAGACCACCATGCCGCAGTACCTGTCTCCCGGCGTCTACGTCGAGGAGCTCGAAGCCGCAACCCGCCCGCTCGAGGGCGTGGGCACTGCTGTCGCCGCCTTCGTTGGATTTGCCGAGGACGGCCCCTTCCACAAGCCGACGCTGATCACCAACTGGACCCAGTTCACCTCGACCTTCGGCGGGTTCGTCGGGGGCAGCTATCTCGCGCACTCGGTCTACGCCTACCTCAACAACGGTGGCGGCGTCGCCTACGTGGTGCGCATCGGGCAGGCCCCCGGGGCAGATGGCGCTACGCCGCCCGCGCCCTCGGCGGTCGCCGACCTGACCACCGGCAGTGAGGCAGCGCTGCCGTCCTACCGCGTCGTTGCTCTAGCGGCTGGCGAAGCCGGCAACGGAGTCAGTGTCGAGATCACCGACGCCCACGACGGCCAGCCGCAGGACAGCTTCCGACTCGTCGTGCGCAAAGACGGATCACCCGACGAGGTCTTCGAGGGCCTGACCACTCACCGCAAGGCGCGCACCAACGTTGCTACCGTCGTCAACGCCGCCTCGGCGCTTGTGCGCGTCGAAGACATCGTCACCACCGGCACGGTCGAACGACCAGCGTCGGGGACTGTCGTGCTCGCGGGCGGTGGCGCCGAGCCTGAGCCCCGGTCGATCACGCCAGCCGAGTACGTCGGCGACAGCGCTGACCGCACCGGATTTGCGGGCCTCGAGGCAGTCGACACCGTGACGATGCTCTGTGTTCCCGACCTGATGGCCGCCTACCAGGCCGGCGCGATCGACCGGGAGCAGGTCAAGGCCGTGCAGCTCGCGATGATCGCTCATTGCGAGCTGATGGGTGACCGCCTGGCGATCCTCGACCCGCTGCCCAGCATGTCGGTTCAGCAGGTCCGCGACTGGCGGGTCGACGAGGCCGGCTACGACTCGAAGTACGCCGCGCTCTACTACCCGTGGGTCAAGGTCTTCGACCCCGTCGCCGGTCGCACCGTGCCGGTGCCGCCGAGCGGTCACATGGCCGGCGTGTGGGCGCGCAACGACGCCACTCGCGGGGTGCACAAGACGCCTGCCAACGAGGTCGTCCGAGGAGCTGTCGAGGTCGAGCTGCAGATCACCAAAGGCGAGCACGACCTGCTCAACCCGGTTGGCGTCAACTGCGTGCGGGCGTTTCCCGGCCGGGGGATCCGGGTCTGGGGCGGCCGGACACTGTCGAGCGACCCGTCCTGGCGCTACATCAGCGTCCGTCGCCTGTTCAACTACGTCGAGGGCTCGATCCTCGCCGGAACCAGCTGGGTCGTCTTCGAGCCCAACGACCCCGACCTGTGGGGTCGGATGCGGCGCACGGTGTCCAGCTTCCTCTATCGGGTCTGGCTCGACGGGGCGCTGTTCGGTCTGACGCCGGAGCAGGCCTACTACGTCAAGTGCGACGACGAGACCAACCCTTCGGAGGTCATCGAGGCGGGCCAGGTCGTCTGCGAGATCGGCATCGCTGCCGTCAAGCCGGCCGAGTTCGTTGTCTTCCGGCTCGCCCAGCTGCCCAGCGGGACGTCGTCCATCGCCGAGTAGCGCCCACCCACCACCAGCAACCACAGACCAGACCAAGGAGTCGACATGCTTGCCGAGCTGGACCCGATTGCGACCTACGCCTACCACGTCGAGATCTCCGGCATCACCATCGCGCAGTTCAAGCAAGTCACCGGCCTGAGCATCTCCATCGGTGTCATCGAGCACCGTTCCAACAAGCTGCTGGGCCAGCCCATCATGAAGAAGCTGCCCGGTGCCGTGAAGTACGACGACATCGTGCTGGCCCGCGGCAAGGTGGCCGACCAGGCCTTCTGGACGTGGATCAAGCAGGTTCAGGACGGCAAGATCAGCGAAGCCCGCAAGAGCGGCTCGATCGTCCTGTTCGACTACTCCCACGGCGAGATCAACCGTTTCAACTTCGATCAGGGCTGGCCGTCCAGGATCGAGGTCGGCAAGCTCGAGGCCGGCTCCGACTCGGTGCTGCTGGAGACGGTCACCATCACCCACGAGAGCCTCACGGTCGCCTGATGAGCATCGACCTCGTCACCGAGTTTCCGTTCACCTTGCCGCGTGGCTTCGTCGACGACGACGGGGCCGTGCACAAGGACGGCATCATGCGGCTGGCGACGGCGCGGGATGAGATCGCACCGCTGCGCGACCCGCGAGTGCGCGACAACGAGGCGTACCTCAGCGTGCTGTTGCTCAGTCGCGTCGTCACCCGTCTCGGATCGCTCGAGGCGATCACCCCGGGGGTGGTCGAGTCGATGTTTGCCACCGACCTGTCTTTCCTGCAGGACCACTACCGGCGGATCAACACCGAGAGCTCACCGCGGGCAGCAGTCCGCTGCCCGTCGTGCGACCAGGGCTTCGAGGTCGAGCTCTCCGGGAGCCGCCCGGGGGAATCGTGACGTACCCGACCAGGGCCCTCTACGAGGAGGTCGGGTACGTCGCATGGCACTTGCACTGGCCGATGTCGGAGATCCTCGATCTGGAGCATGCGATGCGGCACGAGATGGTCGACGTGATCGGCGACCTCGCCGAGCAGAACGTGGGTGCGTGAGGTCATGAGGCGACTCGCTCGCGCCCTCGGCATGGTGCGCGGCACTACGGACGACGACGCGATGCCCGGCGAGAGAGCCGCCGCCCTGGCTCCCGGTGCGCGACCGAAGGCCGAATGGGCGACGTTGCCGGCCATCGTCACGGCGTCGCGTGTCGCCGAGCCGATCTCGTCGCCTCGCGCTTTTCGTTCTGGACTGAGCACCACGTGGTCGGTCCCCACCATGCTGCAGCCGCTCAGCCATGCAGTCACACCCGATGCACCGCACGGGCGCGTCGCCGGCCGGGCGGCGAACGCCGCCGATCGGGTGGCCCCCAGCGGCGGCTATCCCACCGTCGGACTGAGGCACGCCCCGGCGCACGCAGAGCAGCACGCACCTGTACCCCCGTCGCGGGCGACGCTCCGCGACCGGGTACGTCGTGCCGGGTCGCACCCTGGCGGCGAGGCCACCCAGACGTCGGAAGTGCGACCCCTGCAAGCCCCCGTCGCTCAGGAAACGAGCGCGCCGGACATCGCGACAGCAATCGTCGTGCCGTCCGCAGCCGGGGCCCCACCCACAGGGCTGGGGCCGCACGAGCATCCGCCAGAACTGACGACCAGCGAGCAGGGGGACGTCAGCCATAGGGCCAGTCGCTCGTTGGTCCGCGCCTTCTCGCCGCCCGGCCAGGTCGCCCGATCGCTTGTCAGCCGTGCGGCCGGCCCACGGCCCACGTTGCGGGCTGCCGTGCTGCCCCCGGTGGCGGGCCCTCGACACGGCGAGCCCGGTCGTACGCCGCCTTCCACCGGGCCCGTCCGGGCCGGCTATCTCACCGCGCCGCGATCCGTTCGTCCGGTAGCAGGCACCGACGACGAGCTGGCCAGCCCCGTTGGCCGCCTCGTCGACGCACCGACGCAGGACTCGCCCACTGCAGGTCACCCACCGCAGGTGCCGGAATGGCTGCACACTGACGACGGCGTCTGGACCCCGGGAGCGTTGCCGCAGTCGGTGGCGGCGGTGCCGGGTGCGATCGAGGCCACGAGCACCGGCCATGATCTGCGCCGACCCGAGCGGTCAGGATCATCGGGCAGCGACAGCGAGCCCACGGGACCATCAGCCCTCGCGGTCCCGCCGACGCTGACAGCGACGACCCGGCCGGTGCGCCACCGCAATCACGTCGCACGTCTGCCCGCGGAGCACACCGCGGTCGTCTGGCCCACTACCTGGGGACTGGACGAACCGCCACTGGTCGCACCGCCTCTGGTCGCACCGCCTCTGGTCGCACCGCCTCTGGTCGCACCGCCGCTGGTCGCACCGCCCTCCCTTGGTCCGGCGACCCCGATGGCCGACGTCGGTCGGCAGCGACGCGTGACCACGTCGGCAGCGCCAGCGGAGTTGTCCGGGTCACCGGTCGCCCCTCAGGAGGACACGTCGCCCACGTCGACACCGACGGGTCCACCGGCGTTTCTGGCGCTTGCTGCTGATGGTCGCCATGACCACCCCCGGTCGGCCGACCCGATCGCGCCCCGCGACCCGACAGCGCCGACAGCGCCGACAGCGCCGACAGCGCCGGCACATCGGACAACACCGACACACCGCACGCCCCTGACGCCCCTGACTCCCCCGACCAGGCGACCGACGCCGGCCGACCCGCGCGAACGGCCAGGGGGACAGCGGTCGGCTGCCGCCGGGTACGACCTGCCGCAGCCGATGATCCGGACCCGCGGCCGGCGACCGGCTGCCCCGGCCGCGCCCGGCCCGCTGACGGGACGGGCGCCGGAACGGGATGCAGCCGCCCTGTCGAGCAGCGCTTGGCGCAGTCCCGCCCCGGCGCCGCCCAGCTCCGTGGGTGGGGCGATGAAGCAGCTCAGCGCCGACCCGATCGCCGCGTTGGACGACATCGGGCTTGTCGTGGCTGCGTCGCCGGGCACCGACGAGAGGCGGCAGCAGGTCGCTCCGCTGCCCCCGGGGGCGACGGCCTCGTCGGGCCCGGCGACGTCAGCGCTGCCTGCGCCGACGCGGCCCGCTCCGGTCGCGGAGGCAGTCGCCGCCCATGTGCGGCATCAGCTGCTGGTCGACCGCGAGCGTTCGGGCCAGCTGGCAGACCTCTGGTGACTGCCCGTCTGGGCATGTATCTGGGAGACCGGCGACGCCTCTTGACCGGTGTCGGAGACGGGCGAGGTCGGAAGGGGAACGGCGATGGTGCACGGCACGGGGTGGCGGGACCCGTACGAGCCCGCGCTCGCCCTGCGTTTCTCCGTCGAGATCGGGCACCTGTCCATCGACCGTTTCACCCAGTGCGACGGCCTCGGTGCCGAGTACGAGGTTGACGAGTTCCGCGAAGGCGGCGAGGGCGGCTTCGTGCACAAGCTGCCGGTGCGGCTCAAGCACAGCAACGTCCGGCTGATCCGGCCCATCGACAAGGACAGCGCCGCGATCGCGGCGTGGTTCTCGGCCACGAGCATGACGTTCGTCCGGCAGAGCGCAACGATCACGGCGTACGACGGCAACGGCCACGACGTCGCCCACTGGCAGCTGGCCGGAGCGTGGCCGATCAAGTACACCGGCCCGTCGCTGATGTCGACATCAGCTCTGCACGCGACCGAGACCATCGAGCTCGCCCACAACGGCTTCGTCGCGCAGGTGCCGTGATGGACGTCGTGGGCGCGCTGAAGGGTCAGCTTCAGCGGGCGCAGCTGATTCCCGAGGACCGCAGCGAGAGCCTGGCGTTCCACTACAACCCGACGTCGCTGCGGATCACCAAGACATCGAGCTGGAGCAGCACACCTGCTCGCGGTCACCAGGCAGCGCCCAAGCCGGAGTTCGTCGGTACCGAGGCGCGCCGGCTCGAGCTCACCGTGCTCTTCGACGCTTTCGAGTCCGACCAGGATGTGGCGAAAGCCGTCGAGAAGCTGGGGACGTGGGCGTGTGCCACCGAGGAGTCGTTCCGTGCGAACACGCCGCAGCCGTCTCTGGTCAGGCTGCACTGGGGTGAGCAGGACTACTTCCCCGGCTACCTGAAGAGCGTCATCGCGAACTACAGCTTGTTCTCAGCCGCCGGGAAGCCGTTGCGCGCCTCGGTCGACCTCGTGCTCGAGGAGACGCCCGACGAGGCCAAGGCACAGAACCCGACGTCGGGGGGGTTGCCCGACCGGCGCGCGGTAGTCGTCGGCGCCGGTGACTCGCTCGCATCGCTCGCCCTGGCGCAGTACGGGGACCCCAACATGTGGCGCGCACTCGCCGACGCCAACGGCATCGACGACCCCACCGCTGTGCGGCCGGGGACGACGCTCGCGGTGCCGCCGCCTGCGCAGGCACGTGCCCTGGCCGGGGTGCGTCGTGGCTGATCAGTCCCGCTATGGCAACCGACCGCACATCTGTCTGGACGGCGACCCGCTGGCCCGCGACATCGAGACTGCGGTGGAGGGGCTGGTCGTCGACACGTCTCTGCACGCCGCCGACCTGGTCGAGCTGAGACTGCGCGACCAGAGCCACGACATCCTCCGCCGCTGCGGGGTGCGGATCGGCAGCGTCCTGTCGGTCTCGACGAGCCGCACCGGGCAGGGCAACCTCGAGGCGTTGGCATCTGTCGAGGTCACCACGCTGGAGCACGACTTCGGCGACGGTGGGTCGCTGGCTGTCATCCGTGGCTACGACGTGTCGCACCGGTTGTCGCGTGGCCGCCGTACCGCGTCCTACAACGACACGACCGACGCCGACATCGTGCGCCAGGTTGTGTCCCGCGCCGGCCTGAAGGCGGGTACGGTCGACGACGACGGCGGCACCCACGACCACGTCGCACAGCTCAACGCCACCGACTGGGACTTCCTCACCGCGCGGGGTCGGGAGACGGGCCACGAGGTCGTCGTGCAGGACGGTGCCGTGCACTGGCGCCGCCCCGGCAGCGCGAGCGAGGCACCCGCCCTGCAGGACGATCTGCGGATGCCCCGCGAGCGGCTGCAGCTCACTCTGGGTGTCAACCTGCTGTCTCTGCGGCCGCGGGTCAGTGCTGCCGACCAGGTGCCTGACGTCGTCGTCCGTGGCTGGGACGCTGGCAGCAAGTCCGCCGTCGTCGGACATGCGCAGGCCGCCACGGTCGGCGCCAGTGCGTCGATCCACCCGAGCGAGCTGGCCTCGACCTTCGACGCACTCACCTTCACGGTCGTGGACCGGCCGATCACCGACCAGGCCATGGCCGACGCGACCGCGACGGCGTGCGCCGAGGCAATCGCCAGCGCACACGCGGAGGCCGAAGGTGTCGCGCTCGGCGACCCTCGACTCATCGCTGGCGCCGCGATCACACTGGCCGGTGCGGGCTGGCCGTTCGACGGGTCATACGTCGTCACGACGGCGCGGCACACCTTTGACGCCGGCGGGTACCGCACCCGCGTGACCGTCAGTGGTCGCAACGACCGTTCGCTGTGGGGACTCGTCGGTCGCGGCCGGGGCGCCGCGCGCGCGTCGGGTCCGCCCGTGCCCGGCGTCGTCACCGCGATCGTCACCAATGTCGAGGACCCCGACGACCTCGGTCGGGTCAAGGTCACCTTCCCGTGGCTGGCTGAGGACTACGAGTCGTGGTGGGTGCGCGTCGCCAGCCTCGGTGCGGGGCCGTCGCGCGGCGCTGTGTGGCTGCCCGAGGTCAACGACGAGGTGCTCGTCGCGTTCGAGCACGGCGACACCCGCGCGCCGGTCATCGTCGGCAGCCTGTGGAACGGCGTCGACACGCCACCGTTGGGCGACGGCCTCGTCGACAGCGGCGGCGCAGTGACCCGTCGCGGTTTTGTGTCGCGGCTCAACCACCGGCTGGTGTTCCTCGACGACCAGTCGAAGACCGGCGTCGCGCTGCTCAGCGGCGACGACAAGCTGCGCCTCTCGCTGAACGCGAGCACCACGACCATCACGATCACCAGCGACGGCACCGTCGAGATCACCGGCAGCCAGGGGGTGAAGGTCGCCTCGGAGGGCTCCATCTCGCTGCACGCCGGCACGACCCTGGAACTCAAGGGCGACTCCGGCGTGACCATCAATGGCGGACCCCAGGTCGACATCGACGGCAGCGTCATCCAGCTCAACTGATACCCGCCTACCCGAGCAACCACCGACAAACCGACCACCGACCACCGACCACCGACCACCGACAGGAGCCAGTCATGGGAGCCCCCGCCGCCGTCCTGGGCGACCGCATCACCGCAACCTGCTCGATCCACCTGATCCCCAACCCGGCGACCGGCATCCCGCAGCCCGGTCCGCCGATGCCGTTCTCCGCACCCGTCACGACCGGCACCTGCGCGACCGTGTTGATCACCAGCAAGCCGGCCGTGGTGGTCGGCGCACAAGGCACCTCCGTACCCCCGCATGTCGGGTTGCACCCGGCCGATCCGTTCATGGTCCCGACCATGCAGATCGGCGCGGTCGTCATGGGCTCGTCCAGTGTGCTGATCGGGGGCACGCCCGCAGCCAAGTCCGGCTCTTCCTGTACGGCCTGCGGACTGCCCGGCGCGACCCTGACCGGCACAGCATCAACAGTCCTGATCGGCGGATGACGATGGCCGTCCCCGCAACCGACTTCGTCGGCCACGGCTGGTCGTGGCCCGTTGGTGTCAGCCCGACCGGCAGCATCGCGCTGGTCTCCGGCGACACCGAGCTGACCCAGGCCATCACGTTGATCCTCGGCACGGCGCCCGGCGAGCGGCCGATGCGGCCGGAGTTCGGCTGCGGCATCCACGACTTGGTGTTCGACCCGAGCGACACGACGCTCGCCGGGCTCATCGCGCACGAGGTGCGCGTGTCGCTGGTGCGGTGGGAGCCTCGGGTCGACCTGCTCGAGGTGTCGGTGACCTTCGACGCGCAGCGCGAGGGACTGGTGCTGATCGACGTGTCGTACGTCGTGTGCGCGACCAACGACCGGCGCAACCTCGTCGTGCCGTTCTACTCGATCCCCGAGGAGGACTGAGCCGCGATGGCGTTGCCCGCACCCGACCTGGACGACCGCCGCTTCCAGGACTTCGTCGACGACGCCAAGCGGATGGTCGCCCGACGTTGCCCCGAGTGGACCGACCACAACGTCCACGACCCCGGCGTCGCCGTCATCGAGGCGTTGGCGACGATGGCCGACCAGCTTGTCTACCGGCTCAATCGGGTGCCCGACCGGCTGCACCTGCGCTTCCTCGACCTCGTCGGCGTGCGGTTGCATCCGCCGGCCGCAGCGACCGTGCCCCTGACGTTCTGGTTGTCCGCCGGCCAGCCGGAACCGGTCGTCGTCCCCGCAGGGACCGAGGTGGCGAGTCGTCGTGCTCCGTCGACCGAGCCAGTGTGCTTCACCACGACACGCGAGCTGACGATAGTCGCGGTGCACGCGCTCGAGCTGCGGTCAGTGCTTGCCGATGGCACGGTGCGCGAGCACCGCGAGCGGCTCGACGACCGGGGTTCTGGCCGCCGCTCACAGCTGTTCGCAGACTGCCCCGCGCCGGACGATGCGTTGCTGATCGGTCTCGACCGGGCTGCGCCCGGGTGCGCGGTCGCCGTGCGCATGGATGCGCGCATCGCCGGAATTGGCGTCGACCCACGTCGCCCCCCGCTGGTGTGGGAGGCGTGGACGGAGGCGGGATGGACCCGGTGCACCGTCGACCGCGACAGCACCGGGGGCTTCAACCAGCCCGGCGAGGTCGTCGTGCACCTGTCCACCGAGCACACGACATCCCTGGTAGGTGGACTGCACGCCGGCTGGTTGCGCGCGCGCGTCGCCGCACCCGCGCCCGGCGCGACGGCGTACTCCTCGTCGCCGACGGTGTCCTCGCTGGACGTCGCCGTGGTAGGCGGCACGGTCGGTGCGGTGCACGGCACATCTGTGTCCGGAGAGGAGCTAGGGGTGTCCGAAGGCGTTGCAGGACAACGGTTCTCGGTGCGCCGCGCACCGGTGCTCAGCGCTGCGCGCCCGGTGCACGTCGAGGTGTCCTCGGCCGCCGGGTGGAAGGGCTGGGAGCTGGTCGGCGACTTCGCCGACAGCGAGGCCGATGATCGGCACGCGGTCCTCGACCCGGCGTCCGGTGAGGTGGAGTTCGGCCCAGCCGTACGGCTCGCCGACGGCACCGTGCGCCAGCACGGCGCCGTCCCGGCCGCCGGTGAGACCGTGCGGGTCGGGCCGTACCTCACCGGTGGCGGCGCCGCGGGCAACGTCGCGGCCGGAGTGCTGTGCGTGCTGCGTTCCTCGATCCCCTACGTCGCGCGGGTGGAGAACCGTCGCCCTGCGCGCGGCGGCCGCGACGCCGAGACCCTGGACGAGGCGCGAAGCCGCGGTGCGCTGGTGGTCCGCAGCCGTGGTCGCGCGGTCACCGCACAGGACTTCGAGCACGTCGCCCGCCAGGCCGCGCCTGGCCTGGCGCGGGTGCTGTGCGTGCCCGCCAGCGACGGGCGCGCGGGAGACGTACGGCTCCTGGTCGTGCCGTCCGTCGGTGCCGATGCCGGCCGGCTGCCGTTCGAGTCGTTGCAGCCCAGCGACGAAGACCTGCAAGCAGTCGCCATCGCAGTCGACGAGCGACGACTCGTCGGCACTCGCGTAGTGGTCGAGCCGCCGCGCTATCAAGGAGTCACGGTGGTCGCACGGCTGCAGGCTCGACCCGGTGCGCCGATCGACGCGATGCGCGACGAGGCACTGGCCGGCCTGCACCGCTTTCTCAGCCCCGTTGCCGGTGGACCGGACGGCGCCGGCTGGCCCTTCGGTCGCGCGCTGCGCTACGGCGAGGTGTTCGCGCTGCTGCAGCAAGTCCCCGGCGTCGAGCTGGTCGAGGACCTGCGGCTGTTCCCGGCTGACCCCGTCACGGGGGCTCGCGGTGAGGCTTCGACCGAGGTCGACGTCGGGGCGCAGGGACTCGTGTTCTCCTACGACCACCAGGTGCGGGTGAGCGCACCGTGAGGGGCGCGATGGAGGGCACCGCCAGCCGTACGCCGGTGGCCGCGCACCTGCCCGCGCTGCTGGCCGAGGACCCGTTCCTGTCCCGCTTCACCGCAGGCCTTGACGACGTTCTCGCGCCCGTCGTTGCCACCTTGGACGGGCTCACGTCCTATGTCGACCCGGCCCTCGCGCCCGAAGACTTTCTCGGCTGGCTCGCGGGCTGGGTCGGGCTCGATCTCGACCCGCACTGGCCGGTGGACGTTCGCCGCGCGGTGCTCGGCGCAGCCGCCGTGGTGCAGAGCGCTCGCGGCACGGCGGCCGGGCTGGCCGAGGAGATCCGCCTGCTCACCGGCGCCACGGTGCAGGTGTGCGACCCGGGTGGTGTCGCGTGGAGTGCCACTCCCGGTGGCGCACTGCCGGGCGTTGCCGCTGGTGTCGTCGTGCGGGTCCTGCACGCGCCGGCGCAGTTCGCCGACGAGACCGGCGACGCACGAGCCCGCCTCGATCGCGCGACCCGCGCGGCTGTCCCTGCTCATCTGCCTGTCACCGTGGAGGTTTCGACATGATCATCTGTTCTGGATGCGGTCACGCCAACAGCAGTGCCGACGCGTTCTGCCAGTCCTGCGGCGGTTTTCTTGAGTGGGACGGCCAGCAGGTGCCGGCGCAGCGGCTCGCTGCTCCGGCCACCGTGGTGTCGACAGCCTCCGACCGCGCTGCGCCGCTGGTCGACATCGAGCTGCGCGAGTCGCACCCGCCCGTCAAGCTTCCGGCGCTCCCGAGCCTCCCGCGTCGCGCACCTGAGGCCGAGCAGGAGCGGATCGCGCCCGTGCGGCCGGAAGCAATCGACCTCGGTCCGGCCGACCTCTACTGCGGCGCGTGCGGCGCGGGCAACGCCGACGGTCGGCACTTCTGCCGCCGCTGCGGTGCGTCATTGGTCGACGCTGTCCCTGCGGGGCGAGCCAGGTGGTGGCGTCGGTTGTGGCGGGCAGTGATGCGGCTTGTCCTCGGTCGACGCCAGTTTGCGGCGGGCGAGCGGCCCGCACGGTGGGATCGACATGGACCCTTTGAGCGTGCTGATGGTCGTGCCGCCTCGACCGACGGCTCAGGGTCGGGCGGTGCACAGCGGAAGAAGTGGCGCCGGCCGCGGATGCCGACCCGGCTCAACTTGGGAAAGCTGGCAATCCCGTTGGCCCTGCTGAGCCTCATCGGGTTCGGCATCGCTCCGGTGCGCGCTGCGGTGATGACCAAAGGGTTTGACCTGTTCGCCCGCGGACGGGCCGTGGTGGCGCCGAGATTTGTCGTCGTCACGCCCGCATCGGCCACGGCATCGTCGTCGCTGAACGGCCACGGCCCCGACGCCGCGATCGACCAGAACCTGTTGACCTGGTGGTCCGAGGGTGGGCCGACGCGCGGACACGGCGAAGTGCTGGTGGTGCGCTTCGACCGGCCGGAGGACCTGGCCCGGATCACCGTCCACAACGGTGCTGCGGAGGCGTCGTACCCGTTCCAGCCGCGGGTGCGCAGCGTGCGCATCACGCTGTTCGGCGCTCGCGGCGTCGTGCAGGAGTCGCGGGCGCTGCTTGCCGACACGCGTGGACGCCAGACGTTGTCGGTGTCGGGCCACGCGGTGACGCGGGTGGAGCTGCGGATCGTGTCGACGTACGCAGGTCAGAAGGGACGCGCGGCGTCGCTGTCGGAGGTGGGCTTCGTGAGCAAGCAGTGACGGGCGAAGAGGCGTGCCCGAAAACTTGCCCTTTCGAACCGCACCGCAACCCACCAAACTGGCGCAAGATCAATGGTGACGTGCTGCCCCGCTCCTGCTCCGGCACATTCTGACCGCGTCAGCCACGATGGAAGGACCCGCATGCCTCCCCAGCCGAGGATTCCGCACCTGGATCTTCCCGACCGCCGCACCGGAAACCAGCGCCAGCTGGACAGGGCCCGGGTCGACACGCAGCTGAAGCGCCTGAGGAACAAACCTGCGTCGCGCGCCTTCCAGCAGACGTTGTTCGGCACGATCCACGATGCTCGGCTCCGGCGACCCGGAGACTTCGACGTCGACAAGATCACTCATGGCGCCGACTTCCTGGTTGCGGTGCGCGGCGAGATCCTGGTGCGCAGCACCGACGCGGCCGCTGCGGCTGCCGTCCTCACGCCCGTCGGCTACGTCAGCGAGCCGGTCGCCCGGCTCAACGGCCTGGTGACCCGGTTCAGCAAGCCGAGTGACAGTCAGGCACACGTCGCCGCCTTGGTCAGGCAGCTCAAGCTGGCCGGAGTCGGGGCGACCGTCAACTACGTGGCGCCGCTCGGTTACATCGCCAAGGGTGAGGGCGGCTTCGAGCCCACCCAGGTCCTCGGGGCCGCCGGACCCGGGCCAGCTGCGGGCACCGGCCCGGTGGTGGCGATCATCGACACCGGTGTCGCCGCGGCAGCGCGCACTGACGGCTTTCTGGCGAACCTGCATCTCGATGGCGCGGACGTCGATCCGCTGTACCAACCGTCGCAGGTCGTGCACCCGCCGTTCCCGGACCGTCCTGGATCGGCCAACGTGCCTATCAAGGACCTGCTCGACTTTGCCGCCGGTCACGGCACCTTCGTCGCCGGCATCGTGCAGCAGGTGGCACCTCAGGCAGACATCCGCATTTTTCGAGCCGTGCACAGTGACGGCATCGGAAGCGAGCTCGACATCGCGTGCACCGTCGTTGACGCCGCCAAAGCCGGCGCCAAGATTATCAACCTGTCACTGGGCACCGAGACGGAGGGCGGCGACCCGCCCGTCGGCATGGCCGTGGCGATGGAGATCCTGGCCTCGACCGCGGAGCTCCAGGACGTCGTGGTCATCGCAGCGGCGGGCAACTCGGGGAGCACGGCCAAGTCCTACCCCGCTGCTCTACCCGGTGTCACTGCTGTCGCGAGCCTCGCGGCCGACGGGACGCCGTCGACCTGGTCGAACCACGGACCATGGGTGGACTGCTCGGTCGTCGGCCAGGGCATCGTCGCGCCGTACGTGACCGGTCACGAGTCCTGGGCCGTCGACAAGGAGCAGCCTGACGACTTCGGGCCTTCGGCCTGGGCGATCGGGACCGGTACCTCGTTCGCCGCCCCGCAGGTCGCCGGGGCTGTCGCGCTGGCGATGTCGACGGACCCGACCCTCACGGCACATGCCGCCCTGCAACAGGTGCTGCATCCCGCCAATGGCAGACAGATCGCCGACTACGGCATGACCTTCATCGTCCTGTCCGGCACCTGAGGCCCTGGCTCCGCGGTCCCGTCTTCCCGCTACGGTGAGCATCGGTGACTCTCCGTTGACGGTCGCGGGACGAAGGCGCCATGCCAGCGGGGCCAGGGAGGCATCGTGGAGGTCGTACACGACAGCCTCCTGCACCGAGCACAGGCGGAGTACGAGCACGCCGTGCGTCATCCGCGCAGCCGGGACGCCCGGCCGGAGGTCGTCGCCGAAGCCAGGGCCGTGGGCGCGCACGAAGCTCTGGTGGTCGGGCTGCGCGCCCAGGCGTGGCGAGCGCGCTACGCCTTGGCCGGTGACGAGGCGAAAGTCCTGCTCGACGAGGCCGTCCGAGTCGCCCGACGCGCGCACCTGGACGACCGTCTCGTCGAGGTCCTGTCCACTCGAGCCGCAGTCAACCTCGAGCTGGGTCGAGGCGCCGCCGCGCGACGAGACCTGGACCGGGCCCGGGCGATCAGCGGCCCGGAGGCGCCGGCCGACTTGAGCCTGCAGCTCGCCGTGCTCGATCACAACGAGGGCCGGCTGAAGGAGGCCGCCACTCTCTACGGCGGCCTGCTCGACAATCCCAGCACTCCGCCGGACATCAACATCAAGGCTGCCAACAACCTGGCGCTGATCGAGAGCAGCCATGGCGACCACACCTCTGCGCTGGCCCGCCTTGACGACGTCGTAGACCTCGCCGCTCATCTGGGCCCGGCGCTGGAGGCCGTCGTCGCCGACAGCCGCGGCTGGATCACCGTGCAGAGCGGACGGTTGGTCGAGGGCCTGCGACTGCTCGCTGTCGCAGCCGACCGGCACCGAGAGGCTGGGCTGTCGCTGGGCGAGCACTACCTCGAGCACTGCGACGCCTTGGCCGACCTTCGGCTACTGCCCGAGGCGATCCAGATGGCCTTCCGGGCTCGTGACGAGTTCATCGAGCACGGCGTTGGGCTGCTTGCCGGCGAAGCCCACGTGCGGGTCGCGCGACTGTCCGCGCTCATGGGCGACCACGCCGCTGCCGAGGAAGCTGCGCGCTCGGCGTACGCCTTGTTCCGCCGCCAGCGCCGGCCCGCCTGGGCAGCGCACGCCCGCGTCCTCGAGCTCGCCGCCCGCACCTCCCGGGACGCGGCGACGGTCAAGGACGCGAGCGCCCTGCGGCGCGCCGCCGCCCAGCTCGAAGCCGCCGGAATGCGCACCTGGGCCGCCGACGCCTACCTCGCCGCGGCAGATGTTCCCAGCACCGGTCCACGGCCAGGCGCCGCCGCCGATCTGGCCGCGGCCGAGCGCCTGTCCTGCGACGGTCCCGCGCTGCAACGCCTCAAGGGACACCTCGCCGGTGCCCGGCGGGCCGAGCTGGTCGGCGCGCGTCATGACCTGCTCAGCCACTCCCGTGCGGGGCTGGTCGACCTCGCCAAGCACCGGGCAGCGCTGTCCTCGGCCGAGCTGCGGGCCTTGGCCTCGGGACACGGCCTCGAACTCGGGATCATCGCGCTGCGCGCGCTGATCCGTGACGGAACACCCGCTCAGGTTCTGCAGACGATGGAGCGCACCCGCGCCGCCACCATGCTGCTCACCGACTCGCCGAGCGTCGAAGGCACCGAGGACCTGGTGCTCGAGCTGCGGTCGGTGCAGGAAGAGCTGGCCGCGGCCCGGATGACGTCCGGCGGCGAGCCACCCGAGCTGGTCGACGCCCAACGCCTCATCGAGCGGCGGATCCGCCGAGCCAGCTGGTTGCTGCCCTCCTCCGGCACGCGCTCCGGGTCACCGGTGTCCCTGACCGACCTGCGGCGACTGCTCGGTGGCCGCACCATGGTCGAGTACGCCGCCCTCGACGGCGAGCTGGTCGCTGTCGTTGTGCGCGCCCGCCGCTCCGAGCTCGTGCACCTCGGCTCGCTGCAGCCCGTGCTCGACGAGGGCAGGCACCTGCTCTTTGCGCTGCGAGCGCTGGCGATCGACGGCCGCACCCCCGCAGCGACGGCGCGGCTGTGGGCCGGGGCTGGGGCCGCGATCGCCCGGCTGCGCGAGCTGCTGCTTGTACCGGCGCGCCTTGCCGCGGGCGAGCCCGTCGTCGTCGTTCCTGCGGCACCTACCTGGCGGCTGCCGTGGGCCTATCTCTGCGCTGCGCCGGTCTCCCTCGCCCCGTCCTCGGCCGCCTGGGCCCGCGCCGCGGTCCGGGAGGAGCCGGTCGGCGGACGGGTCGTGCTGGTTGCCGGTCCCGGTCTCGCGGGAGCCGCGGACGAGGTCGCGCTGCTGGCCGGACTGCATCGCCATGCGCGAGTCCTGGTTGCGCCCGACAGCAACGTCGACGCTGTCATCGACAGCCTCGACGGCGCGCGTCTGGCCCACCTTGCGTGTCACGGTCGGCTGCGCGCGGACAATCCGGCCTTTTCCTCATTCCTGCTCAGCGCCGGCGAGCTGAGCGTGCACGAGCTGACCATGCGCGACATCGCCCCGCACCGGGTCATCCTGTCGGCCTGCGACTCGGGTTCGGACGCGGCGTACGTCGGCAACGAGTTCATCGGCTTCGTCAGCGCACTGCTGGGCCAGGGGACCTCCGGGCTCGTCGCGAGCTGCGTGCAGGTGTCCGACCGGGAGGTCACGCCGATCATGGCGGAGCTGCACCGTCGCCTCGTCCGCGGTGATCCGCTGCACCAGGCGATCCACTCCACGGTGCGCGGGCTCGACCCCGAGAACCTGCAGGCCGTCGCCACGGGATGTGCGTTCAGCGCCTACGGCGCTGCCTGACGGCCCGAGCGCACGATCGCCCGTTCGTGTATCAGGACTGCCCCCTCCTCCCTCATCACCGGGGCAACGACCACCACCACCCGAGGGAGTACCGGTCATGACCACCACCCAGGTAGCCATCCGCCGCAGCAGCCGCTGCCGCGTCGACGAGACGCGCGAGGACAGCGCGACCGAGCACGACCCGCGTCCCAGCGCCGCCGCGCGCGAGTGGACCTGGCGCACGGGCACGGACCTGCGCGACAGCACAGCCTTCTGGAGCCACCGATGACCGCGATGATGGAGCGCCCGCTGGTGGCTGCGGCGCGCCACCTGCAGGCATCGGAGATCGGGGTTGCTGGCCACACGCGGGCACTCGGCACATCGGGTCAGCGACGGACGTCGGTCTCCGTGGTCGCCTCGGACCCGGTGACCGGCGCGGGCGTCGCCAGCCAGCTGCGATTCCGGCCAGAGATCGAGCTCGTGGCGCCCGGACCCCACGCGGCCGATGTCGTCATCGTTGTCGCCGACGACATCGACGAGCCGCGGATCGCGGCGATCCGGGCCGCGACCCGTGCGGGGGCACGCACGGTCATCGTGGCCAGCACCCTCACGGGTACCGCCCTGCTCGCCGCCGTTGACGCCGGCGCGACCGCGGTCCTGCGGCGCGCCGACGCGACCAGCGACCTGCTCGCCTCAGCTGTCGCAGGGGCTGTCCGCGGTGACGGCGTCATGCCCCCTGATCTGCTGGGGAAGCTGATGTGCCAGGTGGGCAACGTCGGAGTCTCCCGGGCGCCGGGCGCTTCCGTCAGCGGCACGTTCGGCGGCTTCACCCAGCGTGAGCTGATGGTGCTGCGCCTGCTTGCCGATGGTGCGACGACCGCCGACATCGCGCGTGAGCTCTGCTACTCGGAGCGGACGGTCAAGAACGCGATCCACGCCATGACGGCGCGACTGCAGCTGCGCAACCGCTCGCACGCCGTGGCCTACGCCGTACGGCAGGGCCTGATCTGAGCGTCGCCCGCTCAGATCCGCACCCAGGTGGTCACCACGGTGCGGCCCGTGGTGGTGAACAGCTCCAGCCGCAGCACCGGACCGGGCACGCTGTCGCACCGGAACCGGCCGTGCTCGTCGACTGCCAGCTCCACGCGCGAGCCCGGAGTCTGCACGGCCGCAGCGACCACGGTGGCGGAGCAGATGCCGGTCAGTGCGACGCCGTCTGGCCCGGGCATGATCTCGACGTCTGCACCGACGTCGTCGGTCCCGAAGGAGACCAGTCGGGGCGCGTCACCCCCGCCGTCACCCCGGACGCCGACCGCGGACTCCTCGGAGTCGTGCAACAACGCCGCCAACTCCGCGTCGAGGCGACTGAGCCCGAACGCAGCGCGTGCGCTGGCGAACAGGGCTGCTGGCGGCGGGTCAGCGATCAAGGCTGCGCGCCGGAGCTGTTCGATCATCTGGTCCTGCTCACTCATCCGGTGCCTCCAGCGGTTGTCCCCCGGGTTCGAGCAAGGTGCGCAAGTGGCCCAGGCAACGGGCCCGCGTCGGGCCGATGCTGCCGACCGGCATGTCGAGTGCGACGGCGACGTCCTGGTAGCTCGGCGCCGGGTCGGCCATCAGCATCCGCAGCAGTCGCTGGCAGCGCGGCGGCACCGACTCGAAGGCCCGCCACATGTCGGCGAGCTCTTCGCGCGCCAGCAGCTCGGAGTCGATCGGTGCGCCGTGGTCGGGGATGGCCGCCAGCACCTTGTCGTCGACCGGAAGCCCCCGGCGACGGCGGGCGTTGATGACCTGCAGGCACTCGCGCCGCACGGTGGTGACCAACCAGCCGCCGATGCGCTCGGGGTCACGGACCCGAGGCAGGTGCTCCACCAGTCTCAACCAGGCGACCTGGACGACGTCGGCGGCCTCGCCCTGCTCGAGCCGGTAGCCGCGGGCGACTGACCACAGCAGGTTGGTGTACCTCCCGACCAGCTCGTCCCAGGCGTCCTGATCACCGGCCCCGGCGCTCTTCACCAGGACCGTGAGGTCCCCGTCGCGGGGTCCGGGGTGCGACATCACACGGCTCGTCATCACTGCCTGCCCAGTCATCCGGAGATCACCGACAGCAGCAGTCTGCCCCACTCCGGGCCCGCACGCATTGATGACATCTGGGCCCACACCTGCCTACCGCTGACGGTGGGCGAAGCCGAGTCGGTTGGTGTCGCGATCGCCGTGCCAGTGGCATCGGCCGCGGTGGGGGTGGGGTCCGCGCTGGTGGTCATGGGGCTGGGTGCGGTCTCCCCGGGGCTGCTCATCGTCGGGTCGGTGGTCGGGTCGGTGGTCGGGTCGGGCGTCGGCTCGGGGGAGGCGGCGATGGTGCCGGGCGGGCTGAGGGTCGGGGTGACCGGCGGCGGGTCGGACCAGACCGGCGGGAGCGGCCGACTGGGTCGTCCACGCGGCAGCTGACCCGACGAGGGGACCCGGTCCGGCCGGGCACCCGGCGAGTTCGCAGGGCTTGTCGGGGTGGGGCCGGTGGAGCCTGTCGGGCTCGTGGGGTCGGGCGTCGGTGCTGGCACCGGTCGCACGGCGCCGACGTACCCGATGGCCGGCACCGGCTCGACCCGCACGGTAAGTCCCGGCCGCGGGGCAGCCACCATCAGGCCGTGACCGGCGTACATCCCGACGTGGTGGACGACACCGGGGTCCCAGGCGGCGGTCGCAAAGAAGACGAGGTCTCCGGGGCGCAGGTCCTCGATGGCGACTCGGTGGCCCCCTGTGGCGTACTGGTTCGCCGCGACTCGCGGGAGGGAGACTCCAGTCTCTCGGTAGCTCCACCAGATGAGCCCGCTGCAGTCGAAGGTGGTGGGGCCACTGCCTCCCCAGACGTAGGGCGCGCCTACGGTGCCCAACGCGATGTCAAGAGCCCTGACAGCGTCGTCAGCAGGCCGGCGTTCGGCCCGTGCGTGGTGCGCATCCTCGCGCAGTGCGGCTATCGCCGCGGCAGTCGCGGGGTCGACCGGGACTAGGTCCGGCGCGAGATCGGCACCGGCGGGAGGCTGGGGCTCCGCAGTCTCTGATGCCGTCGCGGTCTCGCGGGGCCACGTGCTCCCTGAGACGCGGACCAGCGACGGTTCACCCGCCGGGTCGGCCACGGCTGACGTCGGGAGGCCCAGGCGCTGCGAGCGATCGGGCGAGGCTGTGGCCACCACGAGGGCCCGTCGCACCGGTGGGTCGTCGCCGTGCCCGAGGACGACCCCGCTGACAGCCAGGGTGGCGCACACCGCGACCGTCACAGCCGACAACGCGCTGCGCGCGCGGCCGCTCCTGATGTCCTCCTTGCCGGTCATCGTCGCCCCAGCAACCTGCTGCGACCAGGCTCCATCGGTCCATTGACCACCAGAGTTGACGCTTGGGCAAGCACGTGGCCAGCCACCGCGCCGGCCGTCAGGCGGCGTGGGCCGAGCCGCGCGTGGGCCAGGACGAGACAGGATGCGCTGAGGTGTCCGGCGGAATCGATGACGGCCGTGGTCGTGCCCGGTGCCGTGCTCCCGTCGGGCAGCACCCAGGTCAGGGTGACGAGCTGACCGGGTCGAAATCCTGCGCCGTGCGCCACGCCCACGCCCCCGCTGGGTAGCACCGGATCGACGGTGAGTGTCGGCGGTGCTGGGGCTGTCGGTGGCGCGGTGGACGCCCCCGGAGGTGCCGTGGGCGGGCCGGGAACAGGTGTCGTCGCCGGTGTCGCCGGTGGCGCCGGTGCTGTCGGTGTCGCTGATGTCTCCGGTGTCGGGCAGGTCACCGTGACCGACGTCGTGGCCACCGGCCAGTCCGAGACGGCGTTGAGCAAGGCCCGGGTCAGTCGGCTCACCGTTGGTCTCAGCTCGGCGCCACGCAGGGGCAGCAGGCCGCACGGTCGTGGCACGAGGGCGACGTCGGCAGCGATCGTCCCGTCGGCTGCGACCCGAGCGATCGGCCCGCTCGCGCCGTCCGTGCTCAGCGCGACATCGGTGCCCGGGTCCCAGCCACTGCCTGTCACATGAGTGAGGCGAGGGAGCTCGGTCGAGGCCACCACGTCGGGCGTCGCCGTCAGGTAGGGACATGTGACGACGAGGGTGGTCCGCGCGGTCAGGGTGTCACCGAGGGCGATCGGGCGACGGAAGCCGATCACCGGCGGCGGGGCCTGCACAGCGGTCGTCACGTGAGACCCGCAGTCAGGGAGCCCCGGCAGGGCGAACTCGCCGAAAGCCCTTCCGGTGGTGTCCACCGGCGCCGACACCGTCAACCCGCTCTCGAGGGTGAAGGTGACGGGACCCGACGTGGCGTAGAAACCGGACGCCCCTACCTGCAGGCGCACCGGTCCGGTTCGCTGGGCCAGCGTGCCGGGGCTCACCCGCACCGATGGACACGCCACCTGGACATCGGTGGTGGCCCTGGTGACCCAGTCGACTCCGCTGGTCGTGGCGGTCCGCAAGCCTTGGACGGCCAGCGTCTTCAGGCCGGCGTCGATGGGCTGGACGACCGCGCTGTCGTGGTAGGTCTGGTCGGGTGCCGCTTCTCCGGACATGACGGTGCCGAACCCGCCGGCTCCGTCGACCCAACCGACGCGCACGTTGGCGCTGCCCCAGCCGGGGACTTCGTCGAGGCCGGCCGCGTCCGCCTGCACGGTGACAAATCCCTCTGCCGTGCAGGTCACAGCGGCGCGCAAAGACGGCGGGTTCGGGTCGAGGACGAGTGCGTCGGCCGGCGGGATGGTCCACGCGATGGCGGTCAGTCCAGAAGCAACGGCGACGGCGATGGCGGTGAGTCGTCTCATCGCGGCCTCGCGGCGAACCCCTGCACCGTGATCGCGGGCGAACAGCTCTTGGCGGGGGCCTTGCCTGCCGGGTCGGCGTTGGTGCAGGTGACCGTGATACCGAACTGCTGTCCCGGTGAGACCTGGATCGGGGCGATCAGGTGCAGGTCGAGGTCACGGAAGTTCTCGAGCCGGGCGACGTACACGACCTCGCCGCCCCGGGACAGCGAGATGGTGCCGCTGTCGCCTTCCGGGTTCTGCATCAAGAGGTCGGTGACCGACACGCTCCGCTTCGGGTCAAGGACGGCCACCGGGGACTGGTCGGTCGCGGTGGTGCTGATGCGTGTGGTGACCGGCGTACCGCTGAGGTCACTGCTCGTGCCGGTGCCCGTGGGCTTGCCCGACTTCGCAGCCAGACCGTCGATCTGCGACTGGGTGTCGGCTTGGCTGGCTGCGTCACGGCCCGCGGCTGTCGCATCGGCGGCCTTGCGAGCCTTGGCTTCGTGCGCCGTCGCGGCCTTGGCCTGGGTGGTGGCGATGGCCCGGGCGCTGTCGTCGATGCTCGGCTTGAGCACCGTCGCCCACAGCGCCACGGCCAGTGCGGCGACGATGGCGGCAACAAGCAGCGCCTTGAGCAACCACGACGGCAGCACCGGCTCTTGCAGCAGGGACCCGTCGACGACGACAGGAGGCTGACCGGCCGGCTCGGCGACGACGTGGAAGGGATGCGACGTCGGCTGGCCGCGGAACAATCCCGTACGGGACCGCGGTCGCACCGTCGCCAGGGCGCACGTCCCCGGGTTGATCAGGAGGTGATCGGGGGAGACGACGACGTCCAGCGCCTGGGCGGGGTCGCTGCCGCTGAGGAAGATCTCGACCGTGGTGTTGCCGCGGTTGTCGACCGCGAGCTGCTGGGTGGCAGCGCGCCGCCCGCGTGCTCGCGACGTGCGACTCGCCAGCTCGGCCGTCACCTCGGTGAACGCCGCGACCTGCACGGACCCCTCCTCCACGGTGACTCCGAGCGGGTCCTCGTGCGGGATCACACGGACCGCCCACGCGACCTCGCCGGCGGGCAGCTGCGAGGTGCGGGGCGGGAGGAAGGTCACGCTGGCCGTGCCGGTGCCGCCGGGCATCAGAGCCAGGCTCGCCGGCTCGACCCGGGTCCACGGCGCGAGCGCGCCAAGAGGTTCGAGCCGGTACTGGTCAACGACCTGGCCCGTGTTGACCACCGTGATCTCGGTGCTCGTTTGGCCCCCGGGCGTGACAGTCAGGCGGTCGGTCGGTGCAGATGTCGTAGCTCCCATGCCCAGGACGGTAGGGACACGACGGCGTCACCACAGCGGGCGCGGAGACAGCCGATGGGGAGCCCCAATGGCCCCTAGGGGCACCCAGGGGTCAGGTGTCGGTACGGCGGGCGCGGTGCAGGGTGACGATGCCGCCTGTGAGGTTGCGCCAGCCGACTGCGGTCCACCCCACCGCAGCGATCCGCTGAGCAAGCGCCGGCTGGTCGGGCCAGGCGCGGATTGACTCGGCCAGGTAGACGTAGGCGTCGGGGTTGCTGGACACCCGGCGTGCGACGGCGGGCAGCGCGCGCATGAGGTATTCGGTGTAGACCGTCCGGAAGGGCGGCCAGGTCGGGTGGCTGAACTCGCACACCACGAGACGTCCGCCCGGGCGCGTCACCCGCGCCATCTCCGCCAAGGCCGCGTCGGGGTCGGTGACGTTGCGCAGCCCGAACGAGATCGTCACCGCGTCGAACGTCGCGTCCGCGAACGGCAGCCGCAGTGCGTCCCCGGCCACCAGGTTCAGCGTCGGCCGGACGTGTTTGCCCACCCGAAGCATGCCCAGGGAGAAGTCGGCGGCCACGACCAGCGCGCCCGCGTCGACAAAGGGCTGCGACGACGCCCCAGTGCCTGCGGCGAGGTCGAGCACCCGCTCGCCGACCGTCGCGCCGACAGTGCTGGCGACGGCCTTGCGCCACAGCCGGGTCTGTCCCAGGGAGAGCACGTCGTTGGTGAGGTCGTAGCGAGCCGCTACGTCGTCGAACATCGCCGCGACCTCGTGTGGGGTCTTGTCCAGGTCCGCGACATGCAGTCCGGTCGGTTCCTGCGGGGTGCGGTCGGCGGCGGTGCGGTCGGCGGCGGTGCTCACCCCGCAAGCGTGTCATGGGTCGACAGCGCGCAGCGAGCCGGGTTTCCGGGGCGCACAGGGGGACAGGAACACCGCTGTAGGGCGTGATCCGGACCGAGAACGAAGGAGGCCCCATGGGAGCCGACGACAAGATCCAGAACAAGGTCGACGAGATCGCTGGTGACGCCAAGGAGCGGATCGGCGACGCGACGAACAACGAGGACATGAAGGCCGAGGGTCAGGCCGATCAGAGCAAGGCCAACCTCAAGCAGGCCGGCGAGAAGATCAAGGACGCTTTCAGCTGATCGACCGCCAGCACCAGTCCGTGAGCGAGGGGTCCGTCCGTGGGGCGGGCCCCTCGTCGCGTGCGGTCGGGGGACCGTAGACTGTCGCCGCTCCGTGCTCGTGAAAGTTTTCACAATCGCCTGTCCACCGACGTCGCGAAGGACCTCTTGTGCCGACGACTGCAGCCACCGGGCCCGCCGCCAAGGCCGACGCCGACGTCATCGTCGTCGGCGCCGGTCCCGCAGGCTCGGCCACGGCCTACCACCTCGCCCGCGCCGGGCGCTCGGTGCTGGTCCTGGAGAAGAGTGCGTTTCCCCGCGAGAAGGTGTGCGGTGACGGCCTCACCCCCCGCGCGGTGACCGCGCTGGTCTCGATGGGCATCGACACCTCCGAGCAGGCCGGCTGGCTGCACAACAAGGGGCTGCGCATCATCGGCGGCGGCATGCGGCTGGAGATCCCGTGGCCCGAGCTCGCCAGCCACCCGTCGTACGGCCTGGTGCGCCCTCGCAGCGACTTCGACAACCTGCTGGTGCGCCAGGCGGTCTCGGCCGGCGCCGACCTGCACGAGAACACCAGCGTCACCGGCCCGGTGCTGGACAAGACCGGCCGCATCATTGGCGTCACGGCCAAGACTTCCGACGGTGAGGTCACCTACCGTGCGCCGCTGGTCGTGGCAGCCGACGGCAACTCGAGCCGGCTCTCCCTCGCCATGGGCCTTGCGAAGCGCGACGACCGCCCGATGGGCGTGGCAGTCCGCACCTACTACACGAGCCCGCGGCACGAGGACGACTGGCTCGAGTCGTGGCTGGAGCTGTGGGACAGGGGGAGTGACGGAAAGGAGCGGCTGCTGCCCGGCTACGGCTGGATCTTCGGTGTCGGCGACGGCACCTCCAACGTCGGCCTCGGGATCCTCAACACCAGCACCGCGTGGGGGAAGGTCGACTACAAGGACCTGCTCAAGCGCTGGCTCGACCAGACGCCAGAGGAGTGGGGCTTCCGCGAGGAGAACCGCACCCAGCCGATCCGCGGCGCGGCACTGCCGATGGGCTTCAACCGTCAGCCGCACTACACCCGCGGCATGCTGCTGGTCGGTGACTCCGGCGGCATGGTCAACCCTTTCAACGGTGAGGGCATCGCCTACGCGATGGAGTCCGGCGAGATTGCCGCGCAGGTCATCTCCCAGGCCCTGGCGCGGCCGACCGCCGACTCCCGCGAGAGGGCCCTACAGGCCTACCCGCAGACACTCAAGGCGACGTACGGCGGCTACTACACGGTCGGCCGGATGTTCGTCAAGGCCATCGGCGACGACCGGGTGATGAAGCTCGCGACCCGCCACGGCCTGCCGCACCCGGTGCTCATGCGCTTCGTGCTCAAGCTGATGGCCAACCTCACCGACCCGCGGGGGGGCGATGCGATGGACCGCGTCGTCAACGCGCTCTCCCGGCTGGCCCCGGCCGCGTGAGGAGCGCCCCGCCGCGACTCCTAGGATGGCGCCCCCGGCCGGTCGCCGGGACACGCGGACGAGGGGAGTGACGGGCATGGCGTCCTACGTCCCGATCCTGGTGCTGGTGGCGATCGCCTTCGGCTTCTCGGCGTTCTCCATCGGCGCCGGCGCGGTCACCGGGCCGGCTCGCTACAACCGCGCCAAGCTCGACGCCTACGAGTGCGGCATCGAACCCACCCCGCAGCCCGTGGGCGGCGGCCGGTTCCCGGTGAAGTACTTCCTCACCGCGATGCTGTTCATCGTCTTCGACATCGAGATCGTGTTCCTCTACCCATGGGCCGTCCGGTTCGACGCCCTCGGCATCTTCGGCCTCGTCGAGATGCTGCTGTTCATCGTCACGCTGCTCGCGGTCTACGCCTATGTCTGGCGCCGCGGCGGCCTCGAGTGGGACTGATCCGCGTGCACGAGCAGGAGGTGAGGCCCTGATGGGTCTCGAGGAAAAGCTCCCCAGCGGGGTGCTGCTGACCAGCGTCGAGAAGCTCGCGGGCTACATGCGCAAGAGCTCGCTCTGGCCGGCCAGCTTCGGGTTGGCCTGCTGCGCCATCGAGATGATGACCTCGGGCGGCCCGCGCTACGACCTCGCCCGCTTCGGCATGGAGGTCTTCCGTGCCTCCCCGCGCCAGGCCGACCTGATGATCGTGGCCGGTCGCGTGAGCCAGAAGATGGCCCCGGTCCTGCGCCAGATCTACGACCAGATGCCCAACCCCAAGTGGGTGCTGTCGATGGGCGTCTGCGCCAGCAGTGGCGGCATGTTCAACAACTACGCGATCGTCCAGGGCGTCGACCACATCGTGCCGGTCGACATCTACCTCCCCGGCTGCCCGCCGCGGCCGGAGATGCTCATCGACGCGATCCTCAAGCTGCACGAGCAGATCGCCACCTCGCCGCTGGGCGTCAACCGCGACAAGGCGGCGCGTGAGGCCGAGATCGCCGCGATGTCGGCCAAGCCCACCGCCCAGATGAAGGGTCTCCTCCGTTGAGCGAGATCCAGCGGACCGGCGCGGAGGAGGACGTGGCCCACGCGCCGGCCCCCGTCGCCGAGACCGTCACCGTCCGGCACGGCATGTTCGGCGCGCACGGCACCGGCGACACCAGCGGCTACGGCGGCCTGGTGCGCCCCGTCCAGCTCCCGGGTGCCACGCCCCGGCCGTACGGCGAGTGGTTCGACGCAGCCGCCGACCGGCTGGCCGAGCTGCTGCCGGCGTACGACGACGCGGTCGAGTCCGTCGTCGTGCACCGCGATGAGCTGACCTTCCACGTCCGCCGCGAGCACCTGGTGGACTTCATGCAGGCCCTGCGCGACGACCCGGCGCTGCGGTTCGAGATGTGCATGGGCGTGTCCGGCGTGCACTTCCCGGACGAGACCGGACGCGAGCTGCACGCGGTCTATCCGCTGCTCTCCATCACCCACAACCGTCGGGCGCGCGTGGAGGTCACCTGCCCCGACGCTGACGCGCACATCCCGTCGATCGTGTCGGTCTATCCGAGCAACGACTGGCACGAGCGCGAGACCTGGGACTTCTTCGGCATCGTCTTCGACGGTCACCCTGGTCTCACCCGCATCCAGATGCCCGACGACTGGCCGGGCCACCCGCAGCGCAAGGACTATCCGCTGGGCGGCATCCCGGTCGAGTACAAGGGCGCGCAGATCCCACCGCCCGACGAGCGGAGGAACTACTCGTGAGCGACACGACCACCGGCAGCCCGACCACCACCGATGCGGGCTTCACCTCCCCGGCGCGAGAGACGACCGAGGGCACGGTCTACACCGTCACCGGTCAGGACTGGGACAGCGTCACGGCCGGCCTCGGTGAGGCCGCTGAGGAACGCATCGTCGTCAACATGGGTCCGCAGCATCCCTCGACCCACGGCGTGCTCCGGCTCATCCTCGAGCTCGACGGCGAGAGCGTCACCGAGTGCCGACTGGCCATCGGCTACCTGCACACCGGCATCGAGAAGAACTGCGAGTACCGCACCTGGACCCAGGGCGTCACGTTCGTCACCCGGATGGACTACCTCGCCCCGCTGCACAACGAGTACGCCTACGTCCGCGGAGTCGAGAAGCTGCTCGGCATCGAGGACCAGATCCCCGAGCGGGCCAACGTCATCCGGGTGATGATGCTGGAGCTCAACCGCATCTCCTCCCACCTCGTCGCGCTCGCGACCGGGGGAATGGAGCTCGGTGCGTTGACCCCGATGACGGCGGGCTTCCGGGACCGCGAGCTGATCCTCGACGTGTTCGAGATGATCACCGGGCTCCGCATGAACCACGCCTACATCCGTCCCGGCGGCGTGGCGCAGGACCTCCCCAGCGGGGCGATCGACAAGCTTCGCGACCTGCTCGACCTGCTGCCCAAGCGGCTCACCGACGTCGAGAACCTGTTGGTGGGCAACAAGATCTGGATGGAACGCACAGTTGGTGTCGGCTACCTCGACCTCACCGGCTGCATGGCGCTGGGCATCACCGGGCCGATCCTGCGGGCCACCGGGCTGCCGCACGACCTGCGCAAGTCCCAGCCGTACGCCGGCTACGAGACGTATGAGTTCGACGTGCCCACCCAGACGACCTGCGACGCCTACGGCCGCTTCCTCATCCGCATCGCGGAGATGAAGGAGTCGCTGAAGATCATCGAGCAGTGCGTCGACCGGCTGCAGCCGGGCCCGGTGATGGTCGAGGACAAGAAGATCGCGTGGCCCGCGCAGCTGGCTCTCGGCGGTGACGGTCTGGGCAACTCCCTCGACCACATCAAGCACATCATGGGGCAGTCGATGGAAGCCCTGATTCACCACTTCAAGCTGGTGACCGAGGGCTTCCGGGTGCCACCCGGCCAGGTCTACTCCGCGGTCGAGTCCCCGCGCGGTGAGCTCGGCGTGCACCTGGTCAGCGACGGCGGCACCCGCCCTTACCGCGTGCACTTCCGCGACCCCTCGTTCAACAACCTGCAGTCAGCCCCAGCGATGTCGGAGGGAAGCATGGTCGCCGACGTCATCGCGGCCATCGCGTCCATCGACCCCGTGATGGGAGGCGTGGACCGGTGACCCAGGCCGCCACGACATCGACCGGTTTCGACGCGGCAACCCTCGCTCGGCTCCAGGCGGACTCTGCGGCGATCATCGGCCGCTATCCCCGCGCGAGGTCCGCGCTGCTGCCGTTGCTGCACCTGGTGCAGTCCGAGGAGGGCTACGTCAGCCCGCACGGCATCGAGCTGTGCGCCCGACTGCTCGACCTCACCTCCGCCGAGGTGGCTGCGGTCGCGACCTTCTACACGCAGTACAAGCGGCGTCCCAACGGGGACTACACCGTCGGGGTCTGCACCAACACGCTGTGCGCGATCATGGACGGCGACGAGATCTTCGACACGCTCAAGAATCACCTCGGCGTCGGCCACGACGAGACCACCGAGGACGGCTCGATCACCCTCGAGCACCTCGAGTGCAACGCGGCCTGCGACTACGCGCCGGTGATGATGGTCAACTGGGAGTTCTTCGACAACCAGACCCCGCAGTCGGCGGTCGCCCTCGTCGACGGCATCCGTGCCGGTGACCTGCCGACCCCTACCCGTGGTGCTTCGCTGTGCACGTTCCGGCAGGTGTCGCGGGTGCTGGCCGGCTTTCCCGACGGCCGGGTCGACGAAGGTCCCGCCGCCGGGCCGGCGACCTTGGCGGGTCTCCAGATCTACCGCGAGCAGCAACGGGTGGCCGGCGCACCCGACGTCGGGACTGCCGCACCGGAAGCTGCAGAAGCTGCACCCGCAGCGGCCCCCGCCAAGAAAACTGCTGCCAAGCGGGCGCCGCGCAAGTCCACCGCGAAAAAGACGACGGCCGACCCGGCCGCACCCACGATTGGTTACGGTCCTGACGGCGGACCCAGCGGCTCTGACGTGGGCAGCTCGACCGCCGCCTCCGACCCTGCCCACCCGGCCCCGCCGTCGGCCGCGCCCACCAGCGGGAAGGATGCCGAGAAGTGACCATTGCCCTCACCCCCGTGCTCAGCCGCACCTGGGACCAGGACCGGTCCTGGACCCGCGAGGTCTACGAGCGCAACGACGGCTATGTCGGTCTGCGCGCCGCACTCGCCAAGGCCCCCGAGGACGTCACCGCCGTCGTCAAGGCCTCTGAGCTGCGCGGGCGCGGCGGCGCGGGCTTCCCGACCGGGAGCAAGTGGGGCTTCATCCCCCAGGGCGGGGACAAGCCGGTCTACCTCGTGGTCAACGCCGACGAGTCCGAGCCCGGCACGTGCAAGGACGTCCCGTTCATGCTTGCCAACCCGCACGAGCTGGTGGAGGGCGTGATCATCGCGTCCTACGCCATCCGGGCGGCGCAAGCCTTCATCTACGTCCGCGGTGAGGTCGTGCACGTCCTGCGCCGGTTGCAGGCCGCGGTCGCCGAGGCCTACGCCGCCGGCTACGCCGGCAAGGACATCCTCGGGTCCGGCTATGACCTCGAGATCACCGTGCATGCCGGCGCCGGGGCCTACATCTGCGGCGAGGAGACGGCACTGCTCGACTCGCTCGAGGGGCGTCGCGGCCAGCCACGGCTGCGGCCGCCGTTCCCGGCCATCGCCGGGCTCTATGCGTCGCCCACCGTCATCAACAACGTCGAGTCGATCGCGAGCGTCCCCTCGATCCTGCGCAACGGTGCCGACTGGTTCTTCGCCATGGGCACCGAGGCCAAGGACGGCGTCGCCGACAAGGACAAGCCGCGCTTCCGCTCCAAGGGCATGACGCTGTTCTCGCTGTCCGGCCACGTGACCCGACCGGGGCAGTACGAAGCCCCGATGGGCATCACGCTGCGCGAGCTGCTCGATCTCTCCGGCGGGGTGCGAGAGGGCCACCACCTGAAGTTCTGGACCCCCGGTGGGTCCTCCACGCCGATCCTGACCGCCGAGCACCTCGACGTACCCCTGTCCTACGAGGGCATCGCCGGGGTCAAGTCGATGCTGGGCACCAAGGCGCTGCAGATCTTCGACGAGACCACCTGCATCGTGCGGGCCGTGCTGAGGTGGACCGAGTTCTACGCCCACGAGTCGTGCGGCAAGTGCACACCGTGCCGCGAGGGCACCTTCTGGCTGGTGCAGATCTTGCGGCGGCTGGAGAACGGCACGGGGACCGAGGAGGATCTCGAGAAGCTTCTCGACATCTGCGACAACATCCTGGGCCGCTCGTTCTGCGCCCTCGGTGACGGCGCCACCAGCCCGATCACGTCCTCGCTGGAGTACTTCCGCGACGAGTACCTCGCCCACTTCGACCGCGGCTGCCCCTTCGACGCTTCCGCCTCGACGCTGTTCGCCACCCAGAGAGAACCGGTGACGACCCGATGACCGTGACCACCCCGCCGCAGACCGGCCTCCAGAAGCGCGACGACCTCGTGTCGCTGACCGTCGACGGCTTCGCGATCCAGGTTCCCAGGGGCACGCTGGTGATCCGCGCCGCAGAGCTGATGGGCATCCAGGTGCCGCGGTTCTGCGACCACCCGCTGCTCGACCCGGTCGGGGCCTGCCGGCAGTGCCTGGTGGAGGTCGAGGGCCAGCCCAAGCCGGTCGCGTCCTGCACGATCACGGTCACCGAGGGCATGGTCGTCAAGTCCCAGCTGACCTCGCCGGTCGCGGACAAGGCCCAGCGCGGCGTGATGGAGCTGCTGCTCATCAACCATCCGCTGGACTGCCCGGTGTGCGACAAGGGTGGCGAGTGCCCGCTGCAGAACCAGGCGATGAGCAACGGCCGCGGCGAGACCCGCTTCACCGACGTCAAGCGCACCTACCCCAAGCCGATCAACATCTCCTCGCAGGTGCTGCTGGACCGGGAGCGCTGTGTCCTGTGCGCGCGCTGCACCCGGTTCTCCGCGCAGATCGCCGGCGACCCGTTCATCGAGATGCTCGAGCGCGGCGCCTTGCAGCAGGTCGGCATCTACACCGCCGAGCCGTTCCAGTCCTACTTCTCCGGCAACACCGTGCAGATCTGCCCGGTGGGTGCGCTGACCGGTGCGGCCTACCGGTTCCGGTCCCGGCCGTTCGACCTGATCTCGACCCCCGGCGTGTGCGAGCACTGCGCGTCGGGCTGCGCCATCCGCACCGACCACCGCCGCGGCAAGGTCCTGCGCCGGCTCGCCGGGGACGACCCCGCAGTCAACGAGGAGTGGAACTGCGACAAGGGCCGGTGGGCCTTCCAGTACGCCACCGCCCAGGACCGCCTCACCTCCCCACTGGTCCGCGACGAGGACGGCACCCTCGTCCCGACCTCGTGGGCCGAGGCGCTCGACATCGCCGCCCGCGGCCTCGCTGCCGCCCACGGCGCCGCCGGCGTCCTGGTCGGCGGCCGCGTCACCCTCGAGGACGCCTACGCCTACGCCAAGACTGCGCGGGTCGCTCTCGGCACCCACGACGTCGACTTCAGGGCCCGCCCGCACTCGGCTGAGGAGGCGTCGTTCCTCGCCTCCCACATCGTCAGCGACGGCATGTCCGTGACGTACGACGATCTCGAAAAGGCCTCGAGCGTACTGCTCGTCGGGCTGGAGCCCGAGGACGAGTCGCCGATCCTGTTCCTTCGGCTGCGCAAGGCTGCCCGAAGGGGCCTGGCCGTGCACGCCGTCGCGCCGTTCGCCAGCCGTGGCCTCGACAAGCTCTCGGGCCACCTGCTCTCGGCTGTCCCCGGTGCCGAGGCGGCCGTGCTGGACGCGCTGCGCCAGGATTCGACTGCGCCGGTGCACGCCGCAGGTGCTGTTGTGCTCGTCGGTGAGAGCCTCGCCGCCGTGCCGGGCGCGCTGTCTGCCGTCGTACGACTCGTTGAGGCGACTGGTGCCCGGCTCGCGTGGGTGCCGCGTCGGGCGGGTGAGCACGGCGCGTTGGTGGCCGGTGCCCTGCCCGGGCTGTTGCCCGGCGGCCGACCGGTCACCGACGTTGCTGCCCGCGTCGACGTCGCCACCGCGTGGGCGGTCGAGGCCGCGTCGCTGGCTGCCACTCCCGGTCGCGACACGGCGGGCATCCTCGCCGCTGTGCACACCGGAGAGGTGCGGGCGCTGCTGGTCGGCGGCGTCGACCCGCACGACCTGCCCGACCCGACTGCGGCGCTGGCAGCGATCGACGCCGCCCCCTTCGTGGTGAGCCTCGAGCTGCGCGCGACTGCCGTCACCGAGCGGGCCGACGTCGTGCTGCCGGTGGCGCCGGTGGTCGAGAAGGCGGGCACCTTCATCGACTGGGAAGGTCGCCCGCGGCCGTTCGCCGAGGTCCTCCGCGGCACCGGCGCGATGCCCGACGTGCGAGTGCTCGACGCCCTTGCCGCCGCGATGGGTGTGCGACTCGGCCTGCCCGACGTCGCCGCCGCGCGCGCTGAGCTCGACGAGCTCGGTGCTTGGGACGGTGCTGCCGCGGCGTTCACCCCTGTCGCCGCCCACCCGGCTCCGGTCCCCACGACCCCGGGCAACGCCGTCCTCGCCACCTGGACCGAGCTGCTCGACGCCGGGTCCCTGCAGGACGGCGAGCCGTTCCTGGCCGGCACCGCGCGCGTCCCGGTCGCGCGACTGTCCGCGGCCACCGCGGCAGCCGCGGGTGTCACCGACGGCGCGGCGGTCATCGTCTCCACCGACCGCGGCTCGGTCACCGTGCCGGCCTCGGTCACTGAGATGCCCGACGGCGTCGTGTGGCTACCGACCAACGCTGCCGGAGTCCCGGTGCGTCGCGAGCTGGCCGCCGGTCCCGGGTCCGCCGTGCGCCTCGCACCCGCCGAGGCGGTCGGTCAGCTCACCTTCGACCAGGGAGGTGCCCCGTGAGTGCACTCGCGTCCGGCGCGATCTTCGCCTCGCCCGAGGTGCCCGGCTTCGGTAACGACCCGTGGTGGCTGGTGCTGGGCAAGGCCCTGGCCGTCTTCGTCTTCCTCGTCGTGATGACGCTGTTCTCGATCTGGTGGGAGCGCCGGGTCGTCGGCCGTATGCAGCAGCGCATCGGCCCCAACCGCACCGGCCCGCAGGGCCTGCTGCAGAGCCTCGCCGACGGCGTCAAGCTCGCGCTGAAGGAAGACATCATCCCGAAGGCCGCCGACAAGGTCGTCTTCGTCCTGGCCCCCATCATCTCCGCGACGCCGGCGTTCCTGGCCTTCGCGGTCATGCCGTTCGGGCCGGAGGTGTCCATCGCCGGGCACCGCACCCACCTGCAGCTCACTGACCTGCCGGTCGCCGTGCTCTACATCCTCGCGGTGGCCTCGGTCGGCATCTACGGCATCGTGCTCGCCGGCTGGTCCAGCGGCTCGACCTACCCGCTGCTCGGCGGCCTGCGCTCGTCGGCCCAGATGATCTCCTACGAGGTCGCGATGGGTCTGTCCTTCGTCGGAGTGTTCCTCTACGCCGGCTCGATGTCGACCTCGCAGATCGTGGCGGCCCAGGCCACCAGCAGCTCGTTCCACCTCTTCGGCGCCACGCTCTGGGCCCCGTCGTGGTTCGCGGTGCTGCTGGCGCCCTCGTTCGTCATCTACGTCATCGCGATGGTCGGTGAGACCAACCGCGCTCCCTTCGACCTGCCCGAGGCCGAGGGCGAGCTGGTCGGCGGTTTCCACACGGAGTACAGCTCGCTGAAGTTCGCGCTGTTCTTCCTCGCCGAGTACGTCAACATGGTCACCGTCTCGGCGCTGGCGACCACGCTGTTCCTCGGCGGGTGGCGGGCGCCGTGGCCGCTGTCGATCTGGGACGGCGCCAACCAGGACTGGTGGCCGATCCTCTGGTTCGTCACCAAGGTCCTGCTCTTCATCTTCTTCTTCATCTGGCTGCGCGGCACCCTGCCCCGGCTGCGCTACGACCAGTTCATGGCGCTGGGCTGGAAGGTCCTCATCCCGAGTGCCATCGCCTGGCTCGTGATGGTCGCCACGGTCCGCGCGCTCAACACGGCCTACCAGTTCGACACCCGGCAGGTGCTTCTCTACGGTGGCCTCGTCGTGGCGGTGGTCGTCGCCTCGATGTTCGTCTGGGAGCTCGTCGCCGCTCGCAACAGTGAAGGCGACGACGAGCCTGTGGTCGAGGCCGAGTTCGACCCGATGGCCGGGGGCCACCCGGTGCCGCCGATGCCCGGCCAGGCGCTGCCGGCACTGGTGGCGGTCGGGGCCGGGACACCGTCCGACGTCGCCACCGAGCAGGATGCAGCACCCGAGGGGAAGGACCAGCCGTGAGCGCCCTGCCGACCCAGCTCAAGGGTTTCGGTGTCACGTTCCGGACGATGTTCCGCAAGGTGGTGACCGAGCAGTACCCCGACGAGAAGCTCCCGACCCAGCCGCGCTTCCACGGCCGGCACGTGCTCAACCGGCACCCCGACGGGCTCGAGCGCTGCATCGGCTGCGAGCTCTGCGCGTGGGCCTGCCCGGCCGACGCGATCTACGTCGAAGGCGCCGATAACACCGAGGGTGAGCGCTTCTCCCCGGGTGAGCGCTACGGCCGCGTCTACCAGATCAACTACCTGCGCTGCATCTTCTGCGGTCTGTGCATCGAGGCGTGCCCGACCCGCGCCTTGACCATGACCAACGAGTACGAACTCGCCGACAACAGCCGGGCCAAGCTCATCTATGAGAAGCAGGACCTGCTCGGCCCGCTGCTGCCCGGCATGGTGGCCGCCCCGCACCCGATGGTCGAGGGCGCCGACGACCAGAGCTACTACCGCGGCGAGGTCGCCCGGGCCACCCCCGCCCAGCAGGAGTACGCCGATGCGCTGGCCGCCCGCCAGCAGGCGGCACTCGATGCGCGCGCCGACCGCGGTGACGAGCCGTGAGCACTGCCGCCGCGATCGCCGCGGCTGCCACCAGCGCCAACACCAGCACCGGTGAGGCCGTGACCTTCTGGCTGCTCGGGCCGCTCGCGGTGCTGGGTGCCTTCGGCGTCCTCTTCTCCCGCAAGGCCGTGCACTCGGCCCTGCTTCTCGCGTTGACGATGCTCAGCCTTGCGGTGCTCTACCTCGCGCAGGACGCGCCCTTCCTCGGCGTCGTCCAAGCCGTCGTCTACACCGGCGCGGTCATGATGCTGTTCCTCTTCGTTCTCATGCTCGTCGGCGTCGACTCGGCCGACTCCCTCGTCGAGACGCTGCGCGGTCAGCGCATCGCCGCGGTCGTGGCCGCGATCGGCTTTGGGACGCTGTTGATCCTGAGCATCGGCGGCGCGGTGGTCACCAACGTCGGCCTTGACAAGGCCAACAGCGGTGGCAACGTGCAGGGCCTTGCCGATCTCATCTTCTCCCGCTACGTCTTCGCCTTCGAGGTGACCAGCGCGCTGCTCATCACCGCAGCCATGGGCGCGATGGTGCTGGCCCACCGCGAGCGGCACGAGGCGCGGGCCACCCAGCGTGAGCTGTCCGAGGCCCGGTTCCGTGGCGGCCAGCATCCGGCCCCGCTGCCCGGCCCTGGCGTGTTCGCCCGGCACAACGCGGTCGACACCCCCGCGCTGCTGCCCGACGGCACGGCCGCCGAGCTCTCGATCTCGCGGGTGCTCGCGGCCCGCGGCGACATGCGTCCGGTGCCCGGCGCGGAGACGTCCGCGTCACCTGCTGAGCTCGCGCGCCGTGACGAGGGCGACCGATGAACCCGATGAACTACGTCTACCTCTCGGCCATCCTGTTCTCGGTCGGCGCTGCCGGCGTGCTCCTGCGCCGCAACGCCATCGTGGTGTTCATGTGCATCGAGCTGATGCTCAACGCGACCAACCTGGCGTTCGTCACCTTCGCCCGCATGCAGGGCTCGCTCGACGGGCAGGTCATCGCTTTCTTCGTGATGGTCGTCGCTGCGGCCGAGGTCGTCGTCGGCCTCGCCATCATCGTCACGATCTTCCGGACCCGTCGATCGGCGTCGGTCGACGGCGCCAACCTGCTGAAGTACTGAGGCCTGCCACCGATGACCACCTTCCTGCTCTCCCACAGCTGGCTGCTCGTCGCGCTGCCGCTGTTCGGCGCCGCGGTGCTGCTGCTCGGCGGTCGGCGGACTGACCCCTGGGGCCACCTTCTGGGCACGGCGATGCCGGCGCTCGCCTTCCTCGTCGGCCTCATCGACTACCTCACGCTGCTGAGCCGCTCGCCGGAGAACCGCTCCGAGTCGCACAACATCTTCAGCTGGATCCCGGTCGGCGGCCTCAAGGTCGACGTCGGCCTGCTGGTCGACCCGCTCTCGATGTGCTTCGTGCTGCTGGTCACGTTCGTCGGCACGCTGATCCACATCTACTCCATCGGCTACATGGAGCACGACCGCGACCGGCGCCGCTTCTTCGGCTACCTCAACCTGTTCGTCGCCGCGATGCTGCTGCTGGTGCTGGCCAACAGCTATCTCGTGCTGTACGTCGGGTGGGAGGGCGTCGGCCTGGCGTCGTACCTGCTGATCGGGTTCTGGAACTACAACCCGACCTACGCCGCGGCCGCCAAGAAGGCCTTCGTGGCCAACCGGGTCGGCGACTTCGGCCTGTCCGTCGCCATCATGATCATGTTTGCCCAGTTCGGCAGCGTGAGCTTCGCTGGTGTCTTCCGTGCGACTGACGGTGCCAGCGAGGGTGTGCTGACCGCCATCGGCCTGATGCTGCTGCTCGCGGCGTGCGGCAAGTCCGCGCAGTTCCCGCTGCAGTCCTGGCTCGGGGACGCGATGGCCGGCCCCACCCCGGTGTCGGCCCTGATCCACGCGGCCACCATGGTCACCGCCGGTGTCTACCTCGTCGTGCGCTCGGCACCGATCTTCAACGGCGCCCCCGACGCGCAGCTCGTCGTGGTCATCGTCGGCGCGGTCACCCTGCTGTTCGGTGCGGTGATCGGTTGCGCCAAGGACGACATCAAGAAGGCGCTCGCTGCCTCGACCATGAGCCAGATCGGCTACATGATGCTGGCCGCCGGCCTCGGCCCGGTCGGCTACGTGTTCGCGATCTTCCACCTGCTCACGCACGGCTTCTTCAAGGCCGGCATGTTCCTCGGCGCCGGCTCGGTCATGCACGGCATGAACGACCAGGTCGACATGCGCCGGTTCGGTGGCATCTCGACCGTCATGAAGGTCACCTGGATCACCTTCGGCCTCGGCTGGCTCGCCATCATCGGTGTCTTTCCCTTCTCCGGCTTCTGGTCGAAGGACAAGATCATCGAGGCGGCCTTCGTCGGTGACGGCTGGCGGCCGTGGGTGTTCGGCGGCGCCGCGCTGCTCGGTGCCGGCATCACCGCGTTCTACATGACCCGGTTGTTCCTCATGACCTTCCACGGCAAGCGCCGCTGGACCGACGACGTGCACCCGCACGAGTCTCCGCTGGTGATGACCGTGCCGCTGATGGTGCTGGCGGTCGGCTCCGGGGCGCTCGGCCTCGTGCTCGGCCCGACCAACGCCATGCAGCACTGGCTCGAGCCGGTCGTCGGGGCGCCGTCGGAAGAGAGCACGGTCGTGCCGGTGCCCGTGCTCACCACGCTGACCCTCGTTCTGGTCGTCCTTGGCGTCCTGCTTGCTGCTCAGCGCTACCTGCGTGAGCAGGTTCCGGTCACGGCCCCGGTCGGCTCGCCCCTGACCCGCGCCGCGCGCCGCGACCTCTACCAGGACGCCTTCAACGAGGCCGTCCTGATGCGCCCCGGCCAGTACCTCACCAGGCTGCTCGTCTTCGTCGACAACCGCGGCATAGACGGTGCCGTCAACGGACTTGCCGCGATGATCGGTGGCACCTCCAGCCGGCTGCGTCGGCTCCAGACCGGTTTCGTGCGCTCCTACGCCCTGTCGATGTTCGCCGGCGCCGCCGTCCTGGTCGGCGCCATGCTCGTGGTGAGGCTCTGACGTGACCGACTTCCCCTGGCTCACCACCATGGCCGCCGTGCCGCTGCTCGGCTCCATCGCCGTCGCTGCGCTGCCCCGCGGCCGTGACGTGCTGGCCAAGCAGGTCGCCCTGGCCATCTCGTTGGTGCCGCTGGTCCTGACGATCGTCGTGTCGCTGCGCTTCGACACCGGCAGCAGGTCGATGTTCCAGTTTACCGAGACCCACGACTGGATCCCGCAGTTCGGCGTCAGCTATGCCCTCGGTGTCGACGGCATCGCGCTGGTGCTCATCGCCCTGGCGACCGTGCTGACGCCGGTGTGTGTGCTGGCGTCCTGGAACGACGTCGATGACATCGGCCACAGCAACGAGAGCGACCACCTGGCCACGGGTGACGACCGACGCAGCGTCAAGGGCTACTTCGCGCTGCTGCTGCTGCTCGAGACGTTCATGATCGGGGTGTTCGCCGCCACCGACGTGTTCCTGTTCTACGTGCTCTTCGAAGCCATGCTCGTCCCGATGTACTTCATCATCGGCTCGTACGGCGGCGCGCAGCGCTCCTACGCGGCAGTGAAGTTCCTGCTCTACAGCCTCGTCGGCGGCCTGCTCATGCTGGTGGCCGTCATCGGGCTCTACGTGGTGTCCGGCGGCGGCAAGCACGCCTTCCTGTTCCAGAACCTCGTCGGTCTGGACATGGGCACCAACACCGAGCGGCTGCTCTTCGTCGGCTTCTTCATCGCCTTCGCCATCAAGGCGCCGTTGTGGCCGGTGCACACCTGGCTGCCGGACGCAGCAGCGGAGACGCCCCCCGGCGGCGCGGTCCTGCTGGTCGGCGTGCTCGACAAGGTCGGCACGTTCGGCATGATCCGGTTCTGCCTGCCGCTGTTCCCCGGGGCGGCCAAGTGGGCCACGCCTGTCGTGCTGACTCTCGCCGTCATCAGCATCCTCTACGGCGCGCTGCTCGCGATCGGCCAGCGCGACATGAAGCGCCTCATCGCCTACACCTCGATCAGCCACTTCGGCTTCATCGTGCTGGGCATCTTCGCCATGACCACGCAGGGCCAGTCCGGCTCGACGCTGTACATGGTCAACCACGGCTTCTCGACCGCAGCACTCTTCCTCATCGCCGGCTTCCTCATCAGCCGCCGCGGCTCCCGGCTGATCGAGGACTTCGGCGGCGTGCAGCGGGTCGCGCCGATGCTGGCCGGCACCTTCCTGGTCGCCGGTCTCTCCAGCCTCGCCCTGCCCGGTCTGTCGAGCTTCGTCAGCGAGTTCCTCGTCCTGGTCGGCACGTTCACGAGGTACCAGTTCGCGGCGATCGTCGCGACGGCGGGCATCATCCTGGCCTCGCTCTACATCCTGCTGATGTACCAGCGCACGATGACCGGCGAACCGACCGAGGCCACCCGGGGTCTGCGTGACCTCACCACTCGTGAGGCGTGGGTGGTCGCACCAGTCCTCGCCATCATCATCGCGCTGGGGTTCTACCCCAAGCCGCTGCTCGACGTCATCAACCCGGCGATCGCCAAGACCATGCACCAGACCGGGTCCACCGACCCCGCGCCCGCCACGTCCGGCGTCGGTGTCGGCGCTGGTATCAGTAGTGAAAGGAACGGCAAGTGAGGGCCCAGCTGGCTGCGGCCGCGTTCCACACGCCGTCGATCGAGTACCGCCTGCTGCTGCCGATGCTCATCGTGCTCGGCGTCGCGCTGCTCGGTGTGCTCGTCGAGGCCTTCATGGGGCGGCGCTACCGGCACGAGACCCAGGTCGTCCTGGCGCTGGCCGGTCTGATCGCCGCGTTCGTCGCCGTGGTGGCCCGAGCTGGTGACTACGCCGTCGCCGCCGAGGGATCTGTCGCTGTCGACGGACCTGCGCTGTTCCTGCAGGGCAGCATCCTGGTCCTCGCGGTGCTCGGGGTGCTGATGTCGGCTGAGCGATCGCTTGACGTCGGCGGCCCGTTCGCCCCGGCCGGGTCCTCGATGCCCGGCTCCCAGCACGAACGCACCCTCACCGCGACCGGGGTGACCCAGACCGAGGTCTTCCCGCTGATGATGTTCGCGGTCGGCGGCATGCTGCTCTTCCCGGTCTCGAACGACCTGCTCACGATGTTCGTCGCACTCGAGGTCCTGTCGTTGCCGCTGTACCTGCTCTGCGGTCTGGCCCGTCGGCGGCGCCTGCTCAGCCAGGAGGCGTCGCTGAAGTACTTCCTGCTCGGCGCGTTCTCCTCAGCCTTCTTCCTCTACGGCGTGGCGCTGCTCTACGGCTACTCCGGCACGGTCCGGCTCTCCGGCATCGCCGAGGCGGTCAGTGGCAGCACCGGCAACGAGGCGTTGCTCCTGGTGGGCACCGGGCTGGTCGCGGTCGGGCTGCTGTTCAAGGTCGGCGCGGCGCCGTTCCACTCCTGGACCCCGGACGTCTACCAGGGTGCGCCGACGCCGATCACCGGGTTCATGGCCGCCTGCACCAAGATCGCTGCCTTCGGTGCGCTGCTGCGGGTGTTCTACGTCGGCCTCGGCGGCCTTGCCTGGGAGTGGCAGCCGGTCATGTGGGGTGTCGCCATCCTGACGATGGCCGTCGGGTCGGTGCTCGCACTGACCCAGACCGACGTCAAGCGGATGCTCGCCTACTCCTCGATCGCCCACGCCGGCTTCGTGCTCGTCGGCCTCATCGGCACCGACTCGGCGCTGCCGAGCGGTGAGATCCTCGGCATCTCCTCGGTGCTGTTCTACCTGCTGGCCTACGGCTTCTCGACCATCGGCGCCTTCGCGGTCGTCACCCTGGTGCGCGACTCTGCGGGCGAGGCGACCCATCTCTCGCAGTGGGCTGGCCTGGCCCGCCGTTCGCCGGTGACCGCCGTGGTCTTCACTCTGTTCCTCGCGGCCTTCGCGGGCATCCCGCTGACCAGTGGGTTCACCGCCAAGTTCGCGGTCTTCCGGGCGGCGTACACCAGCGGTGCCTGGCCCTTGGTGCTTATCGGTGTCGTCATGAGCGCGGTCGCCGCGTTCTTCTACTTCCGCGTCGTGGTGCTGATGTTCTTCAGCGCTCCCGCGCCGGACGGGCCCACCGTGGCCGTGCCCGGCCCGATGACCACGCTGGTCATCGCGCTATGCGCCGGAGTGACCCTCCTGCTCGGTGTGTGGCCGACCCAGCTGCTCGACCTGGCCGGGCACGCCTCGGCCTTCGTGCGCTAGGCCGTCCCGTGCCCGGAGCTGATCGCCGCATCACCGCCCCTGCCACCGACCCCGATCTGGCGGAGGCACTGACGACTGGTCTCGCCCAGGTCGAAGCCGCACTCCACGACGCGGTCAAGAGCGACTATCCCTTCGTCACCGAGACCTCGACGCATCTCGTCGACGCCGGCGGCAAGCGGTCGCGTCCGCTGCTGGTGCTGCTCGCCGCCCAGTTCGGCGACCCGACCGCGCCCGGGGTCGTCCCCGCCGCCGTCGTCGTCGAGCTCACCCACCTGGCCACGCTCTACCACGACGACGTGATGGACGAGGCCGACCTGCGTCGCGGCGCCGTGAGCGCCAACGCGCGGTGGGACAACACGGTGGCCATCCTCACCGGCGACTTCCTGTTCGCCCGCGCCTCCGACATCCTCGCCGACCTCGGTCCCGAGGCGGTGCGCCTGCAGGCCCGCACCTTCGAGCGTCTGGTCACCGGCCAGATTCGCGAGACCGTCGGCCCCCCCGTCGGTGCGGACCCGGTCGAGCACTACCTCTCGGTCCTCGCCGACAAGACCGGCTCCCTGATCGCCACGTCGGCGCGCTTCGGCGCCATGCTCTCCGGTGCTGATGACGCGACCGTTGATGTCCTCACCCGGTTCGGCGAGCGGTTCGGTGTCGCGTTCCAGCTCTCCGACGACCTTCTCGACGTCCTCAGCGAGACCGAGGTGTCGGGCAAGACCCCCGGCACCGACCTGCGCGAAGGGGTGCCGACCCTGCCGGTCCTGCTGCTGCGCCGCGACGCCCGCCCGGAGGACGCGCGGCTGCTCGGTCTGCTCGACGCCGGCCTCACCGACGACGCCGACCATGCCGAGGCACTGGGCCTGCTTCGGGCGCACCCCGCGATGGATGCGGCCCGGGACGAGGTACGACGGTGGGCCGATGCTGCCCGCGCCGCCCTCGACCCCCTGCCCGGCAGCACGGCCACGGCCGCACTCGCCGCACTCTGCGACCAGGTGGTCGACCGCACGACCTGACCAACCCGGTCGTCCGCCTTCCGCGAGTGGCGGCATCTGGTCGCTCGCCCGCCGCGAGCGGCGGAACCTGGTCGTACGCCCTCCGCGAGCGGCGGAACCTGGTCGTCCTGGGGCACGGCGGACCGCCACCTGACGCCACTCGATGGCCACGGACAGGTGCGATGTCGACGCCGCTGACAGTCGCTGCTCTCCGGAGACGGTTCGGCACGTCCCCGCGGCTGGATTCCCCTCCGGAGTGGCTCGCCGTCGATGGCAGGCGGCCCAGCAACCTTTTCGCGGAAACGCCTCCTGTGGACACGTGGTCTTGCCACCAGCCGCCATCGCGGGCGGGCAGAAGGGCCGTCCGCGAGTGGCGGAATCTGGTCGTGCGCCGTCCGCGAGTGGCGGAATCTGGTCGTGCTGGCGCACGACGAACCGCCACCTTCCGCCACTCGATGGCGCGGGCAGTGCCGATGCCGATGCCGGCACCAACCCACAGACCCTCAGCCCGGCAGACCCTCAGCCCGGCAGACCCTCAGCCCGGCAGACCCTCAGCCCGGCAGCCCGGCAGCCCGGCAGCCCCTCAGCCCGGCAGCCCGGCAGCCCGGCAGCCCGGCAGCCCGTCAGCCCGGCAGCCCGTCAGCCCGGCAGCCCGGCAGCCCGGCAGCCCGGCAGCCCGTACGACGATGCATCGTGACCACCGTGCCCACCTCGTGCTCGACGCTCACCTCGCTCATCAGCGCCCGCACCAGGGCCAACCCGCGGCCCCGGTCGCTCGGCTCAGGCCCGGCCGGACCGGTCGCGGGCCGCGTAGCCGGTCGCCAACGCCCGTGGTCGCGCACCCGCACCCGGACGACATCGGGCTGCAAGGTGGCCAGCACCTCGACCGGACCGTCGCCGCGGTCGGCGTAGCCGTGCTCGATGCTGTTGCTGACGACCTCCGAGCAGGCGAGCAGCACGGCGTCGTGGTCCTCGCCGATGATGTCGTGGGTCTGCAGCCAGTGCGACAGGTCGGCCCGCATCCCCGACACGCTGGCACGGGATCCGCGCACCGTCACGGCGAAGGTCGGGTCCGGCGCGAAGGCTATCGTCAGCAGGCAGACGTCGTCGTCGCCCGCGCCGTCGACCAACACGTGGTCCGCAATGGCCGCCGTCCAGGACTCGAGTGGCTCCTGGGCCCGGGTCCCGAGCAGCTCGGCCAGCTCGGCGATGGTCTCGTCCAGCGGCCGGTCCCGCTGCTCGACCAGGCCGTCGCTGTACAACGTGAGGCGGCTGCCGGGGTGCAGCGTCGTGGTCGCCTCAGGTCGAGTGGCACCGGCCCCGTCGCTGGCACTGCGGAACATCGCACCCAGCGGCGCCGAGCGGCCGTCCCACAGCAGGGTGGGCCGGCCCGCGACGTCGACGACGACCGGCGGTGGGTGACCGGCGCAGGCATAGCGCAGCTCGCCGGTGCGCAGGTCGAGCTCGGCGTAGACCAGCGTGGCCATCGACGCGGCTGGCACGCCGTCGACGAACCGGTCCAGCCGGTCGAGCAACGCGCCGGGTCCATCGCCGAGCGTTGCCAAGGCCCGTAGGGCGCTGCGAAGCTGGCCCATCGCGGCCGCCGCGTGCAGACCTCGCCCGACGACGTCACCGACCACGACGGCCACCGTGTCCGGGTCCAGCAGGAACGCGTCGTACCAGTCGCCGCCGACCTGGAGCAGGTCCCCGGCCGGCCGGTAGCACGTCGATAGGCCGAGGCGAGGATCGTCGGGCAGCTCGGTGGTGAGCATGCTGTGCTGCAGCGTCGTGGCGACCTGGCGCTGCTCGTCCGAGAGCCGGGCGCGTTCGAGTGCCTGACCCGCTTGCCGACCCAACGTCTGCAGCAGCCGAGTGCCGTCCTCGTCGCTCGCCGGCGGTCCGCGCAGCGCCAGCACCCCGAGGGTGCGCTCCAACGCCCGCAGCGGCACCAGCGTGACGTCGCCCTGGCCGGGCAGTGCAGCGTCCAGGTCCGGCAGCGCAGCCGCCGCGTCAGCACCGATCAGCCGAACCACCTCACCCGCGCGCACCCGGGCCGCAGCCGACCCCGCCGTGTCCCGCGGGCCGCTGACGTCGACGGGTCGGGCGGGCGCGCCGGCCGGCACGGTCGGGGCCAGCCGCACCACCCCGGCGACAGCGCCGAACACCGTGGTGGCGCAGCGCTGCACGATCTCGGTCACCTCCGCCATACCGGGCGCGGCGGCGAGGTCGGCGACGACGGCCTCGACTGCGCCCAGTCGGGTCACGGCCAGCTCGGCGCGGCGCCTCGCCTCCAACAGCTCGTCCTCGTAGGCCCGCCGCTGGCTGGCGTCGAACACCGTGATGCGTACGGCGAGTGGCCGGTCCGTCGAGTCGCTGTGCAGCCGAAAGTTGACGAGCACCGGCAGGCGGTGGCCGTCGCGGGTCACCAGGTCACAGGCGATGGCCCGCACCTCGCCCTGCATCCGCAGCAGCGGGTCGACGTGGGTCTGGTAGTAGATCCGCCCGCCGGCGCTGAGCAGCTCGGCGAAGATCCGCTGCCCGACCAGCTCGTCCGGCGCCCACCCGGTCCAGGTGCTGAAAGTCGCGTTGACCCGCGCGATGCGGCCGTCGGGATAGGTCGAGAGATAGCCGCACGGGGCGTTCTCGTAGAGGTCCTCTGCACTGTCCTCGAGCCGGACCGCCTCGTCCTGTCGCACCGTCAGGTCGCTGCGTGGTTCCTCCTGCGCGCTCACGCCGGCAGCAAGCTCAGCGCTCGGCCAGGAAGGCCGCGATCGCCGCAGCCGTCTCGCCAGGCGCACTCAGGTGCGGCACGTGACCGGTGGCCGCGAGAGTCACCAGGGTGCTGCCGGCGATCGCCTCGTGCACGTAGGTCCCCACGACTGCCGGGGCGATCACGTCCTCTGAGCACTGCAGGATCAACGTGGGCACCGTGACCGCGGCCAGGTCGGCTCGGTTGTCGGAGGTGAAGGTGACGCGACCGAAGCGCCGCGCGATGGTCGGGTCGGTGCGGCAGAAGCTGTTGGTGAGCTCCTCGCCGAGCGCGGGCCGGTCCGGGTTGCCCATGATGACCGGAGCCATCGCCGTCGACCAGCCGAGGTAGTTGCTGTCCAGCGAGCTCAGCAGGTCCTCGATGTCGGTGGCGCTGAACCCTCCGGTGTAGCCCGGCTGGTCGATGTAGCACGGGGACGGGCCGACCAGCACGAGCCGGCTGACCAGCGCAGGCTCCTTGGTGGCTGCGAGGACCCCGATCATCGCGCTGACCGAGTGCCCGACGAGCACGACGTCCGTGAGCTCCAGCGCGTGGCAGATGTCGAGCACGTCATCGGCGTAGCCGTGCAGGTCGGCGTACTTCTCGGCGTCGTACGCCGTCAGGTCGGACCCACCGACACCCACGTGGTCGAACAGCACGATCCGGTGGTTGGCCTCGAAGGCGGGCGTGACCAGGCGCCACATGTTCTGGTCGCAACCGTAGCCGTGCGCGAAGACGATCGGCGGCCCCTCGGGGCGACCGCTCACCCGCACGTTGTTCCGCGCCAGCACGTCCACGCGTCGGAGACTACCCGCGGGCGGCCCGGCGGTTCAGACCGCCGCGGCGCAGGGCGTCGACGCTGAGCACCAGCAGGGCCAGCCAGACCAGCGCGAAGCCGGCCAGCCGGGCCGGCGGCATCGCCTCGTCGTAGACCAGCACACCGATCAGGAGCTGCAGCACCGGGGTGAGGTACTGCAGCAGCCCCATCGTCGTCAGCGGCACCCGCCGAGCCGCGGCAGCGAAGAACAGCAGCGGTACCGCGGTGACGATGCCCGCGCTCAAGAGCAGCAGGCTCGCGCCGCGACCGCCGCTGCCGAGCTGGCCCTCGCCGCGCACCGCCAGCCAGGCGAGGTAGGCGGCCGCCGGCCCGGCAAGCACCGCGGTCTCGACTGCCAGTGACTGCAGCGCCTCCACCCGCGCACCCACCTGTTTCTTCATCAGCCCGTAGCCGGCGAACGAGCCGGCGAGCACGAGTGCGATCCACGGCGGTCGGCCGTAGGCGACGGTCAGCACGACCACCGCCAGCAGGCCGATGCCGACGGCGGTCCACTGCACGGGTCGCAGCCGTTCGTGCAGCAGCAGCACGCCGAGCAGCACCGTCACCAGCGGGTTGATGAAGTAGCCCAGCGAGGCCTCGACCACGTGCCCGTGGTTGACGCCCCAGATGTAGACGACCCAGTTGACCGTGATGAGCAGTGCCGCGACGGTCAGGCGGGTCATCAGCGCTGGGTCGCCCAGCAGGGGCCGCAACCACGACCAGCGACGCCCGAGCGCCAGGATGATCGCCACCACGACCAGCGACCACACGATGCGGTGGGCAAGGATCTCGACCGCACCCGCCGGCTCGAGCAGCGGGAAGTACAGCGGGAACAGCCCCCACATGCCGTAGGCCGCGAGGCCGAACAACGTTCCCCGTCGCTCGTCGGTCTGGCGCCCGTCGGTCAGTCGACGGTCCAGGTGTCGGCGCCGGCGAGCAGGTCGCCCAACGGGTCCGGGCCAGCAGACGCGGCGGCGTCGGCGGTGGCCCGGTCGAGCTGCTCGCGCATCAGGTCGTCGTAGACCGGCCGGTCCACCGCGCGGAACACCCCGATGGGCGTCCGAGCCAGGGACGAGTCGGCCAGCCGCGACAGGTCGAACGCGTGGCTGGGGTCCGGGTCGTGCGCGTCGTGCACCACGAGCTCGGCCGGGTCGACGTCGGCGGTGGCGACGACCTTGAGGGACGAGTCCGGGGAGCGTACGACGCCGTGCTCGCCGGCCGCGCCCCAGATGATCGGGGCGCCGTGCTCGAGCCGGATGGTGAAGTCGTCGCGGGTCTCGGGGTCCTTGAGCGCCTCGAAGGCGTTGTCGTTGAAGATGTTGCAGTTCTGGTAGATCTCGACCAGCGCGGTGCCACGGTGCGCGGCCGCCGCGCGCAGCACCGAGGTGAGGTGCTTGCGGTCGGAGTCGATGGAGCGCGCGACGAACGACGCCTCGGCACCCAGTGCCAGCGACACCGGGTTGAACGGGGAGTCGAGAGAGCCGAACGGCGTCGACTTGGTGATCTTGCCGAGCTCAGAGGTGGGGGAGTACTGCCCCTTGGTGAGGCCGTAGATCTGGTTGTTGAACAACAGGATCTTGAGGTTGACGTTACGCCGCAACGCGTGGATCAGGTGGTTGCCGCCGATGGACAATGCGTCGCCGTCGCCGGTGACGACCCACACCGACAAGTCGGGGCGCGAGGAAGCGAGTCCCGTGGCGATCGCCGGTGCACGGCCGTGGATCGAGTGCAGCCCGAACGTGTCCATGTAGTACGGGAAGCGGGACGAGCAACCGATGCCCGACACGAAGACGACGTTCTCCCGCGCCAGCCCGAGCTCGGGCATGAACGACTGCACCGCGGCAAGGATCGCGTAGTCGCCGCACCCCGGGCACCAGCGCACCTCCTGGTCGGTCTTGAAGTCTTTGGCCGACTGCTTGGTCGTGGTCTTCGGCACCAGGTCCAGCGACGGGTAGGTGCGCGGCTCTGGCACGGTGGTCACGACAGCTCCTTCGCGGTCACGACAGGGTCTCCAGCACTCCGGTGATGACGCCGGCGAGCTCCTCGGCCTTGAAGGGCAGCCCGCGCACCTGGTTGTACGACGTGGCGTCGACGAGGTACTTCGCACGCAGCAGCATCGCCAGCTGACCGCCGTACCCGTAGCCGAGGTTCATCTCCGGCACGAGCACCCGCTCATAGCGGCTGAGCACGTCGCCGAGGTCGGCGGGAAAGGGGTTGAGATGGCGCAGGTGCGTCTGGGCGACCGCACCACCCGCGGTGCGCACCAGTCGCGCGGCCGCACCGATCGGTCCGTAGGTCGAGCCCCAGCCGAGCACCAGCACCCGCGCTGCACCGCTGGGGTCTTCGACCTCGAGCGGCGGGATGGTCGCGGCGATCGCGTCGATCTTGGCCTGCCGGGTCCGCACCATGAAGTCGTGGTTGGCCGGGTCGTAGGAGATGTTGCCGGTGCGGTCGGCCTTCTCGATGCCGCCGATGCGGTGCTCGAGACCGGGGGTGCCGGGCACCGCCCACGGTCGGGCGAGAGTCTCGGGGTCGCGCAGGTAGGGGTGGAAGACCGGCCGCTCGGTGCCGTCGGCAGCGGTCTGGGTGGCGTTGGGCGCGGTGGTGAACGGCACTCGCAGGTCGGGCAGCGAGTCGACCGTCGGGACCAGCCACGGCTCCGAGCCGTTGGCGAGGTAGCCGTCGGAGAGCACGATCACCGGCACCCGGTAGGCCGTTGCGATACGGGCCGCCTCGATCGCGGTGTCGAAGCAGTCGGCCGGCGAGCGCGGCGCCACGATCGGCACCGGTGCCTCACCGTTGCGCCCGAACATCGCCTGCAGCAGGTCGGCCTGCTCCGTCTTGGTCGGCATGCCGGTCGAGGGGCCGGCGCGCTGCACGTTGACGACGACCAGCGGGAGCTCGAGAGAAACACCCAGACCGATCGTCTCCGCCTTGAGTGCCAGCCCCGGCCCGGAGGTCGACGTGACCGCGAGCGCACCGCCGTACGCCGCCCCGAGCGCGGCCCCCACAGCCGCGATCTCGTCCTCGGCCTGGAAGGTCCGCACCCCGAAACGCTTGTGCTTGCTCAGCTCGTGCAGGATGTCCGAGGCCGGGGTGATGGGATAGGACCCGAGGAACAGCGGCAGCTCGGCCCGCTGGGCCGCGGCGATCAGACCGTAGGACAGGGCCAGGTTGCCGCTGATGTTGCGATAGCGCCCGGCCGGCAGCCGGGCCGGCTTGATCTGGTAGGACACTGCGAAGTCCTCGGTGGTCTCTCCGAAGGACCAGCCGGCCTGGAAGGCCGTGAGGTTGGCCTGCATGATCTCGGGTTTGCGGGCGAACTTCTGTTGGAGAAAGCGCACCGTGCCCTCAGTCGGGCGGTTGTAGAGCCACGACAGCAGGCCCAGGGCGAACATGTTCTTAGCCCGTTCGGCGTCCTTCTTGGTGATGTTGATGCCCTTGAGCGCCTCGACCGTCATCGAGGTCAGCCCGACGGCGTGCACCGTGTAGGCGTCCAGCGAGCCGTCGTCGATCGGGTTTGCGGTGTAGCCGACCTTCGTGAGGTTGCGTGGGGTGAACTCGTCGGTGTTGACGATGATGTCCGCGCCGCGCGCCAGGTCACCGAGGTTGGCCATCAGCGCGGCGGGGTTCATCGCCACCAGCACGTCCGGGCGGTCGCCCGGGGTCATGATGTCGTGGTCGGCGAAGTGCAGCTGGAAGGCCGACACCCCCGGCAGCGTCCCGGCCGGTGCGCGGATCTCGGCAGGGAAGTCCGGCAGCGTCGACAAGTCGTTGCCGAAGGAGGCGGTCTCGGTGGTGAACCGGTCACCGGTGAGCTGCATCCCGTCGCCGGAGTCGCCTGCGAACCGGATGATCACCCGGTCCAGCTGCTGCACACCCTTGGCCACCTACGCAGCCTACGTCGCCGTAGGTTGGGGCTGCGCCCTAGACTCCGGCTCGGCGCGAACAGGTTCACCCGGCCCGGCCGAGGGAGGCGCGGAGTGCACGGCTTCTACGGTGGCTATGCCGTCGTCGGGCTCCTGCTGCTGGTCGGCATCGGCTTCGTGACGGTCGCGTTCGCGGCTAACCGGCTGCTGCGGCCCTCGGTGCCGGGCGGCGCCAAGGAGCTGACCTACGAGTGCGGCGTCGACCCCGTCGGTGAGGGCTGGGCACAGAGCCACCTGCGCTACTACGTCTTCGCCTACCTCTACGTCGTGTTCGCCGTCGACGCGGTCTTCCTCTTCCCGTGGGCGACGGTGTTTGCAGCACCGGGCTTCGGCGCCACCACCCTGGTCGAGATGGGCGTCTTCATCGCGTTCCTGGCCGTCGGCCTGGTCTATGCGTGGCGCAAAGGTGTGCTGACGTGGCAGTAGACCTCCCGATCCCCGCCGTCGGCCCGCCCCAGGTCGGTGCCCTGCAACGGCTGGCGCCCGAGCCGATGCGCATGGTGCTCAACTGGGGCCGCCGCTACAGCCTCTGGGTCTTCAACTTCGGGCTGGCTTGCTGCGCGATCGAGTTCATCGCCTCGTCGATGTCGCGGCACGACTTCATCCGCCTCGGCGTCATCCCGTTCGCGCCCGGTCCCCGCCAGGCCGACCTGATGGTCGTCAGCGGCACGGTCACCGACAAGATGGCGCCGGCGATCAAGCGGCTCTACGACCAGATGCCGGAGCCCAAGTACGTCATCTCCTTCGGCGCCTGCTCCAACTCCGGCGGCCCCTACTGGGACTCCTACTGCGTCACCAAGGGCGTCGACCAGATCGTCCCCGTCGACGTCTACGTCCCCGGCTGCCCGCCCCGGCCCGAGGCGTTGCTGCAGGGCATTCTCAAGCTGCAGGAGAAGATCGCTGCCGAGTCACTGGCCGACCGCTACCGCACGACGCCTCAGCGCGGCCCCGTCACCTCGATCCAGGTCGGGGAGTGACCGTGGGTGCTGCGGCAACCCTCGCCGAGCAGTATGTCGGCAGCAGTGTCGAGTCGGCGTACGGCCAGGACACCCTCGACGTGCCGCCCGAGGCGTGGGTGCAGGTGCTGACGGCGGCCCGCTACGAGCTGGGTCTGACCTTCTTCGACTGGCTGACCGCGGTCGACCAGACCGACGCTGCTGACACTCCCGGCTTCGACGTGGTCGTGCACCTGTGGTCGGTCGACCGGCACGAGCACCTCCTCGTCCGCACCCGTGTCGCCGACGCGCTGCCGACCCTGACGGGTGTCTTCGCGGGCGCGTCCTGGCACGAGCGCGAGACGGCCGAGATGTTCGGGCTCGACTTCGTC
>JANLYQ010000099.1:0-1926 GCA_031365725.1 Sporichthyaceae bacterium | reverse complement strand
CAGCTCCGTGCGCGGGTCAATCGTTGCCGAATCGCTGTTGGGCGGCCTGTCGGGTCGTGTCTAGCGCGGCACCGATGACGGTCCATGAGTCGCCTGCCTCGCGGGCTGCCCGGACGGCGTCACGCAGTCCCTCTTCCGCGATGGCCAGCTCTTGGCGTGCCGCGATGATGCGGCGGAAGTGTTCTGCATCTCGGGCCTGGTGAGTGGCGACGTCTACCTGGTCCAGACCGGTGACGTCGTGGTTGGTCTTGAGCTTTGTCATGTGGTCACCTCAGTTCAAGTAGCCGTGGAACTTGGTACGGAGCCGATCCGCGTGGATCACGCGGGCTGGCTGGTCGGCGGGCACTGCTACCAGCTCAAGCAGTTGCCCTTGTCGGTCGGGGCCGATCACGAGGAGGCGGTCTTCGCCGTCGTAGTCGTACTCGATCAGCCTCATGGCATTGCCCCATGCGTGCTGGATGTCCGCGTCGTTGATCCCGTGGCGTCGGGCCGACTGCCGGATCTCCACTTGTCAAGTATGTCTTGACGGCCACCTCGCGTCAAGAACTAATTGACGGTCGCGCACCCGGAAGAACGTTAGGTAATGCCAGCTCGGTCGCCAAATTAACGCACACGGGCTGATGATCTAAGCGGCGCCGGGAGACCGGCTTCCGGCTGTGCCGGGAGGAGCTGCGATGACGACCACCACCACCACGACGACCACGACTGAGTTGGTGCCGGGGTATCTGGATGTGACCAGGTTGTCGGTGCTCTCGTTCCTGGCCCGCTACCGAGAACCGACCCTGACGGCCTACACCCAGGACCTCAAGACCTACCTCGAGTGGTGCCAGACCTACGACCGGAACGTGCTGCGGGTCACCCGAGGCGAACTCGAGATGTATGTGCGCCACCTCGAAGGCCGCGGGTATGCCGCGGCCACCGTGGCCCGCCGGTTCGGCACGGTCGCGACGTTCTACAGGTACGCCGTCATCGACGGGGTCATCCCGGCCAACCCGGCGACCGCGGTGACCCGCCCGAAGGTCGCGTGGGAGGGACAGAAGCGCACGGTGCTGCACCCGCTGGAGTTCGCCGCCCTGCTCGCCGCGGCTCGGACGTCTGGGCCGAACGATCACGCCCTGGTCTGCCTGCTCGGCATGCTCGGTCTGCGGGTGTCCGAGGCTTGCGGGACCGACATCACCAATATCCGCTACGAGGCCGGCTACGAGCTGCTGCACCTGCTCGGCAAGGGCGCCAAGCCGGCCGACATCCCGCTGCCCATCCCGGTCCTGCGCGCGGTCCGGGAAGCCGTTGATGGCCGCACCATCGGCCCGATCTTGCGGACCAGGACCGGGCGGCGGATGGACCGAGCCGGCGCCAGCCGGGCACTAACCCGGGTGGCCCACGCCGCTGGCATCACCCGGGCGATCAGCCCGCACGGTCTGCGTCGCACCTTCTGCACGACCGGGCTGGTCGCCGGCATCGGCATACGCGACATGCAGTACGCGATGCGCCACGCCGACCCGCGCACCACCATGCGTTACGACATGGCCAGGGCCAACCTCGACCGCCACGCAGCCCACGCCGTCGCCGCCTACCTCGCTGGCATGAGCACCGGCTGAAACCGCGGCCTCTGGCGTGGCGACGAACGCAACCGGCATTACCGTGCACCTATGGAGCGGTTCGCACGTGAGGATATTCGTCTGGTCTTGCGTGAGTACGGCATCGAGTCGTGTCGCCGAGCAACCACGACGGACCCGACGGAGGAGGTCTTCCTCTTGACAACGAATGCGTTCGCCGCCGTCGACGTTAACGGGCTGACCAGGGCGCTGATGAACGTGCTTCCTCACACGAAGGTGTGGGTCGTGGAGGACATGCCCAAGTGGTCGTCTGAGCCCGTCTAACGCGCTCGTAAGTGCCGCTCTGCGACGGGTTTACGTTGGTCAGGCC
>JANLYQ010000077.1:0-6524 GCA_031365725.1 Sporichthyaceae bacterium | reverse complement strand
AGCTCGCGGGCCAGGGTGCGCGGGCGGGGTCGCCGTTCGCAGCTTCGCGCCGCGCCGCCGTCCGCGCCCGACGGCGCCCATGCCACCCACCGAGGTTGAGGCGTTCGCGCTGCTCATGTCCGCTGTCCCGTCCGGCATCTGTTGAGGAGGTCACCGTGCCCGTCCCCGAGCTCGCCGTGGCGCAGGTCATCGCCGACGCGCTCCCTCTGCAGCCGCCGTGGGTGGTCGACGTCCGCCCGCTCCTGGCCTCAGCCATCCTCGATGCGCTGCGCGAGGCTGGGTGGACGCTGGTCCATGACACCCCGGCCGGGTGATCACGAAGACATGCCCTCGTTGCGGGGAGACCCGCGACTTCACCCGCACCGACACCGCGCGCCGCTGGGCGCGTGAGCACGCCGCCAGCCACGAAGCCGGCGCGGAACGTGACCGCCGCCGCGTACGACGCGCCGGACTGCAACCGGACCGCACCGTCGCCGAGTGGATGCGCCACCCCGACGCGCTGGTCCGGCTGTGGCACGTGATCCGGGGTCGCCGACCTTGACCCGCTGACTTCAAGCTCGCCCCCTTGCCCCGTCCTCTTCGGAGGGCGGGGCTTTCGTGCGTCCAGGGACCGCTTAGGCAGCACTATTGGCATCACCGCCGGTCTGGTGTGGATCTTCACTCCGACGTTTCCGCAGGTCAGGCTGTGTGGGGCGGGTGGGGCTCGAACCCACGACCCAGGGATTATGAGTCCACAGAGTGGTACTCTAAAGGTGCAGGTCAGAGGATAAACGTGCAGGTCAGAGCGTTTTCACGTAGCCTCACGCACACACATGTGTGCATGGGATAGGCTCTTGGATAGGCCGTAAAGACGATCATGGAGGCCCAGTCATGGCGAAGCGCGGGACGGCGAGGCCGCTCAAGGATCGACTCCTTGAGTCGATTCGGGTCGACGAGATGACCAGATGTTGGGTGTGGACCAAGGCACTGACTGGAGCTGGGTACGGACAGATGAAAGTGCAGCACCCGTGGCCACGGATGGTCCCCACTCACCGCGTTGCCTATGAGGCGTTCGTCGGGCCGATTCCGGACGGCCTAGAACTCGACCACCTGTGCCGCAACCGAGCCTGCTGCAATCCCAAGCATCTGGAAGCCGTCACGCACGCAACCAACATTCAACGGTCCCCCATTCACGTCGGTCGGCGATGGTCTGCGGTCACGCACTGCCCACAGGGCCACGAGTACGACTCGGAGAACACCTACCTCTTGCGTGGGAAGCGATACTGCCGGGCGTGCCGCCGACGCCCATACGCAACCCCAAACGCGATGGAGGTTCGATGACACTGACCGAGTTCCTGACGGCACGGCTCGACGAGGATGAGGCGGTGGCCCGTGCCGCGCTGTTCGACAAGGTGACATTGATCCCCGACCCCTCCGGCGCCATGCGTCAGATGGAAACGGTCGATGGTCTGACGCGGCAGGTCATCGAAGTCAGGCAGGTGCCAGCGCAGATCGAGTCGGCGCGTCAAGTTGACGAGGGCAACTGGACCCGGATCGGCTCTTATGTTGACGGCACTGTCATGCGGATTTACGACGAGGGTGGGCATTCCGCCGAGCAAGCTGAACACATCGCCCGCCACGATCCCGCCCGCGTCCTGCGCGAGGTAGAGGCGAAGCGGGCGATCGTGGCGTTGCATGACATCCAGTGGCATTCGTGCCCACACGAGCATCCGTTGTTTCAGTACGAAGGTGGGCCGCGACCCTGCGTCACCTTGCGCCTCCTTGCCGCCATCTACAACGAGCACGCGGACTACGACCAGGCGTGGCGCCCGTGAGTACCCAGGAGCGTTGGCTGGTTGAGCACAAGGGGCCATATGTCGACTCGATCGGCATGGTCTGGGAGTGCGGTGACGACTACTGCAACTGCACCGAGGCGCAGATCGTGGACCGCTACCGCAACCTCAAAACGAACGGGCTGGTACTCACTGGCGTCTGGAACGGCACGTTCTACACCGACGGCGAACAGGGTGCGGAGGCCGAGCTGGCAGAAGAACGCCGCCGCCTCCGGGTCCAAGATCCCGAGCGCGAAGCTGCGATCCGGTGGCAAGACGGCGTCGACTACATGCTCCATGCCTAGCCGCCGCCCCAAGGGTGAGGGCTCCATCTACCAGCGCGCCGACGGCCGCTGGGTCGGCACCCTCGACGTCAGCCGACCCGGCGAGCCGCGCCGCCGCAAGTCCGTGTACGGCGCCACCCGCAAGGAAGCACAGCGCGAGCTCGGGAAGGCGCACCGCGAGTGGCTCGCCCAGGGACAGGTCGTCACCGCCTCCATGACCGTCGAGGCGTGGCTCACCTACTGGCTCACCGAGATCGCCCCGGCCCGCGTCCGCGAGACCACCCTGCCCTCTTACGGCTCCAAGGTCCGTATCCACCTGATCCCGCACCTGGGCAAGCTGCGCCTGGACCGGCTCAAGCCTTCCCACCTCCGAGCCATGTACCGCGCCATGACCGAGGCCGGACTGTCCACCGCCACCCGGCAGCAGACCCACGCCATCCTCCGCCGGGCGCTCACCGTCGCCGTCCGCGAAGGCGTCGTCATGCGCAACGTCGCCGCCCTCATCGACTCCCCCGGCACCGAGACCGCCGAGGCCAAGCCGTTCGACCGGGTGGAGATGGCCGCCGTGATGGCCGCCGCAGCAGGGCCGTGGGAGTCCCGCTGGCACGCCGCGTTCACCCTCGGCATGCGCCAGGGCGAGGTGCTCGGGCTCGGGTGGGACTGGGTCGACCTCGACGACGGCGTCATCCGCATCGAGCGCGCCCTGGCCAGGGTCGCCGGGAAGCACAAGATGGTCCCGCCGAAGTCGAAGAAGTCACGCCGCCCGGTCGCCCTCCCCGGCTTCTACGTCGACATGCTGCGCCTGCGCCGCGCCGACTACGAGACGGAGCGCCAACAGCCCGAGTACGTCGACCACGGCCTCGTCTGGGGACGTCCCGACGGCCTGCCGCGGGACAGCAGAGCCGACTGGGGCGACTGGGCGCAGCTGCTCGAGGTGGCCGGCGTACGGCACATCCGGCTCCACGACGCCCGGCACTGCGCCGCCACCGCGCTCGAGCTGCTCGGGGTGCCGCTGATCGTGCGCATGGCGATCCTGGGGCACAGCCAGGTGCCGGTGGCGATGAACTACAGCCACGCCGACATCGAGGCGCAGAAGGCCGCGATGCGCCTGGTGGACATGGCGCACCGGGCCGCGATCAGCGGCTAGATGATGCGTCGGGTCCGCAGGCGCTGCAGCCGGCGTACGGTCTGCGCGTCCAACCGCAACGCCGCCGGGTCGTCGAGAATGCGGCTCACCTGCTGGTAGTGCCGCGTCGGGGACCAGCCGAACGCGTCGAGGATCGCCTGCTCCTTCGCCCCCGGGCGCCGCCACGTCTGCCGCTCGAAAGCGAGGATGGCGGCGTCGGTGAGGGTCATGGGCACATCCTCACAACAACCCCGGACACATCAGCCGAGCTTGGCCTTGACCGCCTTCTCCGCATCGGCGCCCTTGACCTCCACCAGATACTTCTCGCCGGCGACGTAGCGCCCGCCGAAGCTGGCGGCGACCTTCTTGAAGCTGTCCCGTTCGCGTCCCGCGCCAGATTGGCGTCGGCCATGTGACGCCTCGCCAGGATGACGCGAACCTCCTCGGCGACCTGCTTCGACAGCGGTCCTGCCGGACCGATCTTCCCTGTGGGCATGGAGACATCGTACTCATTGCGAAGTCTTTACTTCCAAGACTTGCATGTCCTACCCAATATGGAGTAACATCTCCACCATGGAGACGACGTATGGACAGCAGGTAGCCGCCGAAGTCCGGGCCGAGATGGCCCGCCAGCGCCGTACTGGCGCCGACCTGGCCCGTCACCTGAACCGCTCGCAGCAGACCGTTTCCCGTCGACTCAATGGCGAAAGCCCCTGGGACGTCGACGACCTGGCCGCTGTCGCCGCCTGGCTCGGCGTGGATCTCGACCGCCTGCTGAGCAACGCCGGGACCGCGGCATGACCGCCGACGTCGCCGCCGACCTGCTCGTGTCCCCGCTGCGCGCGAGGGAGATCCTCGGCGGCTGCTCCGACACCTACCTGCGCCGCCTCACGGCCGACGGCCGCGTCAAGGTCGTCTACCTCGGGTCGCACCGCCGCGTCGTTTACGCGTCGCTCGTCGACCTGGTCGAGTCCCTGCCCCAGGACCCGGCGGTGGCATCGTGACCGCCGAACTTCGGCTCCATCTTCTCTCCGAAGACCTGGATGTCCTTCGCAGCAACTCCACGCCGGGCCAATGGTCTTGGGGAGTCATTACTCACGCGGTTCCTGCGGACATCTACATGACTGACGAACAGATTCCTGCCGACATCTTTACTGAGGGCGGCGAACATGGCGAACATGGCCTCTATATAGGCCTGACCGATAATCCGAAAGACGCTGCCTACATCGTGGCGCTGGTCGATGCGGACCGCGCCGTCGAGCAGCCTCCGCGCAAGAAGCGCTCGGAGAACCGGCAGCGCCGCTCGATGACCGCGGTGCGGCTCCTGCCCGACGAACACGAGCAGCTTCGCCAGGCCGCGGACCAGCGCGGACTGACGCTCTCCGAGTTCATCCGGAGCGCTGCTCTCACTGCGGCCAGCGACCCGGCGGTGGCGAGTTGATCCTCCTCCGCCTCGCCGCCGCGTGGCGCTACGCCGTCACCCACCGCGCACCGTCGCGGGTCGACGTGGCCGCCCGTCTGGCGCCGTACGTCGACACCCGGCCGGTGCGCGTCGTCTACGTGCACGTCTACCACCGCACCCCGTAGCGCGCGACGGGGCCGCCCGCAGCAACGGACGGCCCCACGAGAACGCGCTTCACATCATCCCACCCGAGAGGACGCCATGACCAGCAACGACCGCACGACCCGCACCCCCGCCGAGCGCGCGCAGGAGGCACTCGACCGTCAGGGCCGCGTCGTCGCACGACTGACGGAGAAGTACGAGCGCCTGACCGACGAGGCCGCCCGTGTCGACGACGAGCTGAGCGCCGCACGGAAGCGTCACGCCTACCTGTCGCAGCACCCGGACCTGCCCGCCAGCACCCGCAGCCTTGGTGACGTTCTCGCCGGGTCGGCGGTGACCGAGTGACCACCATCGACCTCGACACCCTCACCCTCGCCAAAGGCAACCACACAACCCCCGACGACGGCCTCTGTCTACTTGAGGCGGTCGCCTACTTCGCGGGGGAACCCCACTCCGACCACCCGATCTGCGCATCACCCGTCCTCATCGGCTTCGGGATCGCGCTCAACGACGATTGGGACACGGAGTGGCGGCAGAAGCTCAAGCCGTTCATCCCGCGCCTGGTCGGCACCCGTGACGACCAGGACGAGGCGCGCGGTTACCTGGCGCTGGACTGGCTGATCCGCACCTACACGCCGGCGTGGCTGGACCTGGCGGGGCTCACCGAGCACGCCACCGCGCTGCGTGACCTTCGCCGCATCGTGGACGACGCCTCGTGGCTGGCCCAGGCTGACCATGCCGAGAAGAGTGTCTCGGCGGCTGACTCGGCGGCTCGCTCGGCGGCTTACTCGGCGGCTTACTCGGCGGTTGGCTTGGCGGCTTACTCGGCGGCTTACTCGGCGGCTTACTCGGCGGCTCGCTCGGCGGCTCGCTCGGCGGCTCGCTCGGCGGCTCGCTCGGCGGCTTACTCGGCGGCTCGCTCGGCGGCTTACTCGGCGGCTTACTCGGCGGCTGACTCGGCGGCTCAAGAAGTGTTGGCTTCCACCGTCGAGACGCTCAAAGCCTCCGCGCTCGACCTGTTCTCCATGATGATCGACCCGAGCGCGGTGACCCAGTGACCACCATCCTGCGCCGCTACGCCCTCAACGTCCTCGACGACGTCATCGGCACCGAGGGCCTCACCGACGACGGCACCCGCACCGCAGTCACCATGCTGCGCCACGCCGGCATGCGACCGTCCGCGTCCACCACCTCGCTGGCGCTGGAGGCCCGCGCCGCGTTCCTCGAGGTCGCCCGCGACCCGTCCGCCGTACACCTGCACAACGACAACATCCAGCCCGGGTGCACCGACGAGGCCGGGTCCGTGTTCCTGCGCCGCGCGTGCGCCACCTACGACGGGTGCCTCGACCTGCTCGTGGCGAGCGCGCTGTGAGCGACGACCTGGCTGCGCTCTACGCAGCAAGCGAGATGGGTGCCACGTCTTGGCGGATGGAGGTCGGACCGACCATCTGCGAAGCGACGTACGGCTGGCCTGGCATTGAGGACTATTTCGGCCCCGTCTACACCGCGCTGGCGCGTGGCGGGTCCAGGACTATCTACGTCCCCAGCTCTCGCAAACAGGCAACGGCGTACGCAAACGCTAAGTTCCTGTGCGCGCTCATAAACGCCTACCGCGCTGGCGAACTACAGGTCACCCCGTGACCGGCCCGCTGGTACTGCTGATCGTCGCCGGCTGGGCGGGGCTCGCCGTGTGGGTGTGGGTGTGCCTCGACCGGCTCGCCGCACCCCTGGACCGGGAG
>JANLYQ010000062.1:0-14340 GCA_031365725.1 Sporichthyaceae bacterium | reverse complement strand
TGCGATCTTGGCGGCGGCGTCTTCCGCTGCGAGCAGGACGCAGCAGTCCGGCATCTACAGGCCGAGGCTGGCGCGCAGTTGAGCGAGCCGGACAGCCGTGTCGGCAGGAAACGGCAGTTCTCGGATCTCAAGGTCGCGAAGCGCGGCCAGAGCCTCGTCCAGTCGGCCGTCCCGCGCAGGCGCAACGAGCACCTCGGCGAGTGTGGTCGAGCCGGCGGCAAGGTCCTCATCCACAGCGTCGATCAGCACCGATTCGGCAGCCGCGTGGGACCCGCTGTGGGTGCGAACGGCCTCCAGCCGGCGGCGGCGCCGCTCGTCCCGTGCCAGCCGGGCGGCACGATGTCCCTCCAGGGCAAGGCGCACCAGCAGCTGCGGGCGGCTCAGCTCGGGCCAGAGCGGCTCAGCTCGGGCCAGAGACGGGCAGCGGCGTCGAGCGCATCCGCCAGGTCATCAGTTTCAGTCACAACATGCCGAGGGCGAGTGGTGGGCACAGATTCGAGAGTGACACTGCCCTGTCGACGTGCTACACCAGCGCTTCCTTGTCCGCCGACCCAGACGGCGGTGATCACCAGAGTGGACGCGACGGTCCAGCGTCCGGTCATCGCTCGGTCGGAAATCACCGCGTCAAAGGCCCCGTCCGCGTGCAGGCGCACCATGATCCCGGGTGCAAGCACTTCGCCTCGCGCCAACGGGAACCACGCCTTGTACGCCGACTCCTTGGCGCTGAAGAGGACCCTGTCCCACGCGGTCCCGTCCACCGGCAGAGCCGACAAGGCCGACAGCTCGCGCGGCGCCGCGATCGCGTGCAGCACCGCCGTCGGCACCGGAAGGTGCGGCTCAGCATCGATCCCGACGCTGGAGTACGCCGACGCGAGAGCCACCGCCGCAGCCCGGTAGCCGACGCAGTGGGTGATGCTGCCCACCACTGCGTCGGGCCAGCCCGGATCACCCGCCGGTCCGGGTGGGATCGCGGCCGGCGGCTGCCCGAGCGACGCCAGCGCCTCGCGGGCACAGGCGCGCCCGGTCGCGAACTCAGCCCGTCGTGACGGTGCATAGCCCGAGGCAGCCTGCTCCTCAACCGCGAACAGATCGACGTACGCCCGATCGGTGGTGGTCTCCACCCACGCGACGTCTGAGGGCAGCAGCCGCGTCCCGGCGGGCCGAGCCCTAGTCGGGATCGCCGGGTGCATCGGCGTCGTGGACAGCGCGTGCGGACGTCGCCTTGCGCCGGGGAGCGCGGGCCGAAGCAGGGGCCGGGCCGAGCGCGCGGACCGTGATCGGGCTCCGCCGGGGAAGGACCGTCGCGCGCACCTGCACCGACAGCGGTGCGTCCCCGTGCCCGGACACCTGCACCCGCCCCACGACGACCGGGCCGTCGGTCGCGATGTCCGGCAAGGTCACCCCGATGCTGATCCGCCGGGTGCGACCAGCCCCCAGGTGGAACGCGTCCGGCTCCACGGTCACCTGATGAGCCCCGGTGGTCCGCACCGTGCACCGAACGTCGGCCGGCTCGTCGCGATTGTTCTCGATCGCCAGCGCAGTGCTCGCATTCGAGCCCGCCGGACCCGTCACGTCCACAGTGAGCTCGGCGGCCGGCGCGCTGCCGAGCACCGTGTGCGCGAGATCGTGGATGGACTCGTCGGTGGCCGCGAGCCCGTCGGCGACCAGGTCCATGCCGACGTCGGCCACATCGGCGAGATAGTCCGGCAGCCGGTCCTCGAGGAACCGTTGCGCTGACCCCTGCATCTCGTCCTCGCCGATCGTGCCAGCCGCGATCTCCTCCCGCAACGCGGTCAACGCGCCGCCGACCCACGCCTGCTGCTGGGCCGACCAGGTCGCGCACAGGACGTACCAGCGGAGCCATTGCTGCGGGTCGATCCCGCGGGGACCTGCCGGGACGGCAGGTGGGGGGCCGAGGGCAGCGAGGCGATGACGCGGCAGTGCTTCCCGCAGCCACTCCGTGCTGTAGGCCGCCGAGACCACGGCCAGTCGGGCGAGGTAGCGCACACCGCCATCAGCGAGCTGCTGATAGGTGCCAGGCAGATGGGTCTGCCAATAGCGGGTCAGGTCGTTGCCGAGCTGCTGCGGTGCCACCGTCGGGAGCTGGGTGAGCACCCGCTGGGCGTCGAGCATGGAGGCGACCAGCTGGTCGAACGCGTCGCTGGCCCTGCCCTGCAGTCGGTCCGTCCATTCCGGGGACGGGTGTTGACTCATCCGGTCAGCAGCAGGAGGCGCACGCGCACCCCGTGCGATAGCTGTCGCAGGAGTTGGGCAGCGCGGCGATCGCCACCACGATCGGCCGGGTCAGGCAGCCGCCGAGGCGCACCGTGAAGTAGCCGACGACGCACTCGTCGACGTCGGTGGAGCCCCTGGGGATGTTCGACGCTGCTACTGCCTTGGTGCCCTTGGCCTTGTCGGCCGCTGGGTCGCTCCCGCCCTGGCCGCCGGCCGCATCCGTGGTCCCGCAGGCGACCTCGACCAGGATCTCGAACCTGGTGGTGCTGCACGCATCCAGGACCAGCGGGCCCTGGACAGTCGCTGTCGTCGACCACGGCAGCATCCGGCCACCCGCCGTACGGACGTCGCTGATGTCGAGACTCACGTCCTCGCGCGGCTTGCGGGTGTCGTTCTCGATCTCGATCGGCACGACCCGCACCTCGCCGCAGTGCGCATAGACGACGATGTCGGAGTCCTCGATGCAGCACTCGCACCGGCACGAGGACGTCGACCCGCACCCGCAGTCCCGGTCCCGGTCGTGGTGGCCGTCCTCGCACCCGCAGTCCCGCTCCCGACCACCGCAGCCGCAGTCATCGTCACGGTCCCGGCCCTCGCCGTGCCGGTGGCGCCGGCCCCGGACTCGTGACCAGTCGTTCGTCGCGGGAGCCCCCCACGCCGGTGCCGCAGGCATCCCCCACGCCGGTGCCGCCGGCATCGCCGCGCCCATCGAGCTGTAGGCCTGCTGGACGGAGTCATAGCTGCGCTGGAGCGAGTCGAGGTAGCCCGGCAGGTCCGTCATCTCCATCCGGCTGTTGTCGTGGGACCAGCAGAGGTAGGCCGCTGGGCCGCTGGACTGCCGGTCGCGTCGGTGTGTCGTCGTTGTGGCCATCAGAGTGCTTCCTCCTACGTGGGCGGTCAGGTGAGCAGGTCGACCACCAGGCGCTGGGTCGCTATGCGCGGCAGCACCCGGAAGTGTCGGTTGAGGGGCAGGGTTGCGGGCATCTTGAGCTTGACGACCACCGACGCCCAGGCGCCCGGCGCGACCGTTGTGGTCGGGTTGGTGAACGTGACCGTCCCGCCGGCGGCAAGCCCCGGTGCGGGCTGCACCGACAGACTCGCGCCAGACACCTCGATCACGCGCGGGATCGTGACCACCTCGAGCATGGTCTCGCTCGGGATGGTGCCGAACGTGATCGGCGTGTTCCCCTTGTTCACCACCAGCACGGTGGCAGTCAGCGTCGTGCTCTTCTTGACCCCGGTGAAGGTCAGGACGGTCGGGGCCAGCGCGACGATGAAGGTGTCCGCGATGACCACCGTCGCCGTGATGACCTGGTTGCCGGCGCTGGTCTCCAGGGCGATCGTTGCTGAGAACGTGCCACCCCTGGTGTACGCCGGCATGCCGGACTGGATCACCAGTCGCTTGGTAGCAAGGCTCGGCAGCGCAACCTTGTCCGGCAACGGGATCGGGCCGCTCTCCGGGGTGGGGAAGTTGACCTTCAGCGTGGCCTTGTCGATGGTGACCTCGCCACCGGAGGTGTTGGTCAACCACACCTCGCCCTCGATCCGATCGAACTCGCCGAAGATCAGGATCGGCTCGGTGACCTCGACCTTCAGCCCAGCCATGTTGGCTCCCTAGTCATCGTCATCAGTCACCCGGTCAGTCATCAGTCATCGTCGTCGGCGTCGAGCACCCGGACCCGGATGCCTCGTCCCTCGCCCAGGACCCGGGGCGGGTGCGCGTCACCACGTCGCGGGTACGTCGTCCGCTCGGCGACCTGCGGCCTGCGGGGGCTGTGGATCGACTGCTCACTCTCACCGTCGTACGTCATCGCCATGACCTCCATGCCGAACAGACTCATCGCGACGTGGTGGTGATACGGGTTGCAGACCTGGGTCTCGGGCAGTGGTGCCAGCCGCACCGTCTGGCACGAGTCGATTGCGACCGGTTTGAGGTCCACGGTCTCGCTGATGTTGAGTGGTCTGATCTCGATCGGCTTGAGGTCGATCGTCTCGCTGATGTTGAGCGGGTCGAGATGGATCGGCCCGAGGTTGACCGTCTCGGTGACGTTCAGCGGTTTGATCTCGATAGGCCCGAGGTTGACCGCCTCGGTGATGCTCAGTGGCTTGATCTCGATCGGCTTGAGCTCGATGGTCTCCTTGAGGCCGATGTCCTGCAGCCCCTTGAGGTCGAGGGTGACCGTGCTGTTCACCGACGCGCTGCTGCCGCCGCCGCCGAGCAGGCCGCCGGTGATGTCTCCGAGGATGCTCATCGCAGTCCCTCCTTCCTGGTGCGGAACAGTCCGACTGTGCTCATCGTCGCCTCGATCTCATGATCCGGTACTGCCAGATCCCGGCGTTCATCTGTTCGTACACCGCCGAGCCGGGGACGGCGAGAAAGTTGTCGAGCATCGGGCTGCCGTCACCGAAGGCCTGCACCCGTCCGCTGGCGACCTGGTCGCAGGACGCGAGCACGTTGGCGGTGATGTCGCGGTCGTCCTGCACGGTCAGCCCGAGCACCGACAGGATCGAGCGGACCTCCAACCAGCGCTGCTCGGCGAGCAGGTCGGTGTGCAGGAACCAGCCGTCCGACCGGAGCACCCGGCGCACCTCGGAGAGGAACGCGCGCATGTCGGGGTAGGTGTGCGAGGACTCGAGGTTGGTGACGACGTCGACGGATTCGTCGGGCAGCGGCAGGTGCTCGGCGTCGCCGACCTCGAACCGGAGCCGCTCGGCCCGGTGGGTGCGGCTGCAGAAGGCCACCGCTTCGGGCGACAGGTCGACCCCGACCACGTCGGCGTGGAACCGGTCCGCGATCAAGGCCGCGGTGCCGCCGCGGCCGCTGCCGACGTCGACGACGGAGAGGTCGTCGAGGTCGGTGCTGCCGAGCAGCTCGGCGGCCAGCCGGATCGACGTGCGGTTGAAGGCGTCCGCGGGCGGTTCGAACTGGGCCTCGTCGACGCCGCTGCGCCCATTGCCCAGTGACAGGTAGCCGTAGTTGAGGAAGAACGACGCCTCGCTCATGCCGGTCGCTTCGAGGCGCCTGGTCATGTCGTCGTAGAACTCGCGGTAGTTGGCCTTGGCGAGAGCCCCCGGGCCGTCGCCCTCGATGTCGGGGACGACGAGCCCGGCGGTCACGCCCACCGCATCACCAGCATCGGTCGCAGTGCCAGACGCGGCGCCCCCGGCGCCGCCCTTGTCGATCAGCGCAGCGAGGTCGGAGATCGTGGGTGCTTTGAACAGCTGCAGCACCGGCAGGTCGATCGCGAACTGGTCCCGGATCTCGGCCGCGACCTGCACCGCGAGCAGGGAGTGGCCGCCGAGGTCGAAGAACCGGTCGTGCACCCCGACTTCCTCCAGGCCCAGCTGCGAGGCCCAGATCCGGGCCAGCGTCGTCTCGGTGTCGGTGCGCGGACCGACGTACGCCGTGGTCAGGTTGGGCCGCGGATGTCCGGCGCCGGCCGGCTTCGGCACGGTTGCCAGCTTGACCCACGACTCCAGGCGACCCTCGAGGTCGTGCGCGGCGACCACGAGCTGCGAGCCGGTCGGGGCGCCGAGGGCCCGCAGGAAGGACGCGCGTCCCTCCTCCGGGTTGATCGCGCGGATCGCCATCGTCTGTGCCTCGCCGGCGTTGTCCCAGGCGTCCCACAGGATGCTGAGGAAGTCCGAGCCGCGGGCGGTCTCGCGTTCTGCGATCGTGTCGAGGACCGCATTGGCTCCGGCGTACGCCGACAGGCCGAGGCCGCCGAGCACCGACGAGATGGACCCGTGCACCACCCACCGTCGAGGCTCCCGGCCGCGCATGGCCTCGATCAGGTGCAGCAGCCCGGCGATCTTCGGCGACAGCTGCGCGGCAAGGACCGAGGGACCGGTGGTGGCCGCGAGTCCGAAGGCGTCGGTGCCGACGTTGGCCGCGCCGTGCACGACGACGTCGATGTGGCCGAAGCGTGCGATCGCGGCGTCGACCGCGGCGCGCACCTGGTCGGCGTCGTTGAGGTCGGCCCCGACCACGAGCACGTCGTCGCGTTCGGCCCGGAGCAGGGCGAGGCGACGCAGCAGGGCACGTCGGGTCGGGTCGGTGCCCGCGTCCGCACTGGTCTCGGCCCACTGCTCCGGCGGGGGCAGCGGCGAGCGCCCGATCAGCACGAGCCGCGCATTCAGCCCGACGAACGCGGCCTCGGCGAGCTCGATGCCCATGTGGCCGAGCCCGCCGGTGACCAGGACGACCGGCTCGGCCGGCACCCCGGCCGGGGGCAGCGTCTCGGGGATCGGGGCCGGGTCGTAGCCGCGGACCAGGCGCCGGTCGCCGCGCAGCGCGACCTCGGACTCCGGCGCCCCGGCCATCAGCTCGGCCAGCAACCGAGGGCCGACCTCCGGTGCCGTGCCGATGTCGACGTGGGTGAGGCGCAGCCCGGCGTGCTCCTGCGGCAGCACCTTGGTGGCGCCGACGCCGAAGGACCGCGGCGGGTCCAGCGGATCACCGGCGTCGACCAGGGCCGCGCCGCGAGCGGCGAGCACGATCGGCAGCGGCCGCACGGTGTTCTGCCCGGCCAGGGCCACCCCGAGCTGCAGCGGGTTGAGGAACGCGTCGCGTGCGGTGGTGGCGAGGTCGCTGTCGCTATCGCCACCGTCGCCGCCGCCGGGCGGGGCCGCGGCCCAGCAGTGGATCACCCCGCGCAGCGGCCCGGCGGTGCACACCGCCGCCGCGAGCTCGTCCACGTCGCTCGGGTCCAGGAGGTAGGCGTCGGGACTGATCCGCTCGTACGCCGTCCCGCGGCGCGCCATCACCGGCACCCCGCCGGCCGCGCGGACCGCGTCGGCGCAGGCGGCACCGACTCCGGTCTCGTCATCCAGGATCAGGATGTGGCCGCCGTCGAGGTCCAGCGCAACGGCCCCCAGCGCCGTCTCCCGCCACACCGGCACCGCGAACCAGTCCACCGGGTCCCGCAGCTCGGCGGGCTCCACAGCACCGGGGTTGTTGGGCTGCCCGATCCAATAGCTCTGCCGCTCGAAGGGATAGGTCGGCAGGCTGACCCGCCGGCGCCGCTCCGAGCAGTGGTAGGCCGCCCAGTCGATGCCGACCCCGTGCGACCAGACAGCACCGAGCGCGGCGGTCGTCACGTCGGTGTCGGACCGGTCGTCCTCCGGCGCCGGCAGGGTGGCGAGCAGCCGCGAGGCACCACCCGGCCCGGCGCTGTGCGCGGCGAAGGTCGTCAACGTGCGCCCCGGCCCGATTTCGAGGAACACCGCGTCCGCACCGGCCGGCGATCCCGGTGCGCGCAGCGCCGCCAGCCCGTCGGCAAAGCGCACCGCCGAGCGGATCTGGGCGGTCCAGTACGCCGGGTCGAGCGGGGCGTCGGTCGCCCACTCCCCGGTGAGGGTCGCGATGTAGGGCAGCTCCGGCGCCTTGAGCGGCACGTCGGCCACAGCGGCTGCGAACTCCGCCAGCATCGGCTCCATCATCGAGGAGTGGAACGCGTGCGAGGTGTGCAGCCGCCGGGCGACGACCGACCGCGCCTCCAGCGCCTGCTCGACCCGGGTGATCGCCTCGCTCGGTCCGGACAGGACGCACAGCCCGGGGGCGTTGACCGCGGCGAGGCACACGTCGTCATCGACGAGGTCGGCCACGTCGTCTGCCGGGGCCATCACCGCGAGCATCGACCCGGGTGGCAGCGCCGAGATCAGCCGGCCGCGCCGGGCCAGCAGCCGCAGCGCGTCGTCGAGGTCCATCACCCCGGCGAGGGTCGCGGCGACGTACTCACCGATGCTGTGCCCGATCATCGCCGCCGGCTCGACCCCCCACGAGCGCCACAGGTCGGCCAGGGCATAGCCGACGACGAACAGCGCGGGTTGGGCCAACGCGGTGTCGCGCAGCTCGGCCGCTGCCGTCGTACGCCGCCGGGCGGTGGGGAACAGCACCCGGCGTAGGTCGAGCCCGAGCTCGGGCTTGAGCACCCGGGCGCAGCGGTCGATCGTCGCCTTGACCCGCGGCTCGCTGGCATAGAGCCCGGCCGCCATCCCCGGATATTGCGCGCCCTGGCCGGGGAACATGAACACCACCGGCGGCGGGGACGCCGACGTCTCGGTTGCGCCCAGCCGCTCGGTGTCCAGCAGGGCGGCGACGGTGGCGGCGCGGTCGCCGCCGGCGACCGACAGACTGCGGCGGTGGGCGAACCCGCGACGTCCGACATGCAGCGTGTACGCCGTGTCCGGGAGGCTGCGCTCGGGGTGCCGGGTGAGGTAGGCGCCCAGCCGGCGGGTGGTCTCGTCGAGAGCGTCCGGGCTGCGCGCGGACAACGTCAGCAGCTGGTGCGGTCGGCTCTTGTCAGCCGGGCTGGGCACCTCCGGTGCCTCCTCCAGCACGGCGTGCGCGTTGGTGCCGCCGACGCCGAACGCGCTGACGGCGGCCCGCCGCGGGGTGCCATTGCGCTCCCACGGGTGCGGGGTAGTGGTGACGAAGAACGGGCTGGTGCCCAGTTCGAGCGCCGGGTTCGGGGCGCGGAAGTGCACGGTCGGCGGGATGGCGCGGTGCTCGAGGGCGAGCACCGCACGGACCAGGCCGGTGACACCCGCGGCGCAGGACAGGTGCCCGAAGTTGGACTTCGCCGAGCCGATGCCGCAGAACCCGCGGCGGCCGGTGTGCCGGCGGAAGACCTCGGTCAGGGCGGACACCTCGATGGGGTCGCCGAGGATGGTGGCGGTGCCGTGCGCCTCGACGTAGCCCACCGTTTCCGGTGACACGCCTGCGGATTCGTACGCCGCCGCGATGGCCGCGACCTGTCCGGCGAAGGCGGGCGCGGTGTAGCCGACCTTGTCGCTGCCGTCGTTGTTGACCCCCATGCCCAGGATCGTGGCGTGGATGGTGTCGCCGTCGGCGAGGGCATCGGGCAGCCGCTTGAGCACGACAAGTCCGACGCCGCTGCCGACGATGGTGCCCTGCGCGCTGGCGTCGAACGGCCGGCAGTGCCCGTCGGGGGACAGGATCGACCCGGCGACATACATGTAGCCGCCGCGTTGCGGCACCCGCACCGTGACGCCGCCGGCGAGGGCCATGTCGGAGCGTCCGCTGCGCAGGCTGTCGCACGCCATCGCGACTGCCACCAGCGACGTCGAGCAGGTGGTCTGCACGACCACGCTGGGCCCGCGCAGGTTGAGCCGGTAGGACACCTGGGTGCACAGGTGGTCCTTGTCGTTGGTCACCATCAGCTGCATGCCGTCGACGTAGCCGAGCGCGTCGGGGTGCCGCGAGAGCTGGTAGAGGTAGGTGCTCATCTCGCAGCCGCCGAAGATCCCGATGGCTCCGGGGAAGGTGCCGGGGTCATAGCCCGCGTCCTCGAGGGCCTCCCAGGCCGTCTCGAGAAACAGCCGGTGCTGGGGGTCGGTGAGGGCGGCGTCGCGGGCCGAGAAGCCGAAGAACGCGGCGTCGAACATGTCGACGTCCCCGAGCAGCGGGGCCGCATTGACATAGCCCGGCAGCGACGTGATGGTCTCCGGCACGCCGACGGCCTGCATCTCCTCGGGGGTCAGGGTCGTGACCGACTCGACCCCGCCGGAGATGTTCTGCCAGAGCGTGTCGAGGTCGGCCGCACCCGGCACGCGCGATCGCATCCCGACGATGGCGATGGCATCGGTGCCGGTGGTCATGACTTGTCTGCCTCGACTGTGTCGTCCGGCTCGACAGGGACCGCCACCCGGATCTTCACCGGCACGGCGAGCACGGTGCTGCCGGGGCTGAGGACGTGCAACGTGCCGACGTACTCCGGGCCGGGCTCGAATGCCTTAGCGGCCAGGCGGACGGTGAGGGTGACGACTTCCTCGGCCAGCGGGGCGAGGGTGAAGCGGGCCGGTCGGATCGTGGCGTCGGGGTCGAAGGCCGGCCCGATCCCGTCCGAGCGGCGTACGTCGGTCATGACGGCGCGCAGGGCGGTGGGTTCGGATTCGTTGTTGGCCACGGCCAGCCGGGCGCTCGCGGTCGTGCCGATCTGTGCCACGAGCTCGAGGCTGGTCTCGCCGGGCTCGGTCTCCCCGGGCAGGTCGAGCACGGTCAGCAGGGCGCGGTTGCCGAAGTCGGCGTGCGCCTCCTCGAGGCGGGTCATCAGGTCGAAGAACAGCGTGACCAGCTCGTCGACCGTGCCGGGCAGGTGCTCGCCGTGGAACTCCTCCGAGCTGGCATGCATCCCGTCCGGGCTGAGCGTGCCGGTGGCGACCTTCGTCATCAGCGCCCTCAGCAGCGCAGCGACGGCAGCGTTCTCCGCCTGGGCGAAGGAGGTGAGGCTCTGCAGTCCACTGGTCCAGTCGCCGCGAGCGATGGTGGGCGGTTCGCTCCGCTCGGTGTCGAGCTCACCCGGGGCGATGCGCTCGACCAGCTCGTGGGTGTAGGTCGTCCCGGCCGCGATCAGCCCGGTCAGGAACTCGAGGCCGGTCTCGGCGACGTCGTCGGTGTAGGTCGCCGCGTTGGTCGCGAAGAACGCGGCGAGCTGGTTGTCCAGGGTGGTCGGCGCGAGCTCGCCGTTGGCGACCCGGGTGAGCAGCCGCCGGTTCAGCTCGGCGGTGCGTGCTGCCCGTTCGCTCGACTCCTGCACATAGCGCGCGTAGCGGGTGACCCAGGCGGCGGCGGTCGGCTCGGAGGCAGACGCTGCCATAGCCACCTCGCAGGGTCGGGCGCGGACGACGTGCACCCGCAACGCCCCCGGCGCGCATCCCCATCTGGTGCGCCTCGCGTCGAGGGACGCTTGTCTGGCACGGCCTTTCGAACGTAACGCCGGTCCGCCACCCCCGCAAGAGCGCTGATGGCTCCCACCGCGCACGGCTGAGTGCATAGTGGATGAACGTCCGGTACGACGATGCTGTCTGGATGGGCGACTCGATCGTCGCCCGCCGGATCAAGAGGAGGGCCGCCTCGTGGCCGACGTAGTAGAACAACTGATCGCAGCGATGAACCGGCACGACGCGGCAGCCATCGCCTCGTGCTTCGCGGCTGACTACCGCAGCGAGCAGCCGCTCCATCCGAATCGTGGCTTCGGTGGGAGTGAACAGGTCCTGGCGAACTGGACGGCGGTGTTCGACGGGGTCCCGGACTTCTCCGCCGAACAGGTGGCGTCTTGCATCGCCGACGGCGTGATCTGGACGGAGATGCGTTGGGTGGGGACCCATCGCGACGGGTCACCCTTCCTGATGCGTGGGGTGGGCGTGATCGGGCTACGCGAGGACAAGATTGGCTGGGCCCGGCTGTACATGGAGCCGGTCGAACACGATGGCGGCGACATCGACGACGCGGTCCGTGAGCTGTACCGGCCGCCCGATTGACGCAGTGGTGAGCCCACGCGGTGTGGCGTGTGCGCGAGTGGGCCAGTGATGAACTCCCACGCCGCGAACGCAGCCGGCTCCGGCAGCAGTTCGGACAAGGCCCGCCGGGCACCCGGAGCAAGAACGACGCCGTACGGCGGATCCGGCTCCCAGGCTGCGACACCGCGCAGGTCTGTCGACTAGGACGCCACCCGGCGAAGCGGCGGGATCTCGCCCGAACCGCGCTCGATGAGCCGGGTCGGTACGACCTGCATGGTGAACGGCCCGTGGTCGCCGTCGATCCGGCGGAACAGCTGCTCGGCCGCCGCACGTCCGATCGCGTCGGGATCTTGCGCGACCACAGTGACCGGCGGGTCGAGCAGGTCGCCCAGCAGGAAGTCGTCGAAGCCGACCAGCGCCACCTCGTGCTGGCGACCGAGGCGCCGCAACGCCTTCACCGCACCGATCGTCACCAGGTTCTGGGCGGTGAACAGTGCAGTCGGCGCGTCGGGACCGGTCAGCATGTCGGTCGTCGCCATATCCGCGGCTTCGACGGTCGCCACGTCCCGCGCGACCAGGTCGGCGGAGACGGGTCGGCCGGGGGCGCGCAGGGCCTCGACGTAGCCGTCGTACCGCTCGCTCGCGGTGGCGATGCGGGCCAGGTCACCGAGGAAGCCGATCCGCTCGTGCCCACGGTCGAGCAGGTGCGCGACCCCACCCGTCGCCCCCTGGCGGTTGTCGGTCAGCACCACGTCGGCGTCGAGCCGTCCGGGCGCCCGGTCGACGAAGACCAGCGCGGTCCCGGCCCGCTGCTCGGGGACGAGGTAGGCGTGGTCGGCCCCCGCGGGCATCAGGACCAGGCCGTCGACCCGGCGGGAGGTGAAGGTAGCCACGAGCTCCCGCTCCCGCTGCGGGGTCCCGTCCAGGCTCCCGGCCAGCACCGCGACGCCGCGGAGTCTGGCCACGTCTTCCACTGCGCGGTGCACGGCGGAGGAGAACGGGTTGGCGACGTTCTCCAGCAGCAGTCCGATGGTGCCGGTCCGGCCGTCGGACCGCCGCAGGTTGCGGGCGCCGGCGTTGAGCTGGAAGTTCAGCTCCTCGGCCGCGGCCCGCACCTTCTCGGCCAGCAGGTCGGAGACCCCGGCCTCGCGGTTGACCACCCGGGAAACCGTCTTGAGGCTCACCCCGGCCCGCGCGGCGACGTCGCGCATCGTCGCGCGAGGACGCCGCGCCGACGGCCCGGATAACGTTGTCATCTCATCCTGCTTCTAACCGGAGCGGGCTCTTGACGGAAGTGCGAAGCCAGGACTACAACTGCGCCGACAACGTTGTCAAGGCTACGGCCGGACACGAGGACCCGAACGTGAGGACATATCGATGATTCGACGGACGAAGGGGACACACGCCTTCCGACTCGTCGGCGTGGTGGCCGCCGGCATGCTGGCACTGGCCGCGTGCGGGGGCAGCAGCTCCGGCACCAGCGGCGCCGGCAGCAGCAGCTCCGGCTCCGCGGGGGGCGGCGCCGCGGGCGGCGGAAAGATCGCCGTGTCGCTGATCACCAAGGACTCGACCAACCCGTTCTTCGTCGCGATGCAGAAGGGTGCGAAGAAGGCCGCGGCTGACGCGGGCATCGACATCACCATCGCCTCGGGTAAGGCGGAGGGCGATGACCAGGGTCAGATCGACGCGATCGAGAACGCGATCACCGGCAAGCAGAAGGGCATCCTCATCACCCCGATGTCCACCGGTGTCAACGACGCGATCAAGAAGGCGCGCGACGCCGGGCTGTTCGTCATCGCGCTCGACACCCCGACCGACCCGCCGGACGTCGTCGACATCACCTTCGCCACGGACAACCGCGAGGCGGGCAACCTCATCGGCAAGTACGCCGCCGCGAAGCTGGGCGACAAGAAGGCCGTGATCGCGCTGCTCGACATCTTCAACGACAAGGTCGTCTCGGTCGACTACAACCGCGACCAGGGCTTCCTCGAGGGCATGGGCATCAAGGACATCGGGGACCCGAAGAAGAACGGTGACGAGCCCAAGACCGGCAAGTACTCCGGAGGCGACTACGAGATCGTCGGCAACGCCGCCACCGGCGCCAACGAGGAGGGCGGCCGCACCGGCATGGAGCAGCTGCTGTCCAAGAACAAGGACATCAACGTCGTCTACACCATCAACGAGCCCACCGCGGCCGGGGCATCGGCCGCGTTGAAGGCACAGGGCAAGAAGGACGTCGTGGTGGTCTCGGTCGACGGCGGGCGCGCGGGTGTCGAGGCCGTCAAGGCCGGCACCATCAACGCGACGTCGCAGCAGTACCCGCTGAAGATGGCCTCGCTCGGCGTCCAGGCCATCGTCGACATCGTCAAGAACGGGACCAAGCCGCAGAACAGCCCGGGGCTGGACTTCTACAACACCGGGGTCACCCTGATCAGCGACCAGCCGATGACCGGCGTCGAGAGCAAGGACTCGACGTTCGGGCTCGCGAACGCCTGGGGCTGAGCCCTTCCCTGTGTGACCGCCTCACCCGTACGGTGGGGGCAGTTGATCACCAGCTGCCCCCACCGTGCGTCACCTCGTGCCAGCCCGGACCCGAAAGGCGGCAATCGTGAGCGAAGCCACTGCGGCGCCTCCGAGCTACGACGCGGCTGAGGAGTTCCTCGACCGGCGTACGCCGGCGCAGCGGGTCCAGACGACCCTGCACCGGTACCCCTGGCTCAGCCCGGCGGTCGTCCTCGTGGTCAGCGTCATCGTCTTCGGGTTCCTCAACAGCAACTTCGCGACGCCGAACAACCTCTCGCTCATCACCCAACAGGTTGCCGTCGTCGGGGCGCTGGCCAT
>JANLYQ010000043.1:0-33947 GCA_031365725.1 Sporichthyaceae bacterium | reverse complement strand
GCGGTCGACCGCACCGAGGGGCATCCGATCGTCCTCGCGGGCGGGCACTCGGCGTTCAACCCGGAGCCGATCGCTGACTTCATCGATGCCGCGGTGCTCGGTGACGGGGAGCAGGCGGTGCTCGACATCACCCAGGTGATCCGCGCCTGGAAGGCCGAGGGCCTGCACCTGCAGGTCGGCGGTCGCCGCGAGCTGCTGCTGCGCCTGGCGCGCACCGGCGGCGTCTACGTGCCCTCGCTCTACGACGTCGACTATCTGCCCGACGGACGCATCCAGCGGGTCGCACCGAACACCCCTGGCGTCCCGTGGCGGGTGAGCAAGCACACGGTCATGGACCTCGACCAGTGGCCGTACCCGAAGAAGCCGTTGGTGCCGTTGGCCGAGTCGGTGCACGAGCGCGCGTCGGTCGAGATCTTCCGCGGTTGCACCCGCGGCTGCCGCTTCTGCCAGGCCGGCATGATCACCCGCCCGGTGCGTGAACGGTCCATCACCGGGGTCGGTGAGATGATCGAGAGGGCTTTGGCCGCCACCGGTTTCGAGGAGGTCGGCCTGCTCTCGCTGTCCAGCGCCGACCACAGCGAGATCGCCCCGATGACCAAGGGACTGGCCGATCGCTACGAGGGCACCCAGACCTCCTTGTCGCTGCCCTCGACCCGGGTCGACGCCTTCAACATCGACCTGGCCAACGAGCTCACCCGCAACGGTCGTCGCTCGGGTCTCACGTTCGCACCCGAGGGTGGCAGCGAGCGCATCCGGCGCGTCATCAACAAGATGGTGACCGAGGAGGACCTGATCCGGACCGTCACCGCGGCCTACTCCGCGGGCTGGCGCCAGGTGAAGCTCTACTTCATGTGCGGTCTGCCGACCGAGACCGACGAGGACGTGCTGCAGATCGCCGACCTCGCCAAGCGAGTCATCCAGACCGGCCGTGAGGTCACCGGAGCCAACGACATCCGCTGCACAGTGTCGATCGGCGGCTTCGTGCCCAAGCCGCACACCCCGTTCCAGTGGGTAGCTCAGCTCGGGCACGAGGAGACCGACGCACGGCTGGCCAAGCTGCGTGCGGCCATCCGGTCGGACAAGCGCTACGCCAAGGCGATCGGTGTGCGCTACCACGACGGCAAGCCGGGCATCGTCGAGGGACTGCTGTCCCGGGGTGACCGTAGGGTCGGCAAGGTCATCGAGGCGGTCTACGACGCCGGCGGACGCTTCGACGGCTGGAGCGAGCACTTCTCCTTCGACCGCTGGATGACCTCTGCCGAGACCGCGTTCGCGGACACCCCCGTCGACGTCGACTGGTACACCCTGCGCGAGCGCGACAACAACGAGGTGCTCCCGTGGGACCACCTCGACGCCGGCTTGGACCGCGACTGGCTGTGGGAGGACTGGCAGGAGGCGCTGTCCGGCACCGAGGTCGACGACTGCCGCTGGACGCCGTGCTTCGACTGCGGGGTCTGCCCGCAGCTGGGCACCGAGATCCAGCAGGGGCCGACCGGCGCCACCCTGCTGCCGCTGACCGTGCTCAACTCCGCGCGCGACCAGGTGCTGGCCGCCGGACCGGCCGAGTGAGCGGTCCGCCGGACTCGATCCACGAGCGCGGGCGGGCTGCTGTGCTGGCCGGTAACGCGCTGCTCGACACCCCGCCTGCCGAGGGCGGCACCCGCTGGGGCCTGTCCCTCGACCTCCGGCTGGACCCGGTGGCCGAGGAACGCCTCGACGCCCTCGCGGCCGAGGCAGCGGTCGTGGCCGGACCGGGTCAGTGGCTGACCGGCGGCCGAGGCTCGTCGCACCTCACCGTCACCTACCTGGAACGCGTCTGGCGGGCGGTGAACGCCGACGATCCCGAGGTGCGCCGGTGCGCCGGGCTGGTTGAGGCCTTGGTCGCGCACACTCCGCCGCTGCGGTGGAACCTGACCGGTCTTGCGCTGGCTGACCGTGGTGTCCTGGCACTCGCCGAGCCGGTCGACGACGCGCCGGACCGGTTCCGCGCGGCGGTCCTCGCCGAGCTGGCCGAGCTGGGTCAGGCCGAGGCCTACTACCGCCGGTCAGTGTGGTGGGCCACGGTGCTGCACTTCGCCGCGCCGTTGGCCGACCCGGCTGGGTTGGTCGCCTGGGTCGACGCGCGCACCACGTTGGGCCCCCTGTCGATCCCGGTGACGGCCGACCGGGTCGAGGTGGTGCGCTACGCCTTCGACGGCCAGCGCACCGTGCCAGTGCCGCTCGCGACGATGACCCTCACCGGTGCGACCGACGTATCTGGTGCACCCGGTGCACCCGTCGAGCAGCGGCTGTCCTGACGTGGCACGCACTCCTGACGGCCCGCCGCCGCCGCCCACGGTCCAGCGGTTGCGCATGCACTACGCCAAGCGCGGCCGGCTGCGCTTCTCCAGCCATCGCGACTTCCAGCGGGCGTTCGAGCGGGCGCTGCGGCGGGCCGCGGTGCCGATGGCCTACTCGGCCGGCTTCTCCCCGCACCCCAAGGTCAGCTATGCCGGCGCCGCTCCGACCGGGGTCGCGAGCGAGGCCGAGTATCTCGAGATCGGACTCGCGCAGCGCTGCGACCCCGAGCGGCTGCGCGTCGCTCTCGATGCTTCCCTGCCGCCGGACCTCGATGTCCTCGAGCTGGTCGAGGTCGCACCCCCGCCGCCCAACGTGAAGGCAGCGAGCCTGGCCGACCGGCTCGAGGCCTCGGTGTGGGAGCTGCGGCTGCCCGGCGTACCGCTCGAGGACGCCGCACGGGCGGTCACGGCCTTCCTCGGCGCCGATGCCGTCGAGGTGTCCCGGATGACGAAGAACGGGCTGCGGACCTTCGACGCGCGAGCCGCGGTCGTGGCGGTCGAGGCGGTCGAGGGGGCCTCATGTGCGATACTGCGACTGGTCGTGCGGCACGTCACACCTGCTGTCCGACCCGATGACGTCCTTGCCGCGCTTGCCTCGATCGGTGATCTCGCGCCGCCGGCGACCTCCATGGTCACCCGGCTGGCGCAAGGTCCTCTCGACGGGTCGGCCGGCACGGTGTCCGACCCACTGGCACCGGACCGGGGTGTAGTCGGCACCTGACTCAGCCCCTGCGCCGTCCTGGCTGCGGGGCCCGAGGGTGCACCACCAGACTTCGCACGGCTGTCTGTCCGCGTCGCGGACGGACACCACGACAGCCCCCGCGTGGCGCGCAGGGGAGCCGCACCGGTCCTCGGACCGGCTCGGTCCCACCCGGCGCCCCGGGGCATGACGGGAGTACACCCGGATGCTCGACGAGCCCACCGGCGACGGCCCCACCGACGCCGACCAGACCAGCTCCACCCCTGCCCCTGCAGTGGCCCCCCGCCGCCGCCGAGCCGCCAGTCGCCCGGCCGGACCGCCCGCGGCGCCTGCCGAATCAGCCGAGCCGGCCGAGGCAGCCGAGGAAGCCGCTGCCGGGCCGGACGCGCCCGCCGCTGTCCCGGCCAAGAAGACCGCGCGCAAGCGCACCTCGCGTACGGCGACCGCCGACGCAGCCGCCGGCGACGCGGTGCCCGCCGTCGCAGCGGCCAGCGACCCGGTGCCTGCCGCCGCAGACGCAGCCCCGACAGCCTCGACCACTCCCGCCGCGGAGGCCGACGCCGCTCCGGCTCCGGCGACCCGTCGTCGCCGGGCCAGCAAGAAGTCCGCCGCCCCCGCGGAGAGGGTGCCCGCCGAGACGGTCGACGCCGACGTGGTCGACCCCGACGCGCTTGATCTCGACGAGCTCGACCTCGACGAGTCGGTCGCGAGTGCGACCACGACCGTCCCCGTCTTCTCGCCCGGCGTGCTGTTCCAGCCCCCGGACCCGTCCGCTGCCGTCCCGGCCCGCCGCCGGAGCCGACGCAAAGCCGCAGGCGACGCCGCGACCCACGAGGTCGAGGTCGGTCTGTCGGACCAGGCCGACCAGGCCGACCGTGAGTCGCCGGACGGCGCGTCCCAGGACGGGGTGTCGATCGACCGCGAGCCCACCGAAGACTCCGAAGATGACGGTGCTGGCAGTCGCCGACGGCGCCGCGGCGGTCGCGGGCGACGGGGTCGTGGTGCAGGGGCCGCCTCCGCCACGCAGGACGACACCGGCACGGACTCCGACGCGGGCACCGAAAGCGGCCCAGCGGCCGACGGGGGCACCGATGCCGACACCGCGACGGAATCCTCGGGTGCCGAGGGCTCCGACGGCGATGAGTCGGGCGAGGGCACGACCACCGATGGCGAGACGGGCGCAGGCACCCGTCGGCGTCGCCGGCGCCGCCGTCGTGGCGGTGCCGATGACGGTTCGGAGGAGACCTCCTCTGAGGCCGGTGAGTCCGGCGATTCCGTCGATGACGCGATCACCGTCACCCGCGTGCGTGAGCCCCGCAGCCGTGGCCGCGGCCGCAGCGGCAGCAGCGCCGGCGAGGCCGACGACGACGGCGTGCGGTCGGTCAAGGGCTCGACCCGCCTCGAGGCCAAGAAGCAGCGTCGGCGCGAAGGTCGCGAGGCCGGCCGCCGCCGTCCTTCCGTCATCACCGAGGCCGAGTTCCTGGCCCGGCGCGAGGCCGTCGACCGGCGCATGATCGTGCGCCAGACCGCCGAGCGCACCCAGATCGCGGTCCTCGAGGACGGCGTCCTGGTCGAGCACTTCGTCAGCAGCGCGAGCAACGCCGGCCTCGTCGGCAACGTCTACCTCGGCCGGGTGCAGAACGTGCTGCCCTCGATGGAGGCGGCGTTCGTCGACATCGGCAAGGGGCGCAACGCCGTGCTCTACGCCGGTGAGGTCAACTGGGACGCAGCCGGTCTCGAGGGCCAGCCACGCCGCATCGAGCTCGCCCTCAAGTCCGGCGACCCGGTGCTCGTGCAGGTCACCAAGGACACGATCGGGCACAAGGGCGCGCGCCTCACCAGCCAAATCTCGTTGGCCGGGCGCTATCTCGTCCTGGTGCCCGGTGGTTCGATGACCGGCATCAGCCGCAAGCTCCCCGACACCGAGCGCACCCGGCTCAAGGCGATCCTGCGCAAGGTGGTGCCCGAGGGTGCCGGCGTGATCGTCCGTACGGCGGCCGAAGGCGCGAGCGAGGACGAGCTGGCCCGCGACGTGGCCCGGCTCACCGCGCAGTGGGAGGACATCGAGAAGAAGTCCACCAAGGGATCAGCCGCGCCCGCGCTGCTCTACGGCGAGCCGGACATGACGATCCGCGTGGTCCGCGACATCTTCAACGAGGACGTCGACGGCTTGGTCGTCTCCGGCGACGGGGCCTGGGACGTGCTCGACTCCTACGTCAGCCACGTCGCTCCGGACCTGCGGGACCGCATGACCCGGTGGACCAGCGAGCAGGACGTCTTCACCGACAGCAGGATCGACGAGCAGCTGGTCAAGGCGCTGGACCGCAAGGTCTGGCTGCCCAGCGGGGGCTACCTCATCATCGACCGCACCGAGGCGATGATCGTGGTCGACGTCAACACCGGGAAGTTCACCGGCGCCGGCGGCAACCTCGAGGAGACCGTCACCAAGAACAACCTCGAGGCGGCCGAGGAGCTGGTGCGTCAGCTGCGGCTGCGCGACCTCGGCGGCATCATCGTCGTCGACTTCATCGACATGGTGCTCGAGAGCAACCGCGACCTCGTGCTGCGGCGCCTCCTGGAGTGCCTCGGTCGGGACCGGACCAAGCACCAGGTGGCCGAGGTCACTTCGCTGGGTCTGGTGCAGATGACCCGCAAGCGGGTGGGTCAGGGCCTGCACGAGGTGTTTGCCGAGTCCTGCGACAGCTGCAGCGGTCGTGGCTACCACATCCACACCGAGCCGGTGGAGCGCTCGTCCGGTGGATCGACGGGCTCGTCCGGAGCGCCGGCTAGCAGCAACGGTGGGGCCACCAGCGAGCGCAAGGGTCGAGGTGGTGGTCGCGGCGGTGCCGGCAACGGAAGTGGCAACGGCGCATCGGACTCGGCAGCGGCGACAAACTTGCTGCCGCTGCCCCCCAAGCCGCGTCCCGTGCCTCAGCACGCCCCCGAGGACGAGCCGGTCATCGACGTGGGTCCCGCCGCAGCCGTTGCGCCCGAGCCGGTGGCAGGGGAGGACCCGGTGGAGCCCGTCGGCGCAGCCGAGACGGTGGAGGCCGTCGGCGCAGCCGAGACGACGACGGCCGCTCCGAAGGCGCCGAGGCGTCGACGGAAGGCCGTCAGCCCGGTGACCACCGTGTAGGCGGTTTGACCAGGCGGTCCCCGCATTCGTACTCTTGACCGTCCCATGGCCGTCGTCTCGACGGCAGTCCAGCAAGCGACGGCGCCCTCGGCGCCTTCGTCCTCGCGCGCCCGCCCAGGGCACCGAGGTCCCGTGACGCGAGTGCAGAGAGTGAGTTCGTCCTCGATGGTGTACGCGATCGTGCGAGCCGGTGGCCGCCAGGAGAAGGTGGCCGTCGGCGACGTCCTCGAGATCGACCGGGTGCCTGCTGAGCCAGGCGCGACGGTGGAGCTGCCCGTCCTGCTGCTCGTCGACGGTGCCGCCGTGACCAGCGACAAGGCGGCGCTGGCGAAGGCCACCGTCACCGTCGAGGTCGTGGCTGCCACCAAAGGCCCCAAGATCGACATCCTGAAGTACAAGAACAAGACCGGCTACCGCAAGCGCATGGGCCACCGGCAGAAGCACACCCGGGTCAAGGTCACCGGCATCGAGTCCGGCGCCACGTAAGCCCACCCGCCAGCAGTCCGCCCGCAGCACCGTCGATCCAGCCGCTGATCCCGGCTTCGGCTCCACTCGAAAGGTAGCCAGATGGCTCACAAGAAGGGCGCGTCGTCCACCCGCAACGGGCGTGACTCCAACGCGCAGCGTCTCGGCGTCAAGCGTTTCGGCGGCCAGGTCGTCAACGCCGGCGAGATCATCGTCCGCCAGCGTGGCACCCACTTCCACCCGGGCCTGAACGTCGGCCGGGGCGGCGACGACACCCTGTTCGCGCTGTCCGCCGGCGCCGTCGAGTTCGGCACCCGTCGTGGCCGTCGGGTCGTCAACATCGTCCCGGGCGAGACGGTCACCGTCGACGCCTGACCACCGCCGCACCCGTTGATGGGGATCATGGTCTCGACCGTGGTCCCCATCGCGTTTCTCACCCTCGTCCCTTTCTCGGCACCACCGCGCACGCCCAGCCTGCAGGAGCATCTGTGACCACCTTCGTCGACCGTGTGGTCCTTCACGTGGCAGCAGGTGACGGCGGCCACGGCTGCAGCTCGGTGCACCGCGAGAAGTTCAAGCCCCTCGGTGGTCCCGACGGGGGCAACGGTGGCCGCGGCGGCAACGTCGTGCTCTTCGTCGACGCCAGCACCACCACGCTGCTCGACTATCACCACGCCCCGCACCGTCGGGCGACCAGTGGCGGTCCCGGCCAGGGCAGCCACCGCAGCGGCGCCGACGGCCACGACATGCTGCTCGCCGTGCCCAACGGCACCGTCGTCAAGAGCGCGTCGGGCGAGGTCCTCGCCGATCTGGTCGGCGCCGGAACGACGTACGTCGCGGCGCAAGGTGGCCGCGGCGGACTCGGCAACGCTGCCCTCGCCTCGGCGCGACGCAAGGCGCCCGGCTTCGCGCTGCTCGGCGAGCCAGGCGACGCCACCGACGTCGTGCTCGAGCTCAAGACCGTCGCCGACGTGGCGCTGGTCGGTTTCCCCAGCGCCGGCAAGTCCAGCCTCGTCGCGGCGATCTCAGCCGCGCGGCCGAAGATCGCCGACTACCCCTTCACCACCCTGGTGCCCAACCTCGGGGTGGTGCAGGCCGGCGAGGTGCGCTTCACCGTTGCCGACGTACCCGGCCTGATCCCCGGTGCCAGCGAAGGCAAGGGGCTGGGGTTGGAGTTCCTGCGTCACGTCGAGCGGTGCAGCGCGCTGGTGCACGTCATCGACATGGCGACCATCGAGCCCGGCCGCGACCCGCTGACCGACCTCGACGTGATCGAGGCCGAGCTCGCGGCGTACGGCGGTCTCGACGACCGACCGCGCATCGTGGCGCTGAACAAGTGCGACGTGCCCGACGGCAGCGAGCTGGCCGAGATGGTCACGGCCGACCTGACGGCCCGCGGGCTCGATGTCTATCCGATCAGCGCCGCCACTCATCAGGGGCTGCGCGAGCTGACCTTCGCCATGGGCGCCCTGGTCATCCGGGCCAGGGGCGAGGCACCTGACCTCGAAGCCGCGCGCATCGTGCTGCGCCCGACTGCTGTCGACGACTCGGGCTTCACCGTGGTCAAGGTCGGTGACCAGTACGAGGTCCGGGGCACGAAGCCCACCCGCTGGGTGCGCCAGACCGACTTCAGCAACGACGAGGCCGTCGGCTATCTCGCCGACCGGCTCAACCGGCTCGGCGTCGAGGACGCGCTGGTCGCGGCCGGCGCCGAGGTCGGGGACGCCGTCGTCATCGGCGAGGGCGAGAGCGCGGTGCTCTTCGACTGGGAGCCCACCCTGCAGGCAGGTGCTGAGCTGATGCACGGCCGGCGCGGCACCGACCTGCGCCTGCACGGGCGCTGAGGGTCCAACCGGCGTGACCACGCAGGTGTCGCCCGGCATCGGCCGGGTCGTGGTCAAGGTCGGGTCGTCCTCGCTCACCGCGCCGTCAGGCGGCCTGGATGCGGGTCGGGTGGACGCCCTGGTGGACGCGCTGGCGGCGGCTCATGCGGCCGGGCGCGAGGTCGTGCTGGTCTCCTCCGGCGCGATCGCCTCCGGGCTCGGCCCGCTGGCTCTGGGTCGGCGTCCGCGTGACCTCGCCACCCAGCAGGCAGCTGCCAGTGTCGGGCAGGGGCTGCTGATCCACCGCTACACCGCCTCGTTCGCCCGGCACGGCATCACCGCCGGCCAGGTCCTGCTGACCTCCGACGACGTGGTGCGCCGCGGCCACTACCGCAACGCCCAGCGCACGCTCTACCGGTTGCTGGAGCTCGGAGTCGTCCCGGTGGTCAACGAGAACGACACCGTGGCCACCGAAGAGATCCGGTTCGGCGACAACGACCGGCTCGCCGCACTCGTGGCTCATTTGGTGCGGGCCGAGGAGCTCGTGCTGCTCTCCGACGTCGACGGCGTCTACGACGGGGACCCGCGCCTCCCGACCTCGCGCAAGGTGCTGCGGGTCGACTCCGACGCCGACCTGGTCGGGCTCCGGCTCGGTCGGACCGGATCCGGCGTCGGCACCGGCGGCATGGCGAGCAAGGTGGCGGCTGCACGCATGGCTGCGGCTGCGGGCGTACATGCAGTTGTGGCTGACGCGAGCGACGCGGCGGCCGCACTCGCCGGGGCCGAGGTGGGCACGACGTTTGCGCCGTCGGCGACCCGGCTGCCGACCCGGATGCTCTGGCTGGCCTTCGCCTCGACGCCACGCGGTTCGTTGCACTTGGACGTCGGTGCGGTGCGCGCGGTGGTGGCCCGGCGTACCTCGTTGCTCGCAGCCGGTGTCACGGCGGTGGAGGGGGACTTCGTCGCAGGCGATCCGGTGGACCTCCTTGACGAAAACGGCCACGCCGTTGCCCGCGGACTGGTCAACTTTGACGCGACAGAGCTGCCGGGACTGCTCGGTCGCTCGACCCCCGAGCTTGCTCGGGAGCTCGGGCCGGCCTTCGGTCGCGAGGTCGTCCACCGGGACGACCTGGTGCTGCTCGCCCAGTGACCGAGGACGTGGGGACGCCGTGACCGAACCCGTGGTGCAGCCCCAGCAGGTGCCGCGACCCGAGGCCCGCCCGATGTGGCACGTCACCTTGACGCTGGTGGGCGAGGCTACCGACCCGGGTGAGGTGCGGGAGTCCCTCGAGCGGTTGACCCACGAGCGACCGTTCATGCTGTCGGCGCGCTATGACGCGGACCGGGCCGAGCTGCGGTACTGGGAAGAGGCTCGCGACCTCGAGGACGCTGCGGCCCTGGCACTGCGGCTCTGGGGAGAGCACCGCACCTCCGCCGGCCTTCCGCCGTGGCGCGTCAGCGGGCTCGAGGTCGTCGACCGGGGGACCTTCCAGCGTCGGGCCACCGACGGGCCGCTGCCGCAACTCGTGCCGGCGGGCGGCGTACGACCGTTCTGACGGGATGACGAGCCGACGGCACGTCCGCTGACATCGCCTCAGGCGTCGTGAAACACTGCCCACCATGACCGCTGCCGGAGTCCGTCTGCTCGTCGCCGAGGGCGGCAACGTCCCGCGCCACCTGCCTGTGGCGCCGTGGGTGATCGGCCTCGGTGGGTTCACGCTCCTCTGTCTCCTGTTGGCCGTGACACTGACCTTCGGCAAGGACCGCTGAGCAGCGAGGTCCCCGAGCCCGTGCCTCCCGCCGCCGCGCCCGCGCCGCCGACCCGACTCGGGGTGATGGGTGGCACCTTCGACCCGATCCACCACGGGCACCTGGTGGCTGCCAGCGAGGTGGCCGCCCGGTTCGCTCTGGACGAGGTCGTCTTCGTCCCCACCGGTCAGCCGTGGCAGAAGCAGAGTCGGGACGTCACCCAGGCCGAGCACCGCTATCTGATGGCGGTGATCGCGACCGCCTCCAACCCGCGCTTCACCGTGAGTCGCGTCGACATCGACCGGCCGGGACCGACGTACACGGTGGACACGCTCACCGACCTGCGGGCCCAACGCGGCGCCGGCGCCGAGCTGTTCTTCATCACCGGTGCCGACGCTCTCGCGCAGATCCTCACCTGGAAGGACGCCGACGCGCTCTTCGACCTCGCGCACCTGATCGGGGTGACCAGGCCCGGGCACACGCTGTCCGGTGACGGGCTGCCGGCCGACCGTGTGAGCCTGCTGGAGGTGCCGGCGATGGCGATCTCCTCGACCGACTGCCGCGCCCGCGTCGGTCGGGGCGAGCCGGTCTGGTACCTCGTGCCCGACGGCGTCGTGCAGTACGTCGCCAAGCACCGGCTCTATCCGGTGTCGCGATGAGCGGCCAGCCCGGCAAGCCCGGCAAGCCCGGCAAGCATCGCAAGGGGAGCGGCCCGGCAGGCGAGGCGGCTCCTGAGGCCGCGGCTGAGTCAGTGGTCGGTCCGGCGACCGGGCAGCCGATCGCACCTGCGCCGGTGATCCCGGAGCCGGTCGCGCCTGCGCCGGTGATCCCGGGGCCGGTCGCACCGCTGCCGGTCGTCGATGCTGGTGTCGCTGTCGATGCGGCGCCCGCGTCCGCCCCGGCAGTGCCCGGACCGACCGTGATGGCCCGGCGACGCCGCAGTGCCGAGCGGGTCGCGCGCAAGCGCAGCAGCCGACGTCGTCGGCTGACCGCGGTGGCCGTGGTGGTGCTCCTCCTGCTGGTGGCCGGGGCCGTCGTGTGGTGGTCGGGGCGCGGCACCGAGACAGCCGTCGTGGTGAAGTCCCCGCCGACCCCGCAGCAGATCACTCTTGTGCAGGTGACCGGGGTCGATGGCACGGCGGCAGCCAGCGCTCTCGTCGGCACCACCCCGGGAGCGAAGGACGCGGTAGCCGTCCTCGTGCCCTCACGCGTCGTCGTCGACGTCGTCGGCTCGGGCAACATGCCGTTCGGTGAGGCGGCCCTGGTGACCGACGCGAACGCGTCGGCCGCCGCCCTGACCGACCTGCTCGCGGTGCGAGTGAGCGACACCTGGGTGCTGAGCCAGGCGGCGCTGGCCGGGCTGGTCGACGCCGTCGGCGGCGTGCAGGTCACGGTCGACGCCGACGTCACTGCCTCCGACGGCAAGGGCGGGGAGAAGGTCGTCGTGCCGGCTGGTAGCCAGAAGCTCGCCGGTGCGGGGGCGGCGGCCTACGCGACGTACCTGGCCGACGGCGAGCCCGAGCAGACCCGGCTGGCCCGCTTCGACGACGTGCTGACTGCCGTGAGTGCTGCCCTGCCCGTGACCCCGGCCGAGCTGACCGCCGTGCTGGCCAAGCTCGGCACCGGCTCGCGGTCGACGCTTCCTGCAGCCGCCCTGGCCGCGCGTCTGCTGGTGCTGCACACCGCAGCCGCGGGCAACACGCTGGTCTCGGACACGCTGCCGGTCAACGAGGTGGCCACCGGCGCTGCGGACGCGTCGTACACGATCGATAACGCCGCTGCCTCGGCGATGATGAAGGAACGGTTCCCCGGTGCGGTGCTGCGCGACGCCGGTGGTCAGGTGGTGCGGGTGCTGGTCGAGAACGGCGTCGGCACCCCGGACCTCGGGGTGGGTGCGCGGACCAAGCTGGTGGCCAAGGGGTTCCGCGTGATCGATGGGGGCAATGCGGCGTCCTTCAGCCAGGAGCCGAGCGTGGTGTCGGTGCCGGACGGGTCGGCGGCGAGTGTCGATCGGGGCCGTCGGGTGGCTGCAGCCCTCGGGTTGCCGGCGTCGTCGGTGAGCGTGTCGGACCGCGGTCAGACGGTCGCCGAGGTGATCGTGATCCTCGGGTCGGACTTCCGACCGTGAAGGATCGGCTCGCAGCGTGAGAAACTGGGGACCGTGACCGTCTCCCCCCGCGCCCGCGAGCTCGCTGTCGCCGCCGCCGAAGCCGCTGCCGACAAGCTCGCCGACGACATCTTGGCCTTCGACGTCAGCGAGCAGCTCGTCATCACCGACGTGTTCGTGCTGTGCTCGGCGTCCAACGACCGCCAGGTCAAGGCGGTCGTCGAGGGCATCGAGGACCGGCTGCGCGAGATGGGCGTGAAGGCCGTCCGCCGCGAAGGTGAGCGCGAGGGCCGCTGGGTGCTGCTCGACTTCATCGACATGATCGTGCACGTGCAGCACGCCGAGGAGCGGGTCTACTACTCCCTCGAGCGGGTCTGGAAGGACTGCCCCACCGTCGAGCTGCCGGCCGAGGTCCGCCTCGGTCGCACCCGCCCGTCAGCGGCGGTGTCGGGCGGGGACCTCTCCTGAGCGGAGCGGCAGCCGCCGGCCGCCGGGTCGTGCTCTGGCGGCACGGTCAGACGGCCTGGAACCTCGAGGACCGCTTCCAAGGCAGCACCGACATCGAGCTCGACGAGACCGGTCGGGCCCAGGCCGAACGCGCTGCCCGGCTGTTGGCCTCACTGGACCCCGACGTCGTGGTCGCCTCGGACCTGGCGCGGGCTCGTGCCACGGCCGAGACGTTGGCCCGGGTCTGTGGGCGCGTGGTCGTGCTCGACGAACGACTGCGCGAGACGTACGGCGGGAGCTGGCAGGGGCGCACGGTGGCCGAGCTGCGCGAGCAGGACCCGCAGGACTATGCGGCCTGGCGGTCCGGGGCCGATGTGGCAGCCGGCGGGGGGGAGCGCCGCAGCGAGGTGGCCGCCCGGGTGGTGGCGGCGGTGATCGACGCGCTGACCGACGTACCTGCTGGGGGTGTGCTCGTCGTAGCTACCCACGGCGGGTCGGCGCGCGGTGCCATCGGCAGCATGCTCGACCTGCCCCTGGACTGCTGGTCGGTGATCGGCGGTCTCGCCAACTGCTGCTGGTCGGTGCTCGAGGAGGTCGGCGCCGGCGAGTCCCGGTCGTGGCGACTGGTCGAGCACAACGCCGGCAGCCTCCCGGAGCCGGTGATGAGCGACGAGGGGTAGGCCTCGTCGCCGCTCTCGGACGACGCTCGCCCCGGGCCGATTCGTGCCGCCGCTAGTGGGCCAGTAGACTGGTCCGGCTCGCCTGGCGGGTGGTCGTGCCTGCTCAGCGGTGCGATCGAAGATGCTCGGCGATTGGGGCTGTGGCGCAGCTGGTAGCGCACCACACTGGCAGTGTGGGGGTCAGGGGTTCGAGTCCCCTCAGCTCCACCCCGATGACCTGGCCGTTTCCCATTCTGGGAGGCGGCCAGCGTCGTCCCTGGTGCCATTTTGGTGGCCACTAGTTTCGGTCAGGGCCCCACAAGGCTGTGCCCATCTGGTCGGCCGCCTCCCGGGCGAGGGCTGGCATGACGTGGCTGTAGACGTCGGTGGTCGTGCGCATCTGGGAGTGGCCGAGCAGCTCCATGACGACCCGCGGGTGCACGCCGGCGGTGAGCAGCAGGGTCGCCGCGGTGTGCCGTCCGTCGTGCAGGCGAACCTGCCGGACTCCGGCCGAGGTGAGGAGGGCTCGCCAGTGCTCCCAATCGGACCGGCGGTCGAGTGGGCGCCCGTTGGCCTGGGCGAACACGAAGTCCTCCCCCTGCCACTCGGTGCCGGCGATCTCCCGCTCCCGGTCTTGCGCCTCGCGCTGGAGGCGAAGCCCTTCGACGAGCTGGGCCGGCAGGGCGAGAGTTCGGCGGCTGCGGGCCGACTTTGGCTCCTCGAGGACCAGCCCCTGTCCTGAGACGCGATGTAGCCCGCGCCGGATCGAGAGCGTCCCGCGGTCCAGTTCGACGTCGGACCACTTCAGGCCAAGCGCCTCTGACTGTCGCAGGCCGAGCGCCAGGGCAACCGTCCAGCGAGCAGGATTCCGGACGTTCTGTGCAGCGTGCAGGACTCGTCGCGCTTCGTCGACGGTCAGCGGGCTGCTCTCGGACCGCTTCGGTGTCGGCGGGTCCACGAGAGTGCACACGTTGCGGGTGATCTTGCCGCGCTGCATGGCGACCTTGAGAGCGCGGCTGAGGATGCGGTGGGTGCGCAGGACGGACGACGCAGAGAGGCCCGAGGCGAGCATCTGGCCGTACATCGCCTCGACCTGCTCGGGCTGCAATTTCGCGAGTCGCTGCGCACCGATGCTGGGGACGATGTGAAGTCGGACGGTGGCCCTATAGCTCTCGAGAGTCCTGGGCCGGACTCGTCGGGCGGCGATCTGCTCGAGCCAGTGTTCGAGCCATTCCGAGAGCGTGGGACCGCGGCCGGACGCCGCCGCGACGCCCTCATCGCGCCGGCGCTCCATGGCCCGGACCTTGCCTGTCACGTCGGCGCGCGTTTTGCCGGTGACGTGGCGACGGTTCCGGCGACCGCCGGGCTTGAGGCCCATCGACACATAGCCGTGCCAGCGACCTTCATCGTCTCGGTAGATGCTCACGATCGTTGGTCGCCCATGGCGGGAGAAGTTGTCGACTGCTGGCGCAGCCGAGCCACCAGATCGCTAAGCGCGTCGAGCGGAATCCGCCGGCAAGCACCGATCCGTACGGAGTCGAGAGTGCCCGCCTGCAGCAGCTTGTAGAGCTTGCTTCGACCGATACCGAGGATGTCGGCGGCCTCGGTTGGCTTGAGGAGCATGCGTTCGGTCATCGGGTGATCCCTTCGATTCGTGGTGGGGGTGGGTAGCCAGGGCGGCGGGTCTGCCACCGATCGGGTTGGCTGCGGGACAGCTGTCGGGTGGCGAGGGTCTGGCTGCGGCGCTGGGAGAGCCGGGCGGCGAGCTCGTCGAGGTGCCCGTCGCCCGCGACGGCGGCCGGCTGGTCGGTGTCGTCCGGGACGTAGAGGTGGTTGGCGGCCCACCCGCGGGACAGAGCGACGTAGCCGGCTTCGCGGGTGAGAGCGGCGGTGCCGTACAGGAGGGCAACCTCGACGGTCCCGCCTTGGGCCTTATGACAGGTCATCGCGTAGCCGTGGTCGAGGTGCCGGGCGGCCCAGTCGGCGCCGACGATCACGTTCTGGTCGTCCTCGGCGGCCAGGGTCAGGGTCCGCCGGTGGGGGTCGACGGTGGTGACGGTGGCGTGGGTGCCGTTGAGGAGCCCGAGCTGGTGGTCGTTGGCGGTGACGATCACCTGGTCGCCGGCCCGGTACTCCCGCGCTGCGTCGCCACGGCCGGCGGTGACCGGGTCGGAGCCGAGGCGACCGGCGGCGATCAGCCGCTCGCGGGTGGTGTCGTTGAGCCAGGCGACGTCGCGGCGACGGACCGCCAGCATCACCACCCGCCGCGGATCCGTCCTCGACGTGTCGTCGGTCCCGGCGGCGGCCGGGGTCTGGAGGTGCTGCAGGTAGTCGTCGACGACCCGGTCGGCGAGCCGGTCGGCCGGTGCGGCGTGGACGCGGCCGTGGTCGGCGTAGGCGGCGACCGCGGCGTCGGGGTCCCCGGCCCGCAGGTCGGCCAAGGCCCGTCGTTCCCAGGGCTCGGACTGGCGCCGGTTGTCGGTCAGGGTGACCGTGTCCGGGTGGCGGGCCAGGGCGGTGAACAGCCCGCCGGCGCCGACCTCGGGCAGCTGCGCCGGGTCCCCGACCAGCACCAAAGTGGCCCCAGCGGCCCGGATGTGCTGCAGCAGGGCGGCCAGGGTGCGGGTGTCGACCATGGAGGCCTCGTCGACGACTAGCAGCCCGCCGCGGGGCAGCCCAGCCGGCTGGAGGGTGGCCGGGTCGGGGCGCCGCGCCTGGTTGAGGAGTCGGGTAAGGGAGGTGGCGGTGATCCCGGTGGCGTGCTCGAGTCGGCGGGCGGTCACGGCGGCGACGGCGACCCCGGTGACCGGCCGGCCCTGCGCTCTCCAGGCCTGGGCGGCGGCGGCGAGGGCGGCGGTCTTCCCGGCGCCGGCCGGGCCGACCACCACCGTAAGGCCCTCGGCTACGGTGAGGGCCCGGACCATCGCCTGCTGCTCGCCCGACAGCTTTCGCCCCGCCACAGCGTTCTTGAGGACCTCGGAGGCGACGTGCCGGTCGGGCCGTACGCGCAGCTCGTCGGCGGTGTGCAGCGCGGTCTGCTCGACTCGGAGGAGTTCGGTGGTGGTCCACCGTGGCCCGTCCTCCGGGGCGCTGACGAGGCGGACCACGTCGCGGCTGGCCAGGACCTGGTCTGCTGCGGTCTCGATCGCTGCCCGATCGGTGGCCGTGCCGGCGGGTAGGGCTTGGCAGAGGGCTTGGAGCAGGTCACGCCGGTCGAAGCCGGTGGCCTGCGACGTGAGCCCGGCCGGACCGAGCAGGTAGGCCGCGAGCTGGTGAACCGGAGGGACCGGGGATGGTCGGCGTCGGCCCAGGGCGGCGGCGATCAGCCGGCCGGGGTGGTGGCCGGCGGCCCGGGCGGTGGCCGTCCACCGGTCCCGCAGCGACGCCTCGGGCTCGGAGCCCGGCTTGGCTGGGCGGGTCGCCAGGCAGGCGGCCTGGGCGGCGTTGGGGCCGGTGATGCCGGCGGCGGCCATCGCGGCCACGATCTGCCTGCGGCGGGTCGAGAAGGTACCGAGCAGGTCGGCCGGGATGCCGTCGATCTCCGCGACGCCCTTGGTGGGGGCGGTCCAGTCGACGCCCAGACGTGCGGTCAGCTGCCCGCGCAGGCTCGCGTGGTACAGGTAGCTGGCGGTCAGGGCGTGCCGGTAGATCTGCTTCGCGTCGACCGCCGACCACTTCCCGTCCGCGCCGTGCAGCAGGTTTGGCACCACCAGGTGGGTGTGCAGCTGCGGGTCACCCGCTCGGGACGTGTGGTGCTCGAACGCGGCGACGATCCACCCGTCCGTGCCGATGTGGGCGGCGCGTTGGCCGTCACCCTGGTGCCCGCGCAGGCCGTGCCCGGCGACCGACTCCAGATACTCCAGCGCCTCACCCACTGCTGCTTGGTGGGCGTCCCGGACCGCGGCCGCGACCGTGCGGTCGCCGAGGCCGAACAGGACGCTCACGCTCTTGGGGGCGGAGATGGTGACGTCGATCCCGGGCCGGCGCACGTCGACCCGCCGGTCCGCGAACCGCACCGCGGCCGCGTACCGGTCGGTGCCGTCCTGTGCCCGGTAAACCGCCCGCACGTCGAGGCCCGCCGCCTGCGCGAGCTGCGCGGCCCAGGCCGGGGAGACTGTCGGCGCCCGGCCCCGGCGCGACCGGTCCACCCTGGCCGCGAGCGCCTCAAACTTGGCGCGGTCGCGGCCCTGCGCGAACAGCGCCGAAGGGGGTACCGCCTGCAGGTCGGCCCGCCGATGGACGGCGTCCACGAGTGGCTTCGCGGGCAGGCGGCCGCGCGGGTCGGCCCGGCTCAGCTGCGGGACCAGGGTCAACCCGTCGCCCCACCGGCCGGCCAGCAGAGCTCGCAGCCGGTCCGCGCCGCCGGGGCCAAGCGGCCCGGAGAGGCCGGCCGCCGCCGCGCCGGCTCCGAGCCATCGTCCGGCCGGTTCGGCACCCAGGTAGTAGTCGGCCGGGCAGTTCGCCTGCCGGGTCAGGTAGTAGCCGGCCGGGTCCGACCCCGCGCCGAGCATCGCCACCGACACCACCACCGCCGGTCACCCACCCGCCGAGCAGACAGGTGCACGGGCGGCGGCCCTGCGTCGGGAACGCGCCGCAGCGGCCAGCGGCGACTGGCGCAGAAACGTCCCCATACTTATATGGGTGCCAGCGAAGGGGCCCAGACGCGGGGTAGCCGGCACGAATCTCAAAGAACTTTGCGGGCCGAACGCCAGCGAACACAGGCGGACGCGGCACCCGATGAGGAAGTCCGCCGGCAGGCACCGCGGCCGACACTTGCCGATGATCAAATCGGGGGACCATTGGCCCTTCGCGTTCTGTCTGAGCCTTGGCGCTGGCGGGCGGCGGCATTCGGGCCGCCCTGCAACTGGCATCCTGAGCTGATGGACCGACGCTCGGGCAACGGGGCCACTCCCGGCTGCGTCCAATGACCATGAGGTTCTGGTTGGTCAGTGCGGCCTTCGCGTCGAGTCTGGTGGTGCTATTGACCGGGTGCCCGAGCAACTCCACGAGGGCGGATGGCTGTCCGTCGATCAATCCAATGGAGCGTGAAGGGCCTGCGCCATTCGTCTCGATGCGGGATCAGTCGTACTCGACGCAGCGATACAAGAACTTCGCCGTGTTTCTCCCCGGCGTGAGCGAACGCGTTGTCGCACGGGCCGACAACCCCCGCGTGCTCTACCGGCACGGCGCGTCGTTGCAGCCCACAGGGGTGTACGCGACCAGCTTCGGCGCCACGCACAAGGGTGACTCCGTGGTCACCATGATCGGGCGTGACGGCAAGCGCTACCACCTGCAGGTGACCGTAGCCTGCTGAGCTCTTGCCGAGTCTCGACATCGGACGGCGGTCGGCGCCCTGACCCGTGGCTACCCGCCTCACCTCGTCACGCACTCTGACCCAAACGTCGATCGTGGCCGCCCATGCGCCTCGTCCCAGACTCCCGACCCGGGCTACCTGCTGACGGTCGCACGAGCCATCCGCACCACTTCCGCACGAGCAACAGCAACCAGTCACACACACCGTTGTATCTCGATACCAGCGGGGGCCCATCGGGGGTCGTCAGAATGAGGGTCTGTGTCTCGACCGAAGTGAAAGATCGATCACTGGCTGGCGTTCCGGCAGCCGGCATGCGGGGTAGTCCGCGACCAGCCGGCGGGCGATCTGCTGCGGGCTCCAGTGCTGAGTCAACCCGGCCTGGACCTCCCCGCGCAGCGCCGGCCGCGCGGCCAGCTTGCTCACTTTGGGCCGCCGGGCCCCTACCTCGCCACAACCTGTTGGCGCACGTCCCAAGAGCCACGCCGACATGGTCGCCGCGGTGTTCCGCACCGTCTTCGCCCAGCCCGACCCCGAGGCCGTCAGCAAGGCCTGGGACGAGGTCCGTGACCAGCTCGCCAGGTCGTTCCCCAAGGTCGGGCCGCTCATAGACGAGGCGAAGGCCGAAGTGCTCGCGTTCACCGGCTTCCCCAAGGCCCACTGGCGCAGGATCTGGTCGACCAACCCCCTCGAGCGAGTCACAAGGAGATCAAGCGCAGCCGCCGCGTCGTGGGCATCTTCCTCAACGCAGCCGCCGTGATCCGGCTGGTCGGTGGGGTCCTGATCGACATGCACGACGAATGGATCGCCGGCGACCGCCGCGATATCTCAGAAGAGTCCATGACCCTGCTCGACACGACCGTGGATACTGGCGACCACGCTGCTATCGACAGCGGCGAGTAGGGCACCGAGGACCCCCTCCAAAGCCCACCACCCTGCGGGGCTCAGTCATACGGCGCTCACACCGCTCATGCCTGCCGAGGGCCGCTGCGCTACGCGAAACTGAGATCCGGCAGTCCGTCAGCGCGAGGGAGATGCGTTCGCGTACCCAACCGCGGCCCGCACACCAGCACGATCGTGTCAGCAGAAGTTCGGCAGCAGGACCATGCGATGCGCTCCTCGCGCTTGGGCTGACTCGGAAGCAGGTCGCCGGCCCTGGCCGTGCTACCGAGGGTTTCCAGTGACTCCGCGAAGTGGTCGGCTCAGGCCGCACAGCCGCCGACTCGCGAACGTCTTAGATCGACTATTGCGCAAGATCGAGATGGCGAGCACGATCACGGGAGCGCACAGACGGGAGCAAGGCCATGCGTGTACGACTCTGTCTAGCTTTGACAGGCACCATTCTGAGCGTGCTTGGCGCTTCTGCCGTACCGGCGAGCAGCGACACTCACGACGCGACCAAGATCAGTGCGCAGTCCGGCGCCCTCGATGTCGGCCGGTATAGCGACTATCTGGCCACTGGCACATCGCCAGCGGGAAAGTCGGTGGCCGCTGGCGGAATCGGAGCCGATCAGTGCAACCAGGTTCTAGCTGCGCGGGTGGGCCAGTGGTTCTGCCCGGAACAATCGATCGACGCTCTCCCAACGGGGCCGCCATTGCAGCTAGCACGGGCTTCTGCAACACAGGTGGTTGCTATACGCGCTACAACGACTTTCAGGCTGATTACAGTGCCAATAGCGGAACTTGGGGATACGGCTCTACGGTTCTCGGGCGAGAGACTCATTCGGTCGACTGGTCATTGACTGGTGCTCAAAACATCAGCAAGCCTGTGCAGTATATCAACTCTGTCACAACCAAGAATGTAGTATTCACAGGGGATCTGCTTTACGGCACGAATGGAACGCCGGGTACGCAGATTTCCGGCAAGATGGGCCTTTACCTAGCTGGAGCGGTCGCTGGCGGTACACCGAGATACTGGGATCCAAACGGATATAAGTCTTACGATACATCGCGGACCTGTCATATTGTCGTTCACCAGTTCTCCTGGGAGTACGGAAGCTACTCCGGCTACTGGTACTCATATGTCAAGAGCATCGTGCACTGTCAGAACGGTGATGGGATATACCGCTTCCACGCCGTGACGGGACTTCCATCCTCGCCGTATGGAGGTGGCTACAATCCGTGACGTCTCCCTATCAGGATTATCCGACTGATTCGAATCCCTCGGCCTCGCTAGAAGTTGACCCAGAAGTACGTCAAAGGCTGCTGCCGCGGGTTCTTATCACAAGTAGTGCTCACGGCGAGTGGATCGGCGTCCATGAGACGGCGCAAGGTCATAGCTCAATCCAAGCAAGCAAGAAGGAAGTTTTCTTTTGGGCGGCGACGTTCGATTGTCCCATAACAGTGCTTGTCAGCGACACATGACTCTCGCCCCGCTCAGGCGATTCGGGCCACTCATCGGTCGTTGAGTCATTCTTGCGTTTTCTCGGGAAGTGCCGATCATGACGGGCGGGCAAACAAGGCGTTCTGTGGTGCCAGCTCTGATCCGGGACGAAGCCGCGATCGATCGATGACACCACCGCACGGAACCGGCATCCTGTTCGTCCCTTGGTCGGACTTGTGCTCGCCGCCGTCGCCCTGGGTCCGATGACGCTGGTCGCGACTCCAGTGCGCTGCACTGGTACGCGTCAGCTACATGGATACGAGGCTGTGGTGGCACGCCGTGGTTGGGGCAACCGTCGCGGCGCTTCTCGCGGGGTGGACTTGGACGGTTGACAACCGCCTCCCGCCGCCTCCGGCAAGAGTCCGAACATCGATTGAGCCCGCACTCGGTTTCCGTCCTAGACGATCCTCGTGTTCGCGCTGATCGTCGGCTTCCTGGTGACGTTTGGCAGGTCGTTCGCTCTCCAAGAGTCCGTCGGTGCCGTGCCCGCCGTGGGGTGGGCTGTTCTCGCGACGGGGATAGCGGTCGCCGCCTCTCGCGGCTGGCGGGTAGGCGTGGCGAGTTCTGCGCTGGCCGCAGCAGCGCTTGCAATTTTGTACGGCGCTCACCACCGCAAGAGGGGCTGGCCCGGGGTTGCGGGATGGGAGTTTAGCGGAATGCAGTCGCCGGTCGTGCTCTCCGCGAGCGTTGCTGTGCTGTCAGCCGCGTCCTCCGGCCGATACAGCACTACGGACGCCAATCCTTGTGCATCGTCTGAGTCCTCGACGAGACACGAGGCGCCGTCGTCACCAGGTCAAGGCACCCTCTGCAAGGAAACGGGCTCCTCGCGAGTGAACATGCCGGCCGCCACAACGAGGTCAATGACGGCTGGGCCGTCTGGGAAGTGAACCTGCGCAAGTGGTGTTCCCGGGAGTTTGGCTGGCAAGCGCCGCCATGGCATAGGAACCTGAAACGAGTCTGGCCGTCCAGCGCATACTGCGCAGACAGTCATCAGAGGCGCTGAACCCTGTGCCACCGACTCAGCCGCAGGACGGGCGCGCGGGAACCGCGCTTATGCGGCTCTTCGTACCTGAGGTGGGTGTGAGCGACTCGCGGGGCTGAGTTGCGGGGTGATGGGTCGAGTCCTCCCAAAGATCGATAGCGACCAAGCTGATCGATCGGAAGGCCTCGACGGTGTCCGAGGGTACGGCGTGCTCGCGCGCGTGTTCTGCCAGTTGTTACTGCTCTGGCTGTGATCTTCTCGTCGGTCTCGACGGGCTGCACGTGACGGCGGTGCAGGAGGTGACTGGCAGACGCGGGGCGTATTTGCGAGTGCAGGTCGAGTCGCCCGCGCGGGTCGAGGGTTGCCGGGTCTGCGGCGTCGTGATGCGCAGTCACGGCCGCCGCGTGGTACGGCTGATCGACACGCCGTGCTTCGGCCGGCCGGTCGAGCTCACCTGGCGCAAGCGGACCTGGCGGTGCACCGAACCCGACTGTTCGGGCGGGCTGGTGACCGAGCAGCGCGACGATGTGGCCCGGCCCCGCGCGCTGCTGACGACCCGTGCGTGTTGGTGGGCGATCGGGCAGCTGCGCCGCGAGCACGCGTCGGTGCTCGGGTTGGCGCGGCAGCTCGGGACGACGTGGCGAACGGTGTGGCGGGCCATCGAACCGCTGCTTGAGCAGATGGCCGCGGATGAGTCCCGCTTCGGCGGTGTCACGGCCCTCGGCGTCGATGAGCACGTGTGGCATCACGTGTCGACCAAGCCCATCGCCGACGGCGGTCGCGGGCCGAAGGAGTTGACCGGGATGGTCGATCTTTCCCGTGACAGCAAAGGAAGAACACGCGCTCGGCTCCTGGACCTGGTCCCCGGCCGCTCCGGCGCGGCCTACGCGCAATGGCTCAAGGAACGCAACGAGACCTTCCGCGCCGGCATCAAGGTCGCGACCCTCGATCCGTTCCAGGGTTACAAGAACGCCCTCGACGACGAGCTCGAGGACGCGATCGCCGTGTTGGATGTCTTTCATGTCGTGAAGCTCGGCACCGCTGCCCTCGATGAGGTCCGGCGCCGCGTCCAGCAGGAGACCCTCGGCCATCGCGGCCACAAGGGCGACCCGCTCTACGGGATCCAGAACACGCTGCGCTGCGGCGCCGAGCGGCTCACCGACAAGCAGAAGGCCCGACTCGCAAAGGCCTTCGACGCCGACGGGCGGCACGAGGAAGTACAGGTCGCTTGGCAGTGCGCCCAGCAGCTCCGCGCGGCCTACCAGGCCGACAAGCTCAGCGAGGGCAGGAAGATCGCCGAGAAGGTCCTGGCCTCGTTCCCGACCTGCCCGATCCCGGAGATCAAGCGGCTCGGCAAGACCCTCAAGCGATGGCGCGAGGCGTTCCTGGCCTACTTCGACACCCGCCGCGCAAGCAACGGCGGCACCGAAGCCTTCAACGGCCTCATCGAGCTCCACCGCCGCGTCGCCCGCGGCTTCCGCAACCGCGACAACTACCGACTACGCATGCTGCTCATCGGCGGTGGGCTCAGACACCCCCACCTCAAGTAAGAAGAGCCGCTTATGCCTTGCCGCTCACCGGGACGGTGACGGCGTGGTCAGGGCGGCCGACATCACCCGCTGGTGGGTCCCAGCCCGCCAGACGGACGAGATTGACGCCGACCTCGTCACCGGCCGGGATGCAGGCCCAGAGAGAGTAGGTACGTCCTGCGGCGCTGAGATCAGCCCACGCCAGGACTTCGGGTACGTCAGCCCCGGTGATGGCGTACTCGTCGGAATCGAAGCCATGCCAGAAGTAGACACGGTATTCAGGTGCGTCGACTTCTTCGGTCTGGTCTCGTGGATCTACGGGTTCAACGTTCACTAGTGAATACTGCCGGTTCCCGCTCGATACCGCATGAGTGACGCCTCAGCCCATTCTGCGGCGATCCCGGGAGGCCCGCAGCTACCACGGATGACAGCCAAACTGACAACCGCCGCCTGGATCCAGGGTGGCCGCCAGCGGTTGAGGTCGGACGCGAATGCACGCGCTCTGTGCGCGAATGGTCTCAGGCGGACCAGGACGACCGATCAAGATCGAGTTAGCGGACCAGGAGTCGGGTGCGACTCGGCAGTTCCGGTCCCGCGCGGTGCCATTTTGGTGGCCACTGCCATTCATCCGGGGCAGTTCGCGGGGGTCCATTTCGTCCGCGACCTCGCGCTGACCTGCGACGACGACGTGTAGGTACGTCTGCGGACACCCCAAGACCGGACTGGCAGTGTGGGGGTCAGGGGTTCGAGTCCCCTCAGCTCCACCCCGTCTGATCAGGGCTCTCACCTCCGCGGTGAGAGCCCTGTTCTGTCGAGCAACCCGGAAACCGGCGAACGCCGGCGATCGTCGTCTCCCGCCGTCGGGCACAGGGGGAAATCGCCACGGCGCTGGTGACGTCGGGCTGACAGACTCGGGCGTGTGCTGCTGACGCTTTCGACGACGATGCCTCAGGCGTCGGACCTCGGCTACCTGCTGCACAAGCACCCGGACCGCGCGCAGAGCGTGGACACCTCGGTGGGCACGGCGCACGTGTTCTGGCCGGAGTCCTCGCCCGAACGCGCGACGGTGGCGCTGCTGCTCGAGGTGGACCCGATCGCGCTCGTCCGCGGCAAGGGCGGCCGCGACAGTGGCTTCAGCCTGGCGCAGTACGTCAACGACCGGCCGTACGCCGCGACGTCGATGCTGGCGGTAGCCCTGAGCAAGGTCTTCCGTACGGCCATGACCGGCCGCTGCGATGCGCGACCGGACCTGGTGAGACAGCCACTGCCGCTGGAGGTCGTGATCCCGGCCCTGCCGAGCCGCGGGGGTCCTGCCTTGGTGCAGCAGTTGTTCGGGCCACTGGGCTGGACCGTCTCGGCTGAGCCGGTGCCCTTGGACGAGACGGTGCCCGCGTGGGGGATGTCGCCGTACTGCCAGGTGCGGTTGACCGGAGACGTGGTGCTGGCCGACGCGCTGACTCACCTCTATGTGCTGATCCCGGTGCTCGACGACACCAAGCACTACTGGGTCAGCGACGACGAGGTCGACAAGCTGCTGCGGGCCGGGGGTACCTGGCTGGCCGGTCATCCGGAGCGCGAGCTGATCACCCGGCGCTACCTCGCCCATCAGCGCAGCCTGGTGCAGTCGGCGGTCGGCCGGTTGGCCGAGGTCGACGACGCCGATCCCGACCAGCTCGACAACGCGGTCGTCGACGACACGGTCAGCGACATAGTGATGCGTACACCGCTTGCGGTGCTGCGAACGCGTGCGGTGGTCGATGCCCTGACGGCCGAGGGTGCGCGCACTGTCGTGGACCTCGGGTGCGGTGAGGGTGCGTTGCTGCGCGAGCTGATAGGGGACGTGGCCCTCACCCGGGTGCTCGGGGTGGATGTGTCGCACCGCGCCCTGCGCCTTGCCACCAAACGGCTGCGGCTGGATCGGATGCCGGACTCGCAGCGCGCGCGGCTCGAGCTGGCCCAGTCCTCGGCGACCTACCGCGACGACCGGCTGGCCGGCTTCGATGCCCTTGTGCTGATGGAGGTCATCGAGCACCTGGACCTGCCGCGGCTGCCGGCACTCGTCACGAGTGTGTTCGGCCGTGCTCGTCCGACGTCGGTACTCGTGACGACACCGAACGTCGAGCACAACGTGCGGTACGAACGCCTTGAGGCCGGGTCGAAGCGGCACGCCGACCACCGCTTCGAGTGGACCCGGGACGAGTTCCGCGCCTGGGCCGGCGATGTCGCCGCCGAGCACGGCTACACCGTGCGGCACCTGCCCATCGGCTTCGACGACGCCGAGGTCGGGCCGCCGACGCAGCTGGCTGTCTTCCGACGGGTGGCCACGTGAGCGAGCTCGCGATCCCTGAGCTGTCGCTGGTGTGTCTGGTCGGCGTGAGCGGTTCGGGCAAGTCCACCTTCGCGGCCGAGCACTTCGGCCGGTTCGAGGTCATCAGCAGCGACTACTGCCGCGGCCTGGTCTCCGACGACGAGAACGACCAGAGCGCGACCAAGGCGGCGTTTGCGTTGCTGCACCACATCGCGGGGGTGCGGTTGGCCGCCGGTCGACTCACGGTCGTCGATGCGACCAACGTGCAGCCGGACGCCCGCAAGGCGTTGGTGGCACTCGCGCGCGAGCACGACGTGCTGCCGACCGCGATCGTGCTCGACCTGCCGGAACGGATCTGCGTCGAGCGCACCGAGGCCCGCGCCGACCGCAACTTCGGTGCCGCGGTGGTGCGCCGTCAGCGCGACCAGCTGCGCCGCTCTCTCAAGCACCTGGCCAAAGAAGGCTTTCGCAAGGTCCATGTGCTGCACACCGAGGAGGAGGTCGCCGCGGCTGTCGTCGTACGGGAGAAGCTCCTCAACGACCACCGCGACCTGCACGGGCCCTTCGACGTGATCGGTGACGTGCACGGCTGCCGCACGGAGCTCGAAGAGCTCCTGGTCGAACTCGGCTGGGGCATCGTCCGCGATGACGAGGACCGTGCCGTCGATGCCATTCACCCCGCCGGCCGGACGGCGGTCTTCGTCGGTGACCTCGTCGACCGTGGGCCGGACTCGCCCGGTGTGCTGCGTCTGGTCATGGGGATGTGCGCGACCGGGCACGCGCTCTGCGTCCCCGGTAATCACGAGAACAAGCTGGTCCGTGCGCTGCGCGGCGCCAAGGTGCAGGTCAGTCACGGGCTCGCCGAGACCCTTGACCAGCTCGGTCGCGAGGACGACTCCTTCCGGGCGCAGGTCGAGGCGTTCTGCTACGACCTCGTCAGCCACCTCGTGCTCGACGATGGCCGGCTGGTGGTGGCGCACGCCGGGTTGAAGGAGGCCTACCACGGGCGCGCGTCGGGGCGGGTGCGCAGCTTTGCGTTGTACGGCGACACCACGGGGGAGACCGACGAGTTCGGGTTGCCGGTGCGCTATCCGTGGGCCAACGACTACCGCGGCCGGGCGATGGTGCTCTACGGCCACACCCCGACCCCGGCGGTCGACTGGGTCAACAACACGCTGTGTCTTGACACCGGATGTGTCTTCGGCGGTCGGCTGACGGCACTGCGCTATCCGGAGAAGGACGTCGTCTCCGTCGCCGCGCACCAGGTCTGGTACGAGCCGGTCAAGCCGTTCCAGACCGCTGTGACCGGTGCAGCTGTCCGGCCCCCTGAGGAGCTTGCGCTCGACGACGTCATGGGCAAGCGCGTCGTCGACACCCGCCTCGCGGGACGCGTGACCGTCCGCGAGGAGAACGCCGCGGCCGCACTCGAGGTGATGAGCCGCTTCGCGATCGAGCCGCGCTGGTTGCTCTACCTCCCCCCGACCATGTCGCCGTGCGCGACGGCTCCCTCCGGTGACCTGCTCGAGCATCCGTTCGCCGCCTTCGACTTCTACCGTGACTCCGGCATCAGCCGGGTGGTCTGCGAGGAGAAGCACATGGGTTCGCGCGCGGTGGCGCTCGTGTGTCGGGACGCGGACGTCGCACGTCGCCGGTTCGGTGCGACCGACGGCAGCCCGGGTGCCGTGCACACCCGCACCGGCCGGTCCTTCTTCGATGCCGAGCACACCGACGAGCTGGTGCGGGGACTCGGCGACGCCATCGGGGCTGCCGGTCTCTGGGCGGAGCTCGACACCGACTGGGTGCTGCTCGACGCCGAGCTGCTGCCGTGGTCGGCCAAGGCCGAGGACCTGCTCAAGCACCAGTACGCTGCCGTCGGAGCGGCTGCCCGGGCCGCGGCCCCTGCGGCCGTCGCGCTGCTCGAGCAGGCCGCGGCGAGGGGTGTGGAGGTCGCCGATCTCCTCGGCCGGGCGTTGGCGCGGTCGCGCAACGCCCTCGCGTTCACCGCGGCCTATCGCAAGTACGTCTGGCCGGTCTCTGGACTTGACGGCATCGAGGTCGCGCCCTTCCAGCTGCTCGCGACCGAGGGCCGCACCTGGGGCGAACGCGACCACCTCTGGCACCTTGACCTCGCCGACCGGCTGGTGCACTGCGCGCCTGGCCGGGTGCGCAGCACGCGACGTCTCGTGGTCGATACCGGCGATGAGACCTCCACCGCGGCCGGCGCAGCCTGGTGGGACGAGCTGACCGCGGCCGGCGGCGAAGGCATGGTCGTCAAGCCGCTGGCCAACCTGGTGCGCGGGTCCCGCGGCTGGGCCCAGCCCGGCATCAAGGTCCGCGGACCGGAGTACCTCCGCATCATCTACGGCCCTGACTACACCGAGCCGGCCAACCTCGGGCGGCTGCGCGACCGGGGGCTCGGCCACAAGCGGTCGCTGGCAGCGCGGGAGTACGCGCTGGGCGTCGAGTCGTTGGAGCGGGCCGTGGCCGGCGAGCCGCACTGGCGGGTGCACGAGCCGGTGTTCGCCGTGCTGGCGTTGGAGTCCGAGCCCGTCGACCCGAGGCTGTGAGCCCGACTCGTCCGACATCGTCGATTGAGGCGCGCGACGTACGGTGCCCTGCATGGTCCTGCTTGCGGTGCTCGGCGCCGTGCTTGCAGCGATCTGCTACGGCGCGGGGGCCGTGCTGCAGGCGGCCGCCGCGCGCAGTCAGCAGGTCACGGGCGGTCTTGACGTCGCGCTCGTCGTGCGCCTCGTTCGGGAGCTGCCGTACGTCGCCGGGCTGGGGCTGGACGCGGTCGGCTTCGCGGCCTCGCTGGTCGCCCTGCGCTCGCTGCCGTTGTTCCTCGTGCAGGCGGTCATAGCGAGCAGTGTCGGGGTCACCGCGGGGCTTGCCTGGCGATTCCTGGGCGCGCGGCTCGACCGGCAAGACGTGCTTGGACTGGCTGGCCTGGTGCTCGGTCTGGCGTTGCTCGGTGTCAGCGCCCAGCCGACGGCCGGGACGCCCTTACCGTCTGCCGCCGGTTGGTGGGCCCTGGCGACCGTGGCCGGCCTGGTCGTCGTCGGTCTCCTCGCACCGCGAGCCGGTGCTGCCCGCGGGCAGGCGGCAAGCCTCGGGGTCGCCGCGGGAGTGGCGTTCGGTGGCGTCGCGGTCTCGGCCCGAGGCGTCACGGTGCAGGACGGTATCGGCCCTCTGCTGCGCCAACCACTGGCATGGAGCGTGCCCGCCTTCGGGTTGCTCGGGGTGCTGCTGTTCGCGGCGGCCTTGCAGCGCGGCAGCGTCGTGCTGGTCGTTGCGCTCACCTTCGCGGTCGAGACGCTGGGCCCGGCGGCAATCGGCCTGGGGTGGCTAGGCGACACCACCCGACCCGGGTGGGAGGTCGCGGCAGCCGGCGGTTTCGTGCTGTCACTGGTCGCGGCGGTCGCGCTGGCCCGCCACGCCGAACCTGCGGCAGCTGCGTGACTCGGACGCCGAACCGGGCCGTCATCGTCCGACTGTTGTCAAGCCCCTGCCGAACGCGGGTCGCTCGCCGTACGGTGTCAAGGTGACCCCCGGTCCTGTCGAGACAGTCGAGGTGCCGCTCACGCCCGACGAGACGTACGACGCGGCGGTGACGCCTGCCCTGCCCGGCCTCGCCGCGAGCCTCGCCCTGCTGGCCGCTGCCCTGGTGCCGCTGCACGCGCTGACAGCCGCCGATCGAGCCGGCACGGCGCTGTGGATCGTCGCCGCGGTGAGTGCGCTGCTGCTGGGCGGCACGGCGGTCGTGCTACGACGACGCCCGCTGCCGACCCACCTTGCCCAGCCGGCGGCCGCCGCTCTGCTGCTGGTCGCCGCGATCGACGGCATCCTCGGCCTTGTCCTGACCGGCCAGCCCCGCCAGTCGGTGGTCGTCATCGTCACCGTTGCTGCGTGCGGACCGGTGCTGCTGTCACTGCGCTGGCTCGCCGGCACGCTCTACGTCGTGTGGGGGGTGTGGGCGGTGACCGCTTTCCTCATCGGCCCGTCCGCGCAGTGGCCGGTGCTGGTGCTCGCCATGGCTGCGGCCACCGGTCTCACCGTGCTGGTCAACCAGCTGCGCCGCACCGACGTACGCCGGGTGGCTGAGGCACGGGTCCTCGCCGAGGCAGCCGCGGTGCGCGACCACCTCACCGGTCTCGCCAACCGGCGAGGGCTTGCGATGGTCGGCGGTCAGATGGTCGAGCAGGCCAGGCGACAGGGCGACGCGGTGCACTGCATCTTCGTCGACATCGAAGGACTGCGCCGGGTCAATGACTCGCTGGGGCACTCCTTCGGAGACGAGGTGATCGTGGCCGTCGCCGAGGCGATGCGCGCCGCGACCCGGGGCACCGACGTCGTTGCCCGCTGGGGGGGCGACCGCTTCTGCGTCGTCGGCCCCGGCCCCGGCATGGCTCCCTTGGAGCTCGAGCGCCGGGTGCGCGAAGGCGTTGTCGTTGCCACCGAGGTCTCGCCCGAGGTCTGGCCGGTCCGGGTCAGCGCCGGTGGGGCGATGCTCGCGCCGTGGGACTCGGGCACGTTGGAGACCTTGCTCGGCAAGGCCGACCAGGAGATGTATCTCCGCCGGTCGCTGCGCAAGGAGACCCCTGGCCTGCCGCAACGCAGGACCGTCGTCGAGTCCCCGCCCGCCGGAGACCCCGGCGCCTGAGCCTGTTCCGTTATGGTGGTCCTGTGCTGACCACCAGGCTTCTCCTTAGCGGGCCGCGCTGACTCCCGTGCACGACGTCAGCGCGGCGGCCCCTCCATCGGCGAGGGGCTTTTCCATGTCCGGGGACCCCACAGCAGGAGAAGGCACGAGACGATGAGCACCCCAGCGCAGGACACCGAGCCGGCCCACCGCTACACCGCGGCGCTTGCCAACCGCATCGAGGCGCACTGGCAGGACCGCTGGCAGGCCGACGGCACCTTCGAGGCGCCCAACCCGGCTGGCCCCATGGCCGAGCCGGGCAAGGTGGCCGGTCGCCCCAAGACCTACGTCCTCGACATGTTCCCCTACCCCTCGGGCATCGGGCTGCACGTCGGACACCCACTGGGCTACATCGCCACCGACGTCTACGCCCGCTTCAAGCGGATGACCGGTCACAACGTCCTGCACGCCTTGGGATACGACGCTTTCGGTCTTCCCGCCGAGCAGTACGCCGTGCAGACCGGGCAGCACCCGCGCATCACCACCGAGGCCAACATCGCCACGATGCGCGCGCAGCTGCGCCGGCTGGGACTGGCCCACGACCAGCGACGCAGCGTGTCCACCACCGATCCCGGCTACTACCGCTGGACGCAGTGGATCTTCCTGCAGGTCTACAACAGCTGGTACGACGACAAGGCGCAGCGGGCCCGCCCGATCGCGGAGCTGGAGGCGCTGCTGGCGGCGGGCGAAAGACCAGTTCCCCCTGGAGTGCCCGGGGTCGCCGACGGTGGTGCGTGGCCCGAGCTCGACGAGCTGTCCCGGCGGCGGGTGGTCGACGCGCACCGGCTGGCCTACCTGTCGCACTCGCCGGTCAACTGGTGTCCGGGTCTGGGCACCGTGCTGGCCAACGAGGAGGTCACCGCCGACGGTCGCAGCGACCGCGGCAACTTCCCCGTCTTCAAGCGCGACCTGCGGCAGTGGATGATGCGCATCACTTCCTACGCCCCGCGACTGCTGTCCGACCTGGACCGCCTGGACTGGCCGGACTCCATCAAGCTGCAGCAACGCAACTGGATCGGCCGGTCGGAGGGCGCGCGGGTGCTGTTCCGCACCGACGCCGGGCCGCTGGAGGTCTTCACGACCCGGCCGGACACCTTGTTCGGTGCGACGTTCATGGTGGTCGCACCGGAGCACCCGATGCTGGGCCAGCTGGCGTCCGGCGCCTGGGAGACCGACGTACCCACGGCGTGGACGGGTGGTGCGGCCACGCCGCGCGACGCGGTCGAGGGTTACCGCCGGGCCACCGAGATGCGCAGCGATCTCGAGCGGCAGAGCGAGGGCCGGGACAAGACCGGGGTCTTCACCGGTGCCTATGCCACCAACCCGGTGACGGGCGAGGTCATCCCGGTCTTCGTCGCCGACTACGTGCTGATGGGCTACGGCACGGGGGCGATCATGGCGGTGCCTGGTCAGGACGATCGGGACTGGGAGTTCGCCAAGCGGTTCGGGCTGCCGGTGATCCGCACCGTCGCGCCGCCGGCGGACTTCGACGAGGCCTCGGGTGCCTTCACCGGAGACGGACCGGCGATCAACTCGCGCAACGAGTCGCTGGACCTCGACGGTCGAGACGTGGCCGAGGCCAAGGCCCGCACCATCGACTGGCTGGAAGCCCGGGGCACTGGACAGCGCACCGTCACCTACAAGCTGCGGGACTGGCTGTTCAGCCGGCAGCGTTATTGGGGCGAGCCGTTCCCGGTCGTCTATGACGAGCATGACCTGCCGATCGGCCTGCCCGACGCGATGCTGCCGGTGGAGCTGCCCGAGGTGGACGACTATTCCCCGCGCACCTTCGCCGAGGACGACAACACCTCCGAGCCGGAGCCGCCGTTGGCCCGCAAGGAAGACTGGGTGTCGGTGACCCTGGACCTGGGTGACGGGCCGAAGGCCTACCGCCGCGAGACCAACACGATGCCCCAGTGGGCCGGGTCGTGCTGGTACGAGCTCCGCTACCTCGACCCGACCAACACCGAACGGTTTGTCGACGCCGACGTCGAGCGCTACTGGACCGGGCCGCAGGGCGAGGACCAGGTTGGTGGCGTCGACCTGTACGTCGGCGGGGCCGAGCACGCCGTTCTGCACCTGCTCTACGCGCGGTTCTGGCACAAGGTGCTGTTCGACCTGGGCCATGTGTCGAGCAGCGAGCCGTTCCACCGGCTCTTCAACCAGGGGATGATCCAGGCCTACGCCTACACCGATCCGCGTGGCTCCTACGTGCCCGCCGACGAGGTGGTGGAGGAGGTGGTCGACGGTCAACCGACGTACACCTGGCAGGACGTGCCGGTCACCCGTGAGTACGGGAAGATGGGCAAGAGCCTCAAGAACATGGTGACCCCGGACGACATGTGCGCGACCTACGGAGCTGACACGTTCCGGTTGTACGAGATGTCGATGGGTCCGCTGGACGTGTCGCGGCCGTGGGAGACCCGTGCGGTCGTCGGGTCGCAGCGGTTCCTGCAGCGGTTGTGGCGCAACGTGGTCGACGAGGAGACAGGTCTCGCGCGGGTGGTCGACGCGGCACCCGACGAGGCGACACGTCGACTTCTGCACCGCACCATCGACACGGTCCGCGCCGACCTCGACGGACTGCGCGCCAACACCGCGATCGCGCGTCTGACCGAGCTGAACAACCACGTGGTCAAGGCAGGCGTCATGCACCGTGAGGTGGCTGCGGCGATGGTGCTGATGGTGGCCCCGCTGGCGCCGCACCTGGCCGAGGAGCTGTGGTCGCGGCTGGGGCACGACACCACCGTGACGTGGACGACGTTCCCGGTCGCGGACCCTGCACTGCTGGTCGTCGACCAGGTGACGGCCGTCGTGCAGGTCGCGGGCAAGGTGCGTGACCGCCTCGAGGTCTCGCCCTCGATCAGTGAGGACGAGCTGCGTGTGCTGGCTCTGGCGTCCGAGGCGGTGCGGCGCGCCCTCGAGGGTCGCGCGGTGCGCACCGTCATCGTGCGCGCCCCGCGGCTGGTCAACATCGTGCCGGCGTGACAGGTCGCGCGTGACGCTGGTCGGAGTCGTCACCGACTCGACCGCCTACCTGCCGGCCGAGCTGGTGGCCGCGCACAGCATCGACGTCGTGCCGCTGCAGGTCGTGCTGGGCTCCACGTCGTACGACGAGGGGCCGGGTTCACCGGCAGGCCCGGTGGCACAGGCGTTGCGTGCGGGCACGGCGATGACCACGTCGCGACCGGCGCCGGCGGTGTTCGCGGCTGCATACGCACGTGCTGCGGCCCGGGGGTGCACGTCGATCGTGTCGGTGCACCTGTCGGGGCGTATGTCCGGCACGGTCGAGTCCGCGACCCTCGCTGCG
>JANLYQ010000102.1:0-16029 GCA_031365725.1 Sporichthyaceae bacterium | reverse complement strand
GCGCCAGCGAGACCGACGCCACTTTGTGGATCGGCCACCAGACCCGGTTGACGAACCGGCGCCCGGAGAAGCCGGCGGTCAGACCGGCCAGCAGGCCGGCGTACAGGCCGATGACGCCGAGAGTGACCGGCACGGGGCGATAGCTCGCGCCCATCGGGACGAACGAGCCCCACCAGCCGACGCCGGCGTAGGAGTCGGTGGCGAGCACGACGATGTGCAGCACAGTCAGGGCGAGGGTGAACACCGCGAGACTCACGTGCAGCCGGATGCGGGTGATCGACGACGGACGGCGCAGCTTGGCGCGCATCGGGTGCGACAGCACGAGGCCGGTCGCGACCAGCAGCACGAGCAGCAGATAGGCCGAGAGGCCCGCGGCGCGCCCGATGATCCAGGGCGCGTTCTTGTCCCCGGCAACCGAGTGCATGACCCGCCCGAGCAGCACGCCGGTCACCGCCGTGCTCGCAGCGAAGCCGATCACCACGGCGACCGTCGTCAGGGCCTTGGTCAGACGGCTGCGCCCCGTGGACGTGGTGGCGCGGAGGGGGGTGAGGTCACCAGCCACGATCGGCCTGCCAGGTGACCAGCGGGCGCATGGCGGCACTGAGGCCGATGACGCCGTCGGTGTCGATGAGCAGCGCGGCGATGCCGTGGTCGTCGGCGAGCTGCCGGACCCGGCCGCGACCGGCGAGGAACAGGGACTTGCTCCAGACCTCGGCGCGGGCGACGTCCGGCCCGACCACGGTCACCGACAGCAGCCCGGTCTCGGCGGGGTCACCGGTGCGCGGGTCGACGATGTGGTTGACCTTGCGGCCGTCGACCGTCCAGGTGCGCAGCCGCACCGACGACGTCGCGCAGGCCTGGTCGGTCAGCCGCAGGACGGCCATCGGGGTCTCGGAGCCGCGTGGGTCCTCGACTCCGACCAGCCAGCCCTCGCCCTCCGGTCCGGCGCCCTCGGCGTTGAGGTCACCGCCCGCCTCGACAAGCACAGCCTTACCGGTACCGGAGAGCACGTCGGCCGCCCAGCGGACGGCGAGACCCTTGCCGATGCCGCCTAGGTCGACGGGCAGCGCACCGATGCGGACCGCGCGCTTGGCGAGGTCGAACTTCGGGCGCCAGCGTCGCTTGCCGGGGACGGCAGGTGCGCGACCCGCGCGTACGCCGGTGGCCGCGGTGGACGTGGTGGTCACCGGGCCGGAACGGAACGGCAGTGACGTGTCATAGCCCCACGCCTCGAGGGACTGCAGCACCCGCGGGTCGAACAGTCCGTCGGTGGAGACGTAGGCGTCGTGGGCCTCGCTCAGGGCGTCGTACAGCTCGACGGGGACCTCGTGCCACCGACGGGGGGCGGCGTTGGCCCGCATCAGGGCGCTGGTGGGGTCGAACCGGGTGCACGACGCGGCCACCCGCCGGATGAGCTCCTCGGCCTTGTCCAGCGCAGCGATCGCGTCGGGCTTGGGCGCGACGACGCGCATCGTCACATCGGTGGCCATGGACCTGAAGGTGCGGGTGATCTCGTGGGGGCGCATGACTCGGGGCGATGTGACGGTGCTCGTCATGTCAGGACGCGCCGGTCGTGACCGTGGGCTTGGGGCTGGGTGCCGGCGCGGGGGGCGGCGGGGGAGGCGACGGAGGGGGCGGTGCCGCGCTGGTCGTGGCCGGAGCGGGGGCAGGGGCCGGTGCGGGCGGGGCCGAGGTGGCACCGCCGCCACCTGCGGAGGAACCGCCGCCACCTGCAGCTGCGCCACCACCGGAGGCGGCGCCGCCACCACCGGACGCTGCGCCGCCACCGCTGGCCGGTGCGACGGGCGCAGCGACGGGTGCGACCGGCTGGGCTGCCGACGAGCCGGCGGAGGCGCCGGCGGCCTTGTGCGCAGCCTGGGTCGCGGCCTTGGGGGTGGGAGAGCCCGGCGTGGGCTGTCCCGGCACCGCGCTGCCGGGGGCGCCGGCGTTGCCCGTGGTCGACCCGGTCTGTCCGTTCTTTCCGGGCTGTCCAGGAGTCGAGGTCAACGACGGGCTCGGCAGCACGATGCCGGTGCGCTGCTGGACCCTGGCGAGAGCCTTCTCCAGGTGGGTGACGCGACCCTGGGTCTGGACCATCTGCTTGGTGAGCGCGGCACCGTTGTTGTCGATGGCACCGTCAGTGGCCGGCTCAGCGGCCACCGACGAACTGCTGCCGGTGTCCCCGGGCTGGTGGTTGATGGCCCAGCCGGTGACGACGGCCAGCATGGCTGCTGCCGTGGGGGCGACCGCGGCCGCGGTGCGCCAGCGGAACAGGGCGTTCTTCTCAGTCATCTGTGGGCTCGCCGCTCGGCTCCACCGTGGGACGCGGGGAGCGGGTCGTGGTGGGCGGCCCGGAGGGGCTCAGGGTCACGGTCGGGGTGACGGTGACCGTCGGGCTGGGCGTGGTGGGCGTGGTGGTCGGCGTCGGGGAGTTGTCGCCGTCGTCGTCGTGCGGGGTCGGTGAGGTGCTCGGGGTCGCAGTCGGGCTGCCGGAGATCTCGTCGCTGTCGTCGTCGCCGTCGTCAGTGCTGGACGCGCTTGCTGACGGTGTCTCGTCATCGGAGTCGTCGCTGCGCTTGGGTCGCGGGCTGGGCGTCGCGCTCGGCGTGCCCGGCGTGGGGGTCGTGGAGGCGACCGGAGCGGGGCTGTCGTCGCCGGGCTCGGGGGTGGCGTCGTCCGCGCTGGACGGGCTCGACCCCGCGGCGAGCTCACGGGTGGCAGCGAGGCTGGCCTGCAGGTCGCGCTCGCGCTGGCTCAGCGACGACAGGTAGCCGGCCAGGGCACCGTCCTTGAGGTTCTTCTGGGCGGCGGCGGGGGAGGTGGCCGGGGAGCTCACGGCGTGCTGCACAGCAGCGACGGCGACACCGGCACCACCCAGGACGGCGGTGGCGGTGACGATGGTGGCTGCGACGCGGCGTGACCTTCTCATGAGCGCTGTCTCCCTGCTGGTGACCGGTGGGGGGTGCCGATCACAACGTCGGACCTCAGGGGCGCTACCGGCAAGATGGTTAGGGGTCCCTTAGGGGTGAGGGGGGCCGAGTTTGAGGGGTTCGCCGACCGAACGGGTGATGCCGTGATCGCAGCGGGACCCCCGGCCCACTCAGGGGGTCATCGACAGGTGGTCCAGCACCACCCGACCGAGCCCCTGGTCGCCGACGATCTCGACCGCCGAGGTGGCCGGGTCGACCCGGCCGGCGGCCAGTCGCATCAGCGTCTCGGTGGTCGTGGCGAGGGTGACGGTCGCGTCCGCACCGATCCCGGGAGTGTCGGCGGCCCGGCCGTCCGGACCCACCGTGACGGTCAGCGCGACAGGCACGTCCCCCGTCCCTTGGAACCCCACTGACGTGCCCGCCGGGGGTGCTACCGCCTTGCCGACGACCCGGCCCAGGCCGGCCGTCATCCGCAGCACCGACAGCTGGGCCGCCGGACCCCCCAGGCCGCCCGGGTGCCCCACGCCCCGGCGTACGTCCTGCTCGTGGGTCCAGATGTCGAAGACCCGCAGCGGCAGCAGCCCGGACAGCGGGACGTCGGTGCCGACCGGCCCTGGGACCAGCCGGTGGGGGTCGAGGGTCTCGGCGCGCAGCTGGCTGAGGTGCTTCTCGCCGGCCTCGGCCAGGCGCTCGAGCAAGGCGTCGGTGCTCAGGTCGCGCAGGGCGGCGACCCCGTCCTCCATGTGCCGACCGAAGTCGTTGCGGACGTGCTCGCCGTAGGCCGGCAGCCGGGACGGCAGCGCGGCCCCGCCCAGCTGCAGCTCGAGGGCCACCACGTGGGCCACCTGGTCGCGCACCGACCAGCCGGGGCACTCGGTCGCCAGCTCCCAGTCGCCTGGCGCCAGCCCGTCCGCGACCGAGCCGAACGACTGCAGGGCGTGCGCGTAGGTCTCGACCAAGGGATGCAGGTCCGTCGTCATGCGTGCGAGGCTAAGCGGCGTGCAGGTCCACGTGGTGCAGGTCGCCTACGGCGACGACGAGACCCCGACGGCCCGGGTGGCCCGGGTCGCCGACCTCGTGCGCGCCCAGACGGGTGCTGACCTGGTCGTGCTGCCCGAGCTGTGGCCGGACGGCGGTTTCGCCTACGACGCGTGGGCAGCGGGTGCGCAAGGGCTCGACGGGCCGGTGGTGACGAGCCTGCGGGCGGCTGCTGCCGAGCTGGGCGCGAAGGTGCACATCGGCTCGTTCGTCGAGCGCGACGAGGCCGGCAGGTTGTTCAACACCTCGGTGCTGGTCGGGCCGAGCGGCGCGCTGCTGGCGACGTACCGCAAGATCCATCTGTTCGGTTTCGGCGCCGGGGAGCCCGCGGTGATGACTGCCGGCGAGGACACCGTGGTGCACGAGACCTTCGGCCTGGCGACGTGCTACGACCTGCGGTTCCCCGAGATGTTCCGGGCGCTGCTCGATGCCGGGACCGAGACGGTGCTGCTTCCCGCGGCGTGGCCGGCGCGCCGGGTCGGGCACTGGCGGCTGCTCGTGCAGGCTCGCGCGGTCGAGGACCAGGTGACGGTGATCGCCTGCAACACCGGCGGCAGTCACGCCGGTGTGCCGATGGGCGGGCACTCGATGGTGGTCGACCCGTGGGGCGAGGTGCTGGCCGAGGCAGGCACCGACGAGGAGGTGCTGGTGGTTCAGGTCGACCCGGGTGTCGTGGCTGCCACCCGGGCCGCGTTCCCGGTGCTGGCTGACCGTCGGCTCGCGCGCCTGTCACGATGACCTCGCGCCTGTCACGATGACCCCGCGCCTGTCACGATGACCCCATGGGTCTCGGTGGCGGGCAGGGGGAGTGGGACGACTACGTCTGGTTTCCCTCCGGCCGAGTCCTGGTCGACCAGGCGTCGCTGCTCCTCGACTCGGACCCGCTGAGCGCAGCTCTGGTGGAGCGCGTCACGACCGATCCGCTCTGGGTCGAGGGCGAGGCGCCGCGGGTGCTGCTGGTCGATCTCGACAACCTGCGGGCTGGTCCGGCCCGATGGCGGGCCCGGATGGCGGTGATGGTCGCGCTGGCCCGGCAGGCCGACCACGTGGCGATGGCCGGGCAGGCCGGAGCCGTGCGCCGAGGGGCGCCGTACCTCGAGGAGTTCGCGGCCACCGCCATCGAGGTCCCGGCCGGCAGCGACCTCGCCGACGTGGCGCTGCTCGCGCTGATCGATGAGCTCGATCTGCGGGACGCGCAGACCCTGGTCGTCAGCAACGACGGCATCTTTGCCGAGCTTGCGCACGTCGGCCCGCTGGTCGTGCTGAGCCCCGGGCGCGACGCCCTGAGCGACGCTCTGGCCACTGCCGCGGTGCGTGTCTTGGACCTCGCGGCGCTAGAACAGTCGGTGACCGGCCCCGCTGGCGGCTGATAAGGCGCATACTTGCACCGATGACATCGTCACGATCCACCCCGCGCCCCCGCCCTGCAGGCAGCCCCTTCCGCGACCCGGTCGCCAAGCCGGTGCCGGTCTTCGAGGTGGGTGACCGCGTGACGCACGACCAGTGCGGCCTCGGCCGCATCATCGGCATCGAGGAGGGGGTGGCGGTGCTCGTCGACTTCGCTGGTCGCGAGCTGCGCATCACCACGCCGTACCCCAAGCTCTCCAAGCTCTAGCCCGCCACGCCGGTCTTAGGCGGGTGGTACACCGGTCGCTCCTTGCCGCAGCGGCTGCACTGGTCGTACCCGCCGGCCGCTCCGCCGACCTCCGGGTTCTGCTTGTGCTCCCACGCGTGACGGCCGAGACGGCAGAGCAGTGCGGCCATGACGGGGCCTCCTTCGTTCGTGCTGGTGACAGGGTGAGACTCGTCCCGTCTCCGCACGCCGTCAACGGGCCGCGCCCGGTGTCGGCCTCGACTCCTGGAGAATGTCGCTCGTGACGTCGACCCCGGCCCGGCGCGCACGGGTCCGGGCTCCCGAGCTGCAGGGGCGCGGGTGGCTCAACACCGGCGGTCGCGAGCTGTCGATCGCCGGGCTGCGCGGCAAGATCGTGCTGCTCGACTTCTGGACCTTCTGCTGCGTCAACTGCCTGCACGTGCTCGACGAGCTGCGTCCGTTGGAGGCGCGGTGGTCCGACGTGCTGGTGACGGTCGGGGTGCACTCGCCCAAGTTCGCCCACGAGGGCGAGGCTGCCGCTGTCGTTGCCGCGGTCGAACGCTACGGCGTGCACCACCCGGTGCTCGACGATCCCGAGCTGCAGACCTGGTCGGCGTACACCGCTCGTGCCTGGCCCACCCTCGTGGTCGTCGACCCCGAGGGCTATGTCGTCGCGCAGCTCTCCGGCGAGGGACATGCCCACGCCCTCGACCGCCTCGTCGCCGATCTGGTGGCCGAGCACGAGGCTAAGGGGACGCTGCACCGCGGCACCGGACCCTATGTCGCGCCGCCGCCGGGGGACACCGAGCTGCGCTTCCCGGGCAAGGTAATCCTGTTGCCCGGTAACACTTTCCTGGTCTCCGACAGCGGCCACCACTCGCTGGTCGAGCTGGCGCACGATCACGAGACGGTGCTGCGCCGGATCGGGTCGGGAGGCCGTGGTGCGGTCGACGGCCCGGCAGGGGTGGCGTCGTTCGACGAGCCGCAAGGATTGTGCCTGCTGCCACCGTCGGTGGCTGCGGCCGTCGGCTATGACGTCATCGTCGCCGACACCGTCAACCACCTGCTTCGTGGGCTGGCGCTGGCCACCGGCGAGGTCCGGACCGTGGCCGGCAGTGGTCGGCCGTGGATGCCGGGCTCCGATGTCGCCGATCTGTCCTCGCCGTGGGACGTCGCGTGGTGGGACGCCGCCGGCGGTGACAGCGAGGACGCCGCCGCGGGTGACAGCGCCGCCGCCGGGCTGGTGGTCGTGGCGATGGCCGGCATCCACCAGCTGTGGTCCTTCGACCCGGTGACGGGTCGGGTGGCGGTGCTGGCCGGCACCCGCAACGAGGGGCTAGTCGACGGACCACTGGCCGACGCGTGGTTCGCGCAGACCTCGGGGCTGGCCGCGGATGGTCCGCGGCTGTGGCTCGCCGACGCCGAGACGTCGTCGCTGCGCTTGCTGGCCGACGGTCTCGTCAGCACAGCGGCCGGCAGCGGCCTGTTCGACTTCGGGCACGTCGACGGCCCAGCTGCGTCGGCACTGCTGCAGCACCCCCTCGGGGTGACCGTCTTGCCGGACGGATCCGTGGCGGTGTGCGACACCTACAACGGCGCCGTACGCCGGTTCGACCCGGCGGACGGCACGGTGAGCACCCTGCTCACCGGTCTCGCCGAACCCAGCGACGCTGTGGTGGTCGACGGGGACCTGGTGGTGGTCGAGTCCGCGGCGCACCGGTTGACCCGGCTGCGACTGCCGGCTGCGGCCCTGGTCGTCGACGGGGTCGCCCAGCGCACCCAGCGCCCGGCCACCGAGCTCGCGCCCGGTGCGGTGTCGCTCGAGGTCGTGTTCCGGCCGCCGGCGGGGCAGAAGCTGGACGAGCGCTACGGGCCGGCCACGCGGCTGGTGGTCACCTCGACCCCGCCCGGCCTGCTCCGGTCGGGCGAGGGACGCGGCACGGGCCTCACCCGCGCGTTGGTGCTGGACGCCCATGTGGGTGGCGGGGTGCTGCACGTCGCCGCGATGGCGGCGTCCTGCGAGGAGGCTGGCGACGTGGAGTTTCCGGCTTGCCACGTCCATCAGCAGGACTGGGGTGTGCCGGTGCGTCTGGTGGCCGGTGGCCCCGGGTCGCTCGAGCTCTATCTCTCCGGCTGACTCGCCGCAGACGTCGGCTCAGATGCGGTCGTCGTAGACCCGGCGCTCCTCGACCACGGTGCCGGTGCCTGCGCGGGTCGCGCGGCTGCGCGGGCCCCAGATCAGGGCGGTCATGATCAGGCCGATGATGCCGACGAGCATGAGGATGTAGCCGACCACCGCGATGTCGAGGCCGGAGACACTGACGTTGACGGCGAAGGCGAGGATGGCGCCTACGGCGATCAGAAGGATGCTGACTCCGATGCCCATGGTGGTCTCCCTGAGTTGACCTCGTACGGCGGTGGGCCGCAGGCCGCAGACCCGTGTCCACGGCTGACGTACCGATACCCCACTAGTCGCCACGTCACACCGACCTCACCCGGACGGGCCAGTGACCACCCCCGCCAGGCTCGGCTCACCTCAGCCCACGTCGGCCCGGCGCAGCGTCAGAAGGCGTCTTCGGGCAGGTCCATCAGCCCGTTGTCGATGCTCTCGGCGACCGCACGCTGCGCGCTGAGCAACGGCAGGACCTGGGCGGCGAAGAACCGCGCGGCCGCCACCTTGCCCAGGTAGAACGACCGGTCCCGCCCGGTCGCGCCGGCGTCCAGAGCGTGCTGGGCCACCGCGCCCTGACGCAGCAGCAGCCAGGCCACGATCACGTCGCCGCACGCCATCAGCAGCCGGGTGGTGTTCTGACCGACCCGGTAGATGTTGGCAGCGTCCTGGGTGGCGGCGGTCAGCGCGCCGACCATCGTGGCGACGATGCCCTGGACGTCGCTCACGGCCGTGTCGAGCAGGTCGCGCTCGACCCGCAGGGCACCGTTGCCCTCGTCACCCTTGGCGAACTCGCGCACCTGCGTGAGCAGCGCGGTCAGTGCCTGCCCCTGGTCGCGCACCACCTTGCGGAAGAAGAAGTCCAGCCCCTGGATGGCGGTCGTGCCCTCGTAGAGCGTGTCGATCTTCGCGTCACGGATGTACTGCTCGAGCGGATAGTCCTGCAGATAGCCCGAGCCGCCGAAGGTCTGCAGCGACTGCGAGCCGAGCAGCTCGTAGGACTTCTCCGAGCCGTAGCCCTTGACGACCGGCAGCAGCAGGTCGTTGAGCCGGACCGCCAGGTCGTGCTCGGGGGTGCGGGTCGCACCGTCGTACGTCGCCTCGGCGAGCACGATGTCGTCCTGGATGCTCGCGGTGTAGAGCAGCAGCGCGCGCATGCCCTCGGCGTAGGACTTCTGGGTCATCAGCGACCGGCGTACGTCGGGATGGTGCGTGATCGTGACCCGCAGCGCGGCCTTGTCGGTCATCTGGGTCAGGTCCGCACCCTGCACCCGGGTGCGGGCGTAGTCGAGCGCGTTGAGGTAGCCGGTCGACAGGGTCGCGATCGCCTTGGTGCCGACCATCATCCGGGCGAACTCGATGATGCGGAACATCTGCGCGATGCCGTCGTGCACCTCACCGACCAGCCAACCGACGGCCGGCTCGCGCTCGCCGAAGGTCAGCTCGCAGGTGGTCGACGCCTTGAGGCCCATCTTGTGCTCGACGTTGGTGACGTAGGCCCCGTTGCGGGCGCCGAGCTCACCGGAGTCCCAGTCGAACATCATCTTGGGCACGATGAAGAGCGAGAGCCCCTTGGTTCCTGGGCCGGCGCCTTCGGGACGGGCCAGCACGAGGTGCACGATGTTGTCGGTCATGTCGTGCTCGGCCGAGGTGATGAAGCGCTTGACGCCCTCGATGTGCCAGGTGCCGTCGGGCTGCTGCACTGCCTTGGCCCGGCCCGCACCCACGTCGGAGCCGGCGTCGGGCTCGGTGAGCACCATGCTGGCGCCCCAGCGCCCGTCGACCATGCGCTGGGCGACCTTGTGCTGCTCGGGGGTGCCGATGTCGTGCAGGACCTTGGCGAAGGCCATGCCGGAGGAGTACATGTGCACGGCCGGGTTGGACCCCAGCACGAGCTCGGCCACAGCCCAGCGCAGGCTCGGTGGGACGGGAGTCCCGCCCAGCTCCTCGGGCAGGTCCATCCGCCACCACTCGGCGTCCATGTAGGCCTGATAGCTGGCGGCAAAGCTGGCCGGCATCGTGACCGTGTGGGTGGCCGGGTCGAACATCGGGGGATGCTGGTCGGAGTCCTGCAGGGAGGCCGCTAGCTCATGGGTGGCCAGGCGCTCGACCTCGGCCAGGATGCTGCGCGCCGTGTCGGCGTCGACGTCGGCCCAAGGCCCGGCGCCCAGCACCTGCTCGCGGCCGAGCACCTCGAACAAGGTGAACTCGATGTCGCGCAGGTTGCTCTTGTAGTGGCCCATGTCGGGTGCGTTCCTCTCGGAGCTACTGACCAGTAACAATGATGATGCTACTGACGAGTAACAAAGACAAGGCCCGTCACCTGAATGATGGCGGGCCGAGTGGCAGCGGGCGGGGCCGGGGGCGGCGACTGGGGGACGGGGCTGGGGTCGAGTCAGCAGCAGCCCGGGTCGAGGGTGCGGGAGATGGCGGTAAGGGCCTCCGGGACCAGGCGGTACCAGACGTTCATGCCGTCGCGGCGCTTGGTGACGAGTCCGGCCTGGCTCAGCTGTTTGAGGTGGTGGCTGACGGTGCCCTCGGTGAGCCCGACCACGGGAGCGAGGTCGCAGGTGCAGGCCTCCCAGTCCGGGGCGCCGACGAGGTGGGCGACCAGCTGCAGGCGGACGGGATCGGCAAGGGCCTTCAGGCGCACGGCGAGCTCGACGGCGTCCTGTCGGCCCAGCTGCGCATCGGTGCCCAGCGGCGGGCAGCAGATCGGTGACGTGTCGGCGAGCGCGGGCAGCGGCTTGGGCACGATAGTCATCGTGCCACCTTCTTGACGTATGTCAAATATGTAGGCACAGTGCGGACACCGATCGCGGTCTCGCGGTCGCCCTGCACCGAGGAGGCAGCCATGTCCCGTGTCCAGCTCGCCCTCAACGTCGACGACATCGATACTGCCGTCGGGTTCTACTCGGCCTTGTTCCAGGCGCAGCCGGCCAAACGCCGCCCGGGCTATGCCAACTTCGCGCTCGAGGATCCCGCCCTCAAGCTGGTGCTCATCGAGAACCCCGGCCACGGTGGCTCGATCAACCACCTCGGTGTCGAGGTCGCGTCCACCGACGAGGTCGTCGCCGCCACCCGACGCCTCGCCGCCGAGGGTCTGGCCACCGAGGTCGAGGACGGCACCGTCTGCTGCTACGCCCTGCAGGACAAGGTCTGGGTCACCGGCCCGGGGCAGGAGCGCTGGGAGGTCTACACCGTGCTCGCCGACGCAGACGCCCACCTCGAGGGCGCGACGACGACCGCGCTCGATGAGGCCACCGAGATCAACGACGGCACCTGCTGCGTCACGAGCACGGCCGACGCACTCGGGCCGTCAGCCGCTGCGTGCTGCTGATGCGGCTGACCCCGGCCCTCGCCAGACGTCTGGGCGCCGAGCTGCTCGGGACGGGCCTGCTGGTCACGGTCGTCGTCGGGTCGGGCGTCGCCGCCCAGCGACTCTCGCCGCGCGACGTCGGCCTTCAGCTGCTGGAGAACTCGACAGCCACGGTGCTCGGCCTGACCGTGCTGATCCTGCTGTTCGGTCCGGTCTCCGGCTCTCATTTCAACCCCGTGGTCTCGGCCGCCGACTGGCTGCTCAGCCGGGGCAAAGGCAAGGGCATCACGGGGCCCGAGGTCATCGCCTACGGCCTCGCGCAGACCATCGGCGCTGTCGGTGGTGCATTGCTCGCCAACACGATGTACGACGTACCGGCGGCGTTCGCGAGCCACGACCGCACCGACGCCCGCCTATGGCTCGGCGAGGTCGTGGCCACCGCGGGGCTCGTGCTGCTGATCTTCGCGCTGGTGCGCAGCGGCCGGACCCCGCTGGCTGCGCCCGCGGTCGGTGCCTACATCGGGGCGGCGTACTGGTTCACGTCCTCGACCTCCTTCGCCAACCCGGCGGTGACCGTCGGTCGGATGTTCTCCGACACCTTCGCCGGCATCGCGCCCGGGTCGGTGCCGGGGTTCGTCGTCGCACAGGTGGTCGGGGCGGCCGTCGGCATGGGCCTGGTCCACTCTCTCTTCCCGGAGGTCGAGTCATGACGAGCAAGCCCCGCATCCTGTTTGCCTGCAAGGCCAACGGCGGCCGGTCGATGGCCAGCAAGGTGCTCACCGAGCACTACGGCGGCGATGCGGTCGAGGTGTCCTCGGCCGGCTCCGAACCAGGCACCGCGGTGCACGCCGAGGTCGCCGACGTGCTCGTCGAACTCGGGCTCGACGTCAGCAACGAGGTGCCCAAGGGCTTCGACCCGACCGGGACCTACGACGTCGTCGTGACCCAGGGGTGTGGCGAGTCGTGCCCGGTGTACCTCGGTGCGCGCTACCGCGACTGGCCGTTGGACGACCCGAAGGGTCAGGACCACGACACCGTCCTGGGCATTGTCGCCGACATCGATGCCCGCGTCCGCGCGCTGCTCACTGAGCTCGTGCCGGACCGCGTGCTGGCGCCCTCGGTGATCCCAGGTCCCGCGCACCTCTGACGCCCGCCGCAGGTCGGACCGCCGCTCCGCCCCGGCGACCTCCGCCCCGCCGACCTCCGCGAGTGGCGGAACCTGGTCGTCCGGGGAGGCGGCAGGCAGCCACCTTCCGCCACTCGATCCGCCCCGGCAGCCACCTTCCGACACTCGACGGGGCACACGTGATGGCAGCTAGTCGGCGGTGTCCGCGGACTCGTCGACGCCCCGGTGCCGTCGGCGCCGGCGTAGGTAGACCGCAACGACCCCCAGCACGAGCACCGCCGCGATGATGGCGCTGGCCCGACCGAGGGTCTTCTCCACCGTGCGGTACGACGCTCCGGCCGAGTAGCCGAGCAGCGTCACACCGACGCCCCAGACCAGCCCACCGGCGGCGTTCCACAGCAGGAACGTCCGGTAAGGCATCCGGCTGACCCCCGCCAGGCCCGGGACCACGGCTCGCAGGAACGCCGTCGACCGCGCGACGAACACGGCCCAGCCACCACGTCGGCGCAACGTCGCGCGGGCCCGGTCCAACCGCTCGGCGCGACTGCGCAGCAACCGGCTCGACAGCAGCCGCGGGCCGAAGACCCGGCCCACCTCGTAGCCCACGCTGTCGCCCACGACCGCCGAGATGACGACCAGCGGGAGCAACGCGACCAACGACAACCGGCCCGACGCGGCGAGCACCCCGCCGAGGAGCACCGCCGTCTCACCAGGCAGCACGAAGCCGACGAAGACCGCGGCCTCGGCGAACACAAGAGCTGCAATCACGACGTACGCCGTGGCCGCCGGTAGGTGCAGCAGCGAGTCGACCAACGAGCTCACGGAGTGGCCCGGGACCGCCGTCGTCGTGCCGAGCGCCGATGGTCCGGCCCGGCGCCGCGTCCCGCGGTCACCCCGGCCAGCGGTTGCGACGTGTCGAGGCTCGAGTCGGCCCGCAGCAGCGGCCGCAGCCGGGTGCCGCGCAGGCGGCGTACAAGCCCGGTCAACAGGCGGGCCAGCAGCAACCAGCCGATCAGCACCACCGCGGCGCCCAGCCCGAGGCCGGCGAGCACGTCGTGCGGATAGTGCGCGGCGATGTAGACGCGTGAGAACGCCATCAGTGCAGCCACCACGGCCGAGATCGCACCGAGTCGACGCGACATGAGGAACAGCCCGGTCGTGACCGCTCCGGCCATCACCGCATGGTCGGAGGGGAAGGACCCGTCGGTCGAGCGGTGGGCGAGCACGAGGATGTCGTGATGTGTCGTATAGGGCCGCGCCTCGTTGACGGCATGCACGATCGGCTGGTTGACCCACACTGCCAGCAGGGTCCCGGCCCCGGCCCACAGCGCCGCGGCCATCGACTGCGAACCCATCGTGCGGGCGAGGGAGAAGCCGACGACGAGCAGCGCGGCGAAGACCAGCACGCCGTACGTCGCGAACAGCAGGACGGGCTCGTTGAGCCAGCCCGTGTCACGGGCGAAGCCGTTGACCAGTCCGAACAACCCGGTGACCTGGACCGGCATGCGCACCCCACGACTCCTACGATGAGCGGCCAACGCTACTAGCCGGACCCGGCGCAGGACGGAAGGGGACCACGTGCGGTCACCCTGGCGGGCCGTGGTCGGGTTCGGGGTCGTGAGCCTCGCGGCCGACATGGTCTATGAGGGCGCGCGCTCGGTGACCGGGCCGCTGCTGGCCTCCCTCGGTGCCTCTGCCGCGTTGGTGGGGCTGGTCACGGGTGCCGGCGAGGCAGCTGCCCTGGTGCTGCGGCTGGTGTTCGGCCCGCTGGCTGACCGGTCCGGGCACTACTGGAACCTCACCCTGTGGGGCTACGGACTCACGGCGGTCTGCGTGCCGCTGCTGGCGGTGACGCCGTTCGTCGGTGCTGCCGGACTCGCCCTCGCCTGCACCCTGGTCCTCGCCGAACGCACCGGTAAGGCGGTGCGCAGCCCGTCGAAGTCGGCCCTGCTCGCGCGGGTCGCGACTCAGGTCGGGCTGGGGCGTGGATTCGCCGTCCACAAGGCGCTGGACCAGGTCGGTGCCTTCGTCGGACCTTTGCTGGTGGCCGCTGTCGTCGCGGTGTCCGGACACCTGAAGGCCCGTCTCCATCGAGCGCCAGCGCTGCAGCACGCCGTCCGGCAGCGCGAGGATCTCCGAGTCCACGACGCTCGTCGCCGCGTCGACCCGCGCCTGCAGCGCCGCGACGCGGGCCACCGCGGCCTGGTGCGGCGGTTGCGTGGCGTCCTGCGCGTTGCGCAAGTAGGCGAAGGTGCTGACGCGCATCAGCCGCGCGCCAAGCGCCTCGGCGTCCGTCAGACATGCCAGCAGCGTCACGGCGTCGGCGCCGAGATGGCCCTCGTAGGCCGCCAGCGCCTGGCGGGCGGCGTCGACGGCCTCGAACTCGGCCTCCCAGGCGGCCTCATCGGGGAACAGGTCGCACAGGTCCCAGGTGGTCTCGACGGGGACTTCGGCGCGTGACGGGAGGGATGGCATGCGGTGGGCCTCTCGCGGTTTGGGCGGGTGTCGCTATCGTCGACCGGCCGGGAAAGGTACACGTCCTCGCGGCCAGCCATCGGCTGCCCCGTGAGCATGGCGCGGCGCAGCACGCAGCGAGGCTATCAATATCGGCCCAGACTTGCTTTCGCCGGCCATTCGCAAGCGGTCAGCGACCGCAGCCCGTTCGGTACCCGGTCACCGCGGAGCGCCAATCACGGGTCGACGCGACCGGCGTCGCCACCGACAATGTGGGCGTCCACCGCCACGGCGCCCTTGCCAGATGACTGACACCGTCGATCACATCGAAGCGCCGTCCTCGACGCCGGGACCAGGGGACCCGGTGCCGCCTGCTCATCATCAGCCGACATCGGACATCGTGAGGGCCAGGCTCATCACGATGCCCCACAGCCACTACGTCGAGAAGGCACGCTGGGCGCTCGACCGCACCGGCCTGCCGTACCGCGAGGAGCCGCACATTCCGCTGCTGCACCGCCGAGCCACCGGCCGCCATGGCGGCGGCAGTGTTCCGGTTCTCGTGCACGGAAGCATCTGCCTGACCGACTCGACTTCGATCCTGCAGCACGCTGACGGGGCCTGCGGTGGCGGTGTGCTCTACCCGCGCGACCCCGCCGGCCGGCAGGCCGTGGACGCGCTCGTGCGGCGTTTCGACGACGAGCTGGGGCCGCACGCGCGGCGGTGGGCCTATGCCCAACTGCTGGGCCGGTCGGCACTGCTGCGGCCCATGGTGTCGCGTGGCGTGCCGCGGCTGGAACGCTGGCTGCTGCCTCTGGTCATGCCGGTGTTCATGCGCCTCGTGCAGCGAGCGTTCCGCATCACGCCCGCCAGCGCGGCGCGCTCGCTGGACCGTGTGCATGCACTGTTCGACGAAGTCGGCGCGCTGCTGGCGGACGGTCGGCGGTTCCTCACAGGAAGCCAGTTCACCGCCGCCGACCTCACCTTTGCGGCGCTGGCCTCTCCGGTGCTGCTGCCGCCGGGGACCCGAGCGCCCTACCCCGCCCCGGACGACGTGCCGGCGGCGATGCGCACCGAGGTGCTGCGGCTGCGCGACACCCCTGGAGGCCGCTTCGCGCTGCGCATGTTCGCCGAGGAACGCGGCTCGAGTTGACCCGCGACGCGGTCCGCGCAATCGGGGTCGGCGAGCAAGTGCGCCACAAGGATTCCGGCTGATAGAAGGCAGGCAAAGGCCGCGTTCTCACGCTGCCGAACCTCAGCTGCTGTTTGCCGAGAACGCCTCGTCGTCGGCGATGCAGCGGTTGCTGCCCTTCAGACGCCGCGTCTGAACTCGCGCTGTCGGACACCTACCGGTCACCGACTTGCTCGGCCAAGGAATTGGACGTATGGCCGGTTGGACAG